>NZ_JASTWJ010000001.1:7987763-8715527 GCF_030499515.1 Streptomyces sp. DT2A-34 | reverse complement strand
GGCAGGCACCACATGCTGCGCGTCCGGATGGTGGTCACCGAGCCGAGGCACCTCACCGCCCACGCCGCGAAGGGCGAGGAGGTGGAGATCGAGCAGTACTCGCAGGGGCAGGCGCAGTACGAGAGCGGTCGCGCGAAGGAGCGCTCGGTCGGCGTGACCGCCGGTGCCGGTCTGCGGTTCGAGGCCGGTGACGAAAAGGTGAGGTTCGGGCACGCCAAGGTCACCACCCAGGGCAAGGCGGGCTGGGAGTGGGGCCGCAGCAACGAGGAGACCACGAGCGCGGGCCCGGTGGGCATCACCCGTGCCACGTACGGCGGCACCACCCACACCTACCGCGCGGACCCGGTGTACGAACTCACCGTCTTCCGGTGGAAGAGCGCCGGCGTGCTCGACCGTCTGACCGGCGCCGGCCGCAGCATGACCAGCAGGACACAGGTCGTCCGGGTCGTGGACGGACTGGAGTTGCTCGTACCCGAGCGGCGGATCCCGGATCTGGGCCTGGCCCCGCCGCCGGACGCGGTGGTGACGCCGCACGAACCGACGGGCTACGTGGATCACGCGCTGCTGCCAGGGGTGAGCCACGCCGAAGTGCTGCACGCCGACGGTGTGCTGGAGCTGATGAAGGGGTGGCTCGGCGAGCAGGGCCTGCTGAAGGACCGCGGGGACGGATACCGGCCGAACCTGCTGATGCGCGAACTGGAGAGGTCCTTCTCCTCCGAGGCACTGCTCAGCCAGTACGCGGTCCTGACGGGCGGCGGCGTGTCGCGGTGGCTCGCCGTGCCCTCCGTCTTCGGCACCCGCTACCTGTGGGTGGGGGTCACCGCGCAGGCGGGACGGCCGCAGGAGCAGCTCGACCGGCCCGACGTACGGCTGACGCTGCGCAACCAGACGGTGCGGGCGACCGGCGAGTCCCGGGCGACGTCCTTCGGATGGCAGGCCGCCCTGGTGGGGCGCGCCCTGTTCGGCGAGGAGACCCATGTTGGCCCGGAGATCGAGGCCGGCTACCACAGGGCGACCGAGGTCGGCCACGAGAAGTCCGAGAAGGAGATGGAGATCTACCGGGCGCAGACCCGCGAGGGCTCCGTCGAGTTCGGCCACGAGCTGACGTTCCAGGTCCGGATGGGTCTCGCCCACGAGCTGCCCGACGTGCTCCGCGCTCCGCTCGGCGCGGTACGCCGCACCGCGCTGACGGTGGCCGGCTGGACCGGGCACCACCAGGACGCTTCTGCGTGGTGGCAGGCCCACGAGACGTTCGTCAAGAGCTTCCCCGAGGCAGAGAACACCGATTCCGGCACCGTACGCGGCGATGTCCGCCTCCTGGTCCCGCGTCACCTGGTCACCCCCGGCGAGCCGCCGCCCGCTCCGGCCCGCGCCTACGGCACCGACCCGGTGTGGGAGCCTGCCGACGGCCGGCCGCAGCCCTCCGCTAGTGCGACGCCCGCGCCCTTGCTGGAGCGGCTGGCGCAGGACGGTCACCCGTGGGCGCTGCCCGCGCACGCGGCGGTGCACAAGTGGGCGGCACTGGCCGCGGCCCCCTCGCGGGTGCAGCGCGAGAACCTGGAGGCAGTCGCCCCGGAGACCTGGAACATCCCCGGGCCGCAGATCGCGGCAGGCGTGTCGTACGCCCACCACACCGGCGAGAACATGCTGCGGGCCAGCTTCGAGAAGCTGTTGAAGCACCAGTACGTGGTGCCGGTCGGCCGGCGCGACGTCACCGTCGGCATCGACGTGCTGGGCGTCACGCGTGTCGGCCCGGCCGACCCCGCCACCTTCAAGGCCCGTCACTACTCCCAGGTCCACGAGTCGGAGAAGGACCCTGTCAAGCAGTCCTCCGGATGGTTCGCCGGGGCCGGCCTGGAGAGCGGTCGGGACCCTGAGCGGGGCCCCCGGTTCATCAACCGCGCCCCGTACAGCTACGGGTGGGACCGCAGCCAGGAGACCTCGGGCGAGGCCGAGGACGTCGACGAGACCAACCGGGAGCGGGCGAAGCAGGCGTACCTCTACTACAAGGCCACGCTCGGCCTCGTCCTGACCGGCCGCCACGGACAGCTCCGGGTCACCGTCCCGGACGGCCTGTACTTCATGCTCCCGTCCGACGCGGACCTGGCCGAGTGGCTGGAGCGGACCGAGCCGCCCGCGCTCGTCCCGGTCGAAGAGGAGCCGGCGTCCGAACAGCTGGAGACCGGCGGGGACGAGCCGCACCTGCCCGCGCAGGCGCCCACCGTCGGGGTGGCCGTGCCGGGCGGGGCCACGCGGGCGCCGCAGGAGTTGGTGCGGCCGGTGGCGGATCCGGTGCTGCCGGAGCAGTGGCAGCACCGGCGGGCCGAGGCGCCGGACGCGCGGCTGGAGACCGAGCGGTTCGATCCGTTGCGCGGAGCGCCGCTCGCGGGCGGCTGGCTGCCCGGGAACAAGACCAGGATCCGCGCGGTCGTCCGGCGGATCCAGGCCGACGACAGCCGCTGGGTGCGCGATGTGACCCTGCACCTGCCGGTGCGCTTCGGCGAGGGCTTCACGGCGCAGCGGCTGCCGGAGTTCGAGCGCCGCTGGCGCGCTGCGCTGGACCGCTACTTCAACACCGGCCTGCTACTGCCGCGATCGGGCGACCAGTTGCACGTCGGTCTGCGGCTGGCTCCCGTCACCGACAACCGGGAGGCCGTCGAACTGAGCATGGCGGACGTCCCCGGGCGGTCGGACCAGCTCAACTTCCGCCTGCGGTCCGAGGACCCGGCGCTCGAACCGGCGGAACTGCGGGCGCGGCAGCTCCGCAACGACCTGCTGGGCCTGCACGAGCTCGCGCACTTCGCCGGCCTGCCGGACACCTCCTTCGCCCCGGAGTCGGTCTTCCGCGACACCCCCGCGAAGTCCACCGACACCGGCATCATGGCCAGCATCGCCACGGCCCCGGGCACGGGTGTGCCCCGGCGCTACCTGGAGATCATCGAGGGCGTCATCGACTCCGGTCCCGTCGTGCGGGACCACCCCCTGCCTGCGTTCGACCCGGTGGACCGGCGTGAGGTGTTCGAGGCGGTCCTCGCCGAGGCGCTGGCCGCGGTCGACGGGGTCCGGCCGGGTGACGGTCCCGATCTGTCGGGCGTCCAGGAACTCATGGACCGGATCGAGGAGGACTTCGGGAAGCACTTCCCGCAGGACGACTTCGACGTGCGCCCGGTGGGGCGGATCGAAGAGGTCGCACCCGGGATCGTCCAGGCGCTGGAGCGTGCGGGCTGGTCCCGGAACCTGATCCAGCCGAACGTCGTGGACGCGATGGCACGGGGCCGCAAGCGCCTGAAGCTGGAGGCTCAGCGCGCCCTGAACAAGTACCGTCAGCTGCCCTTGGCGGAGCGGCTTCCGATGGTCACCGAAGCAGATCCGGGGCCGTCCGCACGTACGATGACGATCGGTGCGTACGCCGTCGTCCCCACTCCACGCGAGGCGCTCGGCGGGGGCGTCCACCAGGTCACCCACCTCCCCACGGGACTGCGCTGGGGCTTCGGCGACAACGGGGAGCAGACCTACCACGAGGTGTTCCTCGGCAGTGTCGCCCACGACATTCCCGCCGAACTGGAGGGAATCAAGGTCACGTTCACCGGCGGCACCGTCGGTTTCACCGACGCTGCCCAGGTCGCCGACCGTTTCACCCTGACCACGGAGATTCCCGAGGGCGTGGAGGCCGCCTTCGGCATCGCCGACGGGAACGGGACGACGTGGTACTTCACGGCGGAGGGTGTCCACAACGGGCGCACGGTGCGGCTCTCCGACGGGACCGGATCTCTGCACTTCGAGGTGGGGCTGCCCGGGACCACCGAGCCCGGCTTCCTCGATGCCGCGGGCCGGCGCGACGACACCGTGCGTGCCGTACCGCTCGGGTCCGGGCGGATCGCCGTGCGGCGCGACGCGTCGGACCGCCGGCCGCTGGAGCACCGGGTCTACCAGGCACACGGCGCCCTTCAGGAGACGACCGTCGCGATTCGCCGGCGGGCCGGCGTCCCGACCGGCGAGCACTGGTGGATCGACCACACGACCAACACGGCGTCCCGCGTCGGCGCGACCGGTACCCGGGTGACCGGGCCGCACGGCTTCGCGACGGTCGGTACGTCTCCCACCGGCGCGCTGCGCCTGACCAGCCCCGATCAGCCGGATGTCGTCCTCTTCGAACAGGAGCCGCTGGCCGGTGGTCACGTCCTGCACGTCGACCGGGACGACGCCGGAAAGCTTCGCTGGACCGAGTTCGATCCGGCCGGGAACCGGGTCGCGCACGGCAGGCGCACCCAGAACGCCGGGACGCGGACGTTCCACGACACGCGCGCCAGTCGCCTGCCGCGGATGAATCTCCTCGACGTACGGACCTACCGTCCGACGGCCGACGGCGGTGTGGTCCGTGCCCAGCGAGGAGCCGACGGCACCTGGACCTGGACCCGCTTCGACGCGGACGGCGTCGAGCGGCTCTCCGGTACGCGGCGCTGGAACTGGACCCGTTCCGGCTACAAGGACGTCCACATCGATCCGGAGACGGGCCGGGAGGTCATCGCCGGGCGCAGCGGTGACGCGTGGCCGTTCGTCACGGGGACCGAGGAGCGGGTCGGACAGCCGGAGACGGCGGTGGACCTTGGGCTCACCGCGCAGCAGCCGGAGACCGCCGGGAGCCTCGAACTCACCGCGCAGCAGCCCGCGAACGTGCCGGTCGTCGCCGCACCGGCCGCCACGAGCAGGCCGCGTGGTGCGTTCCGCCCGATGCTGGACGCGATCCCCGAGATCTCCGAGGACGCGACCGTCGAGGGGATCCGGCTCTCCGGCGTCGACCAGGTGGCCGAACTCGCCGGTGCCGGCATCCAGTTGAGGGATTCGCTGCGCCCAGTCCTGGTGGACCGTGAGGGCGCTCCGCTGCCCGGCGTCGTCGTGACGCCGCGCGCGGACGGCGGTTTCACGCTCGCGGGGCTCCCGGCCGGCACGCTGCACGTCTCGGCGGCCGGGCAGTTCCAGTTCCGTACAGTGCGGTTGCCGGGCACGGACCGGCTGCTGTGGTTCTCCTCACCGGCCGGCGTGGACGGCGGGGCCCGCCTGGCCGATCCCGACGGCACACCGCTGGCGGACGTGCCCGGCGTGGGGACCGCCGCCGGTGCCGACGGCGGCCTCACGGTGCGGATGCCCGCGGCCGACGGGCCCGACGGGGCGGTGCTGGCGTGGCACCTCAACGCCAACGCCGAGGTGCGCGCGCTGGAGGTCCCGCTGCGGGGGGACGGGATCGGCGGGCTGTCCGGGCTCCGCGTACGCACCGACCTCCTGCGGGCCACGGACGGAGCCGTCGCGCAGCGCACGCTGCACGGCCCCCTTGGTGCCCTCTTCGACATCTGGCTGGAGCAGCCCACTCCCTCGTCGGAGGAGCGGCTGGACGCCGGCTTCACCGTGACGGACGCGGGCAACGACCGCATCCACCACTTCGACACGCTCGGCGTGTCGCACTCCTCGGACGCACCGGCTGTCGACCCGCAGGTCGCGCAACCGGCCGACGAAGGGGCGACGTTCGACGAGGATGCCGAGTCCGACGACGAGGTGCTGTCGGAGGAGGAGTCGGATGTCGTCTCCGAGTTGATGTCGTTCCCGAAGGCCTCGCCCGCCGGGTCGACTCAGGCCATCGCCTCCCCGTCCCGCCCGGCCCTCGTGGAGGAAACGCACGAAGAAGCCGAGTCCGACGACGAGGAGCTGTCCGACGAGGAATCGGACTTCGTCCCGGAACTGACCACGTTCCCCAAGACCTCCCCCACCGGATCAACCAAGGCCAACCCCTCCCCGTCCTTCACGTCTCTCCCGACCCTGACGGAGGAATCAGACGAAGCGACCGAGTCCGAAGAGGAGTCGGATGCCATCTCGGAGCTGACGTCGTTCTCCAAGTCGCCGTCTGCCCTCTCGGTGCAGAGCCCCGTCGGGACGCAGTCACACTCGGGGACTTCGGAGACCGTCGCTTCTCCGGTCGGCGACCTCGGGACGCCGATGCCGGCGACGGCCGTTCAGGCGGCCGGTGGGCAGCGGTCGATGCGGGCGCTCTACCAGGACGCGCAGTACTTCCCGAAGGCAGCGGCGTTCGAGTCGCGGCTGGGGTCGTTCGCCGCCGAGCACCCCAGGGCGCGGGCGGCGGCGCGCCAGGCCGTGGCCCGGCTGCACGAGGTACTGCTCGACGGACACCCCGATGTCGCTCCCGAGGAGATCGCGCGGATCTTCACGGCGGACGCCGCCACGACTGGTCTGCGGGACCTGCTGGAGCAGGGCACCGTCGGCGAGTTGATGACGGCCTTCACCCGTGCCGCCTTCGCCACCGACTCGCCGTTGACGCTGCGTTCGATGCTGCGGGACATCACCGACTCCAGCGGCTGGACGCGGGCGGAGGACCTGCGCCTGGACGCCGGGGCCCTGCGGGAGCAGACGTCGTTCCTGCGGGAGCGGCCGGGCGGACTGCGCTCCCGTGTGCAGGAGCTGATGGGCCGGACGGATCCGGCGAGGGCCGCGGCGTCCGCGAGGGACTTCTTCCTCGGGGAGCAGGGCCCGGAGCTGCGTCCGGGCCTGGTCACCGGCGAACCGGGGACCGCGATCGACCCGCGCTCCCCGCTCTACCGCGAGATGCACGACAAGCGGGGCATGCCGCTGGTCGGGGGCGTGTCCGGGACGGCGGCGAGGCTCGGCAACGCCTTCCGGCTGCTAAACGTGCCCGGCGCGGACGCCGAGGGCCTGGCGCTGGCGCTCGTGGGCTGGATGCTGCCGGGGCAGGAGCACTCGCTGTACGAGGTTCTGGCGGGCCTGCAGAAGGCGGATGCCGGGCCGTCGACGGCCGGCCGGCCGCTGGACGACGCCGCGCAGATGTACCGGTCGATCCCGGGCGTGCGGCTCGGCGAGCTGCGCGAGCGGGTGGGTGAGGGCGGCATGCTGCCGCACGAGGCGGCCTACTGGGCCAGGGTCTCCACCCGGCCCGCGGACGGCGGCTTCAACTCCCCCGGTGAGGACCTGCGAGCGGCACAGACGCGTCGCAGGGAGTTCCAGGAGCTCGCCGAGCGTCCGCAGGGCAGCCGCGCCTCGCTGCTCCCGTCGGAGGCCGAACGCTGGGTCCGGGACAACGGCATGTCGGCGCCGGAGGTGCTGGAGCGGCTGAGCCCGGCGCACTTCGCCGCCCTCGTCGCCTACACCGTCGCGGCGTTCCCGCTGATGAACGTGCTGCTCACGCACGGCTCGGGGGGCACACGCATGGCGCTGCGCGTCCAGGTCAAGGCGATCCTCGACAAGGCGTTCCGCGCGCCCTCCTGGAGCGTGCCGCCCACCCTGGAGTCGTACAGGGAAGTCGGCGACCTGTTCCGCGCTCATCGCCCGGACATGACGCCCTGGGAGACGGCCTCCCTCAAGGCGCGGATCTACGCCGCCGCCGACCGAGCGCTGCCCGCCATCGAGAACGAGATGGCAGCCCACTCCGCGATGATGCTGGAAGCACTCGCGCAGCTGCCGCCCGCAACCGGCGAGGCATACCGCGGCACGCGTTCCACGGGCACCCTCGACTCGGGCATCGGCCGGTTCGTCCCGGGCGGTTTCGGCGGTTCCCAGCTCTCCTTCAGCGCGTTCGCCAGCTTCAGCCGGAACGAAGCACTGGCACAGGACTTCCTGCGCCGTCCGGCTCGCCTGCCCCTGACCCACCCCGTGCTGGTCCGAGCCGAGCTCAGCGGGAACTGGGCCCGGGACATCTCAGCCTTCTCGGCGACCCCGTACGAGCAGGAGCTGCTCCTCCTGCCCGGGGCCCGGCTGAACGTCACCTCCCGGCGGGTCTCGGGCCACGACGGCCTGCGGTACGAGGAGATCAACGCCGTCGAGAAGCAGCCGGACCTCTCTTCGGCCACCCTCGCCAACCCGGCCGTGCCCGAGGACCGGGCCACCGAGCTGCGCCACGCCCTTCAGTCACTCAACGGCGCCGGCCCGATCTCGACCCACGGCGACCTGGAGCCCCTGGCCACGCGGATCGGCGCGTCCAGCGGCTTGCAGGTGTGGCGTCTGGCCGGTCTGGCCGCCCAGGTGTTCGGAGGCCTGGCGCAGCTGACCGTGGAGAGCCTGACAAGCGTGCGCCGCGCGGCGGACGTGACCCGCCGCACCCTGAGGCTCGGCGCGGACCAGCCGGTGACCGGCGAGCACCTGGACGCCTTGGTGCGCCGTCTGCGGGGCGCCACCGCCGAGGCCCTGGTCACGCCGGAGGAGCGAAAGCGGCTGCTCGACCTGATCGGCCGGCTCAAGACTCCCGGCCGGCCCGTCACGTACGCGCGGCTCGCGGACGCGTGGCAGGCCCCCGCCGCGGGGGAGCAGCGGACCGATGCCGCCGCCCCCGAGGACGACGAGCTGAGCGGCGAGCACGGCTCCGCGGACGTGGCCAACCAGGCCCACGCCGGCGTACCGGAGGTTGCGGAGGAGGCCGCGAACGACGCGAACGGCACAGGCAATACGGATGACACGGGCGCGAGCGAGATCCAGCCGGCCTCGGCCGCAGTACAGGAGCAGGCGCCTGGCGGGGATCCGCTCGACCCCGGGCTGTCGGAGGCCCGTACGGCACCGGTGTCGCGGGCCGAGCCGGACCTGCTGGAAACGTTCGCGCCCGGCCGCAACCGCGCCCTGCGGGCGCTGTACACGGATCCGTCGTACTTCGCGAGAGCGGAGAGGTTCGAGACTCGGCTCGGCGCGTACGCGTTCAACCACCCGCGGGCGCTGGAGACGGCGCGGGAGAGCGTCGGGCGCCTGTACGAGGTGCTGACGAAGGCGCATCCGGACCTCGGGCAGGACGAGATCGCCTCGGTCTTCTTCAGCGACGACGTGACCTCGGCGGGTCAGGTCGGTGAGCACGCGCCGTCGTCCGGTCTGCAGGAGATGCTGGAGCGGGGCAGCGTCCGGGAGTTGATGACGGCGTTCTTCAACGCCACGTTCTTCAAGGACTCGCCCCACACGTTGAAGTCGCTGCTGCTGAGAATCGCCGACCGCCGTGACTGGGCAGAGGCGGAGCGGCTGGGCCTGGACGTGCGGGCACTGCGGGAGCAGGCGTCGTTCCTTCGGGGCGGGCTGCGGTCTCGGATGCACACGCTGTTGAGCCGGGTCGCGCCGGGCAAGCAGACGGCGTTCGACAAGGACTTCTTCGCGATCGCCAACGTGGCCGCGCAGTCGGCGTCGTGGAAGCGGGAGCTGCCCAAGTACTGGGGAGCGTCACGGCGCATGCGTCCGTGGCGGGAGCGGCTGGCGGGAGAGATCGCCAGAACTCCGCGCGAGTGGGCGCAGTCAGGCATCGCGCTGAGCGAGCGCGAGGCGGCCTTCCTGGCGGCGAACCCGTTCGCGCTCGGGGTGATGGGTTTCCGCACCGAACAGGTCCCGCTGGAGCGGGTGCGTTTCGACGACCAGGGCGTTCCGCTGCTGGAGGAGCTGCGCGCGGCTCCCGGCGTGCTCGGCATCGAGGTGCACCACAGCGCTCCCGAGGGCACCGCGGGCCGGACGGTAACCGGCATCACCAGGATCATCGCGGAGCCCGCGATGGTCGAGAACCCGCGCGCGGGCGATCTGGCCCCGGGCGTGGAGGGCCCGGAGCTGCCGCTGCCCCTGGTCTCGGGCAAGGCATTCTGGGCGATGCTTCCCGGTTCGTCGCTGTTCCGCGGAGCGCACGACAAGCAGGGCATGCCTCTGGTCGCCGGCATCTCGGGCACGGCCGCGAAGCTCGGCAACGCCTTCAAGCTGCTGAACGCGCCGGGCGGGGACGCGGAGGGCCTCGCGCTGTCCCTGCTGGGATGGATGCTGCCGGTCCAGGACCACTCGCTGTACGAGATCCTCTCCGGTCTGCAGACCGCGGACGTGGTGCCGTCGCTGGCCGGGCACCCGCTGGACGACGCCGCGGGAATGTACCGGTCAGTCCCGGGCCTGCGACTCGCGGATCTGCGGGAGCACGCCGGTGAGGACGGCATGCTCCCCCACGAGGCCGTGTACTGGGCCAGGCTGAAGTCCCCGGCCGGGGACAGCGGCTACCGCGAGCCCGGCAGCCAGGGACTGTCCGGGGCCGAGCGGCGGCGGGCGGTCTTCCAGCGGCTCGCCACCCAGGCGCAGCCGGAGGGGCCCGTCGAGATCCTGGCCGAGGAGTGGCTGCGGGAGAACGGCATGACGGCCCCGCAGGTGCTGGAGCGGCTCAGCCTGGGCCACTTCGCCGCCCTCCGGTCCTACACCGGCCCGGCCTTCCCCCTGTTCAACGTGCTGCTCACGTTCGAGTCGGGCGGCACCCGCACGGCGCTGCGCACCCAGCTCAAGCGGCTCATCGACAGGTTTGTCGACCACGGAGGCCTGCAGGACCTTCCGGCCGTGCTGCGGGACGCCCCGGCCGTGGCCGAGGTACTCGGCACCGGGCGCCCGTTGATGTCGCGGATCGAGCGGGCTCGGCTCAAGGAACGGCTCCACGCCGCCGTGGAGACGTTGCTGCCCTCGATCGAGGCGGAGATGGCGGTCCACTCCGCGATGCTGCGGGAGGCTCTCGCGCAGTTGCCGCCCGCCTTCGGCGAGGTGTGGCGCGGCACGCGCTCCGTGGGGGATCTCGCCTCGGGGATCGGGCGGTTGGTCTCGCCCACCTTCGGCGGCTCGGAGCTCGGCTTCGGCACGTTCTCCAGCTTCAGCCGGAAGCAGGCCGAGGCGCACGGTTTCATGAGCCGCCAGGATCCGCTGCCGATGACCCACCGGGTGCTGATCCGTGCCGAGCTCAACGGGAACTGGGGCCGGGACATCTCGATCTTCTCGGATAAGGAGCACGAGCGGGAGGTGCTGCTGCTCCCGGGGGCCCGGATGAAGACCGTCTCCCGCCGGGTCGCCGACAGCATCATCGGCCCCTACGAAGTGATCGAGGCCACGGAGAAATTGCCGGAGTTCCCGGCCCTCGGCCTGGCTCAGACCCCGGCCGCGGCACAGGTCCGGGCCGCCGAGCTGAGGAACTCCCTGCAACGGCTCTCCGGCTCCGGCCCGGTACTGAAGCGGAGCGATCTGAGGCCGCTCGCGACGCGGGTCGGTGCGGACAACAGCCTGCACCTGTGGCGGCTGGCCGGTCTGGCCGCCGAGGTGTACGGCGGTACCGATCACCTGACCGTCGAGCGCCTGACGACCGTACGCCGCACCGCGGACCTCGCGAGGAGCGCGCTGCGGCTCGGCTCCGGTCGGCCCGTCACGGTCGAGCACCTGAACGCCCTGGCTCGTCGCCTGGACGGTGCCGCGGAGGACGCCCCGGTCGCGCCGGGTGCGGGGCTGCGGCTGCTCGACCTGGTGACCGCACTGAAGAGGCCGGGCCGGCGGATCACCTACAGCCAGCTCGCGGCCGCGTGGCAGTCGAGCGGCGAGGCGGAAAACCGGGCAGCCGACCAGGCCGACCAGTATGCGGACGAGCCGGCCGACAGCGACAGCGCGTCGGCGGCCGAGGCTCCCGACACCGCGCCCGAAGTGGAGCCGGACGGGGAGCCGGACGCGGCTCAGTCCTGGGACAACGAGTCCCAGGCGGGGCTGACCGACGTCGGGTCCTGGCACACCGAGGACGAGGTGGTGTCGCAGGGCGAGTCGGAGGAATACGGTCCGGGTCCGGACGGCGAAATGGTGCCGGACGACGAGCTCCTGCCGGACGTCGATTTCCAGCCGGACGTGGACGCCGGGTTCAACGAGGACGGGACGGACACGCTGCCGGCCGTCCTGGGCTCGACGGCCGTCGGCGGCTCCCTGCGGACGCTGTACGCGGATCCGGAGTACTTCCGGAAGGCTCAGGAGTTCGAAGCACGGCTGGGGACGCTCGCGTCCGGTCATCCGCGGGCTCTGGCCTCGGCGCGGCAGAGCGTGCACCGCCTGCTCGACGTGCTCACGCGGGCCCATGCGGACCGCGGCCGGGAGGAGATCACCAAGGTCTTCTTCACGGACGACCCGCAGGTGCCTGAGCTCGGGGAACTGCTGGAGCAGGGCAGCGTGCCGGAGTTGATGGCGGCGTTCTCCCACGCGGCGGTGTTCAACGACTCGCCGCTGGCACTGAAGTCGCTGCTGCGCGGGCTCGCCGACACCGCCGACTGGTCCGGGGCGGAGCGGCTGGGTCTGCACGTGCGGGCGCTGCGCGACCAAGGACCGGAGTTGCCGCAGAGCGCGCTCTCGGGTCTGGGGCATGCGCTGGAGCCGGGCTCCGCGCGGTTCCGGGAGCTGCACGACGATCGAGGCATGCCGCTGGGCGCGGGTGTCTCCGTGACGGCGGCGAGGATCGGGAACGCGTTCAGGCTGCTCAACGTGGCGGACGCGGACGGTCTGGCGCTGGCTCTGGTCGGCTGGCTGCTGACGACGCGGGACAACTCGCTGTACGAGGTGCTCGCCGGTCTGCGCACGGCGGACGTGCTGCCGTCGTCGGCCCAGAACCCGTTGGAGGACGCGGCGCGGATGTACCGGTCGGTCCCCGGGGTGCGTCTCGCCGAACTGCGGCAGCAGGCGGGCGAGAACGGCATGCTGCCCCACGAGGCCGCCTACTGGGCCAGGATCACCGTCCCGGTCGAGCAGGGCGGGTTCGGTGAACCGGGCGAGGAGACACTGCAGCTGGCCGGTCGGCGCCGGAGGGCCTTCGAGCTCCTGGTGAACCGGGGGCTCGGCAGTGACCCGGCCGACGATTCCGCGGCCGGGCGCTGGTTGCGGGAGAACAGCATGACGGCGCGACAGCTGCTGGAGCGGCTGAGCCCTGCTCACTTCGCCGTCCTGATGGCCTACACCGGCCATACGCACCCGCTCATCAACGTGCTGCTGAACTTCAGCTCCGGCGGCACCCGCACGGCGCTGCGCATCCAGGTCAGGCGGCTCGTCGCGCGGCACCTCGCCCCCGACGGGGGGCTGCTGCCGCCCGTGCTGGGTTCCCACCCGACCGTGCGGGCCCTGCAGCCCACCGGCTCCAGGTGGGACCTGACGCCCGAGGAGTGGACGCAGTACGGGAAGCGGCTCTACGCGGCCGTGGACACGCTGCTGCCCGCCATCGAGAGGGAGATGGCGGTCCACACCGCGATGCTGATGGACGCGCTGTCGCTGCTGCCGCCCGCGGTCGGCGAGGTGTGGCGCGGTACGCGTTCGGTGGGCGACCTCACCTCGGGAATCGGGCGGTTCGTCTCGCCCGGCTTCGGCGGCTCGGAGCTCTCCTTCAAGGCGTTCTCCAGCTTCAGCAAGGAGCAGGTGATGGCGCGGGGGTTCATGAACCGCCAGGCGCAGCTGCCCCTGACCCACCGTGTCCTGGTCGCCGCGAAGCTCACCGGTCAGTGGGGCCGCGACATCTCGGCCTTCTCGAAGCTGGAGAGCGAGCGGGAGGTCCTGCTGCTCCCCGGGACACGGATGAAAATCACGGCCCGGCGGACCGTCGACGGCGAATACGAGGTGATCGAGGCCGTCGAGAACCCGCCGGAGTTCCCCGTCGCGGAGCCTCAGCACCCGGCCGCTCAGGCCCAGGCCATGGCCCTGAAGGACGTCCTGCAGAGTCTGTCCGGCACCGGGCCCGTGCTGAAGCGCGCCGACCTCAAGCCGCTCGCCGCGCGGATCGGCGCGGCGGACACCCTGCAGGTCTGGCACCTCTCCGGGCTGGCGGCCGAGGTCTACGGCGGCCCGGAGCACCTCACCGTCGAGCGGCTCGCGACCGTACGCCGGGCGGCGGACATGGCCCGTCGGGTTCTGAGCCTCGGTTCGGCCGGTCCGGTGCTCGTCGAGCACTTGGACTCCCTGGTGCGGCACCTGGAGCGTGCCGCGGACGGCACCCCGGTCGAGGCGGCCGCGAGGCTACGGCTGCTGGACCTGGTCGCGGAGCTGAAGACGCCGGGTCAGCGGGTGACGTACCCCCGACTCGTCGAGGTGTGGCGGACGACGGCCCCCGCCGCCCACGAGCCCGCGCACGTCACGGACGAGGTGCCGGACGCACCGGCGTCCCTCGATGACCCGCCGGCCTCCCTCGACGACTCGTCGCCGCACGGGCCTTCACAGGCGCCCGTCGAATCGCCTGCCGAGGCCACGGCCGAGCCGTCCGAGGCGGCACCGGTTCAGGACGCTGTCACCGAGGCCGTACCCGGTGGTTTCACCGTGGTCGACGGTGATGCGGTGGATCTGGTGGAGCCGGTCGCTGTGGCTGGGGGCCGGACGTTGGGAGCCCTGTACGCGTATCCGGAGTATGCCGAGCATGCGCAGGAGTTCGAGGCGCGTCTGGGTTCGTACGCGGCCGGTCATCCGCGTGCGGTGGCGTCGGCGCGGGAGAGTGTGTCGCGTCTGTTCGACGTGCTGTCCCAGGCACATCCGGACCGTGGTCGGGAGGAGATCGAGCGGGTCTTCTTCAAGGACGAGGTGACGCCGAACGGTCTGCGGTCTCTGCTGGAGCTGGGCAGCGTACAGGAGTTGATGACCGCGTTCCACAACGCGGCATGGCTCAGCGACTCCCCCTTGACGCTCAGGTCGTCGCTGCTGGACATCGCGGGGCGCCGGGACTGGGCTGAAGCGAAGCGGCTGGGGCTGAACGAGGAGGCGCTGCGGGAACAGACGGCGTTCCTGCGCGGCGGGCTGCGCACCCGGATCAACAACGGGCTGGACTCGGTGACGCCGGGGGAGGCGAAGGCCTTCGAGAGGGGCTTCTTCGCTGCGGACGACGACGTGGAGCACTCGGTGTCGTCGAAGCGGGAGCTGCGTCGCGAGCGTGGCATACCGCTCGTGGCCGGTGTGTCGGCGCAGGCGGCGAAGACGGGCAACGCCTTCAAGCTGCTCAACGTGCCCGGCGGGGACGCGGACGGACTCGCCCTGTCGCTGATGGGGTGGATGTTGCCGGCCGAGGACCACTCGCTGTACGAGATCCTGGCGGGCCTGAGGACTGCGGACGTGGTGTCGTCGCTGGCGGCGAATCCGCTGGACGACGCGACCCGGATGTACCGGTTTATTCCGGGGTTGCGGCTTGCCGAGGTGCGGGAGCGGGTCGGCGAGGACGGCATGCTGCCGCACGAGGCCGCCTACTGGTCGAAGCTCAACACCCCGCACGAGCACGGCGGTCTCCGCGAAGGCCGCATGTCGTTCGTGGACGACGAAAGGCAGCAGACGCTGCTGCAGGAGGCCCTCCGGCGGCGGAACGACTTCCGGCGCCTCGCCGACCCGCTCCCGGACGACCGGCAGAACCCGCACGTGCAGATGTGGCTGCGGGACAACGACACCACGCCGCAACAGGTGCTGGAGAGGCTCAGCCTGGGCCACTTCGCCGCCCTGATGACCTACACCGGCCCGGCCTTCCGGCTGATGAACGTGCTGCTCACGTTCAAGTCCGCAGGCACCCGGTCGGCTCTGCGCGTCCTGATCCAGCGTCTGCTCGACAAGCACCTCGACGACAACCGCGTGGTCGTGCCGGGCGTGCTGGCGGGCGACCCCGGCGTCAGCGGACTGCTGGCCACCGACCGCACGTCCATGACGCCCAAGCAGCTGGCGCGGCTCAAGAAGCAGCTCTACGCCGCCGTCGAGCCGCTGCTGCCCGGTGTCGAGAAGGAGCTGTCGGTTCACAACGCGATGCTGGTGGACGCTCTCGCACAGCTGCCGCCGGCCCTCGGCACGGCCTGGCGCGGCACCCGTTCCGTGGGCGACCTCGCCTCGGGGATCGGACGCTTCGTCTCCCCCACCTTCGCCGGATCGGAGCTCTCCTTCGCGGCGTTCTCCAGCTTCGCCCGGGGCCGACGGCAGGCCCAGGTGTTCATGGACTTCCAGGCTCGCCTGCCCATGACCCATCCCGTCCTGGTCGGTGCCGAACTCAGCGGGGCATACAGCCGGGACATCACGGCCTTCTCGGCGAAGCCGCAGGAGCGGGAGATCCTGTTGCTGCCCGGGGCCCGGATGAAGATCACCCGGCGCACGATCGAACAGGGGGAGAACGGCTCCTACGAGCTGATCGTCGCCAAGGAGGCACCGCCGGAGTTCCCCACCACGGACACCCTGAGCCCGGGCGAGGCACGGACCCGCGCCACCGCGCTGCGAGGCGCACTCCAGCGGCTCTCCGGCTCCCGCCCGGTGGTCAGGCGCGCCGATCTCAGGCCGCTCGCCAGGCGGGTGGGTGCGAACGGCGGGCTCAACCTCTGGCGGTTGGCCGATGTGGCGGGCGACGTGTACGGCGGCCCCGAGCACCTGACCGTCGAGCGGCTCACGACCGTGCGCCGCACCGTGGACCTGGCACGCCGGGTCATGAAGCTCGGTTCCGAGTGGCCGGTCTCCGTCGGCGATCTCAACGCCCTGGTGCGTCGCCTGGACCGCGTGGGGCCGTACGACGTGGTCGACCCCGCCGCGCGGCTGCGGCTGATGGACCTGGTCGCCGCGCTCAAGACACCGGGCCGACCGGTGACGTACACACAGCTCGCGGAGGCGTGGCGGACGCCGCGCGGTGTGGCGCCCTCACGGGGTGCGGGCGAGGTGTCAGACCAGCCGGCCACCCTCGACGACCCGTCGCCGCAAGGGACCTCGCAGGCGCCGCTCGAGCAGCCCGCCGAGTCCGAGCGTTCGGAAGCACCGGGCCAGGAGCTCCGCCCCGCGGAAAGCCGGACGGAGCACGTGGAGTCCGCCGCTCAGGACCAGGTGGAACAGGAGCCGGGCAGCCCGGCTGCCTCGGTCAGTTCCCTCTCCAGCATCGGCTCCCTCACCTGGCAGAACGGCTCCGAAGCGGAGGTGGGCGGGTCCGAACGGGGGCTGGACGGATCCGAATCCTCGCTGACCGACCTCGACGCGGGGCCGCTCGGGGACGAAGCCTCGCCGGCCGAGGACGGCCTGTCGGTGCGGGCGGAGACGAACGAGGCCGCCGAGCGGCAGTCCGTCATCGCGGAGCGTCAGGAGGCCGGGGGCCCGGCGGCCGTCGGCGCCGACGGCCGCCGGGAGCTGCCGCTGACCGGCGTGTCCGAGGGACTGCCGGACGGGCTGCTGGTCCGGCTGCCGCACGGTGCCGACATGGCGCAGCGGCGGCCGGAACTGATCACGCCGCCTCACCTCGCCGGTTCGTTCCTGGTCGCCCCGCTGGAGGGCGAACGGGCCGAGCGGTTGCTGGGCGGGTTCTCCCTCACCGATGTGATGACGGGGATCACCCGCTTCTTCGACGCGGACGCGCGGGAGTCCATGCCGGCGGAGATGCCGCGGGACGACGAGGCATCAGGGTCGCCGCTCACCCAGGTGATCGGGCAGCCGACGACCGGGCCCGCGCACCGGGCCGACGGGACCGAGACCGCGCCGCGGCCGACACAGGCACCCGCGCCACAGGCCGCCACCGAGGGCGCCCGGAAGACGTTGACCGACCTGTTCGCCGAGGCCGACGTGGAGGACGTGCTCGGCCTGAGCGACCACCCGCTCGACCCCGCCGAGCTGATGCGCCGGGCGCGGGCGGAGCAGCCGAAGGTGACCGGCGACATCGACGGCTCCGACGTGCGCACCGCCGTCGTCCGGATGGTCGGACTCGCCGCCGCCGAGCGCGGTACGTACGCACTGATCGACAACGCCTTCTCGGACGAGCAGCTCAAGGCGAACTTCCACCGCGCCCTGGACGGCGGTCACCTCGTCGACTTCAGTGGCCGGAGGAACGGCGGGCCACAGGTGGTCGTGGAGGCCGTGGGCCTCGGCACACCGCACGGTGTGACGGACGGCACCGACGACTTCACCTTCAACCGGACTCAGGTGGTGGAGGACCACAGTTCGTCGGCCACCCGCCAGCCGCCGTCCCTCGAACCGGCGGCGGGCCGCATCCCGATGCCGTGGGTGCAGGTCCAGGCGAAGATCGCGGGGATCTTCAACGCGCGGGACTCGAAGCAGTCCGCGAAGACCAGGCGCAGCATGAAGACGAAGGTCGTTGAGACCGGGGTGCCGGTCACGACGGCCGGGCACGACGTGACGTACCGCGTCTCGGTGCGCAAGCCGGGCCGCTGGCCCTGGAGCAAGGCCAGGGTCCAGGAGGACATCGTCCACGTACCGGTGCAGCTCACCTGGCCCAAGCCGGCCGAGGACACCGCCACGCGGAGCGACGGCCGGCAGGGCATCGAGCGGCTGCGCACCGAGGAAGTGGTGCACGCCGAGTTCACCAGCGTCGGCTCCGGTGTCGTCCGCGAGGTGGAGAAGGCGCTGGGCCGTGAGTTCGACGTGAACGACCCCGTGGCGCGGGATCTGCGCACCTGGCTGGAGCGGCTGCCCGAGCATGCGACGGAACTGTTCGGCGGTGAGCCGGTCCGCAAGTCCTTCCCGTTCAAGGGCCGTTGGGGGCGGACCCAGGTCATGCTGGCCATCGCCAAGGACGTCGTCGTCCAGGACTTCCCGGACGCGGGGGGCACCGTCACCCGCACCCATGAGATCAGCGAGGAGAACACCTCGGGGCAGGGCGTGACCCAGCGCTGGGGTGCCGGTGTCACGGTGGGCGTGGGCAACACGACCCATGCGACGGGCACTGTCGGCCCGGTCGTCCTGGGCTACGGACTGACCA
Source organism: Streptomyces sp. DT2A-34 (assembly GCF_030499515.1). Classification (NCBI taxonomy): domain Bacteria; kingdom Bacillati; phylum Actinomycetota; class Actinomycetes; order Kitasatosporales; family Streptomycetaceae; genus Streptomyces; species Streptomyces sp. DT2A-34. The sequence continues at coordinate 8,697,043 of NZ_JASTWJ010000001.1, read as the reverse complement.
GGAACACCAGCGACGTCACCGACAAGCGCGAGCGCACCGAAGCCGAGAAGTACAGCGGGCCGGTACACAAGCGCCGGGCGGAGTTCACCCTCGTCGTCCGGGTGGGCGGCCCGGACGGTCAGGCGCAGCGGGTCGACGGCGGTGTGGCGACGCTGTGGACGCGCGAGCGCGACGCGGCGGCGCCGGCAAACGACGCCCAGGACGCGGTGTCCGCCGATGACCCCGCGGAGACGGAGGAGTCCGCCACGCCGGGGGCTGCCGTCGAGGAGCCGGCGGGCGTGAGCCGGTTCACCGTGGCGGACCGGCTGGACTCCGTGTACCGGCTCGCGGACGAGACGGTGGAGGACATCGTCGGCCGGGTGCTGCACCGTCTGCACGCGGAGGGTCTGCTGGACTCCGCCCGGCTGGACAGGACGAGGACGAGGCTGCGCGCCTTCCTGCGGGAGCACGCGCGGGAGCTGGCGAACGGCGGGGACGGGGTGCGGTTCCCCTTGAGCGCGTGGTCCAGCGGCGCCCCGGATGTGTTCGTCCGCGGTGTGCTGCGCCCCGCGGACGGCCGATATGTGCCCGGCGGGACGGCGGACGTGACGCTGACCGGTTCCACCTCCGCGAGCCACGCCCAGAGCACCTCGCTCACCAGGCGCCGGGACAGCTCCGTCGGCGTGGCGGCGGCCGGGTACCTCGTCGACGGCGACGAGATCGACTACGCCTCGACCGGGCTGGCGTACAAGTCCAACCAGGTCGACACCCACAAGGTGACGCAGCGGCTGGGTTCCGAGCGGCCGCTGGGCGGCGGCACGGGCGCCCACCGCTTCGACTTCCCGGTCGACTTCGAGGTCCGGGTGGGCGGCCGCTGGTCGATGCCGGGCGAAGTCGAGCGGTGGCGGGACACCTCGGGCGACGGGTCCCCCAGGATTCACGGCCGGGTCGAGGTGGCGGTGCCCCAGCGTGCCGCGGTGCCGCTGGCGGAGCCGTCGCGGGATACGGCCGAAGCGTCCACCCCGGTGTGGCAGGAAGGGAACGCGCCGGAGTCCGACCAGCGCGTGGGACGCCTGCCGGCCGACTACCAGCTGGACTCGCTGAAGCCGGTGCCGGAGCTGCAGAGCACCATGGCCGAGATGCTGGCCGCACCGCCCGGAACGAGCTGGCGGGAGTTCTACCGCCGGCCGCTGACGGGCAGCGCCCCGGCCGAGTTCGACCAGCACCAGGGCAAGAACTGGCTGGAACGGAAGCGGGACGAGATCAGCGAGCGCAACGCCGCGCTGGACGTCCTGGAGAGTTTCACCGGTCCGACGGCCCGGATGGCCGGTTTCGAGCGGGCGGTGGGACTCGCGGACACCGTCCCCCTGAAGAGCCACAATCGGGCGGGACTCGCGGGCAACCGCGAACTGTTCGCTCGCGTGGGCCTGTCGGCCCGGCTCGGTGACCCGCGGATCGTGGCGGTCGACGAGCAGCACCGCTTCGGCGGCACACGCCACGGGCAGGTCGAGCGGGCTACGGACGCCCAGCAGGGCTGGGCCGTGAAGGCCAAGCTCGGCGGCGGCATCCTGACGCCGATCCCCGACGCGCACATCAACGTCGGCGGCGAGGTCGGCGGCTCGCTGAGCTATGTCGAGACGCAGGGCACGTCCGCCGGGCGTACGGCGAGGGACGTGTCCACCGACGAGTGGGTCGAGCGCGGCTATCTGGTGAGCTTCGACGCGACCTACCAGGCCCGCACCACCAAGGACCAGGCGTGGCAGGACCTTGCGAAGCGGCTCCATCGGGACCCGGCCCAGGAACGGTCGTCCTGGGTGCAGGTGCCCGACGCGGTCACCGTGTGGGTGCCGGCCGGCGAGATCCACCGAGTCGGCGAACTGACCCAGTCGGACATCGCCAAGCTGGCGGCGCGCGACGCGGAGCACTACCGCGCGACGGTCGCCGAGGCCGAGGCCGACGTGGACACCGAAACGCGGCAGGATCCGGACACGCCGGCGGCGGAGTCCCCGGCTGCGAACTCTCCAGTGGCGGAACCCCCGGCTCAGGAGTCGCCGGCGCCGACCGAGACGCCGGACGTGCCGACGGTGCGGGCGCCCGCCAATGTGGGCCGGGGCAGCGGCAGCGTCGACCTGTACCGGCTGGAGGCCGGCGGTGAGCTGGTCCAGCAGATCGCGCGCCGGCTGAACGAGTGGTCCGTGGCGAACGGGCAGCCGACGAGGTTCGACCGGATCAACGAGCGGCTGGTGCACGACGTGCTGGGCCCGGTGCTGTCGGGGCCCACCTCCGGTACGGCGATCGAGCAGATGCTGAACGGCGGGCGCCCGGTGTTCCTGGAGGGCGACACGGCCTTCGGCAAGGTGGAACAGCTGGTGGTGCTGAAGGCGGAGCTGGGCCACGGGACTTACCACGCCACGCGCTCCCGCCACACCTCGCGCGGCGGCCTGGACACGACCGAGCGCACGGCCGACACGACCCAGTCCGGCATCTCCGCCCTGTGGGGCGCGTACCTCGCCGCCAATCCGGGCGCGACGGGCATGCCGGGCGCGATGTTCATGGCCGGAGTCGGCGGTTCCCGCTCCTGGACCACGAAGGACGAGGTGTCGAAGGAGCACACCGACTCGCTCACCGGCTCCGAGTCCGGGGTGAGTGTGCAGTTCCTCCACGATCTGCGGGTGACGATGGAGGTGCATCCGCACGCGAGTCCGGGCACCTACAGCAAGCATCTGCCGGACTGGATGCCCAAGCCCGGCGGCCGCTCGTTCGACGGCTCGTGGACCGAGCAGTTCACGCTGCCCGGTGCGGCTCGCTCCACCGTGCCCGCGGAGGAGGTGCTCCCGGCGGACGAGACGGGTCCGTCGACCGGGGCGCCGGTCCAGGGTTCGCTGTCGCAGTGGCAGCAGGATGCCGGACTGCCGGTGGGCCTGCCCACGAAGACGCTGGTACGTCCCTTCGACGCGCCGCAGCTCCACGAGGTGCTCAACGACCTGGCCTTCGCGGGCCGGGACGGACGGCCGGTGCTGCGCCCGAGCGCGGGCTTCAAGCTGCTGTCGCAGACGGGTTCCGAGCTGCTGCGCTCGAGGCTGCCGGAGGCGCTCTCCGAGCAGGGCCAGGTGATCGACGTCGCCGGGGACGCTCTGGCCCAGGTGACGGTCAAGGCCGACGTGGTGGATCGGGAGGTCGTCCGGGTGATCCAGGGCGGCTCCCTGACCAGGACCGCCACCGACACCGCGAAGGCCGAGACGACCTGGACGAGCGCGGGTGACCTGGGCCCGGAATGGATCGCCGACTTCCGCCAGCCGACGATCCAGGTCGACGACCAGACCGCGGCCAACCGCCCCAACGTGCTGCTCGCCGATCCGTACAGCACCTGGCTGACGTACGGGGAACCGAAGTCCGTCGCAGCGGAGACGACCCCCGAGGTTCCGAAGCCGGCGGAGGAAGCCGAAGCAGGCCCCCACTACCTGGTGCGGCTGACTCCGAAGTGGACGGTCACGCCCGCCTACCGCGAGAAGAAGATTCCTGCGCGGAGCCGTCCCGCCCTCGCGGAGTGGCAGACGCCGCTCACCACCGAGCCGGACGAGCCCATCCTGGTGGTGGTCGACCAGGAGGGACTGGCCCGACTGGGCCTGCGCGAGCCCGGTGACGACGACACCCGGACGTCGCTGCCGACGGTGCCCGAGGAGTTCGAGGAGCCTGCGGAGCACGCGAGCGACCTTGCGGAGCAGTCGCCGCGACCTGCCGCCGATCCGGCGACGCGGGTGCGGGTGGTGGAGGAGCCGCTGCGCGACGCCGGGCCGCTTGCCGGGCACCTGCTGCGGCGAACCGACACTCCGGCGACCGAGACGTCCCCGGCGTCCTCGCGGCTGGAGTTGGTGGACTCCGCAGGTGAGGTCGTCCCGGACCGGACAGTGCTGCCGCGTGAGGACGGCGGGTTCGTCATCCAGGGCCCTGAGGGCAACCTCTACCTGGACTCCGCCAACCGCTTCGAGTACCGCGAACTGGAGCTGCCGGGACTCGACCACGTGGTGCGGTTGTCGGTGCCGACGGGCATCGAAGGTCCGCTTCAGCTCCTGAACCGTCAGGGCGACCCGGTCGAGGGCGGACGCCTCGCCCGCTTCCCGGACCGCCTCACCGCCACCGTCCCGCTGACGGACCCGAACCAGGGCACCACGGCCGAGTGGCACTTCGACAACCGAGGCGCACTGGTCCGTCAGGTCCTGCCCCAGACCGGCCAGTCGTCCGCCAGCATGGTCATCGGCCGCGGCAAGGCACCGCTGGACGCGGTGGAGACACCGGGCGACGTGTCAGACGTAGCGAACGTAGAGGACGTAGCGGAGACACCGTCGGCCGAGGCCCCGGCGGAGCAGCCCGCTCAACAGGCCGATCAGGCCGAGCAGGACCAGCAGGACCGGCAGGCCGAGTCCGGCGACGTCACCCAGGAGCCGGAGGAACTGGAGGAGGAGCCCGAGCAGACGGCAGGTCGCGGCAGGGAGCCGCGGGCGCGGTGGCAGCCGGGGCTGCCGACCGTCCCCGAAGGGCTGCACGCGACTCCCCCGTTCCGGCTGCTGGTGCCGTCGCCGGAGGTGATCGCCCGGTACGAGCTGCTGGGCCTGCCGGCGGTCCCGGAGGTCATGGACGCGGGCGGGAAAGCGGTGCCGGGCTGGACGGTGACGTCGCGAGCGGACGGCGGGTACACCGCGTCCGACGCGTCGGGCGAGACCCGCTGGCAGTTCGGTGCGGACCGGGTGCCGCAGGCGTTGGACGTGCGGTTGACGGGGACGGCGGACTTCCTGCGGTTCGCCGCCGGTGCCGACGGTTCTGAGCTGTCCGTGGTGGACACGGAGGGCGCGGTGGGTACGGAGGGCACGAACCAGTACCAGCTCGGCGAGGTCCGCGACGCGGCGGGCACGCTGACCGAGGTGTGGGTCAGCACTCCCGGCGATGACCTGGGGTGGCGTTTCGACGGAACCGGCGTACCCCGCGACGTCGAGGTGCCGCTGACCGGCGCGGGGCTGCCCGACCACCTGGCGGGTGCGCTGATCCGCAAGCTCCGGGTCCCGGTCTCCGAGACCGCGCCCTCGGGCTGGGTCGCCGAACTCGTCGCCGACGACCCGTGGGTCGTGGCGTCCCACGGGCTGGAGACGACCTCGGACGCGTACGTCCTCATCGACCGGGTGACCGACGAGGCGCTCCGCTTCGGCACGGACGGGGTCCTGGTACCGGTCGGCGCGCACCGTGAGGCGCCCTGGCGGACGTTGCTGCGCCGGCTGAACGAGGGGCTGTTCGCGAAGCGTCCGCCCCTGGTGGAGCCACAGAACCACCTGGGCACCATCGGCCTGGAGTACGACCCCGAGCTGGCCCGGATCTTCGACGAGACGCTGCCCAAGGCGCGGCAGAGCGGCACCCGCGGTGAGACGCCTCCGTTGCTGACGTCGTTGATCGCCGACGATGCCACGGACTTCCTGCAGCGTGCCGGACTCGACCCGGCGTCGGACCGGGAGGAGCTCGCCGAGCTGCGGGCAGCGGTCCATGAGGCGCTGTGGACGGACGCCCGGCGGGCCCTGGACGAGGCCGGGCCTGTCACGGACGCGGCCGGGCGTTCCGTGAACGGATTCACGGTGCTGCCCGCCCAGCCGAACGGTCTGCGCCCGGTGGTCCACGAGGCCACGGGGCTGGAGACCAGGTTCGGGCGCTCAGGCCAAGTGGTTTCGCACCAGGTCTACTTGCACGAGGTCACCGAGGAGCTGGTGGGACGGCGGATGCTGGTCACCCGCGGCCCGGGCGGGGAGTTCCTGTTCGAGTGGGCGGACGTGCCCGAGGGCGCGGAGCACCTCATCGTGAGCTGGGCGGGCGACGAGCACGAGGCGAGCGCAGACGACCCTCTCCGCCAGTTCCTCATCGCGAACGTGCGTACCAGGGCGACGTATTTCTTCAGCGCGGACGGCACCCGAACCGAGGCTGTTGGCGAGCCGGAGGTCTTGTCGCCACGGGCGTCCGAGATCGAGCAGCCCCAGGGGGCGTCCGAGGCATCCGAGATCGCCTTGGAGTCATCCGAGACCGAGCAGTCCCAAATATCGGCCGACGCCGACGCCACCGACACCGCACAGCCGCACGAGCAGGAGCACGAGCAGCAGCCGGACACCCCCACGGCCCCTCCCGAGCCGCAGCCACAGCCACAAGATCAGCCAGATCCGGAAGCTCAGCCACAGCCACAACCGCAGCCCCCGCACGCCGAAGCCCCCTGGTACATGGGCCAGGACGACATGGACGCGCACGGTGAGCTGAACGTCATCGCCGTCGACCCCTGGGACGAGGCGCTGATCCGGCAGTGGGCCAACAACATCGCCTACGCGGTGCGAAACGACGGCGACAGTGCCGAGCTGACGACGGGCATCCGCGAGGGTCTGCGCACCCTGCTCCGGGACGGGACCGTACCCGAGGCGTTGTCGGCCGGCCGGGACACCGCCGGCACGTCCACCGCGGACAAGGACAAGGAGCGGCGGCTGGACTTCTGGGAGGCGGCCCTCCAGCGCGGGCTGCGGCTCACGGCGGGCGGTCGTGTGGTGTGGCTGCGGCCGGTGCTGCGCGATGTCGAGCCGTTGCCGGCGACCACGCCCGCTGTCGAGCAGTACGCCCTCAACTGGACCAAGCCGGCCACCACGCACAAGTCGGCGTGGGAGCAGGGCTGGGGCGCCGGGACGTCCGTACTGACGGCGATCTCCACGGGCGCGAAGGTCGCGTCGTCGGTCACACCCGCGCCGGTACTCACCTTGGAAGCGCACCGCACCGGCGAGACGCAGACCAACCGCACGGTGGCCTTCGACCGCAAGGTCTTCATGCAGCAGAGCACCCCGTTCAGTGCGGGCCTGAAGCTGCGGATCTTCGTCGACGGCGAGGAACGTCCCCACGACGTGGTCACGCCCGCCCGTCTCACCGTGCAGCTCCCCAAATCGCTGACCGTGCCGGGTGCTCTGCGGCACGTCGCCCACGAACCGTCGCGCGGCGGCGAGCCCTCGGACACTGGGTATCAGCGGGCCCGGACCATCATCAACGCGATCGATCTGATCCCGTCGGCCGCCGAGTTCGAGCGCCGGCTGCACTCGGCGGGGCTGTCCGCCGATGTCGTACGAGCCCTGATGGACCGGACTCTCACCCAGCTGAACGAGCGGTCCGCCATCAACCAGAGCAAGAACCTGCTGACCAACGGGCTGGTGACGGGGCAGGTGTCCGGCTCCCTGGGCATCGGCAGCTCCTTCAGGGGCCATGTGGCGATCCACGCGACGGTCGAGGGCCTGCGCTATCTGGGCGACACGAGCAAGGTCCCCGTACGTGAGGACGCCGCGAACACGCTGGCCGTGCGCCGGAAGGAGGGCGCACGCACCGGCTTCTCGCTGGGCGCGCGGGTCACCGCGGGGCCGGCGGAGTTCTTCTCGCTCACCGGCGAGTTCAACCGAGCCACCGGTCACGGCCTGGCCCTCGCGACCGACACCCACACCATCGTCCAGACCACCGAAAACCATGCGCGCTACCGCGCCTCCCTGAACCTCACCCTCGAGGTGCGTTCCACCACCCACCGGATCGAGCCGGTCACCCTGACCGTGCCGGCCGAACTCGCCGTCCCCAGCCATGAGGCCGCCGACTTCGAGCACCGCGTGCTCGGTCCGGACGCCACGCTGCTACGGCAGCCGCAACCGGAGCCGGACGGGCCGGTGGAGGCCCACCCGTACGTGCGGGCGCTGCTCGCCGAGGCCGCCGAGCTGGGCGTAGGCCTGCCGGAGGCGGCGTTCCGGCGCCCGGAGCGGCTGGACGCGGAGCTGCCCGAGCCGCACGAGCGCGAGCCGCTGGCCCTGGCGGCGCGCAAGGGCCCGGGCTTCGGCATCCTCTTCGGGCTGCCCGGCGCCGAACTGGTCCACGACCAGATCCGGACCGTCATCGAGCTGACGCACCAGCAGCTGACCGGTCGCCGACCGAAGTTGACGTTCGAGCCGCCCTTCGTCAAGCTGCGCCGCCCCCGGGTGAACTGGGCGGGCGCCGACGCGGACCTGCTCACCTCGTTCGGGCGGGCGACCCTGGAGACCGACCTGGCGCAGCTGATGTCGGGCATCGAGCACTCGGTGCGGCTGGGCGGCCGGACGTACCACGTGTCGATGGCGGCCCGGCTGCTGGAGCGCGTCGGCGGCATCACCGGTGATGAGGCGCGGCCGATGTCGCTCAACGTCCGCACCAATCAGGGTGCCACCGTCACGGGAGAGCGGAAGAACAGCTGGAGCGTGCGGGGCTTCCTCGGTGCGCGCGGCCGGGTCGAGCTGGCCGAGGAGGTGCGACTGCAGCTCGGGCAGGCGGGTGTGACCGGCGGGATCGGGAGCGGAACCAAGCAGGTGTTCTCCGGTGGGGCGGCGTCCGGTCAGCGCGCGGACATGAGCGGCAAGGTCGACGAGCACGTCTACAACGTGATCTACGAGCTGTCCGTGCGCACGGAGGGTCACCCGGAGCAGAGGTGGTGGATCGACAAGCCGGGCCAGGTGGTGGCCCAGGTGGCCGTGCCGCACCTGCACGTGCCGGTGGAGAGGATCTCGCGGGAATCGCTGCGCGAGGCCTACGAGACGCGGCCGCTTCCGGCGCTGCCGGCCGTGGACCGGCAGGTGGACTTCGCCGGCCATGGCGCCACCGCCGTGTTCCGGTCGGTGACAGCCCCGCCCGAGGTGGTGCGTGCGGCGGCGGAGATGTACCGGAAGGCCAACGGCCATCCGGACATGTGGCCCGCGGACCCGGCGAACTGGCCCGCGGAGATCAGGGCGCTGTTCTCCCCGAATGAACTGGTGGCGCGCTTCCCGTCGCTGACCAGCGCTCAGGGACGGCGGACGGAACTGCCCGACGGTCCCGACGGGTGGCACCAGGCTCTGCGGCTGCGGATCGTCGCCGTCGACCCGCACCATGTGCGGGCCCACGACGGCTCCGACTTCAAGCTGTGGCAGAACAGCAGCGCCTCCGCCAAGTACGAGCACGCCGACGACCGCACCCGTGCCCTGGGCCTGGCGGGCCGGCTGGGTCCGGTGGTGCACCTCGGCCACGGTGCGGATGAGGGCGAGGAGGCGGCTTCGGCCGGCGAGGAAGGGGCCGCGGCCGGACAGCGCAACGCCCTGACCGCCGAGGTCGGCGGCACCCTCGGCGGCGGGTTCCAGTGGGGCTGGGAGACCGGCGACAGCACCGCCGTCGGGCCGATCGGCATCACGCGCGGCACATACGGCGGCCCCAAGCACACCTACCGGGCCGACGCGGTGTTCCAGATCACCCTCGACCGGTGGCGTGGGCGCCATCTGACCGACGCCGTGACCCGCGGCACCTCCGGCACGACCAGCGACGAGCTGACCATGGAGGTCAGGCACGGCCTGGACTTCGTGGTCCCCGAGCGCCGGATCTTCGACCTGGGCCTGCCGGTACCGGACGGCGTGGACCACGTCGAACCGCACCCCCCGACCGACCACTTCGACCCGGCACTGCTGTCCGGAGGGACCCACCCGGAGGTCCTCAAGTCCGACGGCGTGCTGGACACGATGAAGCAGTGGCTGACCGAGCAGCGCCTGCTGCGGCCCGGCCCCGACGGCGTCGGCCACCTGCCGAGCCAACTGCTGAGCGAAATCGAGGCTTCTTACTCGCCCGCGGCCCTGCTCGACCAGTTCACCCTGCTCAACACCACCGGGGTCACGCGGTGGTGGCCGATTCCGTCGGCCTTCGGCGCCACCCGCTACCTGTGGACCAAGGTCACCGCCGCGACCCTGGAGCCGATGTCACAGCACGACCGGCCCGAGATGACGATGCTGCTGCGCGGCAAGGCGATCACCGAGAACACGACCAGCACGTCCCGCTCGACCGAGGTCGAGGCCCACGCCGAACTGCACGGCAGGGTCGGCACCTCGACCACCGGCGGACTCCAGCTCGCGGGCGGCTGGTCCCGCGAGGCGAGCACGGCACACGAGCAGCACGCACAGGGCGTGGGCGTCTACTGGGGCCAGACCAGCAACCCGTCGGTCGAGTTCCAGCTGCGCCAGCGGTTCGACATCGAGATGGACATCACCCAGGAGATGCCCGAGATCCTCGCCGCACCCGTGCGTGGCTACCACGGCGTGACGCTCGCGACTTCCAGCCTGCTGGGCCACCGCCGCCACGCGGCAGGACGCATCCAGCAGCATCCGTCGTTCGTCGCCCGGTTCCCGCGCCGGCCCGAGGAGGGCTCCGTCGACGGCTGGGTACGGGTCGTCATCCCCAAGCACACCGTCCGGCCGGGCCTGGCACCACAACCGGTCGCACAGCCCTCCCAGAACACCGTCGCGCGGTGGGAGTCCGAGGAACGGCCGTCGAACGACGCACTGGTGGACCTGATGGCCGAGCACGGGCATCCCTGGGCGCTCCCCGCCGCCACGGCCGTGAACCGCTGGGCCGTGCTGCCCGCAGCCCCGACCACCTCGCGTCCCCAGCCGACGACGCCGGAGTCCTGGCGGCCGAACGGCTCCACGCTCTTCGGCCTGCTGTACGACCACCTCACCAACGAGGTGCACATGCGGCTGAGCCTGGAGCAGCTGCTGCGGCACAAGTACGAAGTGCTGGTCGGCGGCGAGAAGGTGACCGTGGGCATGCGGATCACCAGCGCCACCGCTCTGCCCGGGTCCGAAGTGAAGATCCTCTCCCGCCACTTCAACCAGGGCCGCGACACCGAGGAGCACGTCAGCGGCGCGGCCAGTGCGTGGTTCGCCGGCATCGGCCCGGCCGTCGGCGGGGAGGTCGACGGCCACTCGCTGCGGGACTCGCTGCCGCTGCGCTACGAAAGCCATGGCTCCGGGGAACAGGCCGGGGAGTCCGAAGAGGTCCTGGAGCGCAACACGGCCTCCACCCGGCAGTTCCGCTACTACAAGACGGACGTCGAACTCGTCCTCTCCGGCCCGCACGGAAACCTGCTCGTCGACGCCCCCGGCGGCCTGTACCTCATGCTCCCCACCGACCTCGAGGACTCCCCCGCCCTGCGGGAAATCCTCGTCACCGAGCCGGAGCCCCAGCAGCCGGACAACGGCGATGACAGGGACGGGGACGGGGACGGCGCAACGCCGCACACCGCCCCGACATCCCACGCCGAGCGCCCGGTTGACCCCCTGGTCGAGGCGTTTCTGACCCGCATCAACGGTGATGCCGCGTCGGACAGCCGCCGAGCAGAACCTCCCGTTTCGCCGGCGCCGCCGCCGGAGTCGGCGCCCGAGCACGAGTCCGACACGGTGGTGCACCAGTCGGACGGCCCGGAGACCGCCGAGGCCAGTGCGGAAAGGTTCCTCACACTGATCAACGATGACCGACGCGCAGCCGATGCAGGCAGCCGTACCGATACCGACGAGGAATGAAGAAGGGAACGAGGGCCAGATGAGACCAGGAGAGCACGCCTCCGAGGAAGTTGGCGAAACGGCCGCTTCCGCCGGGCAGGCCGGAGCGCAGGTCGCGGTCGCGCCGGCGCCCGCCGCGCCGGGGACCGATGCCGACGGCAAGGCCGGTCAGCCGGCGGGCGCCGTGTGGGACCAACCCCTGCCTTGGGCCACGCCACAGGCCGAGGGCGAGGACCGGAGCTCCGAGGAGCCCACGTCCTCGCAGGCCGAGTCGCCCGTGGCCGAGGCAGGCCCGGCAGCGCAGGCGGCCGCCGTCCGTGAGGCGGACGGAGACGAGGCGAAGGGCGAGGCACAGGGCGACGCGGAGCAGGGTGCGCAGAGCACGGAGGCCGCCGACAACGACTCCTCTGTCGCGCTGTGGCAGGCCGCTGCCGCCGACCAGCAGCGCGGTGCGCACGCGGCGCCGACTCCCGTGGGTGCCACCGGCGTTGCCGGCCACGCCGTCTCCAAGTGGCTGCTCGGCGCGGCTGTCGCGGTCGGCGGTCTGGTCGCGGCCGCGGGAGCGGTCAAAGGAATGAGTTCGCCACCCGCCGCGACGGCCAAGGAGAAGCCGGAGCCGATCCTGGCTCCCGGCCAGGGCCTCGACGAGGACGGCAGCCCGACGCCGACTTCGACGACGCCTGAGAAGAAGCGCGCCGCGACGGAGGCCGGGAAGGCTGCCGCGGCGGCCGTGCCTGCCGCAGCCGCCCCGGGCCACGTCCCCGGCGCTCCCGCCCCCGCACCGGCGCACACGCCCGAGGCCACGTCCCAGCGGTCGGGCGTCAAGTCCTCGGTGGCCGGGCAGAGCAGCTATGTCGCCGTTCAGACCGCCCTGAAGTCCCCGGACGGCTACTGGAGCCAGAGCTCCGTCACCGTCACGACCACCAAGAAGCTCACCGCGCTCAAGGTCGTGCTGCATGTGGCGCAGACGGGTGGCGTGGCGAACACCGGTGTCTGGACGTCGCTCGGTGACAAGGTCACGGTGCACGCAGGGAAGGCCTCGGACGGAGGAGCGGACTACGTCGTGGTGCTCAACGAGGGCATCACGCTCGACGCGGGAACGTACGTCTTCCAGTTCGGGTACAACCACGACAAGGGCGCCCGTGAGACGGTCCATGACATATGGGGCGTGGTGACCACAGCCGTCGGTGACAGCAGCGAGGTGTACAGGAACGGACGTTACTGACGACACCTCGCTTCAGGCCTGCCCGCACGACGCCGTCTGCTGGTCGGCGTCAGCGGCGCATTAGGGTGGCGCATGAGGGCCTCCTGGGCTCGGCGGACGATGTCGCAATCCCCACCGAAACCAGAAGGCCCTCACCGATGCAAGGCCTCCGTGCCGTCACCAACGTGCCCGAACAGCACATGTGTATTGATCACGAGCGTTGTTGACACTTGCCGGGCTTGATCATGGCGAAGACCTCCGGTGTGGTGGAGCTGTCTAGGACTGCACCGCACGGAGGTCTTCGTGTCCCACCGTAATGCCCGGCTCACCGTTCACGGCAGGCGGCTGCTCGTCGAACGTGTCTGCAGTGGCCGCCCCGTCGCGCACGTCGCAGCGGAAATGGGTATCTCGCGCGTCACGGCCCACAAATGGATGCGCCGCTGGCGAGCGGAGGGCGAGCAGGGGCTGCACGACCGCTCCAGCCGTCCACGGACGACACCCCATCGCACGGCGGCAGCGGTGGAGGCCCGGGTGTGCCGGCTGCGCCAGGAACGCAAGCTCGGCCCCGCCCGCCTCGGCCCAGTTCTGGGCCTGCCCGCCTCGACCGTGCACCGCATCCTGGTCCGGCACGGCCTGAACCGGCTGGCGTTCATGGACCGGCCCACCGGCCAGATCATCCGCCGCTACGAACGCGCCCGGCCCGGCGAACTGGTCCACGTCGACGTCAAGAAACTCGGCCGGATCCCGGCCGGCGGCGGCCACAAGACGCTGGGCCGCCAGGCCGGCCGGGCCACCCGCGGCGGCATGGGCTTCGACTACGTCCACTCAGCCGTCGACGACCACTCCCGTCTCGCCTACAGCGAGATCCACCGCGATGAGAAAGTCGCCACCTGCGCCGGCTTCCTCACCCGCGCAGCCGCCTTCTTCCACGCCCACGGCATCACCCGCATCGAGCGCGTGCTGACCGACAACGCCTGGGCCTACCGCAAGGGCCTGGCCTGGCAGCAGGCACTCGCCGAGATCGGCGCCACCGGCAAGCTGACCCGCATCTACCGCCCCCAGACCAACGGCAAGGTCGCGCTTCAACCGCACTCTGCTCGACGAGTGGGCCTACCTGAGGCCCTTCACCAGCAATGACCTCCACACCTACAACTACCATCGCTGCCACACCGCACTCGGAGGCCAGCCACCCATCACCCGAGTCAACAACCCTGCGGGTCAATACACCTAGCGCGGTCGCGGTCCGATGCCGGGCCCGTGGCCGCAAGTTCAGCCAGAGGCATCCGGTGGTGGAAACCCGAGACGGTGAACGCCTACGACCGGGAATGCAGCCCAGCCGCCCGCAACAGCGTTATGCGCCTGAGCCTGCGACCTCTCCGGCCGACTTGTTGCGGACATCACGCATCCGGGCGTCGAGAGCGGCCTGCGTCTCAAGATCGAGCTCGTAGTCGCCGGCGGTTTCAGGGTTGACGTCCAGCGCGTGAGAACGGAAGGCCTCCCGCTCGGCGGAGAGCTGCTGGATGGTCTGGGTGATCCGGTGGATCTTCTGGCGCAGCCTCTCCCATTCCTGCTCGGCAAGGGCGAGCTCAGCGAGCTGGTTCTGGATCTCAGCCTCGTTCTCGCGGGCGTAGTTGTCGCTGATCAGTGTGATCAGAGGGACCCCGAGAGCCTCGGCAGCGGTGACCGCCTCGTCGAGCCTGACCGCGCGGGTCTGCTGCTCGATGCGCGTGATGGCGGTGGAGTCGACGTTCGTGCCGAGCAGTGCGGCCATACGGCGTGCTAGCTCTGCCTGGCTGATGCCGAGGCGTTCGCGTTCTTGACGAAGTCGGCGGGCGAAAAGGTCCCCGGGCAGTGGGTTCATGGCGGTTTGGCACTTCCTGGTCAAGATCGCGATCGAGTGCGTGAGGGTGGCCCGCCTCGAAATCGAGCAGGCCAGCGCCGCAGCAGTGCTGGAGCGGCACATTACACATCTCGCACTGCGGATTCCACAGGCGTCCATCACGACCCTGCGGTCGCGCGCCGCGATGCCGATTCGCCTCGTTTCCGAGCACCTTGCGACCCTTTGTCGATAGACCATTTGAGACCCCTACGATCCACCATTCGAATGGGGTAGATTGGCCATTGCACACGTGCACGTATACGAGTCGGCGAGAGGGGTCGGCAGCATGCAACCGATCACTCCATTTTCTATCAGTGCCCGTCCTGGTGGGCGACCTGCGCTTGTTGCCTTGCGACTCGCTGCCATGGCTCCGAATGATTCGAAAGAGGAGAGGAAAGAACCATGACGAAGATCTACGAGGCAGCCGTCCTCACACAGGCCTCCCTGCCGAGTGCAGCCTGGGACCTGACCAGCTTCCTGCAGAACGCCAAGTCCCAGATCCAGCTCTGGGGCGGTCTTCTGCTCTGCTGCTCGGTGCTGTCGGCCTGGTCTGGGGCGGTGTGCTCCTGATCAAAAAGCTGATGGCCAACCCGCAGTCCGCGGGTCAGCAGCAGGGCTGGGGCACGATCGCGCTCCTCATTCTCGTCGGCGGAGCCCTGGGCACCGGCGGGTGGTCGCTGATCTCGACGGTCGGTTCCGGCGGCCAGCAGACCATCACGGACCTCGGCGGCGGCACGGTGATCGTCCAGACCGCCGATCAGTTCAGCGGGTTCCTGAGCGGCCTTTCCAAGTAAGAGGCCGTCACAGACCGTGCACACGACCGGGGACAGAGGCGTCGAGCGAACCGGGTCGGTTGAGGTGCAAGGCCTCCTCCGGCCCGGTTCGCCATATCCGGTCCCGCAGCACGGTGCAGGCACGAAAGAGAGCAGAACATGGGGATCAAGGACAAGGCACTGGCCTTCAGTAGGAAGTTCAAGCTCGACTCGCACCACGCGATCGAGCGTTTTGGGGTGTTCTTCGGCATCTTCGCGGTCACGGGCGCGATCGTGATCAGCGCATCGGGGGCCTCGGCGTACCAGGCGGAGCGTGACTCGCTGTCGCAGACGGCGCTGTACACCAGCGACTTCAAGACGTCGAAGACGAATCTCGACGGCACCGTCGACGGGGTCTACACCAACGAGAGCGGCAACAAGGCGCTCGTGATGATGCACTTCAGTCCGACCGCTCAGATCTCGTACAACGCCGCGGACTACAGGGCGTTCCTGCTCGGGTCGGACACCTCGCTGAACAGTGAGCCGGTCAGCACCAGTGGGATCAAGGGCTCCTTCTACGCCTTCGGTTCGACCGGCTACGTCGGGGTCCTCCTGAACGCCGACCGGCCCTTCGACCGTCAGGTGTTGAACCTGACGGTCCGTGCGAATGCTGAACTCACCACGCCCGGAGCGGAGCAGGCGCACAGCAGCGGCAAGCTGGCCGGCGACGAGACCTTCTCCAAGTACGACCAGTGGCGGGTCTTCTTCAACCCCGGCGCATCCGGGGTCCAGAAGATCGCGGCGCTCGACGCTCTGACCTTCGACCCTGCGCAGGCCTACTACGAGGTCGCGCTCAAGGAGATGGAGGCCGAGGCCAGGGATGCCCTGGACCAGAAGCTCGTCGAGTTGCGCACGAATCTGACGCAGATTCAGTCGTACACGTCCGACCTGCAGACGACGAAGATCGACGGCCTGTTCCTGCGTCCGCCGACCGTTCCGGTCTCGATTTCCACCGACAAGATCACGGGCGTCTCCGCGGCCGCGGCCAAGGACGGCGTCTCGACGCTGGCGCTGCAGACCAAGCATGTCGTCCCGGGCGGCTTCGACCTCAACTGGCGTGCAGGCAACGTCTACGGCGGCTACCTCGACGCCCTGGTGCCGGCCGGTCAGAGCTACGCCCAGTTCTTCACCAAGAAGCGTGACGAGGGCTCGGATCCGACGAGCCAGCAGATCTCGGACATGCAGTGGATCCTCTCGGACGGCACCAGCCTCACCAACGGCTACCAGTCCTCTGACGTGACGATGCGCCCTCTCATGAACATCATGAACAACCTTTCACAGGCGTATCAGAACTACTCCCGGAACAAGTCGCAGTACGAGTCTGATCTGTCGCTCGACTTGCTCCGACTGGACGTGAGTCTGCGGGACGTGCAGTCCAACAGCACCATTCGCGACGACAAGGACTTCCTCACCACTCTCCATTGAGTGCGGCGAGGAAGTGACGCATCCCGCTACCTGGAATTGAGCTGGAAAGGAAAACGACATGGCCACCGACAAGCCGAATCGGAGTCCCAAGAAGGGGACGACGAAGGACCAGCCGAGCACGTCGGTGAGTCAGGGGATGCCCCGGCAGGGTCGCGGGAGGGCATCGAGAAGCCTCCCGAGGGCAAGGCCAGCGTGCCCAAGCAGCTCCCGGGGCCGGGAGCTGCTTCTTCTGGTCCTTCTGGCGCGGCGAACACGGCACCGGAGGCCGCGCCGAAGATGCCGGACGCTGCAGACACCGCAGAGACCGCGGGCAAGGCGGCCGGTGCCGCGAATGCCGGGTCGAAGATCAAGCAGGGCATGAACGGCGTCGCCGGGAACATGGCCGGAGTCGCGGCCCAGAAGGCGATCGAGGGAGACGGCAGCAGCGCGACCCGCCGTAACGCCGGGCGTTACGCAGGAGCTGCCGTCTCCGGTGCCGTGGCCGGCGCACAGGCTGGCGGGCTTCCGGGAGCCGCCGTTGGCGCAGCGAAGAACGTCGGCGTCGAGGGGGCCCAGGACGCGGTCAAGGGCGTGTCCAAGGTCACCGGCGGCAGCCCGGACGCCAAGCCGGCCGACCAGCGCGAGCTGGGTGCCGGCGGCACTGGCTACGAGCGCGGTGCGTCGAAAGACGACGAGGGCCTGGGCTCGAAGGCGGCCAAGGGCGTCGCCGTCGGCGGTGGCGCGGCTGCTGCTCCGCCGGCCATGGGCGTGGTCATGGCCATGGCCTTGCTGAACTGGTTGAAGTCCATGTTCTTCGCCGCCATGGCGATGGCCGTCAACGCAGGGAAGCTGCTGTGGACGCTCATCGTCAACATCGCCAAGGCGGTTGGTCATGCGATCGCTGCGCCGTTCATGGCGATCGGCAGCTTTATAGCCAAGGGGGCCGGCGCGGTCCTGGGCGTCACCGTCACGGCGACGATGACCCCTGTAGCGGCAGCCATGTCGGGTGCGGTCGCGATGACCGCCACCGTGGCCCTGCTGGGCACGGTCTTGACCGGCGTCCTCAACTCGACGGCGCTGACCGAGGGCAGCATCAACGCGAACGGGACGGCGTGCGTCTTCAACGCGGGTAGCGTCGGCAACGGTTCCGGGGCCACCGTCCCGGCGGACGTGGAGAAGAACGCCAAGGAGATCTACTCGGTACTCAGCAGCTGGGGGATGCCGAAGGAGAACATCGCGGGCATCCTCGGCAACTGGTCGCAGGAGTCCGGGATCGACCCGACGAGCGTGCAGAACTTCCCCACGGGGACGTATGCCATGACCGCCGGGAAGGCCAGCGCCGCACAGAACACGGACAACGGCATCGGTCTCGGGCAGTGGACGTTCGGCCGCAACACGCTGCTGCGCCAGTACGCGAAGAGCAAGGGCGTCGACTGGTTCACGATCAAGGCCCAGCTGGCCTTCATGGTCGATGGTGACAACCCGGGCGATGTCACGGTCTTCAAGGACATGCTCAAGACGTCGCAGGGCTCGCCGCGTGCGGCGGCGCTGCACTTCCACGAGAACTGGGAGCGCTCCGCTGACGGCGCGGCCGGGCTCACCGCACGAGGCGACAACGCCGAGATGTGGTTCGGCAAGATGAGCGGCTGGTCGGTCGACAACTCGATCGTGGACGGCGTCAAGAACATCGTCGGCGGGATCATCGAGAACATCGTCAACGGCATCAATACGATCCTGGGCAACTGCAGTACCAAGGGCGGTACTTCTGTCTCATTGAAGGACGGCGGGATGACCCAGGAAGAGGCTCAGGCCCTCGTCGACCTCTTCAACAAGGAGGGTGACAAGTTCCTCGACGACCGCTACGGCGACCAAGGTGGTCCTGGCTCGTGCGGGAGCAACCATGCTGAGAACTGCGTGTCGTTCTCGACCTACTTCGTGAACAAGTACACGACGTTCCAGACCTACCCGGCCGGTGACGGCAAGGAGACGGCGTACACGATCGCGAGGGAGACCAGCAAGCAGTTGTCCTCGACTCCGACGGCGTATTCGGTGGGTTCCGGCCCGGGCTCCGATCCCGCCGGCCACACCCTCGTGGTGCTCGGCGTCCAGGGCGACAAGGTCATCCTCGGCGAGGCCGGCTACTGCGCCTTCATGGGGCGGGTCCGTGTCGACAGCGCGGCGCGGATGGCGGCCGAGGGCTGGAAGTTCGTGGACATGTCGGATTCGATGCTCCCCTCCGGCAAGATCAAGACGGTCTGATGCACTGCATCTGATCTGGGAGTGAGAAGCCGGTGCCGGGCGATCTGGGCACCGGCTTCTTCATGTCCGGTGCAGGCCCTGCGTGCCGGCTTCGCTTTTCGGAGCCCTTATCGAATGGATTCAGAGTCGGTCGCAAATGCCTTTAGAGATAGGCTTGAGTCGTTTATGAGGAGCAACGTGGAGTGAGGAGTGTGCTGGTAGAGCACGTGGGCACCGCAGATCCCAGTGTGGGCGTAGGTCTCGTCGATCCGGCACGGGTCGACGGTGATGTCCGCGGTCGAGCCCGGCGCGAGCTCTTCATGGTGATCGGTCACCAGCGTCGTCCAGCCCAGGGCACGCGCGGCGGCGATACCGCGGTGGGAGTTCACTCCCCCGTCGCAAGTGAGCAGGACCCGCGCGTCGGGCCACTTCGCGTGGATCTCGGCGATGTCCTCGGGCGTGAGCTCGTGACCGCGGCGGTAGTCGGGCAGGTGCAGCTCGACGTCGAAGCCGAGCTCGGACAGACCGGCGTAGCCGAGGACCCCGGAGGAGATGCCGTCCATGTCGAAGTCGGGGGCAATGGTGATCTTCTTGCCCGTCGCCCGGGCGTCCGCAAGGGCCTCGACCATCTCGGCCAGGTCCAGGAGCTCGTCGTGCTCGGTGGACTCGATCTCCTTCAGGTACTGATCCGACCACCCCCGGCGCTGGCACAGCAGTCCGAAGAGGTCAGTGTCCTCGTCAGTGAGCGAATGGTCGTCGACGGTGTCGAGCGTGGACATGGTGGAGGCCTCTCGATCGGGGTCTATGTCGGTGGGGAACGGGGTACGAGACCCCCTTGCGGCACTGTGATTTTAGCAGTTGCATTCACATCCTCTGCTCTTTTAGCAGTAATCCTGAGTCTTATTCCGGCCCTCAATGGCACACTTATCTCGAATGACCGCGACAGACTTTCCAAGGTCCTTGCGTATCGGCTACTCTCGCTGCTATGGTCATTCGAAGCATTGTCGAGTCGGATCTCAGCGGTAAGCCGGATGCGGCTACACAGATGTTCGGCTTGGGTGACACCTGGTACGAAATCGATCTCACAGCTGAGGAGCAGAAGAAGCTTGAGGAAGCGCTGAAGCCGTACCTGAAGGTCGGCCGGAAAGCCGGGAAGACAACGCCGGTCAAGAAGCGAGTCGTACCCGAGACGACTGCCGAGGAGCGCGACAAGATCCGCGAGTGGGCCAAGAAGGAGGGCTATGAGTTCGCGGAACGGGGACGCATCGCGAAAGCAGTCATGGAGGCCTATGACGAGGCGCACGGCATCGATCGGAGCAAGTAGCGCTGAGCCTGGTGTTCGCCTCCCGGCCGACTTCTCCCATCCGTCCTTGAAGGGCCCTGCAGCACGCTGCAGGGCCCTTCGTGCGTCATCAGAACGGCGACAGCGACGGATGGAGCACGGTGGCCGTCTCGATCCCCGCGGCTCGCGCGCGAGCCCTGCAGTGGATCGTGCCGTGCGAGAAGTGCCCCGGCGTATGCGGCATGAGCTGCTCCCGGCCTCGCTGCGGGCACCCAGGCTTCCGACAGAGGTCGAGGAATGCCGTGCACAGCACCTGAGCCCCGGCCTCGCGGAAGACCTGGGCGGCGTCGACCATCTCCTGGTTGCGCTGGAAGCCGGCCCGCTTCCCATGAGCCGACCAGGCGGCGGGGAAGGTGCGGATCTCGAAGCCGGCGGCCCGCCACAGGCGCTCGGCCATGGCGTCGGCACCTTCGGGGCAGTGCCCCGAGATGAGTACCGGCCGGGTGACGTTCTTCGCTCCCCAGTCGCGCCAGGCGTCGTTGAACGCCGAGCGCATGCTCTGCTCGTCGTTCCAGCTGCGGGAACCCGTGAGGAGGACGACATGCGAGAACGATTCTGGAATCATTTCAGCAATCATTCGAGTCTCCTCTCCTTGTGACTCGGCGGTCTCCACAGCTGGAGTCGAGAGCTGTGGCCACGATGTCTGGACAGGCGCGGCGGCCTGCATGTCGCTGGCTCATACCGGCCGGCTGGTACTGGGCTCGATGACGGCCAGGTCCTTCTCCCGGTGGAGCTCGACGCGGATCTGATCGTCATCACACATCGGCATGAGGTGGACGGTGTACATCCCGTCATCGCTGCGGGAGACGTGCACGGTGACGACCGTGCTGTTCTCGCCGTTGGTGAAGTCGACGTTGCCGATGTCCCCGGCTTCGCCGGAGCGCATCACCTCGGCGACGGCTTCGCTGTTCGGTTGCCACAACTTCGGCTGGTAGCGGGCTCCGGTGTCGTAGGGCGAGATTTCGGGCTGGGACGGCGTCATGGTGGCGCCTCTTCGTGGTCTCGGGTGTGGGTGGCGACCATCGAGTGCGGACCCCGGTGGGGTCCGTGTGATCTCGATGTTCGACCCAGCTCCCGTGCCAGCTTTGCTGGCTGACGACTCGGAAGATCTTGCTGGCGTGATCCGCTCCCGGACGGATCGCGTGGCGAGCCGTCGCACGGGTCGTCACTTCTCGCCTGAGCCAGGCGCGCAGCGCCAGGCGATCCACCACTGCTGCGCCCTTTGCTGCTGTCCACATCTGTGGACAACAGCAGCGGGGCAGTGGTGGGGCTTCCTCTCTCAAGCGCAGCGCTGGGCATAGCCGGAGGGAGCGCCAGCGACCGACGGACCGGCGAGCGAAGCGAGCGGTGGAACCCGTCGGCTATGCCGACTAACACGTCCTCGGAGCGCAGCGGAGAGGCCGAGCGGAGCGAGGGTCCGCAGGACACGTGTTATCAGGTTCCCTTATGCCCTTTGCTTCCTTGTCGTCGTCCTCGCTGTTCCACGGCTGGAGCGTTAGCGGAAGCCTGGAACATCAGGGGAAACGGTCCGTACCCTCTTGACCCGTACCCCTCCCCTTCTTCCGCGCAGCGGGGGTACGGGTCTGGCTGTTTCGCCTGGTCATTGCACCTTTTGGCTGTACTGCTGTTTTGTCGTCCGTGATACGGCCGTACCCCCATGCTGATCCGTCCTCGTGAGGCACGAGCGAGGCGGGGGTACGGGTCTGCTCCCGACGGGGCGCAGCCCCGGTTCATCGCCCTGCTGCCGCAGGCGGCACAGCCCTCGCCGCGCAGCGGATCCGGCCTCTCGCGACACCGTCGCTCCGGCTGTGGATAACGCTCTGCTCCATCGCTCGCTGCGGCGGCGCAGCCGGCCTCGCCCCGTCGCGTTGTGCTGGCTGCACCGACGTCGACGATTATCTAGTGCTGTCAAGCATCCCTACAGGTCAACGGGTTGATGCGGCGTAAGGCAAGTTGGTCATGTTCACGGCCGACCTGATCGCCGGGCACCGGCGGCTATGACCCCTCAGCCCACATCCTGCTCCGCCGTCGTAGCTCAGCCGTATCTGACTCATCCGCAGCCAGCCGTGTTCAGCGGTCGATTCCGTCGACGAGTCGATGGGCTATGCGTGTGGATCGGCGCGCTCTGCGCGACCGGCCTGTCCCACACTCATTACTCCTCGTTCGGCCATGCACACTTTTTGTAAGCACTACGCCTTGAGAGACGTGTCCGCCCGCAGGGCGAGCGTATATTCGGGTTTATGGGGACCGATGTCGATGTCCTCCTTTGCGATCTCGCTCGAGGGCTTAGGCCCCGATCGGATCAGTTGACCGACGCCCTGATACAGCGCCTGCGCAGCGATGTCCCCCAGCTGTGGAAGTTCGAGGACATCGCCGCTCCGGCACTGGTCGCCACGTCCGAGCACGTAAACAACTGGTTGGATGTTCTTGAATACGGTTTCGACGTGGCTGAGGTCAAAGCGCCGCCTGCAGCCGTTGAGTGTGCCCGTCTCATCGCTGAGCACGGGATTCCGATCAGTGTTCTCCTGCGTAGCTACCGGCTCGGCCATGCCAGTCTGCTTCAGCTGCTGCAAGAGGAGACAGCCCGTCTCATCAGGGACCCGGAACTCATCAACGCGGTGTCGATCGCACTGAGCGCGCTCGGTTTCGAGTACGTCGATCGCACATCGGAACAGGCCGTAGCCGCGTATCAGGAGGAACGTGACCGCCGACTGCAGCGGAAACTGATCGTGATAAACGAGGCCGGCACCCGGATCGGGACCACTCTCGACATCACCCACACCGCCCAGGAACTGGCAGATGTCGGAACCGACCACTTCGCTGACGTCGTCACCGTCGACCTAGTCGACGCAGCTTTCCGAGAAGCGCCGAGCAACCCGGCAGCCGATTCGCCGGCACTGCGCCGCATCGCCCAGCAGTCCGTAGGGGGCGACAGCCCGAACTCAGCCGTCGACACAGGGCAGATACACACCTACCCCGAAGGGTCGGAGGCCGCTCGCGCACTGGTCACCGGACATTCCCTGCTGCAGGTCACGAGTTCAGACAACCCATCAGGGTGGGCGGAGTCTCCGGACCGCAGCCCCACTCTCCACGTATCCGGTATCCACTCCATGCTTCTGGTACCGCTGTGCGCCCGCGGAAGCACTCTGGGCCTTGTGCAATTCCTCCGCCACCAAACCGCAGTACCCTTTGACGACGACGATCTGCTCCTCGCCCAGGAGATCGCCTCCAGGGCCGCTGTCAACATCGACAATGCCCGTCGCTACACCCACGAGCGTTCCACCGCACTCACCCTTCAGCGCAGCTTGCTGTCGCACCACGTCCCGGAACAGTCCGCCGTCGAGACAGCCTCCCGTTACCTTCCTTCCGGATCCCGCGCGGGAGTAGGCGGTGACTGGTACGACGTGATACCGCTATCCGGAGCCCGCGTCGCCCTCGTCGTCGGCGACGTGGTAGGCCGCGGCATCAACGCCGCAGCCACCATGGGCCGACTGCGGACGGCCGTCCGTACCCTGGCGGACATCGATCTGCCACCAGATGAATTGCTCACCCACCTGGACGATGTGGTCATCCGCCTCCAAAGCGAGGAAGAACGCGATTCCGACGAGATCAGCGCCACGTGCCTCTACGCGGTCTACGATCCGGTCTCCCGCCAGTGCTCCATCGCCAGTGCCGGACACGTAGTACCTACTGTGCTGACTCCCCGTACCGCAGATGGTGTTCCGGACTGCCGTGCAGTCGCCATCCCTGAGATGCCGATCGGCCCGCCACTGGGCCTGGGAGGCTTCCCCTTCGAAGCAGCCCAGTTCGAACTGCCAGAAGGCAGTCTCCTCGCCCTGTACACCGACGGCCTCATCGAAAGCCGCACTCGCGACGTGGACACGGCACTCACGTTGCTGCGCCGCACCCTCGCCCGGGCACCGGTGTCGTTGGAGGACACGTGCGACATCCTGCTGTCCGCGCTGCAACCCGGCAGCCCCATCGATGACATCGCTCTGCTCATGGCGCGTACCCGAGTTCTCGATGCCGACCATATTGCCACCTTGGACATCCCCCCCGATCCGGCGGTCGTCTCCAGAGCCCGCGCGTACGCCTCCGACCAGTTGGCCGCCTGGGGACTGGAAGAGATGGTCTTCAGCACGGAGCTCATGGTCAGTGAGTTGGTGACGAATGCGATCCGCTACGGCAAAGGCCCGATCCAGCTGCGGTTGATCCTTGAATCGGCCCTGACGTGCGAGGTGTCCGACACGAGCAGCACCGCTCCGCACATGCGCCGTGCCCGCGCATTCGACGAGGGCGGCCGCGGCCTGCTTCTGGTCGCCCAGATAGCCGCGCGCT
Source organism: Streptomyces sp. DT2A-34 (assembly GCF_030499515.1). Classification (NCBI taxonomy): domain Bacteria; kingdom Bacillati; phylum Actinomycetota; class Actinomycetes; order Kitasatosporales; family Streptomycetaceae; genus Streptomyces; species Streptomyces sp. DT2A-34. The sequence continues at coordinate 8,672,481 of NZ_JASTWJ010000001.1, read as the reverse complement.
GGGGCACTCGGCACAGCCGCGACGGAAAGGTCATCTGGGCGGAACAGCCCCTTGTGGACGCTCAGTCGAGCGCCGTTTCATAAATCAACTACCGGTAGTTCGTTAAATCCGGAGGTAGAGATCAAGGCCGTGTCCGGTGGTGACCGCGTCGATCAGGGCCTGGAGTTCGGAGGGTGGGTCTCTGTCCGTCCAGGATCGCCACCATCGGTTCAGGGTGGTGGTAGGGGTGAGCCAGGCGCGGACCGAACGTAATGCCTTGGGCCAGCAGGGCAGTTGGGGTGGGTGGGGTTCGGTTGGTCCCCCTCTCTGGCCCCTCGTCGGGGCACGGGTCCGGGGCGGTGTCGTCCAGGAGTCCGGGTGGGGTGAACCACTGGTCCCAGCAGAAGGAGAAGGCGCAGTTGACCAGGGTCTGGTGGCGGCGGATGGCGCGGTCGGAGCGGACCTGGAAGTCGGCCCAGCCGAGTTCGTCCTTGATCTGCTTGTAGCTCTGCTCGATCCATGGCCGCAGGCCGTAGAGGCGCACGATCTCGGCGAGGTCGGCCGGCGGATGCGGGCTGGTGGCGGCGTGGGGTGCGTCGGGGTGGGGCAGGTTGGTGGCCAGGTACCAAGTGGCCTTCTCTGGCAGCCGGGCTGGGCCGGTGGTGGCCACGATCAGCCGGCAGGGTGAGTCGGGGCCGTAGCCGCCCAGTCGGGCATCGGCGGCCCACCAGGTCTCGGTGTGCCCGTCGCGGAAGTGACGCTCCACGGCCCTCCAGTCGCCGGGGCGTCTGGCATCGAGCCAGGTCAGGGCGTGGGCGGCTTCGATGGCGGTGTGCGGCTGGTCGGCGCGGGCCCAGGTGCCACGGTGCGGCTTGAGCGCCACCACGTAGGCCAGGCCCGCCTCGCGCAGTGCCAAGTGCCAGTCGTCGCTGACGGAGTAGGCGCAGTCGGCGACCACCGCCCGGCAGGCGAAGCCCGCCTCCTTCCCGCGGGTCGCGAGAGCAGCGGACAGCTGTGGTTTCGTACGGAAGGCGGGATCGGACCGGCCGCGGGCGAAGTGGTGGGCAGGGGTGTAGGGGTGTGCGTGCAGCGGGTAGTAGACGCGGCCGTCGGTCCACACCGTGGTCACCGTGACGATGCCGTTGTCGGTCTTGCCCAGCCGGCCCAGCCACTGCCGGCCCACGTGCGCGGTCGCTCGGCCGTCCTTGCGGTCCCCGGAGTCGTCGATCACGATGACCCCGCCGTCGTGCGGAGCCGTCGCCGGCTCCTCGCGCAGCAGTTCAAGCCGCCGGTCGTTGATCTGCTCGGCCTCCCAGGGCGACTCGGACAGGAAGAACTGCAGCCGCTGCACCCCCGGCATTCCCGCACTGGCCACCGGCTCCGCCCCTGCCAGGCAGGTGATCGTCTTGTTCCGCTGCCGCGGCGCCAGCAGCCCGGTCAGATACTCACGAAACCCCCGCCGCTGGGCCAGGCTGAAGAAGAGGTCGTCGAACCGAGCCGCGTAGTCCTCCAACGGTCCCGGAGCGGGCGGACACGGACGGCGAGCAGTCATCTTCAGCCCCCAGTCAGGCAGTCGACTCCTACCACCGGCCTACGACCAACCCGACCCGTCGTCAATCCCCACCACCGGCCGGATTTAACGAACTACCGGTAACTGTATGCACCGCATGGGACCACTGAATCGCTCCGAAATTGATGGAGGCTCTGTGCGTTGACTCCAGATGCTGGCCGAGGCTGGTGTTGAGCGTAGTGGTCGGTCTCTTATGGACACAGGCCCGGTCGTCACTCTTGAGCCCCACAAGGTAGGCACACGCCTCGATGTGCAGCTCGAAGGCATCGTTGACCACGACCCAGTACGTAGACCCGTCACCCGATATGGCCCGCTCAGCCCGGTAGTGCCGGTACAAGACAGCAGACGTAGCCAACGTGCCTAACACCCCTTGGATACCGGTAAGGCAAGTACAGAACTACCCTACTTGCCTTACATAACTGACGTCGTTTAAGGACCCAAGATAAGGATTCACCTCACTCCGGTCGTTGCTCTGGTGCTGCCGCGGCAGCGTGCCAGCACTTTATGCACCGCGTCCGAGGCGGGGGTTCGGCACTACCTTGTCGACGCACGATCCGGCCCCGGGCTGTGTTCCATTTCGCGCCTGCGCGGCGAGCCTGGGGTGTTCCCTCGTGGACGCATCAGAAGAAGAGAGGCTGACTGCCGCGACCAGCTCCAGCGCCATCGGGCCGTTGCCGTCTTCCTCCAGGGGCAGCCTCCGCAGCAAAGGCCTCCGCTCTTCCTGTACCCCACGGTCGTTTGGAGCCACTGACACATCCCCCTTACCGCCCCGGCGCAACCCGTTGGCGGAGCCTGAGGAATGCCCTCGCGGGCTCGGTTCCACAGCCCGGCGGAGCGTATGATGTGCGTCACCATTTCAAGATTCATTGCCGGTTTGAGTCCGTGCCGAGCCTGAAGAGTGAAGGTGTCGCTCAACTTGGTGCTGGAGGACTTGATGATCCCGTCGAAGACGCTTCTGCCGACGATTACGCCGGAGGGGACGTACGGGCAGCTCGTGGAGCTGATCACGGCTGTTTCGGAGCTCGACGATCAGGCGGCAGAAGGGCTTGCGGACCGCCTGCTGTTCCGGTTGGGGCTCTACGGCCCTACCCCTGAACGGGTGGACGACTTGTGTGCGGCGATGTTCTTCGACGCCGATCCGGAGGACGGCGGCTGGGTGCAGTGCGGCAAGACGCCGGGGCACATCCGGCGTGGCGATCCGCTGCACAAAGGCTGGTGGGGCGGACGGCGTTGGCGCGACGACCACCGGCAGGCCGTGGTCGCTGACGGCGACGAGGGGTGACGTGGCGGCGGCCGGAACAGCCGGCTCCGGCCGCCGCACCAGTGCTGCGCCATCACCGTGCACGGCTCACCGGCTGTTGTGCTGATCTCGCTCCGCCGACGTTCCGTGGCTGCGCTGCCGTGCCCGCCGACGGGCTTCGGCAAGGGGCACAGACAGGCTTTTCGGCCGCATGAAACAGCAATGAAACAGCGTCTCCATCGCGTCTCTGAGGTGACTCATCGGGACACACTCCCGAGACGCGACAGGGACGCCGATAAGACGCCGATTGGTTGCGGCGAGCTTCTCAGAGTCCTGTGCGTGTCCCCCTGATGCCTCGCGTGCGCTCCAACAGTGCCGTCATGGTGTCGCACACAGTGCCCTCGGAGGACACATCTGTGTAGGGGTGCCAGGTGGCGTCTCTCAGGAGTCACAGTCGGGACACCGACGGGGCCTTATACGTACCCTCATGCGGCTTCCCCGGGGCGGCGCCGTGACCCCAGGTGTCTCGCAGGTGTCCCGTGGGAGCCGTTGTTGCGTCGCATGTGGGGCTCATAGGCACATGGTGCCGGCGGCTTGCACACGGTCGTCCCAGGCGGGGGCGCTGCGGTGTCTCGCAGGTGTCCCTGCCAGTACTCAATAGGGCCACCAATGGCGCCCACATCGCGTATCGAATGGGACTTGCATAGGACTCGATAGGGACACTAGAGTGGACTCGCGTCGATTCGCATTCGAGGGGAGACGTGAAAGGCGGTGAGTCCATGTGACAGAGCGAGAGGCATCCGGCGAACGACCGGATGAAGTGCAGGAGCGAGTGGCAGGGCGAGGTGAGTGCAATGGCGAATCAGTCGGGTGAACCTCGCAAGGTCCGCTGGACCGTGCCCGCTGCCGACACCTCGGTGATCGAGTGGCTCGATCAGCAGGAGAACATCTCGCAGTCGCTGCGACTGCTCATTCGGGAGTCCATTCAGCGCGACGGATACGTCGACGTCTACTACAAGCCCGTCGAGCAGCTGCCGCGTCGTGGTCGGCCGCCGCTGGAAAGCACCGAGCAGCACGAGGACGACGAGGCCACAACCGATCGCCGTCCGGCCGCCAGGCCGGTTCAGCCGCAGCCGCAGCCCGTGGTCACCGACCAGGCCGACGCCGTCGTCGAGAAGACAGCACCAGCGCCGGTAGCACAGCCTGAGCCGGTTCCCGCACCGGTTGAGACGGCCGAGGAGCCCGCGGCAAGCGCCCCCAGCGCACCGCCGGAGCCACCGAAGCAGGCATCCATCGACGAAATCATGGCGAGTACTCGGCGCTGAGTGACGCGGTGAATTTCATTTTCCAGGCAGACAACACAGACACTACCCGCAGGCCTTGGCACTCTCCTGGCCCGCGATGTCTTCGGCGGCTCGGAGCTCTCCGGCGGTCAGTGGCAGCGCGTGGCGTGTTCGAGGGCCCTGTACAGGCGCCCGGGGCTGCTGATCCTGGACGAGCCCACCTCCCAGATGGACCCGCGTGGCGAGCACCAGATCTTCGAGCAGATCAAGGCCATCGCCGCCGACCGCATCACGATCGTGGTCACGCACCGCCTGGAGAACACCAAGATCGCCGACCACATCGTCGTGATGGAGCACGGCCGGATCACCGAACAGGGAAGGTACGAGGACCTCGTCCACGCCGGCGGAACCTTCGCCGAACTCCTGGAACTCTCCCAGGACCGCTGATCCGCCTCGCGCCCGTCCCGCCCCGGCGGGACGGGGCCCCATCAAGGAGGACCCGTGCCCCCATCCCTCGCCTCTGCCGACGACCTTGCCTTCCGCTCCCCGTGTGCTTCGTACCCGAGCGCGAGGTGCACGGCGTGAGGCAGACGAAACCCCTGCCTACGACAGTGCAGTGCTGGGCGGAGCAGCGAACCGGGCCGGTCGTGGCCGTACGCGACGCCTCGCACGACTGGCACCGCTCCCGGGTGTGGGAGCTGACCGGCGAGGGCGGGGCCCGCTGGTACGTGAAGGTCTCCCCCTCGGCGAAGTTCTTCGCCCGCGAGACGCACGCCTACCGCCATCTCGTTCCCGCGCTCGGGCACAGCCGGGCACCACAGCTCCTCGACAGCCGCGCGGACGACCTGGCCTTGCTGCTCACGGTCGCGCCCGGCGCTCCGGCGCCGGGTCTGGGTCTGACCTCCGCCGCGTGGCGGGCCGTGCACGCGCAGGCCGGCATGCTGTGCGCCCGGCTCCACGAAGCCGGTGAACTCGACCGCTCCGGCCGAGCGGAGGCCGAAGCCTCGTTGACAGCCGCGGCCGACGGCGCGGAGAAGTACCTGGGCCGCGCCGGGGATCGGCTCACCGGGGGCGAGCAGCAGCTGGTCCGCGACTACGCGGCCCAACTCCGCCGCGTCGGCCGGGTGCCGCTCGGCTACATCCACGGCGACAACCAGCCGCGAAACTGGCTGTGGTCTGGGGCGATGGCGTTCGTCGACTTCGAGCGGACCCGGCCGGCCGCTCGTGTGCAGGACCTGGTCATCCTCGCCGTCACCGAGTGGCTCGACCACCCCGACCGCGAGCAGGCCTTCTTCCAGGCGTACGGGCGAGTGCTCACCGGTGCCGAGCGGCACGCGCTGCGCTGTCTGACCGCGCTGGACGCGGTCAACTGCCTGGCCCGGGTTCCGGACAACCATCATCCCGAGGTCACCGCCCGGGGCCGGCGGACCTTGGACCGGCTCATGAAGGAGGACAGGCCGTGAGCGACGTCCACCGGAGCATCGCGTACGTTTCGGAACTGACCGGCGGGGGCGAGGCTTCGTGACGGTCGCCGCCCGAGCCGCGAGGAGCACCGCGTGGTCGAGGCCCCCTTTCCGGTTCCTGCTCGGAGCCGAGGCCGTGACCCTGTCCGGGGCGGCGGTGAGCACCGTCGCTCTGCCTGCGCTGGCTGTGCTGGAGCTGCGTGCGTCCACCACCGAGGTCGCCGTGCTCGCGTTCCTCGGACAGCTTCCGAACGCGGTCGCGCTGTGGGCGGGGGCGCTGTCCGACAGGCATCCCAAGCGGCCTCAGCTGATCGCGTCGGACGTGGCGGCGGCCGGCGCGCTGGTGACCATCCCGGCCGCCGCCCTCGCTGGGGTGCTCACGGTCGGGCAGCTGTGCGCGGTCGCGGTCGTGCTCGGGGCGGCCAAGGTGGTGCACGACGCGGCGGCCATCAGCCTCCTGCCGGCCCTGGTCGGTCCGGATCAGCTCCACGACGCGAACTCGAAGATCGGTGCGGCGTCCTCGGTGGCCGACAGCGCTGGCACCAACGCCGGTGCGCTCCTGGTCGGTGCCGTCGGCCCCGCCCGCTCGGTCCTTGTCGACGCCGTGTCCTTCGTTGTCTCCGCGGTGCTCATCTGGCGCATGCGCGTCCCCGAGGCCGCCATCGCGCCGCGCGCCCGCACCGGCTTGGCGCGGGACATCGCCGACGGCGTGCACTACGTGGCCCGGCAGCCCACGATCCGCATCGTGATCGCCGCGCTGTCGACCCTCTCCTTCGGCCTGGCGGTCATGAACACGTACTGGGCGTACTACCTGCTGGACCGGCTCGGGGCTTCCCCGTCCGCGTTCGGCGTGATCATGAGCATCGGGGGTGCCGGCGGGGTGGCCGGTGCGCTGCTCGCGCCGAGGATCGCCGCCCGGATCGGTATAGGCCCAACGATCATCGTGGGGTTCGCGGTCAGTCCCCTCGCCCAGGTGCCCCTACTGTGCGCCGGGCCAGGACTGCGGTGGCAGATCGTCCTGGCCGCCACGCTGGCGGTGCAGTTGTTCTGGGCGACGGCGTCGGGGACCAGCCAGCGGTCCCTGCGCCAGGCCGTGTGCGACCCGGCCTTCCAGGGCCGGATGCAGTCCGCCAGCACCACGCTCACCGCCGGGGCACGCCCGCTCGCCGCCGCCACCGCCGGCGGCCTGGTCCTCCTCCTCGACGTCCGGGCCACCCTCGCCGTCGGCGCGCTCCTCCAAGTCGTACCCGCCGTCCTGCTGCTGGCCTCCCCCATCCGCACGCTGCGGAAGATCCCCGCCCGCGCGGCCGTGCCGCCAGCCCGAGAAGGAGCCCCTTCATGACCACCGCGTCCACCGCGGCCGCGACCTACTGGGAGCCGCTCTGGTCCCAGGGCCGCCGCTACCGGCAGCTCGACGACACCGAGAACCGGCTGCTGGAAGACCACCTCGGCCCCGGTCGCGACCGCCCCGCCCTCGACATCGGCTGCGGCGACGGCTCGCTCGCCCGGCGCCTCGCCGAACTCGGCTACCGCGCCACCGGCATCGACTGCTCCCCCAGCGCCATCGAGTTCGCCGCCGCCCAGGACACCGGGCCCGGCCACGAACCGGTCTGGCGGTGCATGGACATCACCACCGACGACCTCCGTGCCCTGCCCGAGCCGGCGTACGCGGTCGTCACCTGCCGCCTGGTCTACCGGTGGATCGACGACAAAGCCGCCTTCCTTGGCCGCGTCCGCCACCTCCTTGCCCCGGGCGGGACCTTCTGGGTGGTCACCGAGATCTCCGGGCGCCGCCCCGCTACCGACCCCTTGCAGGGCCTCGGAATCACCCCCGCCCAGGCCGAGATCCTCACCGCGGGATGGTCCTCCGTCCACACCGCCGACCTCGACGTCCTGCGCTGCTACGTCCTGCGCCCCTAATCCCCCGCCGCCCCGCGACCTGATGGAGAACCTGGTGACCACCGAATCGGAGACCGTCGAGACGTGAACGGGCTGCGCGTCCTCGACCTCGGCAGCGGCCTTGGCCGGCACGCCGCTCACCTCGCCGCCCGGGGCGCCGACGTCACCGCCGTGGACGCCTCCCCCGCCCAGCACCAGCGCGCCCTCGCCCGCTACCCGGACACCCCGAGCCTGCACCTGGTATGCGCCGACGCCGTGGCCCACCTGCGCGACGCCGATCCGTACGACCTGATCTACTCCGTCTGCTCCATGCCGTACCTGGACCCCGACCGGCTGCTGCCCGTCCTGGCCAACGGCCTTGAACCGGGCGGCCGACTGCTCTTCTCCGCGCTGCACACCAATTCGGCCGGCGCCGGGCCGTCGAACGAGGTCGCTCCGCGACCCGAGATCCTGCGGCTGCCCGGCACCACCGACGATCACCCCGTCGACATGTGGGTCCTTACCGCGCAGCTGTCGGAGGACCTCCTGGTCCAGCACGGTCTCACCATGGAGGCGGTCACCGCGATCGACTCCGACAAGCCGGACAACCACGTCTCCTACCGGCTGTACGCCGCCCGCCGCCCGCAGCGCGTACCGAGCCGCCCCCGCACCAACGCACCGCCCCCGCCGAATACCGCGCTGGGCGTCGGCGTGATCGTGCACGGCCCGGACGGAGTCCTGCTCGGGCGGCACCGGCGCCGTACGTGGGAGCTCGCAGGCGGAACCGTCGAACCGGGAGAGACCCTCGCTCAGGCCGCCGTCCGCGAGCTCCGCGAGGAAGCCGGCCTCGTAGCGGCTCCCGGCGACGTACGGGTTCTGGGCACGCTCCTGGACCGGGTGGGCGACGTCGTCCGGGTGACGGTGCCCGTCGTCGTCACGCAGTGGTCCGGCGTCCCGGAGCAGCGCGAGGAGGCCATCGGATCCTGGCGGTTCTGGCCCACGGACGCGCTGCCCGGCCCGCTGTTCGTACCGAGCGCCCAGTGCCTGACCGCCTGGAACCCGAATCTGCCGCTCGACCACCCGCCCGTCCACTTCCAGGCCTACCGCTCTCCCGGCCGTTCCTAGCCCGGCGCCCACTCCCCACCGCGTTCGACAGGAAGGCACCATCGTGACTCCGCCCCCTACAGATGTGTCCCGCCCGTCCCTTCTGGGGGTCTTCGCCCACCCCGACGACGAATCTCTCCTGGCCGGCGGCGTCCTCGCGCAGCACGCCGCCGCGGGCGCCGCGACCGCCGTGGTCACGGCCACCTGGGCCCCCGACACCCGCCGAGCCGCTGAGCTCGCGGACGCGCTTGCGGTCCTGGGGGCTGGGAAGCCCCGGATGCTCGGCTACGCCGACGCCCGGGTCCCCCAGTCCGCTTCCGGCATGCCCCGCCTGTGCGACGCCCCCCTCGATGACGTGGTCGACGTGCTCGTCAGACACATTCGCGAGCTGCGGCCGGACATCGTCGTCACGCACGACGCGTACGGGCAGCTCACCGGTCACCCCGACCACATCCACACCCACCGCGTGACCCTGCTCGCCGTACACGCCGCCGGGCTCCGCCACCTCTACCCGCACGCCGGCGCCCCCTGGCAGCCCAGCGCCCTGTACGTGGCCACGCACCCGGAATGGGGCATCGACGACCTCGGCAGCCTTCTCCAGCGTGTCGGCAAGACGATCCACAGCGCCCCCGATGAACAGGTGACCGCGACCGTCGATGTGGGTCCCTGGGTGCAGACGAAGTGGCGGGCGATCCTCGCTCACCGAAGCCAGGTCGAGAGCCAGCGCCCCCTGCCAGCTCTTCGGTCCGGCCTCACTGCCGACGCCCGGCACCGGATCCTCGCCACCGAGTGGTTCACGCGCCTGGACACCAAGCCCGCGCCCGGGCTGCAACGGGATCTGACGCCCTGACTCCCTTCATCGTCCGACAACGCCGACACCCACCCCCTTCGCCAACCCTCAAGGAGCGCCCGTTGACAGCACACCCGTCGAACCCACCGCTGTGGGACGTGATCGGCCAGCTTGCCGCCCTCTTCACCGGCCTGGACTTAGAACGCGGGATGACCCCAGAGCAGCAGTGGACGCTGCAGGTCCTCAAGCTCACCGAGGAGGTCGGCGAGTCCGCGCAGGCCGTGGTCGGCGCCTGGGGCACCAACCCCCGGAAGGGACAAAGCCACACGTGGCGACACGTTCAGGAAGAGGTAGCCGACACCGCGATCACCAGCCTGGTCACGCTGCATCGGATGCTCGGCGACGAGGCACCCGCGTTCCTGGCCGACGTTCTCGCCCAGAAGTCCGCGAAGTTCCTCCCCCAGAGCAGTCGCATCGAGGAGGTGTGAGCCATGGCGAGGACATTGCGGCTGGCTGTCGCGCAGAGCACCGTGCCGGAGGACCCCACAGACCGCGGCGCGCTGCGGGCGGCTGGGCAGGAGATCCGGGCCCTGATGGCCGAGGCCGCCGGGGCGGGGGCGCAGCTGGTGCAGTTCCCTGAGGGGGCGATCACCTACCCGAGCAAGCACGTGATGGCGGCTGGACCTGACGGGAAGCTGGTCCCGGCCGACTGGAGCCGTGCCGCCTGGGACGTCCTGCATGAGGAGGCCGAGGCAATCGCCGCGCTGGCTGGAGAACTACGGCTGTGGACGGCGTTCGGTTCGCTCCACCCCCTCACGCCTCCGAACAGGCCCCACAACAGCCTCTTCGTCGTCTCCGACCGCGGCGAGCTGGTCGCCAGGTACGACAAGCGGTTCCTGTCGCATACCGGGGTCTCCTACCTGTACACCCCGGGCCGCGAGCCGCTGGTCTTCGAGGTAGACGGCGTCCGAATCGGCTGCGCGCTGTGCGTGGAGGCGAACTTCCCGCCGCTCTTCGCCGAGTACGAGCGCCTGGGCGTCGACTGCGTCCTGCTCTCCGTGATGGTCGACGACGCTCCGAGGGCGCGCGTCGCCCAGGCCTACGGGACGCTGTACTGCTACTGGGTGGGCTACGCCGTGCCGGCGCAGTTCAGCGCCACGGTGCCGTCCGGGATCGTGGCGCCCGGCGGCAGGTGGCTGGCGCAGTGCCCCGCCGACGGGCAACCCGCTCTGGCGGTCGCGGACATCGACCTCGACTCGGCCGACCCGGACATCGACGTGGCCGTTCGGTACGCCAGGCCTTGGCGCCGCCGGGCGCAGGAAGGGCTCTACGAGGACCGACTGGTAGCCGGGGACCCGCGCAGCGACATCCGCACGGCCTTCTGAGAACGCCCGCGCGCCTGACCCGCCAGAGCTTCTTGGTGTCTCGTCGGATCGCGGTGCTCCCCCAGCGGCCGCTGGGGGAGCACCGCGAGGATGTCCCGCCCGTCCACGGTCGGCCCCGCCTCCTTCTACTCGTACGACCAGGGCCGGCCAGTGGCCTCGGCCGTCCTGCGGTACTCCTCGACCGGGACCGGCCTCACACCGGGCCGCATCCGGTCCATCAGCAGAAGTCCGTCGAGGTGATCAATTTCGTGCGCGATGAGCCGCGCATCACCCCGCTCGTAGACGGCCTTCTCGATACTGCCCGCTGCTGTCATCGTTTCCACCGTGATCCGCAGGGGTCGGGGAACCTGTGCCCGTACGTCGAAGAACGACAGGCACCCTTCGAACCTCTCGTCCACGTCTTCAGAGGCGCCGGTGACACGGGGGTTGAGCAGAACGATCGGGTCGGATCCAGGAGGCTGGACGACGGCTACCGACCGGCCGATGCCGATCTGCGGGGCAGCCAGGCCCAGGCCCTTGCCAGAGAAGTCGTGCGTGCGACGGATGCGCTCCATAACGTCAAGGAGCTGAACGACGACGGTGTCGATGGTTTCCCGCTCGTCGGGGAGTGCGAAGGGGCGGGCAGGGTCACGCAGGACAGGCGCGCCGTACTGAACGATGCCGAGATCGCGCATCTGCTGGCTGGGCCGCATCGGACCATCTCCCCCTTCGCGAACGGTCATGGAGAGTCTGCCCCACGGCTTGTCACGGGGCGGCGCGTTTCGCCCTCAATAGGGGCACGGTGGTGGGCATCGGTCAGGTCAGCTCCGGGCTGTTCCCGCTCAGGAACTCGCGGGCGCCGCGGAGCCGGGTGCGCAGCATCTGCTGGGTGGTGCGGCTGTCGAGTCGTACGTCGAGCCCGCCGGGCAGTCCCGTATCGGAGCGGCGTGCGGGGGGGCAGCCGGGCGGGGTCGAGCCCGTCGCGGCGGGCGATGAGCTCGCCTAGCTCGTAACGGCTGAGGGCGTCCGGCCCAGCGAGGTGGAACACGCCAACGGCGTCGGACCGGGTGATCTCCCACAGAGCGGCAGCCAGGTCTGTCACGTGGACAGGGCAACGGATGTCGTCGGTGAACAAGGCGCCCTGCCGGGTGCCGTCGGCCAGCGCGTGCACCAGCCGCTCGTGCTCGGACCGACCGTTGCCGATGATCAGGGAAGTACGGGCGACGGCCGCCGTGTCGGGGCACAGGAGGCGTACGGCGGTCTCGGCGGCTGCCTTCGCGGCCCCGTAGGGGGTAAGGGGGTCCGGAAGGCAGGACTCGTCATAGCAGTGGCGGCCCGTCCCGGAGAAGACTGCGTCGCTGGAGACGTGCACCAGGCGGATGCCGCGGCCGGCCGCGGCTTGGGCAATGCGGATCCCGCCTTCAGCGGTGACCGCCCAGTCCGCTCCGCCACTCGTCGCGTTGATCACCACGACCGGAGCCACCGTGTCGAGGACTTCCTCCAGGCGGAGGGCGTCGCGAAGGTCGAGGTGATGCCAGGTCGCCCCGTCGTGGCCGCCGGGGCGGGAATGGAACGTGGCGACCGGGTGCAGGCCCGCGGACACCGCCTGGCGTACTAGCTCGGCGCCCAGGAAGCCGTTGCCGCCGATGATCAGCACAGTCATGCCGCCTCACGCTACGGGCGAGCGCCATCGCCCCGAGCCACTTCGGCCGAAATCGGGGCAGGGCCTCGATGTACTGCTCGGACGGGAGCCAGGTACCGGCTGCGGCGTCGAGGCGCGGCGGGAAGGCAATCAGCTGCTCCAGTCCAGGTCGCGCAGGACGGTGACGGCCCACTGGTAGTGGCCGGTGGCCTGGATCGGCTTGTGGTTCTCGGGATACAGGTCGCAGGTGAGGATCGCGATGACCTCGGCGTAGGCGCGCAGGAGGTGGCGGCGGCCGGCGAGGGTGCGGTCGGCGGCCTGGTTGTGCAGGCGCCGCCAGACGGTGAGGCGGTCGTTCTCGTACTAGCGGTAGTAGATGCAGGCGCCAGCGACGTCGTAGAACGGGTCGCCGGTCATGGTGAAGGTGCCGAAGTCGACGACCGCGGACACGCTCCCGCCGGCGAGCAGGAGGTTGTCGGGGTAGAGGTCGCCGTGGACGACGGCCTCGGGCCCGGTGTACTCGCTGTCGAGCAGGGTGTGCAGGTCCTTGACGACGGTGTCCATGCGGGGGACGTCGGCGCTCAGGATGTCGTGGACGGCCTCGAGCCGGGTGTCGAGTAGGCGGCGCAGGAGGGGGTGCCAGTCGAGGCCGGGGTCGGGGCCGGGCGTGCCGGGGCCGGCCAGGAGCGTGCGGGGCCCGCGTCGCCGGGCGGGGGCAGGGCGCCGAGGGCAGTGACGGCGTCGAGGTAGAGGGCCTCGGTCTCGGGGGTGGTCAGGTCGCAGACCTCGCCCATCGGCCGGCCGGGCAGGAGCGCCTCGCGGGTGGCCAGGAGGGGGCCGTGCTGCTCGACCGCGTGGATGACGGGCAGGGCGTAGGGCACCCGGTCGCGGTCGAGGTGGTCGTAGAAGGTGCGCAGGGTCTGCAGCCGGGCGGCCTGGGTGCCGTCGGGGTCGGCGTACACCTTGAGCACCTGCTCGGCGTCGAGGAGGTAGACCTTGGCCTCGGTGCCGGTGGCGATGAGGTCGAGGGAGTTGAGCTGGTGGGCGGCGAGGAGGTCGCGTTCGGCCTGGGCGGTGATGTCGCTGACGTCGCGTCGGTGGATGACGGGGCGGCTCCGGGGGTTGTGGCGAGGACGACGGTTCGGTTGGCGGCCACAGTCAGCGGGCCGCGTCGAGCTCCGGTGTACCAGAATTGACGGCGTGCCAGACGTCCGCAGCGGGCGCCGGCCACGAGTGTTCATCGATCCGCCGGGGTGTGAGCCAAAGCTTTCCCATGTGGTGAGCATGGCCTTGAGGCGGGTGCACCTGTAGAAGAACCCAGCAGCTTGGCCCCGTGTCCCCATCCGGAACATCGGCTGAACATACCTATCCAGGCCGGCTCCTGCGGGCTTTGCGCCATGGGCGCGGCCGGACTCCCTGACGGCATCCGCCGCGGGACTGCGTATAGCTCGACCGGACCGCTGCCCTGCCTGCCGACCGGGTCGGCGCCACCGCGAAGAGGTGGCGCTCCGGCGCGGGGGGCTGGATCCGCGACCTCAGAATCGCGTGAGCTGCTCCTTGGCCAGAGCTTCGAGCGTCCCGGCCCCGGCGGCTTAGGCCCGGGCCGCCAGCCGGCCCCAGCTCCTGACCAACACGCGTACAGGGTGCGATCACATAGACCCCAAAGGTCTACTCCGGCGCGCCGTCCCCACCAGCATGTGACCGAGGCTCACGTGCATGGCCAGCTACAGACATTCAGAGCCAAGGGATTCGACAAGAGCTCGATAGCGATCGACTGGGCAAGTGAGTAGCTACTTTCCTTGAAGGGCGGAAGATCCTGATTGACGAGTCGAGACGCCAGTCGTTAGGCTTTCAGAGTGAGCTTTGATAGGCGAACCGGAGCGTCACCCATGAGGACTTGACACACACCAGGAACCGACTCGACATCATCGCTGCAGCACAGCGTCGGCAGTGCCGCAGCTTCAAGGTGCACTCCGCGCTGACACGCAAGGACCAGCCGTCTACGAGTTCGTACAAGTTCCTGCACTCGCTTCATGTCCGGGTGTCTACCAGCTGACGAAGCACCCAACCAGCCCGAGACGGAAGAGAGGTGCCATGACTAGTCCGGAGGCAAACCGCACCGGTGCCGAGCGCAAGGCCATAATCGAGGCAGCCATTCAGGCCCTTGAGCAGGGCGAGGTGATGCTCACCCCACGGGAAGCGGCCCGCGCCATCGGCTGCGGCGAGAGGTGGCTTCGAGATGGGGCCAACCATCGCGGCTTCCCTCACCACCGCTTCGGCAAATTCCTGCGGTTCAGCCTCCAGGACTGCCGCGAAATCCGGGAGATTCACCGTGCGATGGCCCGGCCGTCGGCACTGGCCAAGGCCCGCCGTCGCAAAGCCACTACACGTAAGTCCACTGGCAGCGGCCCGGCTACACCGGCCTCCGTCCGCCTCAAGCCCGTCGCGTGAGGCGACCCCTAAGGGTATGCCGCGACCGGCAGCCTCACCCCGACTTGCTCCTCCCAGATGAAGGAGCGCATAGGTCGGCTCGCTCCGCCGGACCCGCCCTGACGTGAGAAAACTCCCGGACCAGGGCGGGTTTTCCCATGCCCGGCAACCTGCACGTCACCCCAACGCGGCTTCTTGACTCACCAAGTGATGGTGTGTCCGTTGCGGACGGTCCGAGTCATGGGGGGTATCCCGGCCGTTCCACGCCAGGCTCCGGGCCGCATCCAAGGGGTGCATGCCTGATCCCCGCAGCCCCACACCCCGCGACACATCTGCCTCATTCAACTGCCGAACTCTTCCCCTACCGCCCAGAAAGAGAGACACCTGATGCCCTACACCGAGTGGCGCGGCAACTTCTGCCGCGTCCGCTGGAAGACCGGCCGCATCAAGCCGAACGGGAAGCCCGAGTACGACAGTCAGGGTGGCTTCACCGACGAGGAGGTCGCCTACGCGTACGGACTGGACCGGGAATCCGACGTTCGCAACGCGCGCTACATAAGCCGCCGCGACGGAAGCATCCTCATGTCCACCTACTGCCCCAAGTGGCTCAAGACGCAGGACGTCGGGCACCTGCGATGGCGAACGATCGACGGTATCCTGCGCAACCACATCGTGCCCTACTGGGGCGAGACCTCCGTGGGCGACATCAAGGCCCCGACTACCGCGCATGGGGTCTCCATCTGGACGCCCAGCCCGGTGTCGGTGACGCGTACGCCAGAGAGATCCGGCTGGTGTTCAGCATGATCATGGACGATGCGGTCGATGACAGCCTACGGGCCGAATCACCGGTGAAGAAGAAGTCCCGACGCGGCAAGTACACGAAGAAGCCCCGGGAGAAGAAGCAGGACATGCAGATAAAGGAGGTGCACCAGCTTGCCCTCAATGCACTTACCTTCTGGGGCTTCGCCGGTTATGTCTTTTTCCTGACGATGCCGTTCACGGTCATGCGGCCTGCCGAGCTCTACGCTCTGCGCCGCGAGTTCTGCCACCCGAACTGGCCGGCCTCAGACCCCGACCTTGAACGGCGGAAAGAAGCCCTGGAGCGCTACGGGCCAACGGCACTGCCCGCGCTGCGCGTCCAGTGGCAGTTCCAACGCGAGTTCGGCAAGGGACCGGTGAAGCTCTTCCCGCCAAAGTACGAATCCCATCGAAATCCCTCCCTCCCCGGATTCCTCGCGGAGCTGCACACGGCGCTCCTCGCCACCCTTGACCACGAGTACCTGTTCCCGGCCATTGGCGGCGGGCTACTGGCCAACGCAAACTTCAGCTACTCCTACTGGCAGCCGGTCTCGCGCGGTCGACCGGCCTCCGAGGAGTTCGAGAGGGTTCGCCTGGGCCAGCCCCAGCTGGTCACCTCCCGCCGCCCCCTTCCGGAGGTCCCTGCGACCGCATACGCCGGGAAGCGGCTGTACCTGCTTCGTCACGGCGGCAAGGAGTGGTTGGACGAAGATCGACACAGTCGCATCGCCGTGGAGACCCGCATGGGCCACGAGGTCGCCGGCGTGGAAGGTCTCTACTCGCACGTTACCCTGACCATGGAGCAGGAAATTGCCGATTCGCTGCAAACCAGGTGGCTGCGGTTCGTGGCCAGCGAGGGAGAGCACTGGAGAGTGTCATCTCCCACTGCTCTCCCATTCGATCTTGAAGAGTGGTGGAAACAGCAGGTCAAAGCCGCTCAGGACCTCGACGCTTGAACTGGTTCATGAAGTTCATCTCGACCAAGAGCTTCATGCCGTTCGTCTGGTACCGCATCGCGCTCGGCATCGTCATCATCGCCCTCGTGGCCACCGGCGCCCTCAGCCCGCACGCGGCGGAATCAGCGGGCTGACCCGGGCGGCACGAAAGCCCGTGACCAATCACATACGTGGTGCGTAGCCGTCCGGTAGCGCACTGTCAGTCCTTGCCCCTAGGCTTGTCCGCATGTCCCCCCATTCCTTAGGCCCTGGTTCCGTGCGGTCTGCTGCCGAGGTGAACGAGGAGATACGCGCCCTGTGGCTGCGCGCGGGCGGCTCCCTGTCGGCTCAGGAGCGCGCGGAGTACGAGCTGTTGGTGGTCGAGTGGGCGGCCGCCATCCGCGGTGAGGTCATCGAGGCGGCCTGACGCCGAAACACCGGGTCGGCGAGACTCCGGGGCGCGAGACTCCGGGGCGGCCGGCCCCAGTTGATGATCCGCCGCCGTCTGGACTCGTAGTCGTCTCTAGGCTCGCAGATGCGCGAGGACCTCGTCCTCCAGCGGATACGGCCGCTCCTGTGGCAACAGCTCGGCCGCACGGTCCAGTTCACCCGCCCGCACGCGCGCGTGGATCTCCGTGGCGAGCGGTGTCACGTCCTCGATGCCGACGATCCACTCGTCCGCGTACCGGGCGGCCGCCTCGCCGGTGAGCCCCAGTTGCAGGGACCGGTATGGCAAGGGGTTGAGGTGCAGATCGCGCTCCGGATCCCACTGCACGCGCGCGGGTGCCGTCCTCAACTGCCGCTTCCAGGCGCCCTGGTCGCCGTGCAGGACGGGGACGTGGTGGGAGAGGCACGCGTGGCGCAGCGCCCATGCGAAGCCGTCCCGGCTGATCTCGACGGCGAGGACGGTCTCCTGGTTCTCCTTCGTGGCCCAGCCGCAGCGGTACATCATCCAGAGGAACGACGGCTTGATCCATGTCATGCGGTCACGGCTCCAGGACGACGGAAAGCGGCCGTCACGGGCGGCTGCCCGGCCGATCTCGGGGCGGTAGGCCTGGTAGACGGTCACCGTGGACTCGGTGTGGTGGGTGCGTATGCGGAACCTGGGTTCCTGCTGGACCGGCTGCACGGGCCGGTCGTTCGGGTCGTTCTGGTTGTTCTGGTTGTTCACGGGGAACAGCCTCGCCCCCCGCCCCCGCCGACATCCACCGAATATCGCCGCACGCCCTCTTGGCTCCGACCACCTCATGCCCAACACTGAGCCGATGACGCAGCGTGTGGAACTCGCGACCCTGAGGGACCGGCTCGCGGTCGACGAACTGATCACCGACTATGCCGTGGCCGTCGACGACGGCGACTGGGCGGCGTACCGGGACCTGTTCGCCCCCGGCGGACGCGCGGACTACCGCTCGGCCGGTGGCATAGAGGGGGACGCCGGACAGGTCGCCGTTTGGCTCGCCGAGAGCATGCGGGTCTTCTCGATGCGGCAGCATCTCATCGTCAACCGCCGGGTGCGCTTCGGGATCCTCGAACAGGACGACGGCGACACGGCCCGGGTCCAGGCCGAGTACATCAATCCGATGCGGTTCGCCGAGCACGGCGACGGCTGTGCCGCGCCCGACTTCGTGTGCGGCGGCCGGTACGCCTTCGGGCTGCTGCGGACGTACGACGGCTGGCGGCTGCGCGAGGTGGTCGTGCAGGAGAAGTGGCGTCGGCTGCCCGACCGGATCGCGTCGGCGATGATCGACTGAGCGGGGTCCCACTGTCCGCTGTCAGTGCCGGCGAGCACACTGGAAGGACCACGAGGCAGGGAGGCCACCGCATGAAGACGATCAGCCACTGGCTCGCCTCGCCGTGGCGGCGCTCGGCCGCGGCCGCGGCGGCCGGTGCGCTGCCCGTGCTCGCCTATCCGGAGCCGTCGCTGTGGTGGTTCGCGTACGTCGCGCTGGTCCCGTGGATCGCGCTGCTGCGCTCCGCGCCGACCGGAAAGCGGGCGCTGTACGACGGCTGGTGGGGCGGGTTCGGCTTCATGCTGGCCATGCACCACTGGCTGCTGCCGAACCTGCATGTGTTCACGTTCGTCCTCGCCGCCCTGCTCGGCGCGCTGTGGGCCCCCTGGGGCTGGCTGGTGCGGCGTTTCCTCGCCGCGAGGCCGTCCCCGGGCCGGGTCGCGGCGGCCCTGGCCGTCCTGCCGTCGGGCTGGCTGCTGATCGAGCTCGTCCGTTCCTGGCAGGGACTCGGCGGGCCGTGGGGCGTGCTGGGCTCCAGCCAGTGGCAGGTGGAGCCCGCACTCCGGCTGGCATCGGTGGGCGGGGTGTGGCTGATCAGCTGGCTCGTGGTGGCCGTCAATGTCGCGGTCGCCGTGCTGGTGGCGGTGCGGAGGTGCCGGGTGCCCGCGGTGGCCGGGCTCCTCGCCACGGCCGTCGCCACCTCGGCCGTGTGGGTGTGGTCACCGCGCCCCGACGTCGACGACCGGGTCCGGATAGCTGTCGTACAGCCGGGCGTGATCCAGGGCGTCCGCGGCCCCGACCGCCGGTTCGACCGGGAGGAGCAGCTCACCCGCGAGCTGGCCGGCCAGGATGTCGACCTGGTCGTCTGGGGCGAGAGCAGCGTCGGCTACGACCTCGGCGACCGGCCCGACTTCGCCCGGCGCCTCGCCGCGCTCTCCCGCGAGACGGGGGCGAACATCCTGGTCAACGTGGACGCACGGCGCTCCGACAAGCCCGGCATCTACAAGAGCTCGATCCTCGTGGGCCCGGACGGCCCGACCGGCGCCCGCTACGACAAGATGCGGCTGGTCCCCTTCGGGGAGTACATACCGCTTCGCTCGATGCTGGGCTGGGCGACCTCCGTGGGTGAGGCGGCGGCCGAGGACCGCAGGCGCGGCACGGAGCAGGTCGTGATGGACGCCGGACACGGGCTTCGGATCGGCCCGATGGTCTGCTTCGAGTCCGCGTTCGCCGACATGAGCCGCAACCTCGCCGACAACGGCGCCCAGGTGCTGATCGCCCAGTCGGCGACCTCGACGTTCCAGCAGAGCTGGGCCCCCGAACAGCACGCCTCGCTCGCCGCGCTGCGCGCCGCCGAGACCGGCCGGCCGATGGTGCACGCGACGCTGACCGGCGTCTCCGCCGTGTACGGCCCGAGCGGGCAGCGCCTCGGTTCCTGGCTGGGCACGGACGCGAGCACGAGCGCGGTCTACGAGGTGCCACTGGCCGACGGTGTCACACCGTACGTCCGCTTCGGCGACTGGCCGGTGCAGGCGGCGCTGCTGATCGTCGCCCTCTGGGGCGCGAGCGAGGGCATACGGACCCTGCGGCTGCGGTTCAGGCGGCCCGCTCCTGAACCGCGTGTACAACCCGCTCGCACAGCTCATGGGTCGCCAGCGCGTCCCGGGCGCTGAGCACCTTGCCCGCGCGCACGGCATCGAGGAAGGCCAGCACCGCCTGCTCGATGCCGCGCTGCCGGGCCACCGACACCCAGTCCCCGCGCCGCCGCACGGTGGGCTGGCCCTTGTGGTCGACGACCTCGGCGAGGTTGAGCACCTGGCGCTTGGTGTCCTGCCCGGACACCTCAAGGATCTCCTCGGCCGAACCGCTGAGCCGGTTCATCACGCCGAGGGCGGTGAAGCCGTCCCCGGCGAGCTGCAGCACGACGTGATGCAGCAGACCGCCCTCGACGCGGGCGCGCACGGTCACGTCGTCGACCGGGCCCGGCACCAGGAAGCGCAGGGTGTCCACGACGTGGATGAAGTCGTCCAGGATCATCGAGCGCGGCTCTTCCGGCAGTCCGATCCGGTTCTTCTGCATCAGGATCAGCTCGCGCGGATGGTCGGCGCACTGCACATAGCCGGGGGCGTAACGCCGGTTGAAGCCGACGGCGAGGCTCACGTTCCGCCGCTCGGCGAGCGCCACCAGCCGTTCGGAGTCGGCGAGATGGTAGGCGAGCGGCTTGTCGACATACGTCGGCACGCCCGCCTCCAGCAGCCGGGTCACGATCTCCGGGTGCGCGACGGTGGGCGCGTGCACGAAGGCGGCGTCGAGGCCTTGGGCGAGGAGCGAGTCGAGGTCCGCGTGCCGCCGCTCCGGCGGCAGGTGGAGGCTGTCGGCGACCCGGGCGAGCGTCGCGGGCGTACGGGTCTGCAGATGCAGTTCAACCCCGGGCTGGACACCGAGCACCGGCAGATAGGCCTTCCGCGCGATGTCACCGAGTCCGATGCAGCCGACCTTCACGGGGTGTTCTCCTCTGGTGGTTGCCTGCCGTGGCCTTCCCGGCAGCATACGGCGGCTACGGGGGCCACCGGCCGGCGATGCCCGCGAAGCCTTCGGGAACGGCAAGGGCGCGGCCTGGGACATGGCGACGGTCACCGTGTTCCCTACGGCGATCCCGGCATGGTCGGCCATCAGGTTGAGGCGGGCAGCCTTGACGGCCTGGCGGGCTGTGGTGGTCGTACCCGGCAGGCCGGCCCGCGGGTACGCGGCGAGGTCGTCGGCGCGGGCAGCGAGCACGACGGCGTCCTCGATGGCGGTTGCCGCACTGCCCCGGCGCCAGCGGCCCGGCGTACCCGGCGTCGCCTACCGGGGCGACGCACAAGCGGGGGCCGTGCGACCGCGGTGGCGTCGACGGCCCCGGCCCGGCACGTGCCGTCCCGGGCCGCCCGTCCGCCCGGGCGGACGGGCCGACAGGCGGACGGGCGGATGTTCAGCCGCGTGGCCGGGGCCTTCGGCACCGAGGCGCCGAACCTGGCGGAGGTGCGGCAGGCCGCGCGAGTTGCCGGCCGGGATGCTCGGCCGGTGACGCCGCGCACTTGGGCACTCGTGGGCACCGCAGAACTCCTGGCACTCAAGGGCACCGTAAAACTCCTGGTGGGCTCAGGGGAGTTGAGCGAGGATTCGGGGATGACCATCGAACGCAATGAGCCCGCCACCACCGCCGACGAGCGCGCCATGCTGGAGGGCTGGCTGGACTACCACCGGCAGACCCTCGCCTGGAAGTGCGAAGGCCTGACCGACACCCAGCTCAAAACCGCCTCCGTGGAGCCGTCCGAGCTGACCCTGCTGGGGCTGATGCGGCACATGGCGGAGGTGGAGCGGTTCTGGTTCCACGAGATACTCCTGGACGACGACCTCGGGGTCCTCTACTGCAGCGAAGAGGACCCGGACGGAGACTTCCACTTCACCGAGGCCGACACCGGGGACGAGGCGCGCACCACCTGGCAGACCGAGATCGACAACGCCCGTCGCAACGCGGCCGCCTTCGGTCTGGACGACATCTCCAAGGGCAGGAGCCGCAGGGGGGAACCGTTCAACCTGCGCTGGATCATCACCCACATGATCGAGGAGTACGCCCGCCACAACGGCCACGCCGACCTGATCCGCGAGCGCCTCGACGGTGCCACCGGCGACTAGGACGTCAGCCGCGAGGGGCCCGCGCCGCCCGTACGGGGACAGAGATCACCCGTGCGGAGCAACCTCTGCTCGTCCGCTGTCCCAACGGCCGCCGGCCCCAGCAGAGTTGCGCGGGTGCATCGAACGACGACCACCGCAACGCTCCTGGTCACCGTGGCCGTCTCGGCCCTCTCGGGCTGCGTGACGGTCCCGCCGTCACCGTCGCCCGTCCCACCGACGGCACCGTCCCAGTCGCCGACGCGGCAGCCGGGCGGGCAGACGGACCCTCGGATCGTGCAGGCACCGGCTCGCGAGGCCCTGGCGCAAACCGGACCGTCCCCCAGCCCGGCCCCCACGACGTCCGCCGCACAGCCCGCGTCCCCCACCGCCCCACCCCAGGCGCACAGACCACCAGCCCCGCGCTCGCACCCCCACCCCCGTCCGCATCCCCAGCACCCCCGTCCCCAGCACCGGGAACCCCACCGCCCGGCCGTCGACACCCCGAAACGGCCGCACATCGAGACCCCCGACATGTCCGGGTCGGTCCGCAACGAGGTCCCGAAAGGGAACGCGGACCTCTGCACGCTGGGCAAGAAGTACGGCGGCTGGAGGGCGGACAGCCCCGAGTCGAGGATCTGCGAGCAGACGTACGGCCATTGAGGTGCGCTGCCGCTACGGCCCCTCCCCCAGCCACGCCTCCAACCGCCGAAGCTCCGCCCGCACCCCATCCCCGTAGCTGTCGTCCCGCAACGCCCCCACGGCTCCCCGCGCCCGGCGCAGATGCACCCGGGCGGCCTCCGCACGGTCGAGCTTCACATAGTCGGCGGCCAGATTCAGATGCAGCGAGGGATACAGGGCCCGTACGGCAAGCGCACCGCCGGCGCCCTCGGCCTCGGTCAACGCCCGCAGATCCCAGGCCAGTTCGTCCGAGGGGTCGTCCTGTGTGTCCGCCAGGTAGTGCGCCAGCGTGCAGCGGTGCAGTGGGTCGCCGTCCTCGCCCAGCTCGGTCCACAGGTCCAGCAACCGGCGCCGGGCCTCCTCGCGGTCCCCGGCGTGATGCAGAATGACGACCTGCCCGATCCGCGTCAGCACCGCGTCCGGCGCCGCCTGCTCCTGTTGCTCCGCCACCGCGTCCTCCGGGCCCTCGTCGGCTGGTCTCTCCCGACGCTAACGGCCCGCACCGGCAATCCCGGTCAGGCGGCTCCGTACGGAACCGGGCCGGTCCGGCGAACGACCGGCCCGGTGGAGCGCGTCAGCCCAGGTCGGGGATCCGCCAGTCGATCGGCTCGTGCCCCTGCCGGGCCACCGCCTCGTTGATCTGCGTGAACGGGCGGGACCCGAAGAACTTCTTCGCCGACAGCGGCGAGGGGTGCGCCCCCTTGACCACGACGTGCCGCGTCTCGTCGATGAGCGGGAGCTTCTTCTGCGCGTAGTTGCCCCACAGCACGAACACCGCCGGGTCGGGCCGGTGGGCCACGGCGCGGATCACCGCGTCGGTGAACTTCTCCCAGCCCTTGCCCTTGTGCGAGTTGGCCTCACCGCCGCGGACCGTGAGGACGGCGTTGAGCAGCAGGACGCCCTGCTGGGCCCAGGGCATCAGATAGCCGTTGTCGGGGACGGGGAGGCCGAGCTCCTCCTTCATCTCCTTGTAGATGTTCCGCAGCGACGGCGGCGTCTTCACTCCGGGGCGGACCGAGAAGCACAGGCCGTGCCCCTGGCCTTCGCCGTGATACGGGTCCTGGCCGAGGATCAGGACCTTCACCTGCTCGTACGGCGTCGCGTCCAGCGCGGCGAAGACCTCCTCGCGCGGCGGGTGGACGGGACCCTTCGCCCGCTCCTCCTCGACGAACTCCGTCAGCTCCTTGAAGTAGGGCTGCTGCAGCTCGTCACCCAGAACCCCGCGCCAGGACTCGGGCAGCATGGCGATGTCGGTCACGTCAACTTCCTTACGATGTGCGGCGAACGGTGGGAGGTGACCGCCGCGCGGTCACTTCCAGGCCTCCGAACCTACAGGCGGGCACTGACAATCGCCCCGCCCACCGCACATCCCGCCGCTACCAGCTGGTCTTGCGGTACAGCTCCCCCACCATCATGATCGTCGACGGGTCCAGCGCCCGCTCCGCGCCCGAGATCTCCGCGCTCGCGGCCACGTACTGCCGGCCCTGCCACAGCGGCAGCAGTCGCGCGTCCTCGACGAGGATCCGCTGGGCCTCCTCGAAGTCCTTGACCACGTTGGCGCGGTCGCTCTGGGAGCGCGAGTTGGGCAGCAGCGTCTCGGTGATCTTGGGCGTCACATACGGCGTACCGAGCGCGTTCTGCTTGCCGACGAACGGCGCGATGAAGTTGTCCGCGTCCGGGAAGTCGGGGAACCAGCCACGCCCGAACACCGGGTACTCGCCGTTCTGGTAGCCCGCGACGTAGGTCTTCCAGGGGCGGCTCTTGAGGGTGATCTCGAAGAGACCGGACTTCTCGAGCTGGCTCTTCAGCTCCTGGAACTCCGCCTTGGTGGCGGAGCCGTAGCGGTCGCTGGTGTACCAGAGCGTGAGCGGGACGGGCGTCGTGATGCCGGCGTCGGTGAGGAGCTTGGCGGCCTTGGTCTCGCTGGGCTCGCCGTAGTCGTCGAAGAAGCCCGTGGTGTGTCCGGTCAGGCCCTTGGGGACCATGGAGTACAGCGGCTCGACGGTGTCCTTGTAGACCTTGTGGGCGATCGCGGGGCGGTCGATGACCTGGGCGATGGCCCTGCGGACGGCGGACTTGCCCGCCATGGGGTCCTTGGGGTTGAAGACGAGGTAGTTGATCTCGGTGCCGGAGCCCTCGATCAGCTGGAGTTCGTCGTCATCGTCGGCCTGGATGTCGACGATGTCGTCGGCGGCGAGGCCACGGAAGGCGACGTCGAGCTCCTTGTCGCGCAGCGCGGCGACCATGGTGGGCGAGTCCTGGAAGTAACGGATGGTCACCGCGTCGTTCTTGCGCTCCGCGTGCCCCTGGTAGCCCTCGTACTTGACCAGCTCGGCCTGCTGGCCCTCGTCGTACGAGTCGAGGGTGTACGGCCCGGAACCGACGACGGTGGTGTCGTCCTCGCGCAGCTTGTCGGCCGGGTAGTCCTCGGGGTCGACGATCGACATGGCGGGCGTGGCGAGCACGAACGGGAAGGTCGCGTCGGCCTTGTTGAGGTGGAAGACGACCTCTCGGTCGTTGAGCACCTGAACCCGTTCGAGGCTGCCCAGCAGACCGGCGGGTCCGCCGTTGACGTTGATCGTCCGGATGCGGTCGATCGAGTACTTGACCGCCTGCGCGTCGAGGGTGTGCCCGTCGGAGAACTTCAGGCCCTCGCGCAGCTCGCACTTGTACTTCATGTGCGAGCTGTCGGTGAACTGGCAGCTCTCGGCGGCGTCGGGCTCGGGCGCGCTCGCGCCGGAGGGGTAGCTCAGCAGCGTCTGGTAGATGTTCCGGAACAGTTCCCAGGAGCTGTCCCAGGACGCGGCGGGATCAAGGGTGCTGGGGGCTGCGGTCGTCCCCACCACGATCGCGGCCTCCTCATCCGTCGAATCGGACGAGAGGACGCCGCACCCTGCCACCAGGGACGATATGGACGCGATGGCCGCCACCTGCCGCAGGCGTCGGATCCGGTTGAACACGCGCACGCTCCTCGATCTGCCATGCCAAGGGTCGGCAAAACATACCGCAGTGTTCCGGCCGGTGGACCTCCAGTCTCAGGAGCACTTGCTCACCTCTGCGGTGACTACGTTGTCAAGGGCCGTTGATCTCCCGATACGCCGACACGGGCGCCGCTGGTGTCCAGCAGCGCCCGTGTCCTGAGTCCTGTGTCCTGTGTCCTGTTTTCTGAGTCGCCTGCGTCAGCCGACGCCGGCGTTGAGGAAGATGCCGCCGTCGACGACGAGCGTCTGCCCGGTGACCCAGTCGGACTGGTCCGAGGTGAGGAACGCGGCGGCGCCGCCGATGTCGGAGGGCACGCCGAGCCGGCCCAGCGGGTAGGACGCGGCGGCCTCCGCCTCCCGGCCCTCGTACAGGGCCTCGGCGAACTTGGTCTTCACCACGGCCGGGGCGATCGCGTTGACCCGTACCTTGGGCGCGAACTCGTGCGCCATCTGCTGGGTGAGGTTGATCATCGCGGCCTTGCTGACGCCGTAGGCGGCGATGAACGGCGAGGGCGCGATGCCCGCGACGGAGGCGATGTTGACGATCGCGCCGCCGTTGTCCTTCTGCCAGGCGTGCCAGGTCTTCTGAGCGAAGCCCAGCGCCGAGATCACGTTGGTCTCGAAGACCTTGCGCGCGACACCCAGGTCGAGGTCGGCGAGCGGCCCGAACACCGGGTTCGTGCCGGCGTTGTTGATCAGGTAGTCGACGCGGCCGAAGGCCTCCATGGCGCGCTCGACGGCGACGGCCTGGTGGGCCTCGTCGTGCGCCTTGCCGGCCACGTAGACGGCGCGGTCGGCGCCGAGCTGCTCGACGGCCTCCTTGAGGGCGTCCTCGCCCCGGCCGGTGATGACGACGCGGTCGCCGCGGGCGACGAGCGCCTCGGCGACGCCGTAGCCGATGCCGCGGCTGCCGCCCGTGACGAGGGCGACCTTGCCGGAGAGTTCAGGCAGTCCAGTCATGTCCGTGTGTCCCCAGTTCCCTAGTCGAGCGGTCCGCCGGCGACGTACAGCACCTGGCCGGAGACGAAGCCGGCCGCCTCGCCGGTGAAGAAGGCGATGGCGTTGGCGATGTCCTCCGGCTCACCGACCCGGGCCACCGGGATCTGGGTGGCGGCGGCGGCCTTGAAGTCCTCGAAGCCCATGCCGACGCGGTCGGCGGTGGCCTTGGTCATCTCGGTGGCGATGAAGCCGGGGGCGACGGCGTTGGCGGTGACGCCGAACTTGCCGAGCTCCTTGGCGAGGGTCTTGGTGAAGCCCTGGAGACCGGCCTTGGCGGCGGAGTAGTTGACCTGGCCGCGGTTGCCGAGCGCGGAGGACGAGGAGAGGTTGACGATCCGGCCGAAGCCCGCGTCCACCATGTGCTTCTGACAGGCCTTGGACATCAGGAAGGCGCCGCGCAGGTGCACGTTCATGACGGTGTCCCAGTCGGCGACGCTCATCTTGAACAGCAGGTTGTCACGGAGCACACCCGCGTTGTTGACCAGGATCGTCGGGGCACCGAGCTCCTCGGCGATCCGCGCGACGGCCGCCTCGACCTGCGCCTCGTCGGAGACGTCGCAGCCGACCGCGATGGCCTTGCCGCCGGCCGCGGTGATCTTCTCCACGGTGTCCTTGCAGGCGGCCTCGTCGAGGTCGATCACGGCGACCGCGCGGCCCTCGGCGGCCAGGCGTACGGCGGTGGCGGCGCCGATGCCGCGCGCTCCGCCGGTGACTACGGCGACCCGCTGCTCAGTGGTGGACATGGATGACTCTCCTCGGGTGAGCGACCGCTTAGTACCTTCGATGGACGTGACGCTAGAAGTCCTGGCACGCGGTGTCAACGGCCACCGCACGCATGTGATCCATTACCTGATCCGTAACCCGGTTTGTCACTTCACCAACAGATCGAGCAGCCGCTCCGCCTCGGCCGCCGGATTCGAGGTGAGCCCGGTGTGCACGGGCCCCGGCTGGACGACCGTCGAGCGGGGCGCGATCAGCCAGCGAAAGCGCCGGCCGGCGTCGTCACCCCCGGCCTGCCCCGCCGCGTCGCCGCCCGCGCAGACGCCCTCGACGGCCCGGAGTGCGGCCCGCACTCCGGCGACATCGGCATCGGCGTCCAGCGCGCGCAGTCTGGTCTCGTCCAGGTGGGTCCGGGCGGCGACGAAGGACCGGGCGCGGCAGTACACCAGCACGCCGGCGTTGAGGCACTCCCCGCGCTCGATGCGCGGGACGACCCGCAGCAGCGCGTACTCGAAGACGTCCTGCGTGCGGGAACGGGTCCCCAGGGTGCGCTCGCTCACTTGATCCCCTCGATGCGTTCGTGGATGACGGCGGCCCGTGCGACCAGTGGCTGCGTGTACGCCCTCCGGAGCGCGTCCGCCGACTCGAACCCCGGTTCGTCCGCCAGCCACACGCCGGGGATCTCGGCGGTCACCTCGGCGAGCAGTTCCTCGGTGACCAGCGGCGCCAACTCGGCCGCGGCTGCCCGCACATCCGGGGCGAAGGAGGCCAGGGCATGCTCGGAGGCGTCGTACGGGCGCGCCGCCGAAGCCTGTGCCCCGGGCCAGTTGTGCTGCCAGATCATGGTCGCGCCGTGGTCGATGAGCCACAACTCGCCCTGCCACATCAGCAGGTTGGGGTTGCGCCAGGAGCGGTCGACGTTGTTCACCAGGGCGTCGAACCAGACGATCCGGCCGGCGTCTTCCGGGCTCACCTCGAACGCGAGGGGGTCGAAGCCGAGCGCGCCGGAGAGGAAGTCCATGCCGAGGTTGGTGCCGCCGCTGGACTTGAGCAGCCCCTGCACCTCCTGGTCGGGTTCGCCGAGCCCCAGTACCGGGTCGAGCTCCACGGTCACCAGGCGGGGCACCCGGAAGCCCAGCCTGCGGGCGAGTTCACCGCAGACGACCTCGGCGACCAGCGTCTTGCGGCCCTGTCCGGCACCGGTGAACTTGATGACGTACGTCCCGAAATCGTCGGCCTCGACGAGCCCCGGCAGCGAGCCGCCCTCACGCAGGGGCGTGATGAAGCGGGTCGCGATGACTTCCTTGAGCATCGCCCCAGGTTACTGGCGCGGAGGCGGGGCACGGGGCGGCCCGGGCGGGCGACGGCGGGTTTGCGCCGACAGCGGATCGACAGCGCCGGACAGTGAACCGACAGCTCCGCTTTACCCACCTCTTCGCCGGACCGGGTCAAGATTTCGACTGCGTCTGAACAGCCGGTCCCGAAGGACCGTACCTCTCGCCAGATCAAGAATCCGTGGAAGGAACTTCAGCATGACCAGCAAATCAGTTCAGCCGGTGTCGGGCCCGAGTCGCCGTACCGTCGTGGCGGCGGTCGGCTCGGCGGGGCTCGCCGTTGCGCTGACCGCGTGCGGGTCGGACGACGACGCGTCCGGCTCGTCCACCGAACAGGGCGCCGCCAGTGGCGGTGCGAGCACCGAAGCGAGTGGCTCGTCCGGCGAGGCCGGTGCCGGTGGTGCGGCGCTCGCGAAGACCGGCGACATCCCGGAGGGCGGCGGCAAGGTCTTCAGCGACGAGAAGGTGGTGGTCTCGCAGCCGACGGCCGGTGACTACAAGGCCTTCTCGACGATCTGCACCCACCAGAACTGTCCGATGACGGACCTGCAGGGCGACACGATCACCTGCGCCTGCCACAAGAGCCAGTTCTCCGTCCTGGACGGCAGCGTGAAGAAGGGGCCCGCCACCGAGCCGCTGGCCGCCAAGCAGATCAGCGTGACGGGCGACTCGATCACCCTCGCCTGACCCGGCGCGGGCGCTTGAAGCCGTCCAGTACCTCGTCCGTGGTCGCGACCGTGGCGACCAATGCGAGGGTGTGGCGGATCATCGCGGGGGTGTAGTCGGAGGGCGCCCCCGCGATGGCGTCCCGCGGCACGACCACGACGTAACCCCGGTTCACGGCGTCGAAGACGGCGTTGGGGATCGCCACGTTGGCCGAGACTCCGGTGACGATCAGCGTGCGGCAGCCGAGGTTGCGCAACAGGGCGTCGACGTCGGTGCCCTGGATCGGGGACAGGCCGTGCAGCCGTCGTACGACGAAGTCCTCCTCGGCGACCTCGATCGGCGCCGCCACGCGTACGGCGGCCGTGCCGGACAGCTGCTGGACGGGGAGCCGTTCGGCGGCCCGGAAGAGGCGGGCGTTGCGGCCCGCGCCGCGGCCGTCGGGGCGGCGTTCGGCGATCGCGTGGATCACCTGGACGCCGCTCTCGTGGGCGGCCGCGACCAGCCGGGCGACGTTGGCCAGGGCTCCCGAGGAGCGGGCCTGCTCGGCGAGTTCGGGCAGCGCGCTGTCCGGTCCGACGACGCCCTGCTGGCACTCGACGGTGAGCACGACCGTGGTCGCGGGGTCGAGGAGGTCGCTGAGTTCGGCGTACGACGGCATGGGTCCCCCTGTGACCGACGGCGGCGTGGGGCGGCGAGCGTAGCCACGTTCGGGTGAGGACGGAACCACCATTGCGTGTGGACGGAAGACGACCCATCCTTTTCTGACGTGATGTCAGAGGATCTCTCCTCTGACACGACGTGAGAGAAGAGGGGGCCGCATGACCGTCACTGAGCAGCGCCGGGGCCGGAAGATCATGATGACGCCCGGTGAGCTGGACGAGTTCCTCACCAGCCAGCGCACCTGCCGGGTCGCCACGGTGTCCGCCGACGGCTTCCCGCATGTCAGCGCCCTGTGGTTCGCCTGGGACGGCACCTCGCTGTGGCTGTACTCGGTCGTCCGCAGCAAGCGGTGGGCCGAGATGCGCCGCGATCCGCGGGTCGCCGTCGTGATCGACACGGGTGAGGAGTACGAGCAGCTGCGCGGCGTCGAGCTGTCCGGAACCGTCGAGTTCGTGGGCGAGAGCCCTCGCGTCGGCGAGCTGCGCGCCGAACTCGACGTGCCCGAGACGCTGTTCGCGCGCAAGAACTTCGGCCTCGACGAGATGCCGCACGACGGCCGGCACGCGTGGGTGCGGCTGACGCCCGAGAAGATCGTGTCCTGGGACTTCCGGAAGCTGGGAGCGCTGTAGGCGGCGTCAGGAGACGTTCGCCCCTGCCTCTTGCAGCGCCCGCACCGCCGCCCGGATCGACGGTCGGCGGTCGGCGTCGGCTCGCCAGACGACGTACACATGGCGCCGCACCCGCTGCTTCAACGGCACGGTCACCACCCCCGCGGGCATCGGGTGCCGCCCCAGCAGCGGCGCGATGCACACGCCGAGTCCGGCCGCGACCAGCGCCAGCTGGGTGTGTGTCTCAGGGGCGCGGTGGCCGAGAAGGGGCTCGATGCCCTTGGAGCGCAGCGTGAACATCAGCCACTCGTGGCAGAACTCGCCCTCGCCCCAGGTGATCCACTCGTCCTCGGCGAACTCGGCGAGGTCCACCTCGTCCCGGTCGGCGAACCGGTGCCCCGCGGGCATCGCCACGTCGGCCGGATCGTCCAGGATGTGCGCCTTGACCAGGCCCTCGGGCAGCGCCATCGGCTTGTTGTACCAGTCGAGCACGACGGCCAGGTCGAGGTCGCCGCGGATCACCCCGGCGATGCCGCTCTCCGGCTCCAGCTCGCAACTGCGCACGCGCAGCGCGGGATGCGCCGTGCGCAGGGCGGAGAGCGCGGCCGGGAACAGCCCTCGGGCGCCCGTCGGGAACGCGGCCAGCCGCAACTCACCGACGACCTTCCCGCGCTGCGCCTCCAGGTCGGACTGGGCCAGCTCGACCTGCGACAGGATGCGCGCCGCGTGCTCGGCCAGCAGCCGGCCCGCGTCGGTGAGCCGGACACCCCGGCCGTTCTTGGCGAGGAGCTGCTGGCCGACCTCCCGCTCCAGCTTCGACATCTGCTGCGACACGGCCGACGTCGTGATGTGCAGCCCCTCGGCCGCGCCGCTGACCGAGCCGTGCCGGGCGAGGGCGTCGAGGGTGCGCAGGCGCTCCAGATTCAACATGTAAGCAATGCTACGAGATATCGCGTGCGAAATCTCGATTGTGCTACGAGATCAGCTGCAGCATCGTTGCTGCCATGACCACCGCCACGACGTCCCGCAACCCGGCCGAGGCCGCCGCCCGCCCACTCCCCCGCGCCCGCCTCGACTGGCGTCTGCGCTTCGCCGCCCTGTCCCTGATCTGGGGCTTCAGCTTCCTGCTCATCAAGGTGGGCACCGACGGCTACGCACCCTTCCAAGTCACCCTCGGGCGGCTGGTGTTCGGTACGGCCGTACTGGCGGCGGCGATGGCGGTGAAGCGGGAGCGACTGCCGCGCGGGGCGCGCACGTGGGGGCATCTGACGGTCGCCGCGTTCCTGCTCAACGCGCTGCCGTTCTCGTTGTTCGCGTACTCCGAGCTGACGATCCCGTCCACGCTCGCCGGCATCTGCAACGCGACCTCGCCGCTGTGGGGCATGGCCCTGTCCCTGGTCGCCCTCTCCGAGGACCGGCCGACGCGGGTCAGGGTCGCGGGTCTCGGGATCGGCTTCCTCGGTGTGCTGACGGTGCTCGGGGCGTGGCAGGGCTTTCACGGGCTGGATGCCACGGGGACGGTGATGGCGCTGCTGGCCTCGTTGAGCTACCCGATCGGCTGGATATACGTACGGCGTACGCTGGCCGGGTCCCGTGAGTCGCATCTGTCGCTGACCGGGGCGCAGTTGCTGCTGGCCACGGTGCAACTGGCCGTTGTGACGCCGGTGTTCACGTCCGTGCCGAGCAGCTTTCCGGTGCTGCCTCTGCTCGCGATCGTGGCGTTGGGTGCGCTCGGTACAGGGCTCGCGGTCCTGCTGCAGTACGGGCTGGTCGCTGAGGTGGGGCCGACCACGGCTCAGATGGTCACGTACTTCATTCCGGTCATCGCCACGGCTGCGGGGGTGGCTGTCCTCGGGGAATCTCTGAGCTGGTCGACGCCGGTGGGTGCGGTGGTCGTTCTTGTGGGGGCGGCGCTTACTCAGGTCAAGCGGGGCGCCTAGTGGGGTGGGGGCGGGGAGTGTTGGCGGCTGCGGGCCGATTGTGGCTGGTCGCGCCCACGCGGCGGAGCCGCACATCGATACAGCCCCGCGCCCCAAAAAGCAGGTTGGCTGCACCCGCCCCTGTCTAGACGTAACCCCTCGGCGGTGCTGAGCCAACCGCCTTCGCCACCGCGTCTGCCAGCGGGGCGATCTCGTCGGCGCCGAGCGTCGCGATGGTGATGCGGATCCCAGGCGGCGCACTCATGCGGAAGCGGGCGCCTGGTGCTACGGCCCAGCCGGCGTGCAGTAGCCGGGCCACGGCGCCCGTCTCGTCGGGCACCGGAATCCACACGTTCAGCCCGCTGCGTCCGTGTGCCGTGATCCCCCGCTCCGCCAGCGCGGCGATCAGCGCGTCCCGGCGCGCGGCGTACGCCGCCGCCACCGCCTTCGGGTCGACAGCGCCGTCGGCCCACAGTCGCGCCAAGGCCCGCTGACCGATGCGGCTGACCCAGCCGGGGCCGAGGCGCTGGCGGCCTCGCACCCGGTCGACGGTGACGGCGTCGCCGGTGAACACGGCGAGCCGCAGGTCGGGGCCGTACGCCTTGGCGGCCGAGCGGACGAACGCCCAGGAGCGGGTAACGCCGGCCAGAGCGTGCAGGGGCAGGTCGACGATGCCGTGCCCGTGGTCGTCCTCGATGAGCAGGACGTCGGGGTGGTCCTTCAGCACGGATTGCAGGGCACGCGCGCGTGCGGCACTCACGACCGCGCCCGTCGGGTTCTGCGCCCGGTCGGTGACGATCAAGGCGCGCGCCCCCGCTTCCAGGGCCCGGCGCACGTCGTCCGGGAGCGGGCCCTCGTCGTCCACGCCGACAGGAGCCGTCCGCAGCCCGACGGCCGGGACCAGGTCGAGCAGGCTGCCCCATCCGGGATCCTCGACGGCGACGGCGTCGCCGGGCTTGAGGTGGGCCGCGAGGACCCGTTCGATCATGTCGAGCGAGCCGGAGGTGACGGCGATCGGCCCGTCCGGGACTCCGTCGGCGTCGAGCGCGGCCCGCGCGATGCGCGCCAACTCCGGATCCACAGCCTCGTCCCCATACATGACGGGCGCGCGGTCGTTCTGTTCGGCGGCCGCCGCGAACGCCTTGGCCAACGACGGCAGCAGCATCGGGTCCGGGTTGCCGGTGGCCACGTCCCGTACGCCCTCCGGTACGTCCACCCGGATGGACTCGCGCCCGGTCGTGGCCGGCTTGGGCCGCACCCGGCTGCCCCGACGCCCCGCCGTCTCGATCACCCCGCGCTCACGCAGGATGCGATACGCGGCCGCGACGGTATTGGGGTTCACGCCCAGCGTGACCGCCAACTCCCGCATGGGCGGCAGCAGTTGCCCCGGTTCCAGTTCCCCGTCCCCGACCGCGCGCTCGACGCTCGCCGCGATCTCGGCTGCGCGTCGCCCTTCGATCCGATATCCTTCTAGCACAAACCACATTATGCACTAGTGCAATGGAGAGCGCAATGCAGGGGACCCAGCAGCCGACGTCGCCGCCCGCCGCCTACACGCCGACCGACCGCACCGTCCCCACGCGCTCCCCGGACCGGGCGTCGTACGACAAGGAACTGGTGCACGCGATACTCGACGAGGCCTACGTCTGCCATCTCGGCTTCGTGCGCGACGGCGCGCCGGTCGTGCTGCCCACACTGTTCGGCCGGGTCGGCGAGACGCTCTACGTGCACGGCTCGACGGGCTCGCGCCCGCTGCGGATGACCGGCCGGGCCGACCCGGGGCTGCCGGTGTGTCTGACGGTCACGCATGTCGACGCGCTGATCCTGGCCCGCTCGGCGTTCCACCACTCGATCAACTACCGGTCCGTGGTGGTGCACGGCCTCGCGTACGACGTGACGGACCCCGAGGAGAAGCGGGTCGCGCTCGACGCCCTGGTCGACCACGTGGTGCCGGGCCGGTCGGCCGACTCCCGCCCCGCCAACAAGAAGGAGCTGGCGGCCACCGCCGTGATCCGCCTCGACCTGACCGAGGTCTCCGCCAAGCTCCGCACGGGCGGCGTGAACGACGAGCCCGAGGACCTCACCCTCCCCCACTGGGCCGGCGTCGTCCCCCTGCGCAAGGGCTATGACACGCCCGTCGGGGACCCCGGCCTGGCCCCGGGCACCGAGCTCCCCGACTACCTCGGAGCCCTGTGATGCTGATCCACCCCTGGGACGCGCCCCGCGACGACGCGGAGTGGCAGGCGTGGCTGGACGTCCACGACTTCGGGCAGCTCGTCGTCAACGGGCTGGACGGCGAGCCGCCGTATGTCCAGCCGCTGCACTTCGCGTACGACGCCGAGCGGGGTGAGGCCGTGACGCACCTGGCCCGCCCCAACCCGATGTGGCCCGCGCTGCTGGCGAACCCCGAGGTGGTCCTGAGCGTGGTCGACGACTATGCCTACGTACCCGGCCCTTGGCAGGCCGACCCGGACGGCCCGTCCGAACACGGCACGCCCACGAGTTTCTACGCGGCGGTCCAACTCCGTTGCCGGGCCCGTCCGGTGGACGACCCGGCGGAGAAGGCCGCGCTCCTCAACCGTCAGGTCGGCCATTTCCAGCCGGAGGGCGGCTCGGCGCAGGTGGCGGTGGGTGAGGTGCCGTACGGGCGGATGTTGCCGGGGATTCGAGGGCTGCGGCTCGAAGTGACCGGTGTACGGGCGAAGTTCAAGTACGCCGGGCATCGGTCCGCACCGGTGCGGGACCGGATCGCGGCCGAGCTGGCGAGGCGCGGTGGTCCGGGGGACACCGCGGCCCGCGAGCACCTGCTGCGACGGCGAGGAGCCTGAGCGTGGGGCCCTGCGAAGAGACAGGGCCCCACGGGCTCAGACGAGCACCGGTTCCTCCTGCCTGCCTGCGCCCCGTGCCTCCGCGACCGCCAGCCACACGACCGACCCCAGCATGAGCAGGGTGCCGACGATCGTGGCCGCCGTGAGGTGCTCACCGAGCAGGACGACGGCGAGCACCGCCGCGCTCACCGGCTCCAGCAGCATGATCACGGAGACGGTGGCGGACCGTACGACGGCCGCGCCCGCGAAGTAGAGGGCGTAGGCGAGGGCCGTGGGGATCGCCGCGAGGTAGGCCAGCAACAACAGCACCCGGGCGGGTTCGGCGATGTGCGGCAGCAGTCCCTCGCCCAGGGCGAGCGGCAGCAGGCACAGGGCGGCCGCACCGAACGTCCCCGCGGCCGCGGCCGAGGCGTCGGCCCCGCCGCCGCGGCCCCAACGCCGCGTGAGCAGCGTCACCGCGCACTGTCCGCCGGCGGACATGACGGCGAACAGCACCCCCAACGGCCGTACCGTCGCGCCCGAATTCCCCAGCACGACCTCCCCCAGTCCGAGCAGGGCGCCGGTCACGGCGACGACGCCCCCGACTCCGAGCCGCTCCCCCATGGCCAACCGCGCGGCGAGCGCGATCAGGACGGGACCGGTGCCCAGGGTGACGACCGTGGCCACGGCGAGCCCGGTGACCGAGACGGCGGCGAAGTAGGCGCCCTGGAACACGGCGAGCCCCAGGCCGGTCGCCGCGCTGCGCAGCACCCTGCGCCCGAGTGGTTCGGATGCGGCGGGCCGGAAGCGGGAGCGCAGGAGATGGACGCCGAGCAGCAGGACGAACCCGGCCGCACAGCGCCAGAAGGACAGGGCTAGGGGCCCCATGTCGCTGGACCGGTAGACCAGCGAGGCCGCGGCGCCGGCAGTCCCCCAGACGGCAGCGGCGACGATCAGATGGACAAGGCCTCGCCCAACGGGCAGGCCGGAAGCATTCGACACGACTTCTCTCCGCAGACGCGCGGCGGCGCCCCGGAGAGCGGCGGCCGCGCGGAAGTTCGGGAACGGACCTCGCGCGGGGCGCGTCAGGTCCTCGGACTTCGTCTGCGGGCAGCACCGTCACGCCCGGCGGGACGTGGGGTTCGGTCCCCGTGCCGTCCCGGGCGTGGTGTCCGGAGGGCCCGCCTCAGGCGGCCGGCGGAGAGATGATGAGGGTGCCGCACTGCATGGCTCGGAGCCTAGGTCGCCGCTTCCCGGGCCGACAACTCGGTTTCCGTACGGGCGTCCGCGCCCGCCACCGGCCCGGCGGAGCCCTTCGCGGGCGTGGACGACTGCGCGATGAACGCCCCGACCAGGACGACCGCGCCACCGATGATCTGCGGCGCCGAGAGGTGCTCGCCGAGCAGGAACCAGGCGAGGACGGTGGCGATGACCGCTTCCAGGCACGCCACGACGCCCGCGACCTGCGGTGAGAGCCGTCGTACGGAGAGCACGCCGGTGACGTAGGCGACGACCGTGGCGAGCAGCACGATCCAGGCCAGCAGCACAGCGGCCGCGACCGGGGTGCCGTTCATGTCGGCGGTGCCCGCGAGGACCGACCAGTCCATGCTCCACGGGCGGGCGACGACGGTCAGGACGGCGGCACCGACGAGCAGGCCGTAGGCGATGACGCCGAGCGGGTCGGGCGCCGCCTCACCGGAGTCGCTGCCCTGGTCGGACAGGACGAAGTAGCCGACCTGGCAGCAGGCCGCGCCGAGCGCGAGGAGCAGGCCGAGGGCGTCGAAGCTCAGGCCCGACCAGACCTCGACGACACAGGCCAGGCCGCCGACCGCGAGGACCACGCCGAGCGCGGCGGCACGCGTCACCGGCCGTCGCTGTACGAACCGCACCCAGCCGAGTACGAGGGCGGGGGCGAAGTACTCGACGAGCAGCGCGACCCCGACCGGTATCCGGGAGATCGAGGCGAAGTAGAACGCCTGCACACCGGCCACGCCGAGCAGGCCGAACCCGGCGAGCAGCGCGGGACGACTGCGCAGCAGCCCGCGGTGGCGTACGGCGAGCGGCAGCATCACCAGGGCGGCGCCGGCCACCCGCAGCCACACCACATGGAGCGGGTCGAGTCCCGCCTCGATCAGTGGCTTGGCGGCGACACCCGACCCGCCGAAGGCGACCGCGGACCCGACCGCCAGACCGAGCCCGATGCCCTTGCCACGACCAACCTGACTGCTCTCAGACATACGCACCGGCACATGATGACAGGCGATGACATGAGCGTCATCCCCGATGACACCTGTCTCGCCGAGTGGACCGAGGTGGCGGGGCAGAGTCGGCGCACCGGGCA
Organism: Streptomyces sp. DT2A-34; assembly: GCF_030499515.1. Taxonomy (NCBI): domain Bacteria; kingdom Bacillati; phylum Actinomycetota; class Actinomycetes; order Kitasatosporales; family Streptomycetaceae; genus Streptomyces; species Streptomyces sp. DT2A-34. The sequence continues at coordinate 8,634,905 of NZ_JASTWJ010000001.1, read as the reverse complement.
GCCGAGGCCGGGCCCAGCGCGTGGCGGGGGCGTCGGCCTAGCGGGCCGTCTCGCCGCCGGCCGCGTACTCGTCACGGCGCTCGTCGACGCGGGCGTGCACCACGTTCGCGTCGATGCCGGCGCGGGCGAGCACCTCCACCGCGCGGGCCTGCGGGTCCGCCACGATCGCCGCGAGCAGGTCGATGCCGCGGGCCTGTGGGTCGCCACGCCGGGCGGCGCGTCGGCAGGCGTGCTCCATGGCGCTCGCCGCCAGCGGGGAGAAGCCCTCGCCGTCCAGCACCACGGGGACGGCGCCGGAGTCCTCTACGGTGCCCTGCCAGCGCAGGCCGTAGCCGATGCTGCGCTGCACGAGGTAGCCGAGCAGGCGAGCGATCCGGGGTCCGTCGCCGAAGACGGCGTAGACGTCCGGGTCGCGCTCCAGGAGCGAGTGCAGCAGATGAGCGGTGTCGATCTGCCGGTCCCCGTCCCTCACCGCCCGGCGGCGGGCACCGGAGACCACCGCTGCCAGCTCGTCGCTGAGCCTGGCATCGTCCGCCGCGGCGTCCGGGGGCCGGCAGTCCGGCTCCTGGGCCGACTGCCGGGGAATACGGGGTTGCACACCCCCACCCCATCAACCACTTCGAGCCAAGTCATCCCCGAGAGGAAGCATCTTCGCGTCCCACACAGAGTGGACTGCGTCGGCCGGGATCTCCTCCTTACGGATGAGATCAGGCCGAACGACCCCGAGGGGCGCGCGCCGCCTTGCTGTGCGCTCCGTACGCAACCATGGCGCTCCGTCGCACGTCCCACAGGGATATGGAGCGCAGGTGCTGGTTGGTGGCATTGCCCGCCGTCGACGGCAGGCAGTACGTCTACCGGGTGTACGCGCCGGAGGACGCCCTGCTCGCCGACCTGTTCTGGGAGGCGTGGCACTGCCACGACGAGAGCGCGTTCCCGCGTGCGTGGGATCTGTTCGACGCGGCGGTGATACGGCTGGTGGGCTGAGTCGACGTCTCACATTTCTGACGGTTCATCAGTATTGAATGTTCCACGCCCCGCGGCTACGTTCCGCGACACCGTAGCCCGAGACGAAGGGGTGGTCGCATGGCCGAAGTCAGCGCGGAGGCACGTATCGAGGCACCGGCCGAGAAGATCTGGGCGCAGCTGACGGACTGGTCGGCGTACGGACAGTGGAACGCCACCCACACCAGCTTCCCGGGCGGCGGCCCCGCGGTCCTCGAAGTGGGCGGGACCTTCCAGGAGAACATGAAGCTCATGGGGTTCCCGGCCGAGGTCGAGTGGACCATCGAGGAACTGGAACCGGCGCGGGTGCTCGCCATCCGCGGCAAGGGTCCGATGGCGGTGACCGTGGCCACGCGCTACACGCTGGCCCCGGACGGGGACGCCGCCACCGTCGTACGGATCGACGGGGAGTTCACGGGTGCGGCGGTGTCGTTGATGGCGGGCAAGCTGAAGGACTCGGCGACGGCGGCACTGAACGAGTCGCTGCGCAAGCTGGCGGGGCTGGTGGCCTGAACGCCCGCACAACGCACACGAAGGCGCCCCGCGGATCACTCCACGGGGCGCCTTCACTCACGGGCAACCTCAGCCACGGCGGGGAGGCCGCCGGCTCTTCCCACTCCTCGCCTCAGTCCTCGTCGGCGAGGATCAGGTACAGCTTCTTGCGGGACTCGTTGATGACGGCGAGCGCCTTCTCGCGCTGCTCCTTGTTGCCCGTCTTCCAGACCTGACCGAAGGCCTCCATCAGACCGAAGCCGGCCTGACGGATCTCCCCGAGGGCCTCCCAGTCGACACCACGGGAGGCTTCCTCCCAGGGCGCCTCGGGCCCCACCTCGGCCGCCTCGCGGCCCGCCTCGGTGAGCGAGAACAGCTTCTTGCCGCCCTCGGTCTCACTGGCGATCAGGCCCTCGTCCTCCAGGAGCTGGAGGGTGGGGTACACCGAGCCGGGGCTGGGCTTCCACGCCCCGCCGCTGCGCTCGGCGATCTCCTGGATCATCTCGTAGCCGTGCATGGGGCGGTCCTTCAGCAGGGCGAGGATCGAGGCGCGCACATCACCGCGCCGCGCCCTCCCTCGCGGTCCACCTCGACCACCCCTCGGGCCCCAGGGCCCGGGCCCGAAACCGGGGCCACCCGGCCCGAAGGGCCCGAAGGCGCCGCGAAGCCCCTCGAAGCCGCCTCGGCCGTGGTGACCGTGTCCACCGTGTCCACGCTCGAATCCGTGGGAACGCATCGCAATCACTCCATTCCATCGTTGACCTGTCGCGATGCCTCAACGATATATCGGGATAGCTCGCATGGCAAGGGAGCCGGGTAAGGGAGCCAAGGGAGCGGAGCCCGTGATCTACTGCCGGCCATGCCGTTGCTGCTGCTCGACCTCGACAACACGCTGGTCGATCGCGACGCCGCCTTCCGGCACGCCGCCGCCGACTTCCTCGCCGAGCACGGACTGCCCGCCTCGGAGCTCACGTGGCTGATGGCCACGGACGCCGGCGGCTATACCGCCCGTGACGAGCTGGCCGCGGCCATGACCGACCGATACGGGGACGTCGTGCCGGCCACCGCCGTCCGAGCCCTGCTCGACACCGGCGCCGCCGACCGCGTCCGCCTGGCGCGCTCCTCCCGCCGGGCACTGGTGAACGCCCGGGCCGGCGGCTGGACCTGCGCGATCGTCACCAACGGCCGCACCGCCCAGCAGGAAACGAAGATCCGCAACACCGGGCTCGACCGACTCGTCCAGGGCTGGGTCGTCTCCGAAGCCGTCGGCCACAAGAAGCCCGAACCGGAGATCTTCCGGGCGGCGGCAGCGGCCGTCGACGCCCCCCTCTCCGGCGCCTGGGTCATCGGCGATTCACCGCACGCCGACATCGCCGGTGCCGACGCGCTCGGACTTCGCAGCGTGTGGGTGACGGACGGACGGCCCTGGACACAGGGCTCCTACGAGCCCACCCACACCGCTCACGACGTCGCCTCCGCGATCAACCACGCCATCGGTACACGGCCATAGGGTGCCGCCGACAGCGGCTCTCCCTCCCCACAATCGGTCCAGCACCCCCGAATTGGCCTTAGCCACCTCCTCACCACAGCCCCTAGCGTCGACGTCATGCGGATTCGAATCGTCGATGCCTTCACCGACCGTCCCTTCGCCGGCAACCCGGCCGGGGTCCTGCTGCTCGACGCCTTCCCGGAGGACGACTGGCTCCAGAAGGTGGCCATGGAGGTCAACCACGCCGAGACGGCGTTCGCGCACCGGCTGGACGGGGGCGGGGAGGCCGACTGGGCGCTGCGGTGGTTCACCCCGGTCGCCGAGGTGGCGATGTGCGGGCACGCCACGCTGGCCACGGCCCACGTGCTGCACAGCACCGGCGCCCACAACGGTCCCGTGCGGTTCGCCACTCGCAGCGGCGTCCTCGTCGCCACGCCCCGCGAGGACGGCTCCCTCACCCTCGACTTCCCGACCGCTCCCCTCACGCCGGTCGAGGTCCCTGCCGGAGTCGCGCAGGCCCTCGGCGCCGAGCCGCGCGTCGCCTTCGACACCGGCCCGAACGTCGGCGACCTGGTCATCGAACTCGCCGACGAGAAGACGGTCCGCGCCCTGACCCCCGACCACAAGGCCCTCGGCGCCTACTCCGAGCGCGGCATCATCGCCACCGCCCGCGCCGAGGACCCCGCCCGGGGCTACGACTTCGTCTCCCGCTGCTTCTTCCCGAACCTCGGCATCGACGAGGACCCGGTCACCGGCAGCGCCCACACGGCCCTCGCCCCCTTCTGGTCCGAACGCCTCGGCCGGGCCGAACTCACCGGCCTGCAGGCCTCGCCACGCTCCGGCCGCGTCCGCACGGAGCTGCGCGGTGACCGCACGCTGCTGAGCGGCCATGCGGTGACCGTCATCGAGGGGGAGTTGATCGCCTAGGCGGGGCGGCCCGGCATGACGAAGGGGGCGTACGAAACCGTCGTAGGCCCCCTCGGAACGGCTCACGCCGTCGGCAGCCACCCCACCTTCCCGGCCAGCAGCGCGTACCCCACGAACGCCCCTATGTCGAGCAGGGAATGCGCCACGACCAGGGGACCTACCCGACCCCAGCGCCGGTACAGGTACACGAAGACCACGCCCATCGCCATGTTGCCGATGAACCCGCCGATGCCCTGGTAGAGGTGGTACGAGCCGCGCAGTACGGAACTGGCCACCAGCGCGGTGCCCGGCGTCCAGCCCAACTGGCCCAGCCGGCGCAGCAGATAGCCGACCACGATGACCTCTTCGAGGATCGCGTTCTGCAGGGCGGACAGGATCAGCACCGGGTACTTCCACCACACGTCGGGCAGCGCCTCGGGCACCACGGTGAGGTTGAAGCCGAGTCCACGGGCGGCCAGGTAGAAGGCGATTCCGGTGCTGCCGATCAACGCCGCGATCGCCGCCCCACGGCCGAGGTCCGGCCAGGGGCGGGTCCGGTCGAAGCCGAGGGTGCGCAGGCCCGCTCCCTCGCGCAGAAGGAAGTGCGCGACGAGGGCGACGGGCACCAGGGCGGTGGTGATCCCGAAGAGCTGCCAGGCGAGATCCAGCCAGGGACGGCCCGGCGCGGCCGAGGCGTTGAGGGTGGCGGCCTGGTCCTTGAGGCCCCCCGGTTTGGTGACCGATCCGACGAAACTGATCAGGGCGGACACACCACTCGCACCGAGCGAAAGCCCCAGAACAAGCAGCGTCTCATCGCGGAAAGTCCGTCGCGAGGGCCGCTCATGCGGAAAAGAATCGGCCACGGGGCCTGCCTCGCCCTGCACACCTGCCTCCAGTTGAGTAATCCCGCCGCATCCTCATCGCCACGCCGCCAGGGTCTCGAAAGCAGTTACGAAGACCGTGCGCGACAGGCCGTTGGGGAGACGGGCGCCGTACGGGGCGTACCGCCCCTTCGCCTGCCATACGGCCGTACTCCGGCACAAGGTTCAGCAGGGAAACAGGGCGGGGCACCACCGTCATGGGACGTCACAGCTTGCCCGATCAGTATGGAGCGGGCGGCAGGGCCCCCGCCGACGCACCCCTCGGCGACGCGCCCGCCGTCGTACGGTGGCCGCCGGCGACGGCCCTCGCCCTGGCCGTCGCCGGCGGTACGGTCGTCGCCGCGGTCGAGAGTGGGGACGCGCAGGCCGCCGCACTGATGAAGGCGCTGGCGCAGCGCGTCCTGGACAGTGCCGGCCAGGTCCTGGACACGCTGCCGCGCGATGCCTCGGAGCAGGGCAATCCGAAGCGGAACCAGGCGCTGGTCGTCAGCGAGCAGGCGGCGTACACGCACAACTCAGGGGCGGACGGCGGCGGCAGCCTGGACTTCTTCCCTCCGAAGACGGCCCGGCTCGCCTACCCGTACCCCCTCGACCAGGCGGAGCTGACGACCGACTCTCCGCGGCGTTCGGCGAGCCGGCGCCGATGCCGAACGGCGCGACCGGTCTGCACGAGACCGCTCTCGCCGCGTACAAGGCGGCGACGGCCTCATGATCACCGTCGGCCCCGACGCCGACCGGGAGGAGGCCGACCGCATCGCCGGGGCGACGGGAGGCTCCGACCTGCCCCGGACAACCGCCGCGGCCGTCACCCCAGCGGCACCGGCTCCAGCAATCCGACCGGCCAGGTGTGCACCGGGTCCCCGCGGTGCATCAGCTCGCGGTATCGGCGGGTCGTCGCCGCCAGTGCCGCCTCTCGGGTCAGCCCGGACTCCAGGGCCCGGTGGAAGGTGGCCGACTGCCAGGACGCCCCGTTGATGCGCCTGCGGCACCGCTCCTCGATGACGCCCAGGTACAGATCCCGGTCGGCCGGCTCGACTCCCCAGGCGTCCAGGCCGGCCTCGGCCAGGGGCAGCAGTTCGTCGCGTACGAGGCTCACCGCGTCGACCTCGGCCGTACCGCCGTACCGCCCCCGACGGGGCCAGCGCAGCCGGGCGTCGATGCCGTGCTCGCACGCCGCGTCGAAGTTGGCGGCCGCCGCCTCGAAGGGCAGCCGCGTCCACACCGGCCGCGGCTCCTCGGCGAGGGCGCGGACGACGCCGTAGTAGAAGGCCGCGTTGGCGATGACGTCCGTGACGGTGGGCCCGGCGGGCAGCACGCGGTTCTCCACGCGCAGGTGCGGGACGCCGTCGGCGATGCCGTAGACCGGGCGGTTCCAGCGGTAGACGGTGCCGTTGTGCAGGACGAGCTCGGCGAGTGTGGGTACGCCGCCGGCGTCGAGCACCTCGAGCGGGTCCTCGTCGTCGCAGATCGGCAGCAGGGCCGGGAAGAAGCGCAGGTTCTCCTCGAAGAGGTCGTACGCCGAGGAGATCCACCGCTCCCCGAACCAGGTGCGCGGCCGCACGCCCTGGGCCTGGAGTTCGGGCGGGCGGGTGTCGGTGGACTGCTGGAACAGCGGCGGGCGCGACTCGCGCCACAGCTCCCGCCCGAAGAGGAAGGGCGAGTTGGCACCCACGGCGACCTGGGCCGCGGCGACCGCCTGGGCCGCGTTCCACACGTCGGCGAAGCGGCCCGGGGTGACCTGGAGGTGCAGTTGCACAGAGGTGCAGGCGGCCTCGGGCGCGATGGACTTCGACGTGCACGTCAGATGCTCCACGCCGTCGATGTCGAGCGTGAAGTCCTCGCCTCGGGCGGCCACGATCTGGTCGTTGAGGAGGGCGTAGCGATCGACGTCGGAGAGGTTCGAGGAGACCAGGTCGTCGCGGTCGAGGGTCGGCAGAATGCCGATCATCACGATTCCCGCGTCGAGCTCCCCCGCTTTTCGGTCGGCATATGCCAGTGACGTACGGAGTTCCTCGGCGAGCCGGTCGAATACCCGCCCCTGCAATCGATGTGGGGCTATGTTGACTTCCAGATTGAACATGGCGAGTTCTGTTTGGAAGTCGCGGCTCGCGATCCGCTCGAGTACCTGCGCATTCAACATTTTCGGCATGCCGTCGGCGCCGGTGAGATTCAACTCGATCTCCAGCCCCATGAGGTTCTTGGGGCGGTCGAACCGCTTCGCCTCCAGCAGCCGCTCCAGGCCCGTCAGGCACTGCCGCAGCTTGTGGCGGTAGCGCTGGCGATCGGACAGATCGAACCGACCTGCCACGACCTTCTCCCCCATCGAAGCTTCCCTCCTCGGATGAGCGGACCGAAGACCGGGCCGCCGGTCTCCCGGGTCAGGTGGGATGATGCCCAGCCGAAGCGATCGATAACGTCCCGCGTGAGGCCGGCGCCCGCTAGGCTGTCGGACGTGACCGGCGGCACATTCACCAGGCATGGACCACTGTGCAGTTTCGGTCGGCTCACGAACTCGTGAAAAACGCCGACGAGAATTGGCCGACCGCACCCGGGGCATTTTTCGAGGTCATCGCCGCACGACCGGCCGGCAATCGGGATGATTCCCGCATATCGCCGACCGAATGGACCCTTGCCGGGTGCACCAAAAGCGGTTAGACGAAACACCGTCTGAACACTCGTCGTATAAACTCCGCAATCAAGGCAGAGGGTTGGCGCCCGCGGTCCAGGACCTGCCGTCCAGGTGACGTACGACAGGCCTCACCCGCACCTCTCACCCCCAGACCCCGGCCCCCGCCTCTCTGACCTTCGTGAGCTGACAGCGCCGTCCGCCCCCGCCCCGCCCTCGCGCCACCGTGCCTGTCGAATGAGAGAGGCGACCCACCATGCCGCTGCATGTCCCCCCGGCTCCCGCGCCCGCACTTCGCTCCGTCCTCACCGCACTCGGCTCGCCCACCGCGGTCAGTGAGGCCCGAACTCCCTCCCTGCGCGCCGCCCAGGGGCCCGCGACACCCGAACTCCCGCTGCCCGTCCATGTCGTGGACGAGATCACGCCGGCCGGTGTGGCCGCGACCCGGCTGGCCGGCTGGCGTTTCCTGATCCGCTGCGGCGACCGGGCGGTGGCCGCGGCCGAGACCCGGCTGACGCCCGACGGCTGGGCCTTCTCGCACTTCTTCGAGGGCCCCTACATCGCCTCCACCGAGCGGGCGCTGCGCCAGGCCGAGACGATCACGCAGGCCTACCAGCCGCGCCTGCTGTCGTTCCCCGGCCTCTACATGCTGACCCTCTGGCTGCACGGCGACTGCGCCGCGGACGGCACCACCGGGCACCCCGACGGCACGGACATCCTCGTGCCGCTGGCCCCGGCCCCGCCCGGCATCGCGGCCCATGTGCCGCACCGGGTCGCCGAGCTGCTCCCGGTGCTCACGCATCGGGCGACCCAGGCTCCGCTGCCTCCGCTGCTCGGCTCGCCCGCCTGACAGCACACCGCGCGTACACCGCCGTACCCCGCTGCCCGATTCCGGCAGCGGGGTACGGCGGTGTTTGCGCTGGAATCAGGGCGGTGGGATTAGGCTCGTGTCGGACAACAGAAAACACGCACGCACGAACCGTAAATAACTCGTACGAGCGAGAATGTGCTCGAATGAGCCCCGCAAGTCCCCCGACCCTCCGGACTAGCCCCATCCGACCATGTCGAACCACCCGAAATGACGGTGGAGTTGGGCTGAACCGTCCGCGCGAGTGAGGCGTCATCAACCTGTGAGAAGCGGTGCTGCGAAATCCCTGCGGATTGACGCCCGTGGGGCAACACTGGGTTCCGACCGACCAATCATCAACGGGGGGCGGCCATGAACGAGGCTTCACGCCGCGAAACAGACACCACCACAGTCACATCACACGTCACGACAGAGCGAAAGATCCCTTCCATGTGCCAGCACCAGCCACCGTGTCCCTCAGCCGACTCCGCCGACCGGGAATCCGCCCGTCTCGTGGCGCACCACCCGGAGCAGGGGTGGAGCCTGCTGTGCAACGGTGTTCTGCTCTTCGAGGACACCGGTGAGCTCCTGCCGGACGGCCAGATCATCGCCCCGCACCGTCCGCTGGGCACCGGCAAGGTGATGACCGCCGCATAACGCCTGCCGGCGGAACACACCGGTCAGGCCCGCACCACCGGGCGGCTCGACGGACGCCCGGCGTACCCCAGGGGCCGGTCGCAGACCCTGACTGCGAGCCGGCCCCCACGTGCGTCCGGGGCCGGTCACGCACCGTAGCGGGTATCTACTTCAGCGCCATCCGCAGCGCGAAGTACGCCGGCTTGGGGTTCAGTTGCTCGTCCCACGGCAGGGCCGCGCCCTCACCCTCGAAGAACGCCGGAATCCAGCTGTACTTGTCGGTGTAGTCCCAGACCGTGATGCCCACGCACCGGCGCACCGCGAGACAGGCGTCGGTCAGGTCCGCGTACCACTCGGCCTGCTGGGCCAGCTTCTCCTCCGTCGCGGGCAGGATCATCCGGATGTCCACCTCGGTGAGCGAGGTGTCGAGTCCGAGCCTGGCGAAGCGGCGGAGGTTGTCCTCCAGCGTGGTCGGATAGCCGTACTGGAGCGCCAGATGGGCCTGCAGGCCGATGCCGTCGAGCGGGACACCCTCCGCCTTCAGCTCCTTGGCGAGGTTGTAGTAGGCGTCGCTCTTCGGGCCGATCGACTCGATGTTGTAGTCGTTGAGGTAGAGCTTCACCTTCGGGTCGGCCTGGCGGGCCCAGCGCAGGGCGTCGGCGATGTAGCCGGGGCCGAGCGTCTTGTAGAAGATCGTCTCGCGGTAGGTGCCGTCCTCGTTGAACGCCTCGTTGACGACGTCCCAGGCGAAGACCTTGCCCCGGTAGTGGCGTACCTCGGTCTGGATGTGCTTCTTCAGTACGGCCCTCAGCTCGGCCGCCGTCCACTCGCGGCCGGTCAGCCAGCCGGGCAACTGGCTGTGCCAGACGAGGGTGTGGCCGCGCACCTTCTGGTGGTGGGCGCGGGCGAGGTCCACGATCTCGTCGCCCTTGGAGAAGTCGAACGCTCCCTGCTGCGGCTCGGTGGCGTACCACTTCATGCCGTTGCCCGGCGTGATCTGGTCGAACTCGCTGCCGAGGATCGCCTTGTACGGCTCGTCGACGAGTTCGGGATTGTCGGTGGCGCTGCCGAAGTAGCGGCCGTGGCGCTGGGCCAGTTCGGCGAGGGTGGGCTGCTTGCCGTGCCGTTGGTCCGCCTGCGCCGCCGGGCCGGTGGCCACGCCGGCCGCGACCAGTACGGCGGCGAGGGCCCCGGCGAGTCTGAGCCGGGTGCGGGAGCGGGTGGTCGTACTGCGCATGGTGCGACTCCTCACGGATCGGTGGTGTGTTGAGCCGTACGTCCGCCTGCGCGCGTCACCCCTTGGTGGCGCCGGCGGTGAGGCCGCCGACGAGCTGGCGCTCGGCGACCGAGTAGAAGGCGAGGGCGGGGACCATGGCCAGCACGAGGTAGGCGAACACGCGGGCGTAGTCCCCCGAGTACTGGCCCTGGAACTGCTGGACACCGAGCGGCAGGGTCCACCAGGTCGAGTCGGTGAAGACCAGCAGCGGCAGGAAGAAGTTGTTCCAGCTGGTGACGACGGCCAGGACCGAGACCGTGCCGAGCGCGGGCCGGGCCATGGGCAGCAGGACCCGCCAGAAGAACCCGAGCGGTCCGCACCCGTCCAGCGTGGCCGCCTCCTCCAGCTCGCCGGGGATCTCCCGGAAGAAACCGCGCAGGATGATGATCGTCATCGGCAGCCCGAAGGCGGCCTGCGGAAGGATCACGCCCAGCGGGTTGTCGAGCAGCCCCATGGAACGCAGCAGCAGGAACAGCGGCAGGGCCGCCACCGCGAACGGGAACATCAGCCCCATCGTGAACAGCGTGAACAGAAACTCCCGCCCGCGGAAGGCGAATCGGGCGAACGAGAACGCGGCCAGCGCGGACACCGCGACCACGAGCACGGTCGTCCCGACCGCGATCAGCGTGCTGTTGCCGACCAGCCGCCAGAAGTCCCCCGAGCCGAGGATGCCGCGGTAGTTGGAGAACACCCACGGGCCGGGCAGCCCCACCGGGTTGCGGGAGAGCTGGTCGGTGGACTTGAAGCCGGACAGGACGGCGTACAGCAGCGGCAGGCCCATCACGGCGCCGACCAGGACGAGGATCACGTGCAGGGGCAGGTTCTTCCTGCCGGTCTTCCTGTCGGCCCTGGCGGTCACTTGGCGTCTCCCCTCATCGTCGTGGTGGCCCCTTGGAGGTCTCGGCGGAGCACGAACCGCTGGTAGGCGAGGGCGAAGACGAGGCTGATGCCGAACATGACCACACTGATCGCGCTGGCGTAGCCGACCTGGTAGCGCTTGAAGCCGTACTGGAACATGGTCACGGCCATGGTCTCGGAGTGGTGGTCGGGACCGCCCGCGGTGGTGACCCACACCAGGTCGAAGAGCTGGATCGACCCGATGACGGACAGGAAGGCACTGATGCGCAGGGTGGGCGCGAGCAGCGGCAGGGTGACGCTGCGGAAGCGCTGCCAGGCGTTCGCGCCGTCGATCAGCGCGGCCTCGGTCAACTCGCGCGGGATGGACTGGAGCCCGGCCAGGTAGAGCATCATGTGGAAGCCGAAGTACTTCCACGTCATGACCAGGAAGAGCGTCGCCATCACCGTGGACGGGTCGGCGAACCACTCCCCGCCCAGTCCGGCCAGCCCTACATAGCCCAGGAGATGGTCGGCGAGGCCGTCGTCGGGGGCGAAGACCATGCTGAACAGCACCCCCGTGATCGCCTCGGACAGCACGTACGGCGCGAAGAACAGCATCCGGTACACCGCCCGGCCGCGCAGCCTCTGGTTGAGCAGTACGGCCATGGCGAGCGCGAACGGCAGCTGGACGGCCACCGACAGCGCGACCAGGAGCAGGCAGCGCCACAGGTCCCCGAGGAAGACGGGGTCCTCGAAGAGCCGGGTGAAGTTGTCGGTGCCGATGTAGTCGGAGGGCATGCCGAAGCCGCCCCAGCGGAAGAAGGCCGCGTACGTCGCGAACAGGATCGGCAGCAGCACCAGGACGAGGAAGAGCACCAGGGCGGGCACCTGGAACGCGACCGCGGTGAGCCAGTGCAGCGCGCGCCGCCGGGCCCGCCCCCTTGCCGCGCCGGCGGACGGGGGCGGAACGTCGGCATCGGGGCCGTCGGGGCCGGTCCGCTTGTCCGGCAGGAACGTGGAGGTCATCGCCGGCTACTGCTCTTCCTTCGCGGTCTGCGTGATCGACTCGCTGACCTGCTGGGGAGACTTGGACCCGGCGATGAGCGCGGCAACGCTGTCGTTGACCTCCTGGCCCACGGCCGGCGCGTACGCCTGGTCGAGATAGAGCTGGAAGCCGGTGGCGGCCTTCAACTGCGCCTGTACAGCCTTGATGTTGGGGTCCTTGATGGCGCTCTCGGCCGCCGGCACGACCGGGAGGATGCCCGTCTTCGCGACCAGTTCCCGGTCGGTGGCCTCCGAGGCGAAGAACTTGAGGAAGTCGACGGCGGCCTGCGGGGCTCCGCTGCGCAGGGCATGTCCGCCGCCCCCGCCGAACACCTCGGTGATCTCGCCGTTGCCACCCTCGACCGCCGGGAACGGGAAGAACCCGAGGTCGTCGCCGAGGCCCTTGCCGGCGTCCGCCTGCACGACCGGGGCCCACTGGCCCATGAGTTCCATCGCCGCCTTGCCGTTGCCGACGGCCGCGGCCTGGCCGGTGGGGGTGGAGTAGGCGGCGCCGAGGAAGCCCTTCTGGAAGGGCTGGAGGTCGACGAGTTCCTGGAGGTGCTGACCGGCCTGGACAAAGGCGTCGCCGGTGAAGTCCTTGTCGTCGTAGGCCCTCTGCAGGGCGGCGGCACCGGCGGTGCGCATCGCGAGGTAGGCCCAGTAGTACATGCCGGGCCACTTCTCCTTGCCCGCCAGGGCCAGCGGGGTGGTGCCCTTCGCCTTCAGTTCGCGCACGGCGTCGAGGAAGCCGCTCCAGGTGGTCGGCGGCTCGGTGATGCCCGCGTCCTTGAAGAGCGCCTTGTTGTACCAGAACCCGATCATGCCCATGTCGAACGGGATGCCGTACACCTTCTCGTCGAGGATGTACGGCTTCTTGGCGACCGGCAGCAGGCCGTCGGCGAAGTCCTTCGTGCGGTCGGTGAGGTCCTCGACGAGCCCGGCGTCGACCTGCTGCTTGAGCACGCCACCGCCCCAGGTGTGGAAGATGTCGGGCAGCTTCCCCGAGGCGGTCAGTGCCGTCATCTTGGATTTGAAGGCGTCGTTCTCCATCTGGACGATCTTTATCTTCACCTTGGGGTTCTGGGCTTCGAACTTCTTTGCCAGCGCCGCCCAGACGCCCCTCGTCGGCTCGGCGGTGGAGATGTTCCACCACTCGATGGTGGTCGTCCCGTCCGACGACCCTCCGTCCGCGTCGCCGCCGCAACCGCTCAGTGCCGTCATGCTCAGACCGGCTGTGGCGGAGGCCGCGAGGAAGCCGCGGCGGGACAGTCCCGGGTCGCCCATCATGCGCTCCTTGGGTACGGGACGGCCCGTCCACGGCCGTCCGCTGGATCGAAAGTTTCGGAGTTGATCCAGAAAGCTGCGTCGTTGCCGCACCCTAGAGACAGCTGCCAAACGGTGGCAACCCCTTGTACGCGGTGAATCTGCCGCCAAGTGTGACTGCGGGGGCGGGCCTTGAGGGATGTCGGCGACAACGTAAGGGCAAGTAGGCGTCACTCGAAACATTCGGCCTGGTGGACGAACCTTACGGAGGGGGCTGTGAGGGGGCGGGACGAGGGTGGGTGCCGGACCGCGGTGCCTCCGGACGACGACCGGGCCGGCTCTCGTCCGGAGGCGGGGCGGGGAGCCCGTCGGCTACAGGCCGATGTCGCGGCTACGGATGTCGTCCAAGGACTCGCGGCGGATCAGGAGCCGGGCGTGGCCGTGGTCCACGGCGGCCACCGGTGGGCGGCCGACCAGGTTGCGGCCGGAGGCCATGGCCAGGTGGTAGGCGCCGGCGGCCGGGACGGCGAGCAGGTCTCCGGGACGGATGTCGGCGGGGAGGTCGACCTCGGCGACGACGTCGCCCGCCTCGCAGTGACGGCCCACCACGGTCACCGGGCTCGGGGCGGCGGTGCTGCGCCGGCCCACGAGGCGGGGCGCGTACCGGACGCCGTACAGGGCAGGCCGGGGGTTGTCGCTCATGCCGCCGTCGACGGCGACGTACGTGTGCGAGCCGGTGCGCTTGACGGAGAGGACGCGGTAGAGCGCGATCCCCGCCGGGCCCGCTATCGCCCGCCCGGGTTCGATGATGAGGCGCGGCACGGCGAGCCCCGCTACCGTGCACGCCTCGATCAGTTCCGCACGCACCTTGCGGGCCGGCAAGGTCAGGTCCAGGGCCGGTTCACCGGGCCGGTAGGCGATGCCGTGACCGCCGCCCAGGTCGAGTTCGGGGAGGACGAGGCCGTGCTGTTCGTGCAGGCCGGCCATGAGGCCGACCATGCGCCGTACGGCGGCCAGGTAGGGCTTGACACTGGTGATCTGTGAGCCCAAGTGGCAGTGGAGACCGGCCAGTTGGAGCTGCGGCTGGTCGAGCACGCGGGCGATGGCGTGGTGTGCGTACCCGTCGAGGGGGGGCACCTCCCGTTCGAGCGAAGCCGAGAGTGGGGGCGGACAGACCGAACTTCTGGTCCCGGTACCGGTACCGGTGCGGATCTTCTCGTGCCCGCCGGCGCTGATGCCGGGCACGACGCGGACCCTCACCTTCTGGTGGCCGCCGATTCCGACCGCCGCGGCCGGCCGGGCGATCTCCGACGGGCTGTCGATGACGATACGGCCGACCCCGAGGCGCAGGGCGGTCTCCAGGTCGCGCGGGGACTTGGCGTTGCCGTGCAGGACGATCCTGTCGGGCGGGAATCCGGTGGTGACCGCGAGTTCGAGTTCACCGGCCGAGCAGACGTCGAGTCCGAGTCCCTCCTCGTCCATCCAGCCGAAGTCCTGGTGGACCATCGCCCGGCACAGGAACGCCTTGGCCGCGTAGAGGACTTCGGCGTCGGGGAAGACATGCCGGTACGTACGGCAGCGTTCGCGCACCTCGGCCTCGTCCAGGACGTAGACGGGAGTGCCGAAGCGATCGGCGACCTCGGCCAGGGGCACGCCGCCGACGGAGAGGGCGCCCGGCCGGGGCTCGGCGGTGGAGCCGGGCCACACGGACAGGGCGTCGGCGCCGGAGGTGACCGCGGGTTCGTGGAGGGTGGTCATGGTGTGGTCCCCTCAGCCGATCCGCAAGGCGGGAACAGGGTCGACGGACTCGACCGGCGCGGGAGCCGGTGCCGCGAACTGGGGATCCAGCGTGAGGGTGGTGACACCGAGCGGTGCCGTCAGCGCACGCAGCGCGGGCTCGGCGAGCCCGATCCACGCCTGCTGCGGGCCGAGCGTGGCGATCAACTGCCGTTCGGAGGTGAAGCCGACGGCCGTACGGTCGCCGAGAGCTGTGCGGAAGAGGCGCGTCACCCACCCCGATGGTCCCGACCGGACCGGAACGTACAGAGGGCCGGCCGGGAACCGATCAGGGGGCTCCGGGTCTTCGTCGGACGGGATGTCTGGCATGGGGTGCCTCCGGGTGGATCGGCCGAGATCCGCCGTGGATCGGCCGAGATCCGCCGTGGATCGGCCGAGATCCGCCGTGGATTGGGGGAGACCCGAGGGACTCGGGCGAGGAGATCAGCGGTAGATCGGGCGAGATCCGTGAGTGGGTCGGACGAGCAGTTCGGCAGCCCCGGACGCGGGGAGGCGGACCGGGGCTCGCCACTGACGCTATGCCCGGCGACCGGGGTTTCGGACGGTCCATGACGCGATGCTGACGGCGATCGGTCGGATGCTGACGGCACGCTGACACACCGCCCGGTCGGCCGGGGAAGGGGCGCACATCCAGCCGCTACGAAACAACCGCAGCCGGCACCTCGGGCTCCCCCGAACCGCGCCCCTGCGCCATCCGCAGACTCAGCACCATGGTCAGCCCGGCACCGGGCGCGTCCTCGGCGTTGATCGTGCCCCCATCCCCTCCGCGAAGCCCCGTTCGACGGCGAGGCCGAGTCCGCCCCCCGCCCCGCGCGGGGCGTCGCCGTAGCGCTGGGAGGGCTCGAAGATGCGTTCCTTGGCCTCGTCAGGGACGCCCGGGCCGCGGTCGACCACCCGGACCCAGACGCGGTCGGCGATGGCGCTCCCGGATACCAGCACCGGCTCGTCCCGCGGGCTGTACTGGACCGTCGGCACCACCTCGTCGAGGTCGATCTCCCGGATCAGCGGCGTGCCCGTGCCGGTCCGCAGGCGGGACATGTCCAGCAGGTTGCCGACCAGGCCAGGACGATCGGAACCACACCCGGCAGACCACCTCACCGGTCGCCCGCCACACGACGCCCCGCTGTTCTGCGGCAGCCACCACCACATCCACCACGGGCTCCAACCGCACGCCGTCTACGGCACGGTGGGGTTCCTCCCGCACAGCGGAGTGTTATCCCCGACAGGCCTCGGCCGGCCCGTCCAGGCACGGCCCCTGCCCAACAGCAGCGCGGAGAAGCGCCGTACCGTGACGCTCCGTATCCGCCCCCACAAGACAGCCGCGCGTCCCCCAGACAGCCCACCCGGTGCCCGAACAGCCCCGGAGCTCGAATCTTGAGGTGCGGCCGACTCCGACACGGCGAGTCTTAACGGAAGCTTGACGCCCACAGCCCCCTGATCCGTGGGCCCAAGCGTCACTCTCTGCTTACGCTGGTGCCGCCGTCCGCGTGATGGCCGGAACCGCACGCCGCACATCAGGAGCACGCCGATGGCCACCACCGAACACCCCCCGCCCAGTCGCCTGCGCGCCTGGATGCTGGAGGGCCTGTCCGACATGGGCAAGAGCCACGGCCGCCAGGCAGAGCGGCCCGAACCCGAACCGGAGCACAAGGGCCAGCCTTGGTACCGCGTCATGTGCCTCACCGGCGTCGACTACTTCTCGACCCTCGGCTACCAGCCGGGCATCGCCGCGCTCGCCGCCGGCCTGCTCTCCCCTGTCGCGACCATCGTCCTGGTCATAGTCACCCTGGCCGGCGCCCTGCCGGTCTACCGTCGCGTGGCCGAGGAGAGCCCCCACGGCGAGGGCTCGATCGCGATGCTGGAACGGCTCCTGACCTTCTGGAAGGGCAAGCTGTTCGTCCTGACCCTGCTCGGCTTCGCCGCCACCGACTTCCTGATCACCATCACCCTGTCGGCGACCGACGCCTCGACCCACCTGGTCGAGAACCCGCACCTGAACAGCGCCCTGCACGACCAGCAGATGCTGATCACCCTCGTCCTCGTGGCCCTGCTCGGCGCGGTCTTCCTCAAGGGCTTCCTGGAGGCGATCGGCGTCGCGGTCGCCCTGGTCGGCATCTACCTCGCGCTGAACGCCGTCGTCGTGGTCGTCGGCCTGTACCACGTCCTCACCGAGGGGCACGTCGTCGCCGACTGGTCCAGCGCCCTCACCGCCGAACACGGAAACGTCTTCGTCATGATCGGCGTCGCCCTGATCGTCTTCCCCAAGCTCGCCCTCGGCCTCTCCGGCTTCGAGACCGGCGTCGCCGTGATGCCGCACGTCAAGGGCGACCCGTCCGACACCGAGGAACGTCCGACGGGGCGGATCCGGGACACGAAGAAACTGCTCACCACCGCCGCCCTGATCATGAGCTGCTTCCTGATCACGACGAGCTTCATCACCACGCTGCTGATCCCGGAGAAGGAGTTCGAGTCGGGCGGCCAGGCCAACAGCCGCGCGCTGGCGTTCCTCGCGCACGAGTACCTCGGCGGCGCCTTCGGCACGCTCTACGACGTCTCGACGATCGCCATCCTGTGGTTCGCCGGCGCCTCCGCCATGGCCGGCCTGCTCAACCTGATGCCCCGCTATCTGCCCCGCTACGGCATGGCCCCGCACTGGGCCCGCGCGGTGCGCCCGATGGTCATCGTCTTCACCCTCATCGCCTTCCTGGTCACCTGGATCTTCGACGCCGACGTCGACGCCCAGGGCGGCGCGTACGCCACGGGCGTGCTGGTCCTCATCAGCTCCGCCGCGATCGCCGTGACCATCGCGGCCCGCAAGGCCGGTCAGCGCGGATGGTTCATCGCCTTCGCGGTCATCTCGGCGGTGTTCCTCTACACGACCGTGATGAACGTCATCGAGCGCCCCGACGGTGTGAAGATCGGCGCCTGCTTCATCGCCGGCATCATCCTGGTCTCGCTCTTGTCCCGGCTGGCCCGCGCCTTCGAACTGCGCGTGACCGACGTGACGCTGGACGACATGGCGGAACGTTTCATCAGGGATATGGCCAGCCGCAGGATCCGGTTCATCGCCAATGAGCCCGACCGTCGGGACACCGCCGAGTACCGCGACAAGATCGAGCAGATCCGGGCGGACAACGACGTCCCCGGCCAGGAGGACTTCGTCTTCGTCGAGGTGACGGTCACCGACCCGTCCGAGTTCGAGTCCGGCCTGACCGTACGCGGCGAGGTCCTGCACAACCGCTACCGCGTCCTGACGCTGGAGTCCTCCTCCATCTCCAACGCCCTGGCCGCGCTGCTCCTGCACGTCCGCGACACGACCGGCCGCATCCCGCACATCTACTTCGAGTGGACCGAGGGCAACCCCTTCGCCAACTTCCTGCGCTTCTTCCTCTTCGGCCAGGGCGAGGTCGCCCCGGTCACCCGCGAGGTGCTGCGCGAGGCGGAGCCGGACCGGGACCGCAGGCCCCGGGTGCACACCGGCTGAAACGGCCGCGGACATCAGAATCGCGTCAAGGTTGCACCGTAAGGCGTCAGAGCACCGTGAAGCGGCGGCCGTTCCGGCGCCCTGGCCCCTACCGTCTGCACTGTGCCGTCCGGAGGAAGCAGACCGCGTCCGGCCCCGACCGGCGACCGCCACTGGCGTGTCAACGCTCGCTTCGCCATGGGCTGCGCTCTGGCCTTCCTCGGCATGGCCCTGCTGGTCGACTATGACGCGCAGACCCTGACCCCGCCCCGCGCCCTGCTGTGGCTGGTGCTGACGGCCGTGGTCTTCACGATCCTGCTCCCGCAGCGCGTGACCGCGGGCCCGGGATGGCTGGCGGTACGGGGGCTCGTACGACGGCAGGCGGTGCGCACGGACGCGCTGGTGACGGTACGGCAGTACGGCGACATCTCCGCGCACCTGACCCTGTGCGACACGGACGGCCGCCGCCTGGAACTGGACCCACGGATCCTCGTCGCCAACCCGCTGCTGTGGCACGAGGTGGACACCGGGGTACGCCGCTCACGCCAACGCGGGACGCTGCGCGAGGGCGCGGACGTACTGGAGCGGCTGGGGCATCAGATCGACGACGCGACGACGCAAGCGGTACTCAAGGCGTCGGGGATCTCCTGAACTCCGCACTACGGTAGGGACCGACCCAAAAGCCTCAATCAATAACAAACGCCCCTACCCCCACCACTTGCGAGGCGTCCTCCATGACCCTGAGCATCCGCAACCAACTCCCCGGCACGATCACCGCCATCACCCCCGGCGAGGTCATGGCAACGGTCAAGCTCCGCCTCACCGGCGGCCAGGACCTCACCGCGGCGATCACCCTGGAAGCCGTCGAGAACCTCGGCCTGGCCGAAGGCACCGCCGTGAACGCGCTCGTGAAAGCGACGGAGATCTCCCTCGCCACGGCTCCGATCGACGGCCTGTCCATCCGCAACCGGCTTCCCGGCAAGATCACCGGCATCGCCACGGGCGGCGCGATGGCGTCGGTCAAGGTCGCCGTGGAGGGCGGTGCCCTGACCGCGCTCATCACCAGGGACGCCACCACGGACCTCGCGCTCTCCCTCGGATCCCCGGTCGTCGCGCTCATCAAGGCGACGGAAGTGGCCCTGGCGACGGCGTGACACGGAAGGGCTCCGCCCGGCCCGGTACGGCCGGGGCGGAGCCCTTCCTTCACCTGTGTCTGTACGTCAGCCCTCGTACGCGTCCAGCGGCGGGCAGGAGCACACGAGATTGCGGTCGCCGAAGGCCTGGTCGATCCGGCGCACCGGCGGCCAGTACTTGTCGGCGGCCGCGACCCCGGCCGGGAACACGGCCTCCGCACGGCTGTATGCGTGCTCCCACTCCCCGCCCAGCGCCCCGGCGGTGTGCGGCGCGTTCCGCAGCGGGTTGTCGTCGGCGGGCCACTCCCCCGACCCGACCTTCTCGATCTCCGCACGGATGGCGATCATCGCCTCGCAGAACCGGTCCAGTTCGGTCAGGTCCTCGGACTCGGTCGGCTCGATCATCAGCGTCCCGGCCACCGGGAACGACATCGTCGGCGCGTGGAAGCCGTAGTCGATGAGCCGCTTGGCCACGTCGTCGACGCTCACACCGGTCGCCTTGGTCAGCGGCCGCAGATCGATGATGCACTCGTGCGCGACGAGCCCGCCGGGCCCGGTGTAGAGCACCGGGTAGTGCGGCTCCAGTCGCTTGGCGATGTAGTTGGCGGACAGCACGGCCACCTGCGTGGCCCGCTTGAGCCCCTCGCCGCCCATGAGCCGGACGTACGCCCACGAGATCGGCAGGATCCCGGCGGAACCCCAGGGCGCGGCCGAGATCGGCCCGACGCCCGTCTCCGGACCGGCCGCGGGCTGCAACGGGTGGTTCGGCAGATACGGCGCCAGATGCGCACGCACACCCACGGGCCCGACCCCCGGGCCGCCACCGCCATGCGGAATGCAGAAGGTCTTGTGCAGGTTCAGGTGCGAGACGTCACCACCGAAGTGCCCCGGCTTGGCAAGCCCCACCAGGGCGTTGAGGTTGGCACCGTCGACGTACACCTGCCCGCCGGCCTCGTGCACCTGCGCGCAGATGTCGGCGACGTGCTCCTCGAACACACCGTGCGTCGACGGGTACGTGATCATCAGCACCGACAGCTCGTCCCGGTACTGCTCGATCTTGGCCCGCAGGTCCTCGACGTCGATCTCACCGTCCTCGGCGGTCTTCACGACGACGACCTTCATGCCGGCCATGACGGCGCTGGCGGCGTTGGTC
This sequence comes from Streptomyces sp. DT2A-34, assembly GCF_030499515.1. Lineage (NCBI taxonomy): Bacteria > Bacillati > Actinomycetota > Actinomycetes > Kitasatosporales > Streptomycetaceae > Streptomyces > Streptomyces sp. DT2A-34. Next base: position 8,614,060 of record NZ_JASTWJ010000001.1, on the reverse strand, counting down.
CCATGGGCGGAGGACGGAATCAGACACACGGTCCGCTGCTCGTCCCCGTTGGCCCGGTGGTATCCGCGTACGGCGAGCAGCCCGGCCAGCTCACCCTGCGAGCCGGCGTTGGGCTGCAGCGACACCTTGTCGTAGCCGGTGACCTCGGCGAGACGTTCCTCCAGCTCACGGATGAGCGTCAGATAGCCCTGCGCCTGCTCGGCCGGCGCGAAGGGGTGCAGCTGCCCGAACTCCGGCCAGGTGACCGGCTCCATCTCGGTCGTGGCGTTGAGCTTCATGGTGCAGGACCCGAGCGGGATCATGCCCCGGTCCAGCGCGTAGTCGCGGTCGGCGAGCCTGCGCAGGTAGCGCAGCATCGCGGTCTCGGAGCGGTTCTGGTGGAAGACGGGGTGCGTGAGGTAGTCGTCGCTGCGCAGCAGCCCGCCCGCGAGCGCGTCCTCGGTCACCGCGTCCAGCGCCTCGATGTCCCCCTCGACCCCGAACGCCGTCCATACGGCGCCCAGTTGGGCCCGCGTGGTGGTCTCGTCACAGGCGACGGACACGTGGTCGGCGTCGACGAGGTGCAGGTTGACGCCGTTCTGCCGGGCGGCGGCGACGATCTCGGCGGCCTTCGCAGGCACGCGCACGGTCAGCGTGTCGAAGTAGGAGCCGTGCACGACCTCGACCCCACCCGCCGTGAGACCCGCGGCGAGGAGGGAGGCGTACCGATGCGTCCGCCGGGCGATGCCCTTCAAACCCTCGGGCCCGTGGTACACGGCGTACATCCCGGCCATCACGGCGAGCAGCACCTGAGCGGTGCAGATGTTGCTGGTCGCCTTCTCGCGCCGGATGTGCTGCTCACGTGTCTGCAGGGCCAGCCGGTATGCCTTGTTCCCGTCCGCGTCCACGGACACACCCACGAGCCGCCCCGGCAGGCTGCGCGCGAACTTCTCGTGCACGGCCATGTAACCCGCGTGCGGCCCGCCGAAGCCCATCGGCACACCGAACCGCTGCGTCGTCCCGACCGCGATGTCCGCCCCGAGCTCACCGGGCGACTTCAGCAGCGTCAGCGCGAGCAGATCGGCGGCCACGGTGACGAGAGCACCGAGTTCATGGGCCTGCTCGATGACGGGCTTGATGTCCCGTACGACACCGGAGGCGCCCGGATACTGAAGGAGCACGCCGTTGATCTCACGGGAGGCGACGTCGGCCGGAATCCCGCCACTGAGGTCGGCGACGACGACCTCCACACCGGCCGGCTCGGCCCGGGTCTCGATCACGGCGACGGTCTGCGGCAGCACATCCGCGTCGACCAGGAACAGCCCCTTCTTGTTCTTGCCCATGCGCCGGGACAGGGCCACGGCCTCCGCCGCCGCCGTCCCCTCGTCGAGCAGCGAGGCACCGGAGGTCGGCAGCCCGGTGAGGTCGGCGACCATGGTCTGGAAGTTCAACAGGGCCTCGAGCCGCCCCTGAGAGATCTCCGGCTGGTACGGCGTATAGGCCGTGTACCAGGCAGGGTTCTCCATGACATTGCGCAGGATGACCGGCGGCGTGAAGGTCCCGTAGTACCCGAGCCCGATCATCGAGTCCAGCACCTGGTTGCGATCGGCGAGCGACCGCAGCTCGGCGAGCACCTCGGCCTCGGTACGCGCCCCCGGCAGATCGAGGGAGTCGGCATTCTTGATCACATCCGGCACCGCGGCGGCGGTGAGCTCATCGAGCGAGCCGTACCCGACGTGGGCCAGCATCTTGGCGCGAGCCTCGTGATCAGGACCGATATGACGCTGCTCGAAGGGGATCCCCTGTTCGAGCTCGGAGAGCGGAATGCGATGGGCGGTCATTACGGAGGCCTCCTGGTCTGACACGACCTTCGGGGGGCACCACGGCACGGGTACCCGGACGGCCTCCCCCTCTGTCATCTCAACCTGAGAGCTTCACCGGGATCGCCACAGGGGCTCCCGGTTTTCACCGTCGGTGAGAGCGGAAGCCGTCGGCTCCCGCCCTGCTTTCCAGAGTGACCTCGTCCGTGCGGTACGTGAGCCTGAGAGATTCCGGGGAGGATTTGCTCCTTCGGCGCCTCCGGATGGTGTCCGGAGGACTCTCCCGCACGGGGTCAGCAGCCGCTAGCAAGCCTACCAGCGGGGTCAACGCACGAACCTTCGAGTGGCCGGGCTCACCAAAGTGCCTTTTCGTAGTGCTTACGGATGGAGTTGCGACCAAGTGGAGGGCCCGTGCAGACCGACATCGATCCGCGCAACCTGATCGGCCGCAAGGCCTTCGACCGCAACGGCACCAAGATCGGCACCATCGACGAGGTCTACCTCGACGACGCGACCGGAGTGCCGGAATGGGCAGCGATACGCACCGGCCTGTTCTCCCGGGACGCCTTCGTCCCCCTGGAGCCCAGCGAAATGCTCGAGGGCAGCCTCCACGTCCCCTTCGACCGCGCCCTGATCAAGGACGCCCCCGACTTCGGCGTCGGCCGCCACCTCTCCCCCGAACAGGAACTCCAGCTCTACCACCACTACGGCCTCGACGTGGCCCCGCCCTCCCCACCCCCGGACCGAGACTTCGGCAACTTGGCAGGCACGGAAACCCCAGAAGACAACGGCCCCAGACCAACACACCCCCACCGCTGATCACACACGACCACACCAGGCAGCTACCCCCCGGCCCCCACCTCAGAACAGACCGCCCCACCAACCCACCTGCGGAAACCACCACAGGACGCACCGCCCGAGTGCCCATAGCCGCGCCTACCAGTGCAGGCCGCGCCGCCCCAGCCTCCGCAGCTACGATCCGCCCGGAGAGCGCAGCTGTGCCGACGGCCCCCTCCAGGACGAGCCGCCCAGCCTGCGCAGCTGCCGACGCCCCTACAGAACGAGCCGCCCCAGCAGTCAATGGCTGCGGGCGCCCCTACCGGTCGGGCCCGCCCCAGCAGGCAGCTGCGCGCAGCGGCGGAAGGCGCCGTCGCCTCAACGTGCGTATCGCCGCATACCCCCTACAGGACGACCCGGCCACCGGGCGTAGCTGCGCACGGCACTACACAGGCGCAGCCCCAGCGGCAGCTCCGCGCAGTTGCAGGAGGCGCCACCGCCCGAGCCTGCAACGCCGCGGACGGCCCCACAGGACGGCCTGCCGAGCGTGTAGCCGCGGACGGCCCCCTGCAGGACGGCCTGCCCCAGCGTGCGTAGTCCGCGCACAGCCTCTACAGGACCGCCCGCCCACCGTGCACAGCTACGCACGCCCTGCACACCGGACCGCTCCAGCGGCCACAACTGCCAAAACCACTGCACGAGGAGTCGCCCCCACCAGCCATAGCTGCGGCTGCGGCACAAGGCCGCCGCTCAACGTACGTAGCTGCGGGCAGTCGTGCCGCTGGGGCGGCACGGGTGGGCGCAGCGGCACCCCGCCAGCGCGGGCAAGCGCCCCCACCCCACGGCGCCCTCCACGCCACCGCACGGCAGCGTCCACCCCCGCACCTCCTATCCAGACGCCACAGGCACCTCCCCCACGCCCCCACCATCCCCTTCCGGCAATCCGAAGTCCCCCACCTCTAAAACCCCACCAGTCCCGGAGTCCCCGCGCCCCCCACCCCCTCCATGTCTCCTCCGCACCAACGGCAACGGATCCGCCGCCTCCAACCCCGGATCGTCAACCCGAAACGTCCGCACCCGCCCCGGCTCCGACGACTCAGGCGTCTCAAACCGCACCGTCACCCGCCCAAGCCCGCTCCCCTGCACCCACCCATGCCCGTACTCGGCATGCCGCACATCGTGCCCCGCAGGCCACCGCCGCTCGACAGGCACAGACTGCCGCTCCTCCGCAGGCTCCTCGTGGTCGTCGCCCTCCTCCTCGGAGTGCTCAACCTGCTCCCCCGCGGCCTGCGCGAACAGATCCTCCTGCGTGTAGTCGGCCAACGCACTGACCCCAACCCCCAGCAGCCGTACACCCCCCGTCGTGTCCACGGAATCCAGCAGCCGCGCCGCAGCCTCCCGCACCACCGCCGGATCATCCGTGGGCCCACGCAGCGTCTCGGAACGGGTCAACGTGGAGAAGTCGTACCGCCGCACCTTCAGCACGATGGTCCGCCCGGACAACCCCGCCCCCCGCAACCGCCGCACACAACGATCGGCGAGCCGCTGCACCTCCAGGCCCACCCGAACCCGGTCGTGAATGTCCACGTCATACGTGTCCTCGACCGACACCGACTTGGCCTCCCGCTCGGCCACCACCGGCCGCTCGTCGTGCGCCAGCGCCATGGCGTACAGGGCATGCCCATGAGCCTTGCCCAGCAGCCGAACGAGCTCGTCCTCACCCGCCTCGGCGATCTCCTCGACCGTGTGGATCCCGGCCCGCCGCAGATGATCCCCCGTCGCCGGCCCCACCCCCGGCAACGTCCGCACGGACATCGGCCCGAGCAACGCCCGCTCGGTCCCGGGCTCGATCACCACCAGCCCATCGGGCTTGGCCTGCTCCGAGGCGATCTTCGCCAGCATCTTGGACGCGGCCAGCCCCACCGACCCCGCGAGCCCGGTGACCGCCCGTATGTCGGCGCGCAGCTTCGCCCCGACCAGCCGCGCGGATCCCTCGTCCCAGGCCGCTCCCGCGGCCTCCAGATCCACGAAGGCCTCGTCCAGGCTCAGCGGCTCCACCAGCGGCGACAGCTCCCGCAGCAGCGCCATCACCTGCTCGCTGACGTCACGGTAGATCCCGAAGCGCGGCACGAGATACGCGGCATTCGGCGCCAGTCGGCGAGCCTGCGCCATGGGCATCGCCGAGTGAACCCCGAACACCCGAGCCTCGTAGGACGCGGTGGCCACGACTCCCCGAGGCCCGAGCCCGCCCACGATCACAGCCTTCCCGCGCAGGCTCGGCTTGGATGCCTGCTCCACCGAAGCGTAGAAGGCATCCATGTCGAGATGCAGGATCGTAGGCGCGTTCCTCACATCTACGATGCTGCCTCACGCCACTGACAATGCCCTGCTACGACCGCCTGGTCCGCGATCCGCCGGACCTCGCCCTACGCCCGACCCCCGCGAGGCACGCTGTCGAAGGCCACAAGGACCGCTCAGCCGGCCCGGTTACGCCGCCGAGCCAGCTCATCGGCCGGATTGTGCCCGACCAGAGTCTCCCCGGTGTCGATCCGCTCCCCGTGCAGCTGCGACAAGGCGCTCTCGACGTCCCGCCACACCACACCCACGGCGATCCCGAAGATCCCCTGCCCACCCTGGAGCAGCGCATGGACCTCGTCCGGCGAGGTGCACTCGTAGACCGTCGCACCGTCGCTCATCAGCGTCATGCGCTCCAGATCACAAAAGCCCCGCTCCCGCAGATGCTGCACGGCGGTACGGATGTTCTGCAGCGACACACCGGTGTCGAGGAACCGCTTGACGATCTTCAGGACGACGACGTCCCGGAAGCTGTAAAGCCGCTGGGTCCCCGACCCGTACGCGGGCCGCACGCTCGGCTCGACGAGGCCGGTGCGGGCCCAGTAGTCCAGTTGCCGGTACGTGATGCCGGCGGCCGCACACGCCGTCGGACCGCGGTAGCCGATCTGCTCGGTCTCCATGGACGCCGCCCCTCCGCCACTGCTCGGCACGGCCGTCGGTCGCTGCGCAGCGTGATCGGCCGCGCTGCCCTGAAGCGGGCTCTGAAGCGGGTACGGGCCGCTTGCCCCGAAACTGCGTCCGGGGGCACCCCCAGCCGTACCGTCGCCGCTGCTTCTCACGCCGACCTCCGTCCTTGACCTGCCTTCTCGACGGTAGGCAGTCACCAGGGGTGCGTCAACGATCGCCACACTCGGCACGCCGAGTGATAATCACCCTAGGAGTGGTTTCCCGTACCCCACCGCGGGGAAAGGCTAGCCGAATGCGCTCGGAGCAAGGCGTAGGACGCTCGCGCTCGCCGCTGGCAAATACCGGCATTTGAGCCGTAACCGACTGTGGGCCGCACCCCCACGGACCGCGAGTCCGCCGGGCCGCCGCCCACGTCGCCTCACTGACTGCTGGTGCCGAAGTCTTCGGGCGAGATCTGGTCGAGGAACTCGCGGAACTTCTCCACCTCGTCCTCCTGCTCGTCCGGGATAGCGATGCCCGCGTCGTCGAGCACCCCGTCGCTGCCGTAGATCGGCGTTCCGGTGCGCAGGGCCAGCGCTATGGCATCGGACGGGCGGGCGCTCACCTCGACGCCGCTGGCGAAGACCAGCTCGGCGTAGAAGACGCCCTCACGCAGGTCCGTGATGCGTACCTCGGTGAGCTCCTGGCCGACGGCCTCCAGCACGTCCTTGAACAGGTCGTGGGTCAGCGGTCGCGCGGGGGCCATGCCCTGCTGGGCGAAGGCGATGGCCGTCGCCTCCCCGGGCCCGATCCAGATGGGGAGGTAGCGGTCGCCTCCCACTTCGCGCAGGAGCACGATCGGTTGGTTGGAGGGCATTTCGACCCGGACACCTACGACATCGAGCTCGTTCACACAGCAACCCTAGGCCGTGCTCGGGACGTTTGGGTAGTCGGGCCGAGAACGGGTGGCCGATCCGGCCTTCCTCGGGTAGGCCGACTCAGGGCAGCCGTACCCCGAGAGCGGTCTGCACCAGCGCGGCGTGCAGCTTCACCGTGAGCCCCGCGAGCTCCTTCGCACGCGCCTCCGCGTGTGCCCTGGTCTGCGGATTGCGGTGCCGCCTCAACGGGGCCACGACCTGGTCCACGAGCCCGGCCTCACGGTCGGCGGCGCCCTTCATCACCCGCAGATGCCTCGGCTCGATCCCGAAGCGCCCCAGCTCGGCGACAAGCGAGGCCACGGTGACCGCCTCCGCGTCGTATGCCCCGTCCGGCAGTGGAGTGATCAGCCCGTACGACTCCCACTCCTCAAGCTCCTGCTCACCGATCTCGGCGGCGGCGAGCAGTTGGGCCCGCCCGATCCGGGCCACCGTGCGCCTCTCGGCCGGCTCCAGGACTGCTTCGCCGTCCCGCTGACGGCCCAGGGGCGGCAGCGCTACCGCCTCCCCGCGCTCCATGGCGTCCAGGTGCTCACGGATCACCTTGAGCGGCAGATAGTGGTCCCGCTGCATCCGCAGTACGTGTCCCAGCCGCTCGACGTCCTGCGCGCTGAACTTGCGGTACCCCGAGGGGGTCCGCTGAGGCTCGACGAGGCCCTCCGACTCCAGAAAGCGGATCTTGGAGATGGTGATGTCAGGGAATTCCTCGCGCAGCACGTTCAGCACCGCGCCGATGCTCAGCAGCCGACTGTCCGTGGCGGCGATGCCGTGCCCGGCACCGCCGCTCGGTGATTTCAGCATGGACCTTCCCTGGGTCTCCCCGGACGGGCTCCGGGGGAGGGTCAGTAGCCCCGCTGGCTCGCGTAGAACACCAGACGGTACTTGCCGATCTGGACCTCGTCGCCGTTGTTCAGAGCGACCTGGTCGATCCGCTCACGGTTGACGTACGTGCCGTTCAGACTGCCGACGTCGGCCACCGTGAACGAGCCGTCCGGGCTGCGACGGAACTCCACGTGCCGACGCGAAACCGTGACGTCGTCCAGGAAGATGTCGCTCTGCGGATGCCGCCCGGCCGTGGTCAGATCGCCGTCCAGCAGGAAGCGGCTGCCCGAGTTCGGTCCCCGACGTACCACCAGAAGCGCGGAACCCAGCGGGAGCGCGTCGACGGCCGCCTGGGCCTCGGGCGACAGCGCCGGGATCTGCGTCTGGCCGGTGGCCTCGGCGTCGTAGGCCTCAAGGCCTGAAATGGAGATCGTGGAGGTCGTCTCGGACGGGCGCTCCGCGGCCGCACCGGCCCGCAGCGGCGCGCCGCAGTTGGAACAGAAGCGGCTGTTCTCCGCGTTGCGGTTACCGCACCTCGTACACACCAGGGCCGACATCGGGGAAAACCCTCCACCCGTACTTGAGGTTGACGGTTGCCCGAAACCTATGCCGCCGGACTGGGCAGGGTCAACTGACGGCGCGCCCTGACCACCGGGAATGTCACCGCCCGGCCCAGGCACCTGGTCCCTGAACAGCGGCCGCTGGCCTTCCTCATCCCCCTGTGCGCGATGACGAGCGGTGGCATTGTCCCTGCCCTCTCGCGCGCTCTTGCCGAACAACTTCGCAAACAACTTCACGGGCGATTCCCCTTGACCGAAACAGACCCGCCCGTGGGGCAGGACGAACCCTGACTGCACTCTCTGAACGACCCGGACACCCTCACAACGTCCGTCTCCACCAGACAGTTTCCACCACGCACCACCCATTCGGTGCGCCGACCCCCCGCAACCTCATGCCCTCGCCTGATGTCCCCCATGCACCCCCGGTTCACTGGGAGGACGACCGAGCGTAGTCAGGCCGCTTCGCCGCTCGCAAGGCGTCCACGACGATCTTGTCCGACCGCTCGATGATTACGGTGGCCTGCTCCTTCTCGAGAGTCTGCACCACGCCTCCAGGAATGTTGAGCGCTGGTTCGAGGTCCTGCGGTTTGCCGATGACCTTGAAACGATAGGGCGCGTTGATCTTGTTCCCGTCGACGCTCACGCTGTTGCCGGAATCCGTCAGATAGGTGTCCGCGACAACGCGTACGCCGTTCACCTGGATCGCCTCCGCGCCGGCCGCGCGCAACTCCTGGATCGCGTCGAGCAGCATGTCCGCCTCGACCGTCCCCTTCGTGTCGTCGATGGTCATCGTGATGCCGGGTCCCTGCGCGGCCACCGTGCCCGCCAGAATGCCGAGTTGCCTCTCCTTCTCGACCGTCTGCTTGCGGGCCTCCTCGGCCTGGTTCGAACTGTTCTCCAGTTCGTCGCGCTGCTTCTCGAGACCTTGCTTCTCGTCCTCAAGACGCTGAGTACGGTCGTCCAGTTCATCGAGGATGCGAACTAGATCTTCCTGCCGGGCGCCACGCAGGGCGCTGTCACCGTCACTGTTGGAGGCGACCTGGACGGCCAGACCGAAGCCGAGGCCGAACAGCAGCAGAGCGACGATGAGTTGGGCCCGGGTCACGCGCGGCGGCCACAGTCCCTTCGCCAGCCGCTGCCGCCCGGTGAGCCCACTCCGCTGCTCCTCGGGGGCGTCCACGGCCTCGGACGCGTCAGCGGCCGGCACCTCTTCGGGCAGTTCCTTGCGCAACCTGCTCTCGGGCCTCTCGTCGTGCTCGCTCATCGGCCTCACGCCCTGAAGACGTGTCGGCGAATGGCTGCGGCGTTCGAGAAGATGCGGATGCCGAGCACGACGACGACACCGGTGGACAGCTGGGCACCCACGCCCAACTTGTCGCCCAGGAACACGATCAGCGCGGCCACCACCACGTTGGACAGGAAGGACACGACGAAGACCTTGTCGTCGAAGATCCCGTCGAGCATGGCCCGCAGACCTCCGAAGACGGCGTCGAGAGCCGCTACGACGGCGATCGGCAAGTAAGGCTCGACGACCGCCGGAACCTCAGGCCGGACCAACAGGCCGGCCACGACTCCCACGACGAGGCCCAGTACGGCGATCACGATGTGCCCTTCTCGGTTTTCTCGGTGTTCGGCTGTGCTGTACGTACGATCACACTCGGTGCGGCGGGCAGGCGGAGGTCGTCCTGCACGGAAATGCTGGTCCTGACCCCGAAGTTCTCCTGCAGGGCGTGCAGATACAGCCCGTCGGCGCTGTCCTGGAACCTGGCGCTGAGCCGCTCCCCGTCCCCCACCGCGAGCACCGTGTACGGCGGAACCAGCGGCCTGTTGTCGACCAGTATCGCGTCACCCGCGGCCCTGATCGCCGAGAGGGCCGTCAGCCGCTGCCCGTTGATCGAGACGGCCTCGGCACCCGACTCCCACAGCCCGTTGACCACACGCTGCATGTCCCGGTCGCGCACCCGCCCGGTGTCGGAGAACCCGGACGTCCCGCGCGGTTCGCCGTCACCGCTGGTGCTGGCTTCCTTGGCGTCGTTCACGACCAGCTTCACACCGGGCCCGTGCACCTCGACTGCGCCCGCCAGGATGCCCACGAGCTCCGCCTGGTCACTGTCGCCGGTCGTCTTCAGCGCCTCGCGCTGCCGCGCGCTCACATCGTCGCGCAGCTTGTCGACGCTCTCCTCCAGCTTGTCCGCCGCCGCGGTCGCACGGTCGATGCGGTCGATCAGTTCCTCGCGCTCCTTGGCCATGACGGGCGCCGCGACCCGCGCCTGCGCCGCTCCCACGGTCACCACGAGCGCCGCGAGCACCAGCCCGGCGGCGAGCCCCAGCTTCGCCCTCAGCGTCCTGGGCAGGCCTGCGTCCCCTGCGGCCTTCTTACGAGCGGCGGCCTCGGCGTACCCGTCGTCGAGGCTGTGATCCATGACGTTGGTGAGCAGCGACATGGACGCGTCCGGGCGCGAGGGGCGCGTGGGTGTGCTCCGAACGGGGGGCTGCGGCATGCCGCACATCGTCGCACGTCGCGGCCGATACCTCCGAATGGCCCCACCGGCGTGCCGGACAGGCCTCCTGGGGATGCCTGTCCGGCACGCGCGCGTGTACCGGGCGCCTAGCGGCCGGCGCTGTCCACGACCGCCGCCCACTCGTCGAGCAGGGCCTGCGCGGACGCGTCGTCCGGCCCTTCGGCCCACAGATGGGTGACCGCCTCGGCCGGGTCGGGCAGCACCATCACCCAACGCCCGTCGGTCTCCACGACCCGAACGCCGTCGGTCGTGTCGACAAAGCGATCTCCAGCCGCCTCCACGACCCGACGCATCACCAGTCCCTTGACGGCCCAGGGGGTCGCAAGATCCCGCTTGATGACATGCGCCCGCGGAATCCGCGCGTCGATCTGGCTGAGCGTGAGCTGCGTCCGCGCCACCAGCCCGATCAGCCGTACGAAGGCCGCCGTACCGTCGAAGACGCTGCTGAACTCAGGGACGATGAAGCCGCCCCTGCCGTCCCCGCCGAAGATCGTCGTGTCATCGCCACCGACCCTGGTCAGATCATCCGGCGAGGTGGTCGTCCACTCCACCTGTGTCCCGTGATACGCCGCCACCTGCTCGGCGATCCGCGTGGTGGTCACCGGCAGCGCCACCCGCCCGCTGCGCCGCTCCGCAGCCACGAGGTCGAGCATGACGAGCAGAGCCCGGTCGTCCTCGACGATCCGCCCCTTCTCGTCGACCAGCGACAGCCGCTCACCGACGGGATCGAACCGCACTCCGAAAGCCGCCCGCGCCGACGCCACGATCTCTCCCAGCCGCACCAAGCCCGACCGCCGCGCGTCCGCCGACTCCGTGGGCCTGGACTCGTCGAGACCGGGGTTGATGGTCAGCGAGTCCACACCGAGCTTCCCGAGCAGGCTGGGCAGCACAAGCCCAGCGCTGCCGTTGGACGCGTCCACGACGACCTTCAGCCCCGACTCCGAAATCCCGGTCGTATCGACGTTCCGCAGCAACGACCCGGTATAGGAGTCGAAGACACTAGCCGGGAAATACAGGTCCCCGATCTCGCCCGGGAACGCACGCCGGTACTCCTGCCGCGCGAAGACCCGGTCCAGCTTCCGCTGACTGCCCTGCGACAGGTCGGCACCCTGCCCGTCGAAGAACATGATGTCCACGGAGTCCGGCACCCCGGGCGTCGTCCGGATCATGATCCCGCCCGCACTGCCCCGCGCGGTCTGCTGCCGCGCCACGGGCAGCGGTACGTTCTCCAGATCCCGTACGTCGATGGCGCTGGCCTGCAGCGCGGAGATGACCGCCCGCTTGAGCGCCCGGGCACCACGGGAGTGGTCGCGGGCCGTGGTGACAGTGGACCCCTTCTTCAACGTCGTCGCATACGCGCCGGCGAGCCTCACCGCCAGCTCAGGCGTGATCTCCACGTTCAGGATTCCGGAGACACCACGAGCACCGAAGAGATGCGCCTGCCCCCTCGACTCCCAGATGACCGAAGTGTTGACGAAGGCGCCGGCCTCGATGGTCTTGAACGGATAGACGCGCACATTGCCCTGGACGATCGACTCTTCACCGATCAGACACTCGTCCCCGATGACCGCGCCGTCCTCGATCCGTGCGGCACGCATGATGTCGGTGTTCTTCCCGACGACACAACCACGCAGGTTGCTGTGCTGCCCGATATACACGTTGTCGTGCACGACAGCCTTGTGCAGAAACGCACCGCTCTTCACGACGACGTTCGAGCCGACGACGGTGTGCTCCCGGATTTCCGCACCGGCCTCGACCTTGGCGTAGTCCCCGATGTACAGAGGCCCCCGGAGAACGGCGTCGGGATGCACCTCGGCGCCTTCCGCCACCCACACACCCGGCGAGATCTCGAAGCCGTCGATCTCGACGTCGACTTTGCCTTCCAGGACGTCGGCCTGCGCCTTCACATAGCTTTCGTGGGTACCGACGTCCTCCCAGTACCCCTCCGCGACATACCCATAGATCGGCTTGCCCTCCTTCATCAACTGCGGGAAGACATCGCCGGACCAGTCCACGGGCACGTCTGCCTCGACATAGTCGAAGACCTCGGGCTCCATGACATAGATGCCAGTGTTCACGGTGTCCGAGAAGACCTGCCCCCAGGTCGGCTTCTCAAGGAAGCGCTCGACCCGGCCCTCCTCGTCGACAATGGTGATGCCGAATTCCAGTGGATTGGGCACACGCGTCAGACAGACGGTGACCAGCGCGCCCTTTTCCTTGTGGAAGTTGATGAGCTCAGTGAGGTCGAAGTCGGTCAGGGCATCACCGGAGATGACGAGGAAAGCATCGTCCTTCAACGCCTCTTCGGCGTTCTTGACGCTTCCGGCGGTACCGAGTGGCTTCTCCTCATTGGCATAGCTGAGCTCCATTCCGAGCTCTTCACCGTCACCGAAGTAGTTCTTGACCAACGAGGCCAGGAACTGAACAGTAACGACGGTCTCACTCAGCCCATGCCTTTTGAGCAGCCGCAGAACGTGCTCCATGATCGGCCGGTTGGCCACCGGCAGGAGCGGCTTGGGCATGCTTGAGGTCATGGGGCGAAGGCGTGTGCCTTCGCCTCCGGCCATCACGACGGCCTTCATGTCGGAAGCGTCCTCCTCTAAGAGACGACGGTCTAGCCGACTTCACTCGTCCAGATTGTCCCGCACTTTTCCGCCGCGGGCCATCGAGCGGCTACGCCCGTTTCAATCCGCGAGTTCAATCGGCCATGGCGTCCGCACGAACCAGGCGGCGGACCTGTACCACGTAGAGGACTCCTGCCCACCAGTACAGCGTTGTACCCCATCCGGCGAACGCCCATCCGAAAATAGCAGCGAGTGACGCGATCCAGCCACTTCCGTCACTGAGCAGCAACAGCGGGAAGGCATACATCAGGTTGAAGGTAGCCGCCTTCCCAAGGAAGTTCACCTGGGGCGGCGGATAGCCATGCCGCCGGAGGATGCCCACCATCACCAGCAGAACCAGTTCTCGCGCCAAAAGTACAGCGGTCAACCAGACTGGCAGAATCTCCCGCCACGTGAGACCGACCAAAGTCGAGAGAATGTAGAGCCGATCGGCCGCCGGATCGAGAAGCCGGCCGAGGCTGCTGATCTGGTTCCAACGCCGCGCGAGCTTGCCATCCAGGTAGTCGCTGACGCCGCTCAGAGCCAGCACCAGGAGCGCCCAGCTGTCGCTCTTCGGCCCACCGAACTCAGGCCGGAGAATCAGCCACAGGAACAGCGGCACCCCAACGAGCCGCGCCATGCTGAGGATGTTGGGGATGGTGAGTACCCGGTCCGTCTGAACACGGGTCTCCTGGACCTCCACCCGGGGGCCTCCTGTGGGAAACGTACTTACGATGCCCCCTGACCCTACCTCAACGCAAAAAAGCTCTGGCTCTCGGGCTTGTATGCCCAAGAGCCAGAGCTCTAAAAGGAGTTCGGCGGCGTCCTACTCTCCCACAGGGTCCCCCCTGCAGTACCATCGGCGCTGTAAGGCTTAGCTTCCGGGTTCGGAATGTAACCGGGCGTTTCCCTCACGCTATAACCACCGAAACACTATGAAGTTAAACCGGAAAAAACACGGTCGTTGCCTCAGAACTAACACAGTGGACGCGAGCAACTGAGGACAAGCCCTCGGCCTATTAGTACCGGTCACCTCCACACCTCACGGTGCTTCCAGATCCGGCCTATCAACCCAGTCGTCTACTGGGAGCCTTACCCCATCAAGTGGGTGGGAGTCCTCATCTCGAAGCAGGCTTCCCGCTTAGATGCTTTCAGCGGTTATCCCTCCCGAACGTAGCCAACCAGCCATGCCCTTGGCAGAACAACTGGCACACCAGAGGTTCGTCCGTCCCGGTCCTCTCGTACTAGGGACAGCCCTTCTCAAGACTCCTACGCGCACAGCGGATAGGGACCGAACTGTCTCACGACGTTCTAAACCCAGCTCGCGTACCGCTTTAATGGGCGAACAGCCCAACCCTTGGGACCGACTCCAGCCCCAGGATGCGACGAGCCGACATCGAGGTGCCAAACCATCCCGTCGATATGGACTCTTGGGGAAGATCAGCCTGTTATCCCCGGGGTACCTTTTATCCGTTGAGCGACGGCGCTTCCACAAGCCACCGCCGGATCACTAGTCCCGACTTTCGTCCCTGCTCGACCCGTCGGTCTCACAGTCAAGCTCCCTTGTGCACTTACACTCAACACCTGATTGCCAACCAGGCTGAGGGAACCTTTGGGCGCCTCCGTTACTCTTTAGGAGGCAACCGCCCCAGTTAAACTACCCATCAGACACTGTCCCTGATCCGGATCACGGACCCAGGTTAGACATCCAGCACGACCAGAGTGGTATTTCAACGACGACTCCACGAACACTGGCGTGCCCGCTTCAAAGTCTCCCACCTATCCTACACAAGCCGAACCGAACACCAATATCAAACTGTAGTAAAGGTCCCGGGGTCTTTCCGTCCTGCTGCGCGAAACGAGCATCTTTACTCGTAGTGCAATTTCACCGGGCCTATGGTTGAGACAGTCGAGAAGTCGTTACGCCATTCGTGCAGGTCGGAACTTACCCGACAAGGAATTTCGCTACCTTAGGATGGTTATAGTTACCACCGCCGTTTACTGGCGCTTAAGTTCTCAGCTTCGCCACCCCGAAGAGTGACTAACCGGTCCCCTTAACGTTCCAGCACCGGGCAGGCGTCAGTCCGTATACATCGCCTTACGGCTTCGCACGGACCTGTGTTTTTAGTAAACAGTCGCTTCTCGCTGGTCTCTGCGGCCACCCCCAGCTCAGAGTGCAAGACTCATCACCAAGCGTGGCCCCCCTTCTCCCGAAGTTACGGGGGCATTTTGCCGAGTTCCTTAACCATAGTTCACCCGAACGCCTCGGTATTCTCTACCTGACCACCTGAGTCGGTTTAGGGTACGGGCCGCCATGAAACTCGCTAGAGGCTTTTCTCGACAGCATAGGATCATCCACTTCACCACAATCGGCTCGGCATCAGGTCTCAGACTATTGCCAGGCGGATTTACCTACCTGACGTCCTACACCCTTACCCCGGGACAACCACCGCCCGGGATGGACTACCTTCCTGCGTCACCCCATCACTCACCTACTACCAGATAGGTTCGTCGGCTCCACCACTCCCCTTTGCCCGAAGGCTCCAGGGCGGCTTCACGGACTTAGCATCACTGGATTCAATGTTTGACGCTTCACAGCGGGTACCGGAATATCAACCGGTTATCCATCGACTACGCCTGTCGGCCTCGCCTTAGGTCCCGACTTACCCTGGGCAGATCAGCTTGACCCAGGAACCCTTAGTCAATCGGCGCACACGTTTCTCACGTGTGTATCGCTACTCATGCCTGCATTCTCACTCGTCAACCGTCCACAACTACCTTCCGGTGCTGCTTCACCCGGCAGACGACGCTCCCCTACCCATCCACACAGGCGTTGGCCCTATTGTGTGAATGACACGACTTCGGCGGTACGCTTGAGCCCCGCTACATTGTCGGCGCGGAATCACTAGACCAGTGAGCTATTACGCACTCTTTCAAGGGTGGCTGCTTCTAAGCCAACCTCCTGGTTGTCTCTGCGACTCCACATCCTTTCCCACTTAGCGTACGCTTAGGGGCCTTAGTCGATGCTCTGGGCTGTTTCCCTCTCGACCATGGAGCTTATCCCCCACAGTCTCACTGCCGCGCTCTCACTTACCGGCATTCGGAGTTTGGCTAAGGTCAGTAACCCGGTAGGGCCCATCGCCTATCCAGTGCTCTACCTCCGGCAAGAAACACACGACGCTGCACCTAAATGCATTTCGGGGAGAACCAGCTATCACGGAGTTTGATTGGCCTTTCACCCCTAACCACAGGTCATCCCCCAGGTTTTCAACCCTGGTGGGTTCGGTCCTCCACGAAGTCTTACCTCCGCTTCAACCTGCCCATGGCTAGATCACTCCGCTTCGGGTCTTGAGCGCGCTACTAAAACGCCCTATTCGGACTCGCTTTCGCTACGGCTTCCCCACACGGGTTAACCTCGCAACACACCGCAAACTCGCAGGCTCATTCTTCAAAAGGCACGCAGTCACGAGAAACAAGCAAGCTTGCTTCCGACGCTCCCACGGCTTGTAGGCACACGGTTTCAGGTACTATTTCACTCCCCTCCCGGGGTACTTTTCACCATTCCCTCACGGTACTATCCGCTATCGGTCACCAGGGAATATTTAGGCTTAGCGGGTGGTCCCGCCAGATTCACACGGGATTTCTCGGGCCCCGTGCTACTTGGGTGTCTCTCAAACGAGCCGCTGACGTTTCGACTACGGGGGTCTTACCCTCTACGCCGGACCTTTCGCATGTCCTTCGCCTACATCAACGGTTTCTGACTCGTCCTGTTGCCGGCAGACAACAGAAGAGAGATCCCACAACCCCGCATACGCAACCCCTGCCGGGTCTCACACGTATACGGTTTAGCCTCATCCAGTTTCGCTCGCCACTACTCCCGGAATCACGGTTGTTTTCTCTTCCTGCGGGTACTGAGATGTTTCACTTCCCCGCGTTCCCTCCACATACCCTATGTGTTCAGGTATGGGTGACAGCCCATGACGACTGCCGGGTTTCCCCATTCGGAAACCCCCGGATCAAAGCCTGGTTGACGACTCCCCGGGGACTATCGTGGCCTCCCACGTCCTTCATCGGTTCCTGGTGCCAAGGCATCCACCGTGCGCCCTTAAAAACTTGGCCACAGATGCTCGCGTCCACTGTGCAGTTCTCAAACAACGACCAGCCACCCATCACCCCCAACCAAAGGCTGGAGTGCACTGGGGCCGGCATCACGAGGGAAATCATTCCCTCAGATACCCAACAGCGTGCCCGGCCAGCTCCCGTCCGAAGATCATGCGTTCCACACTCTTGCGAGCAGTACTAGCAGCCTCCGACCCGTGAACCCGGCCGAATAATCAACGTTCCACCCATGAGCAACCAGCATCAGACACTCGCTGATGTACTGGCCTCTGAACCAGGCAAGCCCGGCTAAGAAGTGCTCCTTAGAAAGGAGGTGATCCAGCCGCACCTTCCGGTACGGCTACCTTGTTACGACTTCGTCCCAATCGCCAGTCCCACCTTCGACAGCTCCCTCCCCACAAGGGGGTTGGGCCACCGGCTTCGGGTGTTACCGACTTTCGTGACGTGACGGGCGGTGTGTACAAGGCCCGGGAACGTATTCACCGCAGCAATGCTGATCTGCGATTACTAGCAACTCCGACTTCATGGGGTCGAGTTGCAGACCCCAATCCGAACTGAGACAGGCTTTTTGAGATTCGCTCCACCTCACGGTATCGCAGCTCATTGTACCTGCCATTGTAGCACGTGTGCAGCCCAAGACATAAGGGGCATGATGACTTGACGTCGTCCCCACCTTCCTCCGAGTTGACCCCGGCGGTCTCCTGTGAGTCCCCATCACCCCGAAGGGCATGCTGGCAACACAGGACAAGGGTTGCGCTCGTTGCGGGACTTAACCCAACATCTCACGACACGAGCTGACGACAGCCATGCACCACCTGTACACCGACCACAAGGGGGCGACCATCTCTGGCCGTTTCCGGTGTATGTCAAGCCTTGGTAAGGTTCTTCGCGTTGCGTCGAATTAAGCCACATGCTCCGCTGCTTGTGCGGGCCCCCGTCAATTCCTTTGAGTTTTAGCCTTGCGGCCGTACTCCCCAGGCGGGGAACTTAATGCGTTAGCTGCGGCACCGACGACGTGGAATGTCGCCAACACCTAGTTCCCACCGTTTACGGCGTGGACTACCAGGGTATCTAATCCTGTTCGCTCCCCACGCTTTCGCTCCTCAGCGTCAGTAATGGCCCAGAGATCC
This sequence comes from Streptomyces sp. DT2A-34, assembly GCF_030499515.1. NCBI lineage: Bacteria > Bacillati > Actinomycetota > Actinomycetes > Kitasatosporales > Streptomycetaceae > Streptomyces > Streptomyces sp. DT2A-34. The sequence goes on along the minus strand of NZ_JASTWJ010000001.1, from coordinate 8,595,832 downwards.
GCCTTCGCCACCGGTGTTCCTCCTGATATCTGCGCATTTCACCGCTACACCAGGAATTCCGATCTCCCCTACCACACTCTAGCTAGCCCGTATCGAATGCAGACCCGGGGTTAAGCCCCGGGCTTTCACACCCGACGTGACAAGCCGCCTACGAGCTCTTTACGCCCAATAATTCCGGACAACGCTTGCGCCCTACGTATTACCGCGGCTGCTGGCACGTAGTTAGCCGGCGCTTCTTCTGCAGGTACCGTCACTTTCGCTTCTTCCCTGCTGAAAGAGGTTTACAACCCGAAGGCCGTCATCCCTCACGCGGCGTCGCTGCATCAGGCTTTCGCCCATTGTGCAATATTCCCCACTGCTGCCTCCCGTAGGAGTCTGGGCCGTGTCTCAGTCCCAGTGTGGCCGGTCGCCCTCTCAGGCCGGCTACCCGTCGTCGCCTTGGTGAGCCATTACCTCACCAACAAGCTGATAGGCCGCGGGCTCATCCTGCACCGCCGGAGCTTTACACCATCAAGGATGCCCAAGACGGTCATATCCGGTATTAGACCCCGTTTCCAGGGCTTGTCCCAGAGTGCAGGGCAGATTGCCCACGTGTTACTCACCCGTTCGCCACTAATCCCCACCGAAGTGGTTCATCGTTCGACTTGCATGTGTTAAGCACGCCGCCAGCGTTCGTCCTGAGCCAGGATCAAACTCTCCGTGAATGTTTTCCCGTAATCGGGACGACACCACGAGAGCGGAACAGTCAGGCGGAATAAGCCCGACCGTTCACAGCGTCCTCGCTGTGTTTTTTCAAAGGAACCTCGCCCCAACCGGTAATCCGGCCGGAGACGGGGTATCAACATATCTGGCGTTGATTTTTGGCACGCTGTTGAGTTCTCAAGGAACGGACGCTTCCTTTGTACTCACCCTCTCGGGCTTTCCTCCGGGCGCTTCCCTTCGGTGCTTCAAACTCTATCAGTGTTTTTCCGGCTCTCTGACCACCGTCCTGCAGGCATGCAGAAGGCGACCCCGAGATAGGATCTGACAAGTTTGAGTGCTGCCGGGCCAGGACACATAGCCGCGTCGCTCAGCCCCAAGCAGGAGTACGACTGTACACGCAGCCGCGGAGCCGGTGCAAATCGACTTGAGGTATGGTCTAGACCACTTCGAAGTGCTCGCGCGGAACCTGCACTTCATGTGACATACCCTGCTGAACAGTGTGCCGTCCGCACAGGCAACGGCGGCCCATATCGATCTCCACCCCTGGGAGGCTTCCCATGACCACCGTGACGTCCCCACTGGCAGGACGCGCCGTCGGACTGGCTTCCGTGCCGGATCCGGTCTTCTCCGGGGCCATGGTCGGCCCGGGCACCGCGATCGACCCCGTGCGTGAGCCCTCCGAGGCCGTGTCACCCGTGGATGGGGTCATCGTCTCTCTCCACCCGCATGCCTTTGTCGTCGTCGACGAGCAGGGGCACGGCGTGCTCGCTCATCTCGGTATCGACACCGTGCAGCTCAACGGTGAGGGTTTCGAGCTCCTCGTGAACAAGGGCGACACCGTGACTCGCGGCCAGGGCATCGTGCGCTGGAACCCGGCAGCCGTCGAGGCAGCCGGTAAGTCCCCGGTGTGCCCGATCGTGGCCCTCGAGGCCACGGCCGAGGCCCTCTCCGATCTGCGTGACGACGGCGATGTGAAGGCCGGCGACAGTCTCTTCATTTGGAAGTGACACCGTTGCCGTCGTATGACGGCAACTAGGGACGACAAACACCGCGGCGGCGGGACCCGCCGCACTAACGGAGACGGGTGAGATGGAGACAACGCTGCGAGGCGTCGGCGTGAGTCACGGTGTGGCGATCGGCGAGGTTCGGCACATGGGAACGGCGGTCCTCGAACCGCCTGCCAAGCAGATTCCGGCCGAGGATGCGGAGCGTGAACCGGGGCGCGCCCGCAAGGCCGTGGAGGCTGTGGCAGCCGACCTGATGGCACGCGGCAACCTGGCGGGGGGCGAAGCCCAGGCGGTGCTCGAGGCGCAGGCCATGATGGCCCAGGACCCCGAGCTGATGGCGGATGTGGATCGGCGTATCGCCGTCGGCAGCACGGCCGAGCGTGCCGTGTACGACGCTTTCGCCGCGTACCGCGAGCTGCTGGCAGGTGCCGGGGAGTACCTGGCCGGTCGCGTGGCCGACCTCGACGACGTGCGGAATCGTATCGTCGCTCGTCTGCTCGGGGTCCCGATGCCGGGTGTCCCGGACAGCGACGAGCCCTATGTCCTTGTGGCTCGCGACCTCGCCCCGGCGGATACGGCGCTGCTGGACCCGACCCTCGTTCTCGGCTTTGTCACCGAGGAGGGCGGGCCGACCAGTCACAGTGCGATTCTGGCGAGGGCGCTCGGTGTGCCGGCCGTGGTCGCGCTGCCAGGTGCCGGTGAGCTCGCCGAGGGCACGGTCATCGCCGTGGACGGCAGCACCGGAGACATCTTCGTGAACCCGAGCGAGGAGAAGAAGACGGAGCTGGAGGCGGCCGCCGCTGCGCGCAAGGCCGCGCTCGCGGCGTCGACGGGTCCGGGTGCCACCGCCGACGGCCACAAGGTGCCACTGCTCGCCAATGTCGGCGGTCCGTCCGACGTCCCGGCCGCTGTCGAGGCGGGCGCTGAGGGTGTCGGTCTGTTCCGCACCGAGTTCCTCTTTCTCGACGACAGCAAGAAGGCCCCGTCGGAAGAGAAGCAGGTCGAGGCCTATCGGCAGGTTCTCGAAGCCTTCCCCGAGGGCCGTGTCGTCGTACGTGTGCTGGACGCGGGCGCGGACAAGCCGCTGGACTTCCTGACGCCGGCCGATGAGCCGAACCCGGCCCTGGGTGTGCGCGGTCTGCGGACGCTGCTGGACCACCCCGAGGTGCTGCGCACCCAGCTGACGGCACTCGCCAAGGCGGCGGAGGGGCTGCCCGTCTACCTCGAGGTCATGGCTCCGATGGTGGCGGACCGTACCGATGCGAAGGCGTTCGCGGACGCATGTCGTGCGGCCGGGCTCCAGGCGAAGTTCGGTGCGATGGTGGAGATTCCGTCGGCCGCGCTGCGGGCGCGTTCGATCCTGCAGGTGGTCGAGTTCCTGTCGCTGGGGACGAACGACCTCGCGCAGTACACCTTCGCCGCAGACCGTCAGGTGGGTGCGGTGTCCCGGCTGCAGGACCCGTGGCAGCCCGCGCTGCTCGACCTGGTCGCCTTGTCCGCCGAGGCTGCGAAGGCCGAGGGCAAGAGCTGTGGTGTCTGCGGGGAGGCAGCGTCCGATCCGCTGCTGGCGTGTGTGCTGACCGGTCTGGGTGTGACCTCCTTGTCCATGGGTTCGGCGTCTATTCCTTACGTCCGGGCGACGCTGGCGAAGTACACGCTGGCGCAGTGTGAGCGGGCCGCTGCGGCCGCACGGGCGGCGGACAGCGCCGAGGAGGCGCGCAACGCCGCTCAGGCGGTGCTGTCCGGCGAGTAGCCGGAGCGGGACGGCTGCACGCCGGTTCGCGCGGGGCGCTCCACCTGCGGGTGGAGCGCCCCTCCTGCGTTCAGTGGCGGTGTCCCGGCGGCGCTTCCTCACCTCCGAGATCCGGCGGCACGCAGTAGTCGACGCCTGATTCCGGGGAGATGAGGTCTCCGGATTCGATGTCGGTGCAGTAGGCGTCGAAGACCTCGCCCGCGGTGAGGGGTTCCAGCCCATCTCCGCGCAGGCGCCATCCGTAGATCCGGTCGGATGTGTCGGGGGCGCTGGTCCGCATCACGAGTCCACCGGGGCTCTGGGTGGCGATGCCGAGGGCGAGGACTGTGGTGAACTCCAGGACTTCCCCCTCGTCGAGGTGCGTTGCGCCTTGGGCGTCTTCGTCGGCGTGCAGGACTGCGACGAGGGTTTCCGGGGTTCCCGTGACGCTGCAGACGAGGTGTCGGTTGCCCGGCTGGGCCGTATCCAGGATGCGGAAGAGGAGGTTCGAGGCACGGGCGAAGGCCGCGCGGCCGAAGTCCTCGCCGCAGGTGGCGCAGGCTCCGAGTCGTGCCAGGAGTGTGGACGCGTACTCCCACGTGGCTTGTCGGACGGCTTCGTCGACGAGGGCCGGGACGAGGTCTGCCAGGGACTGGCCCTCGTAGGGGACGGTGGGGCCGGTGGTCGCGAGTTCGGCGGTGAAGCGGGTGCGGCTCGAGGGGACGTCGGGGTCGAGGCCCGTTTCCGCGCAGAACTCGGCGTACTCCTCCGGGTCGAAGAGGGCGATCGTCGTATGGCTGCCTTGGGAGGCCCGTGTCCTGAGGAGCGCCTCCATCTGTTGCAGGTAGATCTTGTGGTCGTCGAAGGTGAAGCTGCGGTAGCGCCGCATGGCACGGAAATCGTGCTCGTCGGTCAGCAGGCCGATCGTGCCGGCGATCTCGCGGCGCAGGACGCGTCGCATCGTCTGGTGGTTGGTGTGGACCATGTTTCCCCCTGTGCACAGTCGATCAATGCTCACTCACAGTAACCGGCAGCACTGACAACGGCGTCCGTGTGAGGTGCCTGCGGGCCAGGAGGGGCGTGTTCGTGCAGGTTGGAGGGGTGGTGTCCGCGGCGGTCGGCCTCGGAATTCATCGAGGTCGGTGAGTCCGAGGCCGCGTCGGTCAGGCTCGCTTGCGTGCAAGCTCCTCGTAGAAGTGCAGGAGATCGAGGTTGTCGATGGAGCCCGGGTTGACCGCCTTTTCCAGCGGTGTGCCCTGGAGCAGGCGCTTGACCGGGACCTCGATGCGCTTTCCGGTGAGGGTGTGTGGGACGCCGGGGACCTCGATGATCTCGTCGGGGACGTGACGTGGTGAGAGTTGTTCGCGGATGGTCTGCTTGATGCGGCTCAGGAGGGCCTCGTCGAGCACGGCTCCGGGGACCAGGTGCACGAACAGGGGCATCCAGTAGCCGCCATCGGGCTGCTCGATGCCGATGACGAGGGATTCTTTGATCTCGGGGAGGCGCTCCACGGCTTCGTAGATGTCGGCCGAACCCATGCGCACGCCCTGGCGGTTGAGTGTCGAGTCGGAACGGCCGTGGATGACGACGGAGCCGCGTGAGGTGACGGTGATCCAGTCGCCGTGGCGCCATACGCCGGGATACGTGTCGAAGTAGCTGTCGCGATACCGGCTGCCCTCGGGGTCGTTCCAGAAGTAGATCGGCATGGACGGCATGGGGTTGGTGACCACCAGCTCGCCCACTTCGTCGACGAGGGGTTTGCCGCTGGGGTCCCAGGACTGCAGGTCGGTGCCCAGGCTGGGGGCCTGGAGCTCGCCGACGTACACAGGCAGCGTGGGCACGGCTCCGGCGAAGCAGGAGCACACGTCCGTGCCACCGCTGACGGAGGCGATCCACAGGTCGTCGCGGACCTCGTCGTGCAGCCAGCGGAACCCGTCGGGCGGTAGGGGTGATCCGGTGGTGGCGACACACTGCACCTTGGCGAGGTCGAAGTCGCGTGCGGGGTGCACTTCGGCCTTGCGGCAGGCCATGACGTACGCGGCAGAGGTGCCGTAGAGGGTGGCTCCCGTGCGTTCGGCGACTCGCCACTGGGCGCCCGTGTCGGGATAGCCCGGGCTGCCGTCGTAGAGGACGATCGTGGTGCCGGTGAGGAGGCCGGAGACGAGGAAGTTCCACATCATCCAGCCTGTCGACGTGTACCAGAAGAAGCGGTCTTCGGGGCCCAGGTCGCAGTGCAGGCCGAGTTGTTTGAGGTGCTCGACGAGGATGCCGCCCTGGGACTGGACGATGGCCTTGGGCAGGCCGGTCGTGCCGGAGGAGTAGAGCACCCAGAGGGGGTGGTCGAAGGGCACCTGCTCGAAGGCGGGTTCCTCGTCGGCGGCGGTGAGGGCCGACCACTCGAGTGCGCCTTCGGGGGTCTCGGTGCCGAGGAGGGGAATGTGGACCACGGCGCGCAGGGTGGGCAGTTCGCGGCGCAGTTCGGTGACGGTGTCGCGGCGGTCGTGCTCCTTGCCGCCGTAGCGGTAGCCGTCGACGGTGAACAGGACGACGGGTTCGACCTGCTGGAAGCGGTCGAGGACGCTGCGGGCGCCGAAGTCGGGGGCGCAGGAGGTCCAGACGCCTCCGACGGCGGCGGTGGCGAGGAGGGCGACGACGGCCTGCGGGATGTTCGGGAGGTAGCCGCTGACGCGGTCTCCGGGGCGTACGCCGAGGGCGCGCAGCTCGGCGGTGAGAGAGCCGACCTGGCGGCGCAGTTCGGACCAGGTCACGGGGCTGGGCTGGTGGGATTCGTCGACGTAGAGGAGGGCGGGTTCGTCGGCGCGGGTCGCGGCGGCGCGCAGGGCGTGCTCGGCGTAGTTCAGGGTCGCGCCGGGGAACCACTCGGCGCCTGGCATCGAGCGGTCGTCGAGCACGCGCGCGTAGGGCGTGGAGAAGCTGACGTCGAACCACTCCGTGACGGCTTTCCAGAACGTGTCCAGCTCGTCGACCGACCAGCGGTGCAGGGCCGCGTAGCCGCCCTCGGCGGGGGCGCCGTGGTTTTCGGCGGCCCAGGCCTGGAACTTGGTGACCCTGGCCTGGGCGATGCGTTCCGGATCTGGCTGCCAGAGCGGCTGGGGGTTCACGGTCGACATGGGGCGGCTCCCGGACTTTGCGCGTCGTGTGCGTCCTCCGCGCACGGCGGGGTGTGCGCGTGACGCGGATGACACGGACGATGCCATGTGATCGACTTCTGCACCAGGGTGCGCCCCACACAGTCCGTGTCGTGAAGATGTGGTCCCAGCACGGGTGAACGGAAGTTGAATGGCACGCGTGTGTGGCGTCGGCAATGGCAGGCTGAGCAGCATGGACGGTCGTGACCTGGTGCGTTCGATGAAGGCGGTCGGTTCTGTGGGGGCGGCCCAGGGGTTGCGTACCGTGCGGGCGGCGTGGCGCAGGAGGCGTGCCGACGCCGTGGGGTTGCCGCCCCGGGGTGCCGAGCGCGCGCGGGTGCCCGGGCCCGTGCAGGAGGTGCGGCCCGGCCCGGGCGGCGGTGTCATCCGGTTCAGCCGGTCCGAGCTGCGCATCACCGTCGCCGTGAACGGCGCCGTCTTCTGGGGCTGGGACGGGGCCGCTCCCGAGCCGTCGTACGCGCTCGCGGGGCGCTGTCCGGAACCGGATCCCCGGGCGTTGCTGGAGCCCGACAAGGACGGTGGCTGGCGGGTCGTGGCCGAGCGGGTGACGGTCGTCATCTCGCGGCACGGCGCGGTGGAGGTGCAGACGCCCGGTGGGGTGACGCTCCGGCGCGATCTGCCGCCGCGTTGGTGGGAGCCTGTCGACGGTGGGACGGCACGGTGGATGCAGCGGTCGGAGGTGGCCGCGGAAGCGCGCTTCTACGGGCTCGGGGGGCGGGCGTCAGGGCCTCGTCTGCGAGGCGGAACGTACCGGCTGTGGAACACCGACCCCGGCCGTGCCTTCGGCCCTGGCGACGACCCGCTGTACATCACCATGCCGGTGCAGTTGGTGGTGGCCGACGCCGGCACTCACCTGGTGTTCCACGACACCTCGTGGGACGGCAGGGTGACGCTGCGGGAGGGTGAGGAGGGGGCCGGTTCAGGGCACGACCGGGCGGGGATCAGCGAGCTGCGGATGGACGGCGGTCCGCTGCGCTGCTGGGTGATGGTGGGTACTCCCGCGCGCGTGCTGCTTGTCTGGGCCTCTCTCACCGGTGCGCCGGCTTTGCCGCCCGCATGGGCGCTGGGTCACCAGCACGCGCGGTGGGGCTTCGGCAGCGAGCAGGAGGTGCGGCGGATCGTTTCGGGCTACCAGGAGCGGGACCTGCCGCTGGACGCGGTCCATCTGGACATCGACCACTACGACGAGCACCAGGTGTTCACGGTCGACCAAGAAGGCTTCCCCAAGCTGCCGCAGCTCGCCGAGGAGTTGCGGCGGGACGGTATCCGCCTGGTGTCGATCGTCGACCCGGCGGTCAAGGCCGCGCCGGGCAATGTCGTGTACGACAGTGGGACGGCCGAGGACGCGTTCGTCAGGGACGCCTCGGGAGAGCTCGTGCGGGGAGTGGTCTGGCCCGGGGAGGCGGTCTTCCCGGACTTCACTCACGCGCGCGTGCGTGCGTGGTGGGGTGGCCTGTACGAGGAGCGGCTGGCACAGGGTTTCTCGGGTTTCTGGCATGACATGAACGAACCGACCTCGTTCGCCGCCTTCGGGGAGTCGACGCTGCCGCGTTCGGCCCGGCACTCCCTGGAGGGGCGGGGTGGGGATCATCAGGAAGCGCACAACGTCTACGGCCTGTGCATGGCCAGGGCGGCATACGAGGGGCTGCGCGAGCTGATGCCCGAGGAGCGGCCCTTCGTCTTCTCGCGCTCCGGATGGGCCGGCATGCAGCGCTACGGGGGGACGTGGTCCGGGGACGTGGCCACGGGCTGGCCGGGGCTGCGGGCGTCGCTGTCGCTGGTCATGGGGCTCGGGCTGTGCGGCGTGCCGTACTCGGGGCCGGACGTCGGCGGTTTCGACGGGAGTCCGTCGCCGGAGCTGTATCTGCGGTGGTTCCAGTTGGCCGCGTATCTGCCGCTGTTCCGTACGCACGCGAGTCTGCGCGCGGGGCGCAGGGAGCCGTGGGAGTTCGGTTCCGAGGTGCTGGAGCACGCGCGCGTGGCGCTCGTCGAGCGTCGGCGGCTGCTGCCGTACTTCGTGACGCTGGCGCATCTGGCCCGGCGCACAGGGGCGCCTTATGTACGTCCACTGTGGTGGTCGACGCCCGACGACCGCGTGCTGCGCGACTGCGAGGATGCGTTTCTGCTGGGCGATTGCCTTCTGGTGGCGCCGGTGCTGGATGTGGGGGTCGACCGGCGTGCGGTGCAGTTGCCGCGAGGGCGCTGGTACGACACCGCGACGGAGCGGGTGCACGAGGGACCTGGGCAGGTTCTCGTCGACGCGCCTCTCTCCCGGATCCCGGTGCTCGCGCGCTCGGGCGCCGTCGTCCCCGTACGTGGGGACGACGGCGGGCTGGAACTGGAGGTGTGGGCGCCCGCCCCAGGGTGTACCGGGGGCGGGCTGGTGGTGCCGGACGCGGGTGACGGCTGGGACGAGCCGGAGATCGAGCGTTACGTCAGCCGCTGGGAGGGCGGAAAGCTGGTCGTCGAGCGGGAGCTCGAGGACGGGGTGGTCCCGTCGCCTCACCCGGTTCGCATACGAGGGCTCGGCGAGCGTCGAGCTCAGACGTAGCGGCCCTCGAAGAACGCCCGTACGGCCAGCGTGTGCAGCGGGAAGGCCAGCTCCTCCGGCCTGCGCAGGAGGTGCCAGCCTTCGGTCTCGTCGGTGGCGGCCGACGTCGGCAGACGGTCGGCGGGTCGTTCCGGCAGTAGGCCGAACAGCAGCAGGTGCCCGTCGGGGGAACTCATCGCGTCGACGAGACGTACGTCGCGGCCGGCCGCGTCGATGCCGGTCTCTTCCTTGAGTTCGCGTACGACGGCCTGCCGCCAGTCCTCCCGGTCGTCGATGTAGCCGCCGGGCAGGGCGATGCCTCCGCGCGCGGGGGCGATGGTTCGGGTGATGACGACCAGGGCGGTGCCCTTCGTGTCGTACACGGGCTGGAGTGCGATCGCTACCGGCAGCGGATTGCGGTAGGCCACGGTTGCGCATGCCGGGCAGGTTCGGGGCCAGCCGGAGACGCCCTCTCCGTAGGGCGCGCCGCAGCTCGAACAGTGGGAGTCTGCTGCGGAGTTGGGGGCGGAGTGCTGAGTTTCGGACACGCGGCGGACTGTATCCGATCAGTGGAAGGGCGTCTTCCGGGGGCCGGTCACTACTGCCTTGTGAGGGATTTCCAGGGCACGGGGAGATCGAAGTAGGTGTCCGGACAGGGCTCCGGCCGGCCCACATGGCCGCCTGCCGCTTTCCGCTTGCCCGTGGCACACTTCTGACGTCCCGTCAGATCTGTTGCAGGAGGGGCTATGCCACGCACGCGTACGCCTGTGGTCGCCGGGTGGTTCGCCGGTGAAGGGGACGACTTCCGGCTCCTCGGCACCCGTTGCTCGAACTGCACCTCGGTGTTCTTCCCGCGCGAGGACGCCCACTGCCGCAACCCGGGCTGCCCTGGCGGCGATCTGGAGGAGGTGCCGCTCTCGCGGCGGGGGCGCGTCTGGTCGTACACGGACAGCCGATATCGGCCTCCGTCACCCTATGTGACCGATCCGGAACTTCCGTGGGAGCCGTACGCGTTGATCGCTGTGGAGCTGGAGTCCGAGCGTCTCGTGCTGCTGGGACAGGCGGTTCCCGGGGTCACCGTCGCCGATCTGACGGTGGGCATGGAGGTGGAGGTCGTTCCCGGCGTGCTCCATGAGGACGCGGAGACGATCTGGACGACCTGGCAGTGGCGGCCGACGGGGGTGACGGCGTGACGGAGGAGGTGGCGGTGCTCGGCGTGGGCATGCACCCCTGGGGCAAGTGGGGGCGCAGCTTCGTCGAGTACGGGACGGCGGCGGCCCGCGCGGCGCTCGCGGATGCGGGACTGGAGTGGCGGAACATCGGGGCGATCGTCGGTGCGGACACCGTGCGGGGCGGCTATCCCGGCTATGTGGCCGGGGCCACGTTCGCGAGGGCGCTCGGATGGCAGGGCGCGAGGGTCACGAGCGTGTACGCGGCGTGCGCGTCGGGGGCGCAGGCCGTCAACACCGCTCGGACGCAGATACTTTCGGGACTCGCGGACGTGGTGCTCGTAGTGGGCGCCGATGCGGCTCCCAAGGGCTTCTTCCGGCCTGCCGGCGGCGACCGGCCCGACGATCCGGACTGGCTGCGCTTCCGCGTCCTCGGTGCGACCAATCCGGCGTACTTCGGGCTGTACGCGCGCCGCCGGATGGCCGTGCACGGTGATACACCCGAGGACTTCGCGCAGGTCAAAGTAAAGAACTCCGCCCTGGGCGCACTCAATCCGAACGCGCGCTACCGCAGGCAGGTCACCGCCGCAGAGGTCGCCGCCTCTGCCGTGGTCGCCGATCCCCTGCGTCTGCTCGACATCTGCGCGACCTCGGACGGTGGAGCGGCTCTCGTGCTGGCCGGCATGGAGTTCGCACGTCGGCACGGGGCCCGGGACCCGGTGCGGATCCGTGCGGTGTCCACCGTGACGCCGCGTTATCCCAACACGGTCCTGGATCTGCCCGACATGGCGACGGACTCCGCGGCGGTGGTGCAACCGGCGGCCGAGACGTTCCGGGAGTCGATCGCGCGCGCCGCCTACGAGGAAGCGGGCGTCGGCCCCGAGGAGCTCTCCTTCGCGGAGGTCTACGACCTGTCCACCGCTCTGGAGTTGCAGTGGTACGAGGATCTGGGGCTGTGCGGCGAGGGAGAGGCCGCGAAGCTGCTGCGGGAGGGCGCGACGGCATTGGGGGGACGAATACCCGTGAACGTGAGTGGGGGGCTTGCCTCCTTCGGGGAGGCGGTTCCGGCCCAGGCGATAGCCCAAGTCTGCGAACTCACCTGGCAGTTGAGAGGCGACGCCGGTGACCGGCAGGTCGCCGGGGCACATGTGGGGATCGCGGCGAATCAAGGGCTGTTCGGACACGGCTCGGCGGTGATCGCGGTGCGGTGATGCGCGCCGGTGCGGTGGATGTGAGGCGTTCGGCTGTACGAGTGTGGTGTCACCGTCGTACGTCCAGGGAGGTGAGGTCTTTCTACGCTGTGTGACCAACCCGGAATCCTGCGTGAACGTCTCATGAACTGGGCTCGGGCGTCTGCCGGCGGCGAGATCATGCTCGCGTGCCCTCCTGGACGGATACTCTCCGCTTCGCATTCCAGCCGGTGGTCAATCTGACGACCGGAGGAGTCGCGGGGCTGGAGATACTCGCCCGCCCGGAGACCGGCGACGTCCTGGCCGAGGCCCGCCGCGATCCCGAACTCGACGGCCGACTTGCCGTGTTGGCGTTCCGTACGGCGGCTCGCAAGGAGACCTTACTGCCGCTGTACGTCAACGTTTTCGCCGGCACCCTCGCCGACCTGGGCGGACTGACACCGCTGCACGACGCCGTGCGCGCGGCGGGGCGACTGCCGTGGGAGGTGACGATCGACGTCGGTCCGCCGTACACGCACGTGCCCCAGCACGCACTGCTGGAGGCGATCGGCGCGTTGCGGGAGCAGGGTTTCCGGGTCAGTGCGGACGGCATCGGCGATGGGGACGTACCGCTGCGGTTGCTCACCGACATGGCACCGGACCTGGTGAAACTCGATGCGTGCCTGCTGCCGCGGCCGGCAGCCGTACGGGCGATGCGGACGCTGTGTGAGCAGTTGGGAGCGCTCCTGTGCGTCGAGGGGGTGGAGACGGAGTTGCAGTGCTCATCCGCGCGGTCGGCCGGTGCACAGCTGGCACAGGGGGAGTTGTTCGCTCCCCCGGCTCGGCTGCCGGCAGCGGAGGTATACGTTCCGCCACGCTCCCCCGGACTGGCGGTGACGCCACGCTCGGGGCCGTCGGTGCGGGAGTTCGTACGGCCGGCCGCACTCCTGCCCGCCACCGCGTCCGCCGGCCAGGTGCGAGCGCTGCTGACCGGATCGCCGGACGTGTCCGGAGTGCTGCTGGTGGACTCGAACGGCGTCCCGCTGCGGTCCGTGCACCGCTCCCGGTTCCTGCTGTCGATGTCGGGGCGGTACGGCCATGCGCTGTACGCCGACCGGCCCGCGGCCAAGCTGGGAGATCCGCCGCGCACGGTGGGCGTAGACGCCACCGCGTGGGAAGTATTGGACGTGGTCGCCGTCGGCGGCCGGGACCGTACTTCGGACGATGTAGCCGTGGTCGACCGGTACGGCCGGTGTGTGGGCGTCGTACGGCTCGCGGACCTCGTACGGGCGCTCGCCGAGACCCGGGTCGAGGAGGCCGCGGGGCTCAATCCGCTGACGCGGCTGCCCGGTTCGGATGCCATCACCGGTGAGGTGGACCGGCGGATCGCGGACGGGCGGACGTTCGCACTGACTTGGCTGGACGTGGACCACTTCAAGCAGGTCAACGACGGGGCCGGGTTCGCGGCGGGCGACGAGCTGATCCGCTCGGTCGGACAGGCGCTGCAGCGCGCGGCGTCCGACAGTACCCGCGTGGGCCACATCGGCGGCGACGACTTTCTGGTGCTCGCGGATCCGGAGGGGCTCAATCCGCTGGCCGCCTCCGTGCTGGACGCGCCCTGGTCCGCAGGTGGGCGTCCCGTCACGCTCTCTCTGGCCACGGTCCTGTGCGAGCCCGGGAGCGTGACGGACCACCGGCAGGCGGCCGCCTGTCTGGCCCCTCTCAAGAAGGCCGCGAAGTCACTGAGCGGGGCGAGCTGGGTGATGGGCCGCGCGGGGCTGTCCGGGCACGAGATCCTTCGCGGCGTGGCGGCGGCGTCGGCCCCGGCCGAGTGGGCGGTGGCGGACCCGAGCAGGGGGTGAGACGCTTTTCCCACGAGGTCGTCGGAGGCCGAAGGGCGTCCGTACGGCCTCAGCACAGCCATGGTCTTCGGCCCCTGCCGGTTCAGCAGGAACTGGCCTCCCTGCCGGCCTCAGCAGGGCCTCGGAGGCCGTCCCACTTCCGAACGGGCGTGCCACGAGCCGTGTGGGCGACGGTCCGTGGCCCGTCGGTGCGCCCCCAACCGTTGGCGTCGGCGACCTTGACGCCCCCTGGACGCCGGTGAACACTTCCCGGTGTCAGTCGACATCGCCGTACATTCTCGGCGTATCCACGCACTGCGCCGCGCGGTTCCGCCTGGACCATGGCTCCCTTCCCCCACGGGCGAGTCGGCTGCGACGGCACGCTCGTCACGGACGCCGGGCGGGGCGCGGGACCTCCCTGCCTTCGGCTGAAGTCGCCGTGGGAAACGCACCCCGCACGGAGAACCGGGGCCGATCGTCCCGGCCAGGGCCTAGGAGCCGCCATGAGCAACGGAGACATATTCCTCGGTGAGGTCATCGGTACCGCGATCCTGATCCTCTTCGGGGCCGGTGTCGTCGCCGCCGTCGTACTCAACTATTCGAAGGCGAAGGACGCGGGCTGGGTCGTCATCGCGTTCGGCTGGGGATTCGGCGTGATGGCCGGCGCGTACACCGCCGCGCCGCTGTCCGGAGGTCAGCTCAACCCGGCCGTGACGATCGGTATCGCCATCGACACGGGGGAATGGGACAAGGTCCACATCTACATCGCCGGCCAGATGGTCGGCGCGATGCTCGGTGCGGTGCTGTGCTGGCTGGTCTACTTCGCGCAGTTCCAGGCCAACGCCGACAAGGAGATCGCTCAGCCGACCCTCGGAATCTTCTCCACCGCCCCCGCGATCCGCAATGTCGTCGCGAATCTCATCACCGAGATCATCGCGACCATCGCGCTGGTACTGCCGATCCTGGCGTTCGGTCTAACCAAGGGGCTCGGCGTGTCCGGCACGGCGATCCTGATCGTCTCCTTCCTGGTGGTCGGCATCGGTCTGTCGCTCGGCGGTCCCACGGGTTATGCGATCAACCCGGCCCGCGACCTGGGCCCGCGCATCGTCCACGCGCTGCTCCCGATTCCCAACAAGGGCAACTCGGACTGGGGTTACGCGTGGATTCCGGTGGTGGGACCGCTGATCGGCGGGGCGCTGTCCGGGCTCATCTTCAACGCAGCCTTCTGAAGGAACCGACGAAGGGGACGTCATGACGGACAAGTTCGTCGCCGCAATCGACCAGGGCACGACCTCCAGCCGCTGCATCATCTTCAACCAGGACGGCGCCATCGTGGCCGTCGACCAGCGCGAGCACCGCCAGATCTTCCCCAAGCCAGGGTGGGTGGAGCACGACGCCACCGAGATCTGGTCCAAGGTGCAGGCCGTGGTCGCCGGGGCGATCGCCAAGGCGGGGCTGCGCGCCGATCAGCTCAGCGCCCTCGGCATCACCAACCAGCGCGAGACGACGGTCCTGTGGGACCGCGCGACGGGCAAGCCGGTGCACAACGCGATCGTGTGGCAGGACACGCGTACCGCGGCGCTGTGCAACCAACTCGGCGGTTCGGATGGGCAGGATCGTTTCCGCGAGCAGACGGGGCTGCCGCTGGCCAGCTACTTCTCGGGCCCGAAGGCGGCCTGGCTGCTGGACAACGTGCCTGGTCTCAGGGCCCGCGCCGAGCGCGGCGAGATCGCCTTCGGCACCATCGACTCCTGGCTGATCTGGAACCTCACCGGCGGTACGGACGGCGGGCACCACGTCACCGACGTGACCAACGCCGGCCGCACCATGCTGATGAACCTGGAGAGCCTGCAGTGGGACTCCTCGATCCTTTCCGCCATGAACGTGCCCGAGGCGGTCCTGCCGGAGATCAAGTCCTCCGCCGAGGTGTACGGAACCGCTGTCGGGCAGCTGTCCGGCGTGCCCGTCGCGTCCGCGCTGGGCGACCAGCAAGCGGCCGTGTTCGGGCAGGCCTGCTACGACGTGGGCACGGCGAAGAACACGTACGGCACGGGCAGCTTCCTGCTGCTCAACACGGGCAACCGGCCGGTGCCGTCGAAGAGCGGGCTGCTGACGACCATGGGCTACAAGATCGGCAGCGAGGCGCCCGTGTACTGCCTGGAGGGGTCGATAGCGATAACGGGCGCGCTGGTCCAATGGTTCCGGGACCAGCTCGGCATCATCCGCACCGCCGACGAGATCGAGACCTTGGCGGCAAGCGTCGAGGACAACGGAGGCGCGTACATCGTGCCCGCCTTCTCCGGCCTGTTCGCGCCGTACTGGCGCTCCGACGCGCGCGGTGTCATCACCGGACTGACGCGGTACGTCACCAAGGCGCACCTCGCGCGCGCGGTGCTGGAGGCGACGAGCTGGCAGACGCGCGAGGTCGTGGACGCCATGTACCAGGACTCCGGGGTGCAGATCACGACCCTGAAGGTCGACGGCGGCATGACGAAGAACAACCTGCTCATGCAGCACCAGGCGGATGTGCTCGACGTGCCTGTGATCCGGCCCAAGGTCTCCGAGACGACCTGTCTGGGTGCCGCTTACGCGGCGGGGCTGGCCACGGGTGTGTGGAACGACCTGGACGAGCTCAAGACGCACTGGGCGAAGGACGCCGAGTGGACGCCCGCCATGACTGCCGCCGAGCGTGACCGCGAGTACCACAACTGGCGCAAGGCGGTGGAGAAGAGCTTCGGCTGGCAGGAGGACGGCGACACCTGAGGGACACGGCGAGAGCCGTGATCGGTGCACGCGTGCGTGCGTTGGCTCGAGCCACGCGCGCGTGCCCATGAGCCGCGGCTCGTACCCCGGTCGGCGGGGGTACGGGCCGCACCCTCCGCCGGGCTTCAGGTAGTCACGGTCTGACGGCGGTCCGCCTGGTAGGCCATCGCGTGCTGGACGACGCCGATGAGGGTCTCCTTGACGGACTCCCGGTCGCGGGCGTCGCACAGCAGCAGCGGTACGCCGTCGTCGAGGTCGAGGGCCTGGCGGATGTCCGCCGCCGGGTAACGGGCGGCTCCCTCGAAGCAGTTGACGCCGACGAGGAAGGGTATGGAACGCCGTTCGAAGTAGTCCACGGCCGCGAAGCAGTCCTCGAGGCGGCGGGTGTCGGCGAGGACGACGGCGCCGAGCGCTCCCTCCGAGAGCTCGTCCCACATGAACCAGAACCGCTCCTGGCCAGGCGTGCCGAAGAGGTACAGCACCAGGTCCTCGCGCAGCGTGATGCGGCCGAAGTCCATGGCCACGGTGGTGGTGCGCTTGCCCTCGACACCGCTCGTGTCGTCGACCGGGCGCCCGGCCTCGGTGAGCAGTTCCTCGGTACGCAGCGGCCTGATCTCGCTGACCGCGCCGACGAGGGTGGTCTTGCCCACGCCGAAGCCGCCGGCCACCAGGATCTTGAGCGTGACGGGCTCGACCGGAGGCTTCCCGCGCTCAGAACGCCCGAAGATCATCGATCTCTTCTCCTGCTTGATGGGGGTCGCGCGACGGTGGGCCGTAGCCTCCGCCGCCGGGGGTTTCGATGACGAGTACGTCGCCGGGGCCGACGTCGGCCGAGTCGCTTCCGGCGAGTGCAGTGACCGTGCCGTCCGCGCGTTCGACGCGGTTGGCTCCCAGCGCACCGGGTTCGCCGCCCGCCATGCCGTACGGCGGGACCCTGCGGTGCTGGGAGAGCGTGGAGACGGTCATGGGCTCGTGGAACCGGATGCGGCGCACAGCGCCGTCGCCGCCGTGCCACTGCCCGGCGCCGCCGCTGCCGCGCCGCACGGCGAACTCGTCGAGCTGTACGGGCAGCCGCCACTCCAGCACTTCGGGATCGGTGAGCCGCGAGTTGGTCATGTGGGTCTGCACTACGGGCGCCCCGGGGAACCCGTCGCCCGCGCCGGATCCGGACGCCACGGTCTCGTAGTACTGGTGGCGTTCGTTGCCGAAGGTGACGTTGTTCATGGTGCCGGAGCCCTCGGCCTGGACGCCCAGTGCGGCGTAGAGCGCGCCTGTGATCGCCTGGGAGGTCTCCACATTGCCTGCCACAACCGCTGCCGGGGGTTCGGGCGCGAGCATGGAACCGGGCGGCACGACGATCTCGAGGGGGCGCAAGCAGCCGTCGTTGAGCGGGATGTCGTCGGCGACCAGAGTGCGAAAGACGTACAGGACCGCCGCGTTGACGACCGAGAAGGGGGCGTTGAAGTTCGTGGCCAACTGCGGGGAGGTGCCGGTGAAGTCGACGTTGGCGGAGCGGTTCTCGCGGTCCACGCGCACGCGTACTCGGATGACGGCGCCGGAGTCGGTCTCGTAGGCGTACTCGCCGTCGTCCAGGGCGTCGATGACGCCGCGTACTGCTTCCTCCGCGTTGTCCTGGACATGCCTCATGTACGCCTGAACGACGTCGAGGCCGAAGTTCTCGATCATGCGGGCGACTTCGTCGACGCCCTTCTGGTTGGCCGCGATCTGGGCGCGCAGGTCGGCGAGGTTGGTCTTGGGGTTGCGGGAGGGGTAGGGCGCCTCGGTGAGCAGGCGGAGGGTCTCCTCCTCGCAGAAGCGGCCGTTCTCGGCGAGCAGCCAGTTGTCGAAGAGGATTCCCTCCTCCTCGATGGTGCTGCTGTCGGCGGGCATGGAGCCGGGGGCAATGCCGCCGATCTCGGCGTGATGGCCACGGGAGGCGACGTAGAAGAGGATTTCCGGCTCACCCTCCGTGTTCGCCGTGCTCCCCGTGTCGAAGACCGGGGTGATCACGGTGACGTCGGGCAGGTGAGTGCCGCCGTGGTACGGGTCGTTGACGGCGTAGGTGTCGCCGGGGCGCATCCGGGAGCCGCGGCGCCGGATGACCTCCTTGACGCTGGTGCCCATCGAGCCCAGGTGGACGGGGATGTGCGGGGCGTTGGCCACCAGGTTTCCGTCCGGGTCGAAGAGGGCGCAGGAGAAGTCCAGGCGTTCCTTGATGTTGACGGACTGGGCCGTGGATTCGAGGCGGGCGCCCATCTGTTCGGCGATGGACATGAAGAGGTTGTTGAAGACCTCGAGAAGAACCGGGTCGGCTTTCGTGTCGAGATCGGAACTCTGCGTAATCGCCGCGCGTTCCATGACCAGATGCCCGTCGTCGGTCGTCGCGGCTTGCCAGCCGTCGTCGACGACGGTCGTCGCACTGGCCTCGGTGATGATCGCCGGGCCGGTGACGGTCTGGCCGGGAGGCAGGTCCTCGCGGCGATGGAGGGGTACGTCGCGCCATGTGCCGCCCGTGTGGAGGCGGACGGTCCGCGGGGTGGCCGGGCTGCCTTCAGGGGCGGCTTCGTAGGGGGCGAGAGCGGAGAGATCGGGGGGTTCGGTGATGCCGGTGGCTTCGACGGAGAGGGCTTCGACGACGATCGGGCGGTCGAGGGTGAAGGAGTACGTGGCGCGATGACGGTCTTCGAAGGCGCGCCGCATGGTGTTGGGGTCGGTGAGTTCGACTGTGAGGGTGGTGTCGGTGCCGTCGTAGCGGAGTTGAGCTCGTCGGGTGACCTTGATGCCGTCCTCTGGGACGTCCTCGTCGAGGAGTTCGGTGCGGGCAGCGGATTCGAGGTCGCCCGCGGTCTTCAGGACGCCGGGCATGGAGGTGGCCTCCAGGGGCGCCTCGGCGGACTGTTCACGCATGGCCGTGGTGTCGGCGAGGCCGATGCCGAGTGCGGAGAGGACGCCGGCCATGGGCGGCACGAGGACGGTGCGGATACCGAGGGAGTCGGCGACCATGCACGCGTGCTGGCCACCCGCACCGCCGAAGGTGGTGAGGGCGTAGCGGGTGACGTCGTGGCCCTTCTGGACGGAGATCCGCTTCACGGCGTTGGCGATGTTGGCGACCGCGATCTGCAGGTAGCCCTCGGCGACCTGCTCGGGGGTGCGGTCGTCTCCGGTCTGCTCGCGGATGTCGCGCGCGAGGGCGGTGAAGCGCTCCCGGACGAGGGCGTCGTCGAGGGGCTGGTCGCCCTCGGGGCCGAACACCTTGGGAAAGTGGGCGGGTTGGATGCGGCCGAGCATGACGTTGGCGTCGGTGACTGCGAGCGGGCCGCCGCCCCGGTAGCAGGCGGGCCCCGGGTCCGCGCCCGCCGAGTCCGGCCCTACGCGGTAGCGGGACCCGTCGAAGTGGAGGACCGAGCCGCCGCCTGCCGCGACGGTGTGGATGTCCAGCATGGGGGCGCGCAGGCGGACGCCGGAGATCTGTGTGGTGAAGACCCGTTCGTACTCGCCGGCGAAGTGCGAGACATCGGTGGAGGTGCCGCCCATGTCGAAGCCGATGACGCGGTCGAAGCCGGCGAGCTGCGACATGCGTGCCATGCCGACGATGCCTCCGGCGGGACCGGAGAGAATGGCGTCCTTGCCGCGGAACTGCCCGGCTTCGGCGAGACCGCCGTTGGACTGCATGAACATCAGCCGCACGTCTTCGAGCTCGTCGGCGACGTGCTGGACGTAGCGACGCAGCACGGGCGAGAGGTAGGCGTCCACGACGGCGGTGTCCCCGCGCGGGACGAGCTTCATCAGAGGGCTGACCTCGCTGGACAGCGAGATCTGCGGGAAGCCGATGTGGGCGGCGAGCTCGCCGACGGCCTGTTCGTGGGCGGGGTGGAGGTGGCTGTGCATGCAGACCACGGCGACGGCACGGATGCCGTCGTCGTACGCCTCCCGGAGAGGGCCGACGAGGGCGTCCAGGTCGGGAGTGTGCAGGACGGCGCCGTCGGCGGCGATGCGCTCGTCGACCTCGACGACCCTTTCGTAGAGCAGCTCCGGAAGTTCGATGCGGCGGGCGAAGATGCGGGGCCGGTTCTGGTAGGCGATGCGCAGGGCGTCGCGAAAGCCACGGGTGATGACCAGCAGGGTCCGCTCGCCCTTGCGCTCGAGAAGGGCGTTCGTGGCGACCGTCGTGCCCATCCGGACGGACTCGATGGGGTGGTCCTGGGAGCCGTCCAGCAGTTCGCGTACGCCCGCGACGGCCGCGTCGGAGTATCGCGCCGGGTTCTCCGACAGGAGTTTGTGGGTCAGCAGACGGCCGTCCGGGCGGCGCGCGACGATGTCCGTGAAGGTGCCGCCACGGTCGACCCAGAACTGCCAGCCTGTCACGTCCCTACCCCGCTTCCACGCCGCTCACAGCGCCCGCAGGCCGTTGATCACGTCGCGCAGAATACTCTCGTCCACCAGCTCGGCAGGCGGTACGGGCCGGTTCACATGGACGAATTCCGCGTCCACGAGATCCCCGACGAGGACGCGTACGACTCCGATGGGCAGGTCGATCTCGGCGGAGAGTTCGGCAACGGACTGCGGGGCATCACGGCACAGTTCGACGATGTCCACGTGCTCCGGGGACAGCATCGAGTCCGCTTCCGGGTCGTCCGCGTGCGGTTCCACGACGACGACCGCGATCAGGTCGAGGCGGTGCTGGGCCGCACTGGTGGTGCGGCCGCGCGTCATGGCGTACGGACGGACGACCGGCCCGGCCTCGTCGTCGAACCAGTGGCTTCTTCCCTGACCGTCAGCGCTCATGCCATCCCACTACCCGCCCGCGGGCAGATCGGTGCGCGGAGCGGTACCCAGATGCACTCCGACCCGCTTGACGAGGAGCGTCATCTCGTAGGCGACCAGGCCGACGTCCGAGTCGGCGTCCGAGAGCACGGCGAGGCAGCTGCCGTCGCCCGCGGCCGTCACGAACAGGAAGGCGTCATCGAGCTCGACGACCGTCTGCCGGACATTGCCCGCCTCGAAGTGGCGGCCCACGCCCTTGGCGAGGCTGTGGAATCCGGACGCGACGGCGGCCAGGTGCTCGCTGTCCTCGCGGGTCAGATCCTTGGACACCCCCGTCGGCAGGCCGTCGCCGGAGAGCACGAGGGCCTTACGGATGCTGGCGACGCGGTCCACCAGGTCGTCGAGGAGCCAGTTGAGCTCGCCGGACTGGTTGGTCGCGGTGTGGCCGGTCGCCTTCGGTGCGGTCATCGACCGTCCCCCTTTGTCGTTCCTTGTGCTGTGCCGCTGTGGGCGTCGTCGCCCGCGGCGTTCTCCTGGCGGCCGCGCTGCCAGCCACGCTGGAGCGATGCCATTCGGCTGCGTACCTCGTCCGCGTCCCGCTCGACGAGTTCCGTGTTCTCCTCGGCTCGCCGAGCGGGGCCCTGTTTGAGCTGCGGAGCCAGGCTGGCCTGTCGTACACGCCGGGGCAGCGGACCGGAGCCTGAGCCGCTCTCCCACTGCGCGGCGGCCGTGCTCGGAGCGGAGTGGTCCAGGCCACTCGATTCGATCGCGGCACGCCGCGTGCGCTTCGGGAGGGCTGCGGGCTTCGACGGCTCACTTCGGTCGTGCCCCGCGCTGGGCCACGTGTCGGTACGGTCACCGATCCGGTCCTGCGCGCCGGTGGCCTCTCCGAGGGGTCCCGTACCGCGACGTCGGGTCGGCAGCGGGGCGAGGTCGTTCGGCTCCGGGCGGCTCGGGCTGCCTGTCGGAGGGTCTGCGTCCGTCTCCCCTCGCCGGGAGCGCTGCTCGGTGACCGGGCGTCCGTGCGAACTGACCAGCTTGGGCGTCCGGCGGCGGGGCAGCGGGACGGGGGCGCTCACATCGCCGTCCGTGTCGGAGCGGTCCGTTGCGCCGTGGATGCCGGAGACCGGGTGTCCGCCGAGCGGGCCCGACGCCTCGTCCTCCACATGGGCGAGAGCACGGCGGGGGCGGAAGAGACCGCCGCGTTCGCTGTCCTCGTCGTCGAGTGCGTCCGGGAAGTCGTTGAGCGCGTCCAGGTCGACGGGGGCCTCCAGCTCCACCGGCCCGTCCAGGAGCGAGGCGGGCAGGCCGGGCACACGGGCCGGCACGTGGGCGAGGGCGGCGCGGCGCGTCTCCTCCAGCTCGGCCTCCTTCGAGGGGGTGGGCCGGTCGAGACGGAACCCGATGCCGTTGGTGTCGGGGACGTCGTCGGTGAGCAACGCGTCGGGGATGAAGACCACGGCGGTGGTGCCGCCGTACGGCGACGGCTGCAGCGAGACCCGGACGTTCTGCCGCTGGGCGAGCCGGCTGACCACGAACAGGCCGAGCCGGTCGGTGTCGGACAGCTCGAACTCGGGCGTCTCGGCGAGCCGGAGGTTGGCGTCCAGCAGGGCGTCGGCCGCCATGCCCAGGCCGCGGTCGTGGATCTCAAGGGTGAAGCCGTTGGCGACCCGCTCGCCCAGGACCTGCACTGCGGTGTGCGGCGGGGAGAACACCGTGGCGTTCTCCAGGAGTTCGGCCACGAGGTGCGTGAGGTCCGCGACGGCCGGTCCGGTCACGGCGACGCGAGGCAGACGTCGGACCTCGATGCGCTCGTAGTCCTCGACCTCGGCGACCGCGGCGCGTACGACATCCATGAGCTGGACGGGCTTGCGCCACTGCCGGGACGGGGCGGCGCCGGAGAGGATCACCAGGCCTTCGGCGTGCCGGCGCATACGGGTGGTCAGGTGGTCGAGGCGGAACAGGTCGGCGAGTTCGTCGGTGTCCTCGGTCCGGCGTTCCATGGTGTCGAGGAGGGTGAGCTGCTTGTGGAGGAGGACCTGGCTGCGGCGGGCGAGGTTGACGAAGACCTCGGCGACACCGGCGCGCAGTTCGGCCTGCTTGACGGCGGCCTCGACGGCGGCGCGCTGCAGGGTGTTGAGGGCCTGGCCGACCTCGCCGATCTCGTTCTTGTCGTATTCCAGGTGTGGGACCTCGGTCTCCACGTCGACCTGTTCACCGGAGGAGAGACGGCGCATCACACTGGGCAGGCGTACGCCGGACGCCTCGTGGGCCTCCAGTCGCAGCTGCCGCAGGTCGCGGATGAGGCCGCGCCCGATGCGCACGGACAGGAAGAGAGAGAACAGCAGGGCGAGCAGCCCGAGGACACCGGCGACGGCCGCCTTCAGGATGACGCCCATCGCCACCGGGCTGACGCGGTCCTGATAGCGGGCGCCCGCCTCGTCGTTGAGCTTGCTGAGCTCGTCGAGGACGCTGCCGGCGGCGGTGTCCCAGCTCTTGGCGTCGACCTTGCTGGGCCTACCTGCCTGGGACAGGATGACGGCCTGTTCGGCGACGCGCAGTGGAGCAGTGGAGGCGTTGTCCCAGAAGCGCTTGTAGCGTTCGCGCTCGGACGACGGCAGGTCCGTCAGGCTGATGTCGTACATGAGGCTGCGCTGGGCGACGAGGTCGGAGACCTGGCGTATCTCTTCGCGGGACAGCTTTCCGACCACCAGGGCGGAACTCAGCAACGCGTCCTCGCGGGAGAGCAGTTCGCGGGCGCGGGTCACGTTGAGAAGGGCGCGGGCCTGTTTGTCCATCGCCACGCTGTCGATTCCGTCGAGGGAACCCAGCAGGGCGTAACAGGGGTCGACGAGCCGGTTGTACAGGCCGAGGGCCTGGGAGCGGGTCACCGTTCCGTCCTCGACGCTGCGGCGCAGGGAGTTGATGCCGTCGAAGGCGTCCAGGACGGCGGTGAGGCGCTCTGCGTCGCCCTCGTCCATGCCGTCGCGGACGTCAGGGTCCTTGGCGTTCTTGCGGATCTCGGCGACGGCGGCGTCGGTGGCGCTCCGGGTCTCCCTCAGTGCGGACAGCGCGTCCGAGGCCCGCCGGTCGGCGAGATAGACGAGGGCCTGGCGACGTTCCTGCTGCAGGACGCGGACGGCGTCCTCGGTGGAGTAGCCGATCTTCTCGACGAGGGACGACACCGTGAACAGCTGGGCCACACCTCGCCCCGTGAGTACCGTGGCGAAGCCCCAGATCGCGGTCAGGGACACCAGCGGCACGAGAAGCAGCGCCACCATCTTCCGGCGGACGGACTTCCCGCGAAAGCGCATGGCCTCCCCCAGCTCAAACCCCCATTGCTCAGGGGGCACACATGTGCGTCAACAATTGGCGCGAGCCTACTACCGACGCACAAGTAACTCGAAGAGCCATCCGGAACCTGAACTTCCGCACCGGCGACGAGACATGGGGAGTTGTCCGGCCATTGCGGGAGATTGCCTCCCGCGATCCCGCGGCGCCACCGAGGACGGATCCGGCCAGTCTCCCAGGCCAGTTGGCCAGAAATTTATCTTCCTCGGGAATCTTCGGGACGCGCCGTTCGTCCTTCTCTATGGGAAATGGGGGCGGAATGGGCCACAGGAGCCGCATCCAGTCCCCGGGCGGCGTAAAACAGCGCAAGCCGGGCAACCACTGGGGAGCCGAGTCTTCGGACACGGGCACACGGTCTGCTGGCGGTGGGGAGTGACACGGTGATGGGCACGGCGGAGCGGCGCGAGGCGCCCGAGGACGGGGCGGCGGCGCATGTGACGGCGCGGCGCGGCCCCGATGCGCTGGATCGCGACATTCCGGCGGGCGGACGTCTGGCGACGGGCGGTCGCGATGCTGCGGTGGACGCGAGTGCGGTGACAACGGAGCAGCACGACGTTTCGGCCAGCTCCGGCGGCAAGGCGGCGACGGCCAGGAGCGTGGCCGAGACCGCCCGCGGCGGGGCTGCCCAGGAATGGTCGGCATACCGGCCGTTGTGGGTCGAGGAGCCCGCCCGGCAGCGCCGGATGCCGGATCCGGTACGGACGGCGTCGGTGCGGGCGGTACTGATCATCGCGGTGACGCTGATACAGGCGATGGTGGCCTTCCTGTGCACCCTGGCGGGGTCGTGGCTGGCATTCCCGATGGTGATCAGCAGTGTGGTCAGCACGGTGGTGGCCACCTGGGGCGCTCTCGACGTCTGGGTGACCCGCCAGGTGTGGAAACAGCGCAATGGCGTGATCTCGACGCCGAGCAGCACGGCGCGCGCCCTGCGACGCGAGCGGCGTCGGGCACGACGGCAGACAGGGCAGACCGAGCGCGCTCAGGAGCGAATACGCCGACGGGGCGGCGGGACCGGCCAGCTGTCGCACTCCTGAGCGCGGTCGAACGACCCAGCGCCGGAGGCTGAGGAACGGCCCCGAGCGGTCTTGCCGAGCCAAGCTCGGGTCGGGCCAAGGCCGGAGCAGGTGCCGGGAGCTGGGCCGAGTGCCGGTGCCTGGCCGGGCCGGGGCGCCGGGTCCGTTGCCCGGTCCCGCATCGGCGGGCCCCAGACCACCCCGAACGGCCCGCCCCGGCCGGAGTCAGACCACGGCCGGCCGGGTCTGGTTCGTCCTGCGGACCAGTTCGCGCCGCGCTCGCATGAACGCGCGTGGGCGGTCCACGGAGAGGACGGCGGTCGTCCTGCCGTCACGTTCGTACAGGGCAAGGAACCCGTCCTCGACCGGTGCGCCGTCGGCAAGTTCGCCCTCGGTGATGCGGACCGTGTCCCCGTCCTTGCGTCGGCCCGCGAACTGGATGCGCGCTCCGTACTGGTCCGACCAGAAGTAGGGCAGGGATCGGGCGGTCTCGGCGCTGCGACCGGCGAGCAGGTTGGCCACAGCGACCCGGGGCTGTTCCGTCGCAGAGGTCCAGTGCTCGGCGCGGGAGCCGCCGACGCGGGCGACGTCCCCCACGGCGACAACCTGGGGCAACGCCGTGACGCAGCCGTCGTCGCACAGGACACCGTCCTGCAGGGTGAGCGTCGAGTCCGCCAGCCAGGCGGTGTTGGGGGTGGCGCCGATGCCGACGATCACAACGTCGGCGGGGAGGGTGCGGCCGTCGGCGAGTTCCACACCGGTGACGCCGATCGTGCCGCGCAGTCCGGCGACCGAAGTGCCGGTGACCAGTTCCACCCCGCCACGGCGGTGCAGAGCGGCGCACACGGCGGCCATTTCGGCGCCCAGTTGGGGCACGAGCGGGAGCGGGGCGGCCTCGACGACGGTGACGGTGTGGCCGAGGGCGGCGCAGGAGGACGCGGTTTCGGCACCTATGAAACCGCCGCCGATGACGACGACTTGGAGCGGGCCTCGGGTGAGTTCCGCGCGCAGGGCGCGGGCGTCGTCGAGGGTGCGGAGGGTGTGGACGCCGGCGAGGCCGTCAGCAGGGAGGCGGCGGGCCGAGGCGCCGGTGGCGATGACGACGCCGTCGGTGGAGACGGTGCGGCCGTTGTCGAGGAGGACGGTGCGGCTGCGCGGGTCGAGGCCGCGGGCGCGGGCGCGGGCGCCGAGGAACCACTCGGCATCCAGTTCGGCGGTCTCCTCGGCGTCGGTTAGAGCGAGTCGGTCCTCGCCGGACCGTCCGGTGAGGAAGTCCTTGGAGAGAGGAGGTCGGTCGTAGGGGCGGTGAGGTTCGTCGCCGATGATCACCAGTCGCCCGTCGAAGCCCTGGGCCCGCAGCTCCCGGGCGGCGTACAGACCGGAGAGGGAGGCTCCGACGACGGTCACGGTCCTCATGCGATACGGCTCCTCTCGGACACGGCAGAGACGGGGGCGAGCAAGTGCGGGGCTATGGCCGGCGAGTCCGCGAGGACCGGGGTGTGCGGTGCGGCGCGCGGCGGTCTCGCCGGGACCGGGCGCCGGGAGGGACAGAGGTCGGCCGGGGCCGCAGCCCGGGAGGTCGCCCAGGCCGGGCTCGGCGGAGCGGCAGCCACACAGGACACCTGGGTGCGGCTCACCGGATCCGCGGCCAAGCGGGTCACTCGGGCGCGGCTCATCGGAGCCGCGGGCCGACAGCTCGCCCTGGCCCGACTCACCACAGCTGCCTGCAGCCAACTCACCCCGGCCCGACTCACTGCGGCCGCCACCAGGCGGTCAACCCCCGCCCGACTCACCGCAGCCACAGCCACAGCCGCCGAGCGGATCCCGGCCGTCTTGGCGGGCCGGAGCGCGATTGCCGACCTGAGCCGCTCGGCCCCACCGGTCGGTGGGCCGGCAGTCCGGTGAGTCCACGCGATCGTGTGGGTCGGTGCGATCGGCGTGGCCGGTGGCGCGGTCGGCCGACGGAGTTGCTCGGTCCTCGTCGGAAGGGGTGCCCTCCGCGGGGTGAGTCCCGTCCGCGTGGTCGCGAGGACCGCCACAAGGCCGTCGGCTGCGGCGTCCACACGGCGCTGCCCCACTCCACGGCCAGGTGGACGCAGAGGGCACCACGGCGTGGTCGCGAGGACCGCCACAAGGCCGTCGGCTGCGGCGTCCACACGGCGCTGCCCCACTCCACGGCCAGGTGGACGCAGAGGGCACCACGGCGTGGTCGCGAGGACCGCCGCAAGGCCGCCGGCCGCGGCGTTCGTACGGCGGCCCCCAGTCGTAGGGCCATCGGCGGCGCCGTTCACGCGGCGCTGCCCTCCTCCACGGCAAGGTGGACGTGGATGACACCGTCGTCGACGGTGACGCGGTGCGTGCGGACGGGGCGGCGGGCCGGGAGGCAGGTCGGCTCGCCCGTACGGAGGTCGAATGAGGCGGCGTGCAGCGGGCATTCGACCAGACAGCCCTCCAGCCAGCCCTTGGAGAGGGAGGCGTCCTGATGGGTGCAGGTGTCGTCGATGGCGTACAGCCGGCCGTCGTCGGTATGGAACACGGCGACGGGTGGTGTCGTCCCGATGCGGACGGACTCGCCCTCGGGGAGGTCTTCGAGGCGGCAGACGGGAATCACGGGCCCCCCTCTCGGTCCGGGACACTCGGTCCGGACCTGTGTGGTCCAGGCGGATCGGAGCGTTCGAAGGCCGGACCGTCGTCGGTCCGGCGAGCAAGGCGGTGACGAGTGCCGGACCGGCGTTGCTCCGGCAGTCGAGGAGTTCCGGACCTTCGTGGATCCCGGTGGTCAGGGACCGCTCCTTCGTTGGTCCGGGCTGTTCGGCCCCTTCCGAGGACCGGACGCTTCGGTAACATGATGTTTCGCATGGCGCACGATCGAGCGCTATGCGCAACAGAATCCGGGCGGGACCTCCGTCGCGTCAAGGGTTTCCCGCAGATGCGGCCCAAACCGGGGCCGACAGGTGGTGAGAGTTGAGCCATGACCCGCACGCAGAAGCATTCCGAGCACGGCGAGGAGAAGGCCACGACGACCGAGAAGCAGATCGGTAGAGGGGCGGCCAGTGCCGTCCAGTCGGTGGACCGCGCCGTGAGCGTCCTGGAGATCCTGGCCCGGCACGGTGAGGCGGGCGTGACCGAGATCGCCGACGAGCTGGAGGTGCACAAGTCCACCGCCTTCCGGCTGCTCGGCGTGCTGGAGAACCGCGGCCTGGTGGCCCAGGCGAAGGACCGCGGCAAGTACTACCTGGGCGCCGGCGTACTGCGCCTTGCGGGGGCGGCGGCAGTGCGGCTGGACATCTCGCAGGAGGGCGTCCCGGTCTGCCGGGAGCTCGCGGACGAGCTGGGCGAGACGGTCAACATCGCGGTGCTGGACGACGACGCGGCAGTCAACATCATGCAGGCCCGCGGCACCGCGTCCGTGACGGCCCAGAACTGGCTCGGCCGGCGTACCCCACTGCACGCCACGTCCAGCGGGAAGGTCCTGCTCGCGCACATGCCGCCGACCCTGCGCGAGGGCATCCTGGCCCGCCCGCTCCCCCGCTTCACCGAGCGCACCATCACCGGCGCGTCCATGCTGCGCAGCGAGCTGGAGGCAGTGGTCGAGCAGGGCTACGGGTTCACCATCGAGGAGCTGGAACTGGGGCTGGCGGCCGCCGCGGCGCCCATCCGCGCTCACGACGGCAAGGTGATCGGGGCGATCAGCGTCTCGGGACCGGTGTACCGGCTCAACGCCGACCGCCTGCCGGAGCTGGCCAAGCGCACGGTCGCCGCGGGAGCGGAGCTGTCCCGCCGTATGGGATACGGCTTCTGAGCGAGCGCCGGGCAGACGCTCGCGTCGGTTCGACACCAGCGCGGGACCGGGAACTTCCTGGTCCCGCGCTGCTGTGTGTCCGGCGCGTTTCGAACGGTCCCGCTCCTTTTGCCAAGGGTTAACTCGCACCTCTTGACGGCCGCTTGATGGCGTTCTCAATATGTTCCTCACCGCGCAACCCATCGCGCATTGCGCAACAGCAGAGGAGCTTGGTCGTGCCACACGAGGTCCGTGCCGTAGTCGCTGTGAAGCAGGGCGCACCAGTCGAGGTGCAGACGATCGTCGTTCCCGATCCGGGCCCGGGTGAGGTGCTCGTGAACGTGCAGGCCTGCGGGGTCTGCCACACGGATCTGCACTATCGCGACGGCGCGATCACGGACGACTTCCCCTTCCTGCTGGGTCATGAGGCGGCCGGCACGATCGAGGCGGTCGGCGCCGGCGTCACCGACGTCAAACCCGGCGACTATGTCGTCCTCGCGTGGCGCGCCCCGTGCGGCAGCTGTCGTTCCTGTCGCCGTGGCCGCCCCTGGTACTGCTTCGACTCCCGCAACGCCACCCAGCCGATGACCCTGCTGGACGGTACGCCGCTCACCAACGCCCTCGGCATCGGTGCCTTCGCCGAGAAGACGCTGGTCGCGGCGGGGCAGGCGGTGAAGATCGACCCGGCCGCCCGGCCCGAGGCGGCGGGCCTCATCGGCTGCGGGGTGATGGCCGGGTACGGCGCCGCCGTCAACACCGGCGCCGTCGGCCGCGGCGACTCGGTCGCCGTCATCGGCTGCGGCGGCGTCGGCAACGCGGCCATCGCGGGCGCGTGCCTGAACGGCGCCATGAAGGTCATCGCCGTCGACATCGACGACAGGAAGCTCGACCAGGCGGAGAGGTTCGGCGCCACGCACACCGTCAACTCCCGTGGTACGGACCCCGTCGAGGCGGTGCGCGCGCTCACCGACGGCTTCGGCGTCGACATCGCCATCGACGCCGTAGGCCGCCCGGAGACCTTCAAGCAGGCCTTCTACATGCGCGACCACGCGGGCCTGCTGGTCCAGGTCGGCGTTCCCTCCCCCGAGATGAAGGTCGAGCTCCCGCTGATCGACGTGTTCTCGCGCGGCGGCGCGATCAAGTCGTCCTGGTACGGCGACTGCCTGCCGAGCCGCGACTTCCCGTTCCTCATCGACCAGTACCTGTACGGGCTGCTGGATCTGAACGCGTTCGTGAGCGAGACGATCACTCTCCACCAGGTCGAGAAGGCGTTCGCCAAGATGCACCGGGGTGAGGTGCTGCGCTCGGTGGTGGTTCTGTGAGCGCACAGGACGCCGTACGCCCTCTTCCGTAGCGACGCCCCCTTCCACAGCGCCCCCTCTTCCACGCCGCCCGGCCCACGGTCATCCGCCCCGGCCAGGACACGACCATCGCCGCCGAGCGGTCCAACGAGCCCACCCCTGAGCGACTTCCCTGATCCCTGCCATCCCCGCCACCGCAAGGAGGGGCATGTCCAGCACGCCCGAAACCCGCCCGAGCGGTCCCCGCGTCGTCGTCATCGGCGCCGGCATCGTCGGCTGCTCACTCGCCGACGAGCTGACCGCGCGCGGCTGGACCGACGTCACCGTCCTCGAACAGGGCCCCCTGCCCGCCCCCGGCGGCTCCACCTCGCACGCACCCGGCCTCGTGTTCCAGACGAGCCCGTCCAAGACGCTCGCCGAGTTCGCCAAGTACACGGTCGAGAAGTTCAGCGCCCTTCGCGTCGACGGCGTCCCCTGCTTCAACCAGGTCGGCGGCCTGGAGCTGGCCACCACTGCGGAGCGCCTCGCCGACCTGCACCGCAGGGCGGGCTACGCCGCCGCCTGGGGCATCCGCGGCGAGGTCGTGAGCGCCGCGCGCTGCAAGGAACTCTGGCCTCTCATCGACGAGTCGGTCGTCCTCGGCGGCTTCCACACTCCCGACGACGGCCTGGCCCGCGCGCTGCTCGCGGCCCGCGCCCAGATGGAGCGGGCCACGAGCAGGGGCGCCCGTTTCCTGGAGCGCCACACGGTCACCGGGCTGGAAAAGCAGGACGGCCGAGTTACCGCCGTGGTCACCGACCAGGGCATCTTCCCCGCCGACCACGTGGTCTCCGCGGCCGGCTTCTGGGGCCCGGTCATCGGCCGCATGGCGGGCATCGACATACCGCTGCAACCGCTCGCCCACCAGTACGCGAGGACAGAGCCGCTGCCCGAACTCCAGGGCCACGAGGCGGAGGCCACGCGGCCCATCCTCCGCTTCCAGGACCGCGACCTCTACTTCCGCGAGCACACCGACCGCATCGGCATCGGCAGCTACGCCCATCGGCCCATGCCCGTCGACCCGTTCGCGATCCTGCCGTACGACGAGGCCCGCTCCCGGAACATGGACATGCCCTCCTCGTTTCCCTTCACCACGGAGGACTGGGCCCCGAGCTGGGACGACTGCCGCCGGCTGATGCCGGCGCTGCGTGCGTCGCAGGTGGAGACGGGCTTCAACGGCGTCTTCTCCTTCACCCCGGACGGTATGCCGGTGCTCGGCGAGTCGCGGCAGCTGCGCGGGTTCTGGCTGGCCGAGGCGGTCTGGGTCACGCACTCGGCCGGGGTGGCCGGGGCCGTCGCGGAGTGGATGGTCGACGGACGTCCGTCCCTGGACCTGCACGAGTGCGACCTCACCCGTTTCGAGGAGGCACAGCGTTCACCGGCGTATGTCCGTGAACGCGGTGCGCAGCAGTTCGTGGAGGTGTACGACGTTCTGCACCCGCTCCAGCCCATGGAGCGGCCACGCCCGCTCCGGGTGAGCCCGTTCCACGCCCGCCAGCAGCAACTCGGGGCGTACTTCCTGGAAGGCGGCGGCTGGGAACGCCCGCACTGGTACGAGGCGAACGCTCCCCTCGTCGACGCCCTCGGCCCGCTGCCCGGACGTGACGCCTGGTCGGCCCGCTACTGGTCGCCCATCGCCGCGGCCGAGGCGAAGGCGACCCGCGAGAAGGTCGCCCTCTACGACATGACCCCGCTGCGCCGCCTCGAAGTCACCGGCCCCGGCGCTCTCGGCTTCCTCGACCGCATGACCAGCAACAACCTCCGCAAGAAGCCGGGCGCGGTCACCTACACCCTCCTCCTCGACGAGAGCGGCGGCATCCGTTCCGACCTCACCGTCGCCCGGCTGGCCCCCGACCGCTTCCAGGTCGGCGCGAACTCCCCCGCCGACCTCGACTGGCTCGTCCGCCACGCCCCGGCCGACGTCCACATCAGGGACATCACGTCCGGCACCTGCTGCATCGGCGTCTGGGGCCCCCTCGCCCGTGATCTCGTCCAGCCGCTGACCCGCGACGACTTCTCCCACGAGGCGTTCGGCTACTTCCGCGCGAAGGAGACATACCTCGGCCACGTCCCGGTGACGGCCATGCGCCTGTCGTACGTCGGTGAACTGGGCTGGGAGCTCTACACCACCGCCGACCTGGGCCTCCGTCTCTGGGACACGCTCTGGGAGGCCGGCCGGGACCTCGGTGTGATCGCCGCCGGGCGCTCGGCCTTCAACTCCCTGCGGCTGGAGAAGGGTTACCGCGCGTGGGGCGTCGACATGACCGACGAGCACAACCCGTTCGAGGCGGGCGTCGGCTTCGCGGTGCGCATGGACAAGGAGGAATTCGTCGGGAAGGCCGCGCTGGAGCGCGCCGGTGACCCGACGCGCCGCCTCACGCCACTCCTCCTCGACGACCCCGCCTCCGTGGTCCTGGGCAAGGAGCCGGTGTACGTCGACGGCACCCCGGCGGGTTACGTGACCAGCGCGTCGTACGGCTACACCCTGGGCCGCTGCGTCGCATACGCCTGGCTGCCCACCCTGGCCACCGGCACCGCCGTGCACATCGAGTACTTCGGCGAGAAGGTACCGGCGACGGTCGCCGAAGAGCCGCTCTTCGACCCGAAGATGACCCGCATCCGCCGATAGGAGGCGCCGGTGTCCCCCACCTACGACGTGATCGTCACCGGCCTCGGCGGCATGGGCAGCGCCGCCGCCCACCACCTCCGCGCGCGCGGCGCCCGCGTGCTCGGCCTGGAGAAGTTCGGGCCGGTACACAACCGCGGCTCCAGTCACGGCGGTTCACGCATCACCCGGCAGTCGTACTTCGAGGACCCGGCGTACGTCCCGCTGCTGCTGCGCGCCTACGAGCTGTACGACGAGCTGGAGCGGGCCACCGGCCGGGACATCGCCACCCTCTGCGGCGGCGTCATGGTCGGCCGCCCCGACACACCGGCCGTCTCCGGCTCGCTGCGCTCGGCCCGGCAGTGGGACCTGCCGCACGAGACGCTGGACGCGCAGGAGATCCGCCGCCGCTTCCCGACTCTGGCTCCGAAGGACGACGAAGTGGCCCTGTACGAGAGGAAGGCCGGTTTCCTGCGGCCCGAGAACACCGTCGCAGCGCACCTTCAGCTGGCCACCCGGCAGGGTGCCGACCTGCACTTCGACGAGCCGATGACGCGCTGGGAGCCGTACCGGGACGGAGTCCGCGTCCACACGGCCGAGAACACCTATACCGCCGGCCAGTTGGTGATGTGCCCGGGCGCGTGGGCGCCGCAGCTGCTGACCGACCTCGGAGTGCGTTCACCATTGAGCGGCAAGTCATGTACTGGTTCCAGCCGAAGCACGGTATTGATCCGTTCCGCCCCGAGAATCAACCCATCTACATCTGGGACGACGCGGCCGGCGTCCAGGTGTACGGCTTCCCGGCCATCGACGGCCCCGATCTCGGTGCCAAGGTCGCCTTCTTCCGCGGGGGAGAGGTCACCACTCCGGACACCATCGACCGGACGGTCCACGAGGACGAGATCCGGGCCATGGCGGACCACATGTCCGGTTGCGTCCCGGACCTGCCCGGCACCTTCCTCAAGACCGCGACCTGCATGTACTCCCTCACCCCCGACGAGCACTTCGTCATCGCCCGCCACCCCGCGCACCCGGAGTCGGTCACCGTGGCCTGCGGGTTCTCCGGGCACGGCTTCAAGTTCGTGCCCGTCGTCGGCGAGATCCTCGCCGACCTCGCCCTGACCGGCACCACCGAGCACCCGATCGGCCTGTTCGACCCCGCCCGCCTCGCCGCCGCGCCCGCCTGAGGAGCACGCACGTGACGACGACACCCGTTCCGGAGACTCCGCTCTCCGCGGCCCACCAGATCTCCCCCAGCCTCATCGCGACGCTGCCGGGCCACTACTACACCGACCCCGAGATCTTCCGGCAGGAGCAGGAACACCTCTTCGAGTCGACGTGGTTCTGCGCCGTCCGCAGCGCCGACCTGGCCAAGCCGGGTGCCTTCCGCACCGTCCAGGTCGGCCGCGAGAACGTGTTGATCACCCGGACCCGCAAGGGTGAACTGCGCGCCTTCCTCAACGTGTGCCGTCATCGCGGGGCGCGTCTGTGCATGGAGGACTCCGGTGAGGTCCGGCGCAACATCCAGTGTCCCTATCATGCTTGGACGTACGATCTTGACGGCAAGTTGATCGCCGCCCCCAACTTGATCAAGATGCCGGACGTCGACCGCGTCGAGTACGGGTTGATCAATGTGGCCCTGCGCGAGTGGCTGGGCTACGCCTGGGTGTGCCTCGCCGGTGAACCGCCCTCCTTCGAGGACACCGTCATGTACGCCGCCGTCGAACGCCTCGGCGACGCGGCCGCGATCGAGCACTACGGCACCGAGAACCTCGCCCTCGGCAAACGCATCACCTATGACGTGAAGGCGAACTGGAAGCTGATCGTCGAGAACTTCATGGAGTGCTACCACTGCGCCACCATCCATCCCGAACTGACCGATGTGCTCCCGGAGTTCGCGGACGGCTACGCGGCCCAGTACTACGTCGGCCATGGCGCCGAGTTCGGCGAGGACGTGCGGGGCTTCACCGTCGACGGCAGCGAGGGCTTCGCCAGGCTCCCCGCGGTCACCTCCGACCAGGACCGCCGCTATTACGCCATCACGATCAAGCCGACGGTCTTCGTCAACCTCGTACCGGACCATGTGATCCTGCACCGCATGTTCCCGCTCGCCGCGGACCGCACGGTCGTGGAGTGCGACTGGCTGTACGCGCCGGAGGTGGTGGAGTCCGGGGCGGATGTGTCCAAGTCCGTGGAGTTGTTCCACCGCGTGAACGCGCAGGACATCGAGGCGTGTGAACGCACACAACCGGCCATGTCCTCGCGGGCGTACCGCAGGGGTGGTGTGCTGGTCCCCAATGAGCACCACATCGGGATCTTCCACGAGTGGCTGATCGAGAAGCTCGGAGGCGACCATGGCCGACCTGTTCATTGACGGCGAGTGGCGGGGTGCGGTGGACGAGCGCACCCGGGAGATCCGATGTCCCGCCGACGGCTCGCTGGTCGGGGTGGTGGACGAGGCGGGCGGCAAGGACACGGTGGAGGCGATCGCCGCCGCCCGCCGCGCCTTCGACGAGGGGCCCTGGCCCAGAACCTCGCCCGCCGAGCGCGGTGACCTGCTGCTGCGGGTGGCCGACCTCCTCGTACGGGACAAGGAGGCGCTCGCGCGGGCCGAGTCCCTGGACACGGGCAAGCGGCTCGTCGAGAGCGAGTACGACATCGACGACATCGTGAACTGCTTCCGCTACTTCGGGCACCTGGTCGCGAACGAGACCGGGCGGGTCGTCGACACGGGGACGGAGGGCGTCGACAGCCGGGTCGTGCACGAACCGGTCGGCGTCTGCGCGCTCATCACCCCCTGGAACTACCCGCTCCTGCAGACGGCCTGGAAGGTCGCCCCGGCACTCGCGGCCGGCAACACGTTCGTGCTGAAGCCGAGCGAACTGACTCCGCACACGGCGATCCATCTGATGCGGCTCCTGGAGGAGGCCGGTCTTCCGCCGGGCGTCGGCAACCTGGTCCTCGGCGCCGGTCCCCAGGCGGGCGCCCCGCTCGGCGACCATCCGGACGTCGACCTCGTCTCCTTCACCGGCGGACTCCAGACCGGCCGACGCCTCATGGCCGCCGCGGCCGGGACCGTGAAGAAGGTCGCGCTCGAACTCGGCGGCAAGAACCCCAACATCGTCTTCGCCGACGCCGACTTCGACACGGCCGTCGACATGGCGCTGACCGCCGTGTTCCTGCACTCCGGGCAGGTCTGCTCGTCCGGAGCGCGGCTCCTGGTCGAGGACCGCCTGCACGACCGGTTCGTCGACGAGGTCGTACGCCGGGCATCGGGCATCCGTCCGGGCGGGCCGTTCGACGAGCGGGCGCAGACCGGGCCGCTGATCTCGGCGGCGCACCGGACGAAGGTCGAGGCGTACGTGGCCAAGGGGCTTCAGGAGGGCGCGGTGCTGCGCTGCGGCGGCGCGCGCCCGACCGGGCCCGGGTACGACGAGGGCTTCTACTACCTGCCCACCGTTCTGGACGAGTGCGCCGCGGGGATGTCGGTCGTCCAGGAGGAGTCGTTCGGGCCGGTGCTCACCGTCGAGCGCTTCAACGGTGAGGACGAGGCGGTGCGGCTCGCCAACGGCACGATCTACGGGCTCGCCGGCGCCGTATGGACGGGCGACGAGGCCAGGGCCGCGCGGGTCGCGGCCGCGTTGCGCCTCGGCACGGTGTGGATCAACGACTACCACCCCTACGTGCCGCAGGCCGAGTGGGGTGGCTTCAAGCAGTCCGGCTTCGGACGCGAGCTCGGGCCCTCGGGGCTCGCCGAGTACTGCGAGACGAAGCACATCTGGCGCAACACCAATCCCGCTCCGCAGGGGTGGTTCGCCTGACTCCCGGGTAGCAGCACGCTCACCACCGGTCCTTGATCGGCGGCACCCGCCCGAGCCGCTCACTCCCCTTCCCCGGCACACGAGGAGTCCGCCCATGTCGACAACGGAGCAACCCACCAGTCCACACAGTCACGACGACGCCGAACTCGCCGAGTTCGGCTACAAACCCGAACTCAAGCGCACCCTCGGCAACTTCCACACCTTCGCCGCCGGGATCAGCTACATCTCGATCCTGACCGGGACCTTCCAGCTGTTCTACTTCGGCTACGGCAGCGGCGGCCCCGCCTACTGGTGGTCGTGGCCGATGGTCTTCGTCGGCCAGTTCATGGTCGCCCTCTGTTTCGCGGAGCTGGCCGCCCGCTATCCCGTCGCGGGCTCGGTCTACAACTGGTCGAAGAAGATAGGCAATCCGCATCTGGGCTGGCTCGCCGGCTGGATGATGTTGATCGCGTCCATAGTGTCCATATCGGCCGTGGCGCTGGCCTATCAGTTGACACTCCCCCAGATCTCGTCGGTCTTCCAGATCGTGGGGGACGGCACCGGCACGTACGACGTGGCGACCAACGCGGTCATCCTGGCCGCGGTGTTGATCCTCTTCACCACCTTGGTGAACGCCTTCGGCGTCAAGTTGATGGCGAGAATCAACACGGCGGGCGTGTTCATCGAGTTGATCGCCACCGTCGTATTGATCGTCCTGTTCGCCGTCCACATCACCCGCGGCCCGCAGGTGGTCATGGAGACCAACGGCACCGGCACGGGCTACGGCGCCGGATACCTGGGCGCGTTCCTGGTGGCGTCGCTGGCGTCCGCGTACGTCATGTACGGCTTCGACACGGCGTCCTCCCTCGGCGAGGAGTGCCTGGACCCGTCACGCAACGCGCCGCGCGCCATCATCCGCGCCATCGTGGCCTCCTTCGTCCTCGGTGGCCTGATCCTTCTGCTGGCGCTGATGAGCGTCTCCAGCCTGAAGGGCGAGAAGCTGTCCACGGACGGCCTGCAGTACGTCGTGCTCAACGTGCTCGGCCCGACAGCCGGCAAGGCGATGCTGTGGTGCGTGCTGATCGCCGTCACGGTGTGCGCCCTGGCGGTCCACACGGCGGCGATCCGGCTGGCGTTCGCGATGGCCCGGGACAACAACCTGCCGGCGTCCTCGCTGCTGGCCCGGGTGAGCCCGCGCTTCCAGACGCCGGTGCTGCCGACCGTGATCATCGGGATCCTGGCCCTGGCGATCCTGGTGGTCAACATCCGTCAGCCGCAGATCTTCACCGTCGTCACCAGCATCGGCATCATCATGATCTACCTCGCCTACCTCGGTGTCACCGCCCCGATGCTGGTGGCGCGGCTGCGCGGCAAGTGGCAGCCCGCAGGCGACGGCAAGTTCTCCCTGGGCCGGTGGGGGCTGCTGGTCAACATCGTCGCCGTGGTGTGGGGCGCGGGCATGACGATCAACCTGATCTGGCCGCGCGCCTCGGTCTACAACGCGACGGCTCCGTACCACTGGTATCTGCAATGGGGCGCGGTGCTGTTCGTCGCCGTCATCGCGGGCGGCGGCTTCGCCTACTACTGGTTCGTCCAGCGGCACCGCACGGGCGTCCTCGCCGAGCACAGCCTGGCGGGCACGGACACGCCGACCAAGGAGGTCAACTCCCTGTGAGCAGCGACGAGTTCGACTATGTCGTGGTCGGCGGCGGCACCGCGGGCAACGTCGTGGCGGCCCGGCTGACGGAGGATCCGTCGGTCACGGTGTGCGTCCTGGAGGCGGGGCCGAGCGACGTCGACGACGACAACATCCTCAGACTCGAACGCTGGATGGGTCTGCTGGAGTCCGGCTACGACTGGGACTACCCCGTCGAACCGCAGGCCACCGGCAACAGCTTCATGCGCCACGCCCGTGCCAAGGTGCTGGGCGGCTGCTCCTCGCACAACTCCTGCATCGCCTTCTGGGCCCCGGCCGAGGACCTCGACGACTGGGCGGGCGCGGGCTGTACGGGCTGGAGCGCTGCCGACCTCTTCCCGCTCTACCGTCGGCTGGAGAACAACGACGCCCCCGGCGACCACCACGGCCGCACCGGCCCGGTGAAGCTGCGCACACTGAAGAGCGAGGACCCCTGCGGTACCGCCCTGTTGGAGGCGTGCGCGCAGGCCGGCATACCCACCGTCGGTTTCAACACCGGCAAGACGGTGATCCGCGGCGCCAACTGGTTCCAGATCAACTCCGACGAGAACAACATCCGCCAGTCGTCGTCGGTGGCGTACCTCCACCCGGTCATGGGCAAGCGGCCGAACCTGGAGATCCGTACGGGCGTACGCGCCAAAAAGCTCGTCCTCGACGGGCGGCGCTGTGTGGGCGCCGAGTATCTGGACCCCGACCTGATCCACACGCGGACGGTACGGGCCCGGCGCGAGGTGATCGTCTCGTGCGGGGCGATCGACTCGCCGAAGCTGCTGATGCTGTCGGGCATCGGCCCCGCCGGGCATCTCCGTGAGGTCGGCGTCGAGGTCGTCGTCGACGCGGCAGGCGTGGGCGAGAACCTCCAGGACCACCCCGAGGGCGTGATCATGTGGGAGGCCCGGCAGCCGATGACCACCACATCCAGCCAGTGGTGGGAGGCCGGGATCTTCTACGACACCGAGCCCGGCCTCGACCGGCCGGACCTGATGTTCCACTACGGCTCGGTGCCGTTCGACATGAACACCGCGCGGCACGGCTACCCGACCTCCGAGAACGCCTTCTGCCTCACGCCCAACGTCACGCGCGCGAAGTCACGCGGGACGGTGCGGCTGCGGACGCGGGACCACCGGGACAAGCCGAAGGTGGATCCGCGGTACTTCACGCACGAGCATGACGTGCGGGTGATGACGTACGGGCTCAAGCTGGCGCGGAAGATCGCCTCGCAACCCGCGCTGAGCGGCTGGGCAGGCGCCGAGCTGGCCCCTGGCCCGGACGTGCGGACCGACGACGAACTGCTCGACTACATCCACAAGACCCACAACACCGTCTACCACCCGTCCTGCACCGTGAAGATGGGCGCGGACGACGACCCCTCGGCCCCGCTCGACGCGCGGCTGCGTGTCAAGGGGGTCGAGGGCGTCAGGGTCGCGGACGGCTCGGTCATGCCGGATCTGGTCACCGTCAACCCGTGCATCACGACGATGATGATCGGCGAGAAGTGCGCGGACTTGTTGAAGGAGGACGCGTAGCCGCCCCAGCGGCGCGGGGAACTGCGCGACCAGCCGCACACGGCCCGCAGTTCCTCACCGGCCGCGCCACTACGGCACATTCACCGCCGGGCGCTTGAACATCCGGGTCGCGGTGATCTCGCTGTGCACGGCCTCCTCGGCGGAAGCCTCACGCGGCAGTCCCGGGCGGAGGTGTTCCTCGACGCGGATGTACTTCAGGCCGGCCCTGAGGTCGGCGTCGTTGCGCAGTCGGATGACCAGCGGGAACTCCGCCAGCGCGGTCGTGTCGAACAGGCCGGTGGTGTAGAGGAGTTGGACGCCGAGCGCGTCCGACACGGCCCGTTGGAGCTCCAACAGGTACGTGGCGTTGGCGCGTCCGATGGGGTTGTCGAGGAACAGCGTGCCCGCGTGGCGGTGTTTGTCGCGGCCCCGGTCATTGCTCCTGAGCGCCGCCATCGTGCAGTACAAGGCGATGGCCGCCGTCAGCAGCTGACCACCGGAGAACACGTCACCCATCTGCCCGACGGGCACGCGCTCGGCACGCAGCACCGCGTCCGGCTTGAGGATCTCGACGGCGACGCCCTTGGGCTGGAGCGCCGCGGCGACACCGCGCAGCAGCAGGGACATACCGTCCCGGCGCAGGTCCGAGTTCTTCCTCACCGCCGCCCGGGTCGCCTCGTCGATCACCTCGCCCAGCCGTTCGGTGAGCGTGGCCTGGTCGGGCTCCTCGAAGCGGATGCGCAGGAACTCCTGCCCGGACCACTCGCCGAGCCCCTCGGGCAGCCGGGAGAGCCGCTGGGCGGACCGCAGGGTGGCCAGCGCCGACTCGACCAGGCCCCGGAGCCGGTCCACGATCGAGTCCCGGTTCCGCTCCAGCTGCGCCAACTCGTCGGTGAGCACGCGGAGCCGGGGAGCGAAGGCGTCCGCCCACTTCTGCGCGTGCTCGGGCAGCGTGGACGCGGGCAGCTCGCGGATCTGCTGGCGAGCCGCGGTGCGGACCTGCTCGTAGCGCGTGGAGTTGGCGTGCCGTACCAGCACGTCACTCGCCTCGCGTACGGCGGCCTCGGCGGCGGAGAGGTCGGCGGCGCAGCCCCGCAGCGAACGGCGGGCCTCCGCGGCGGACTGCCGGGCCTCGTCGAGGCTGCCGGGGTACGGCTCGAGTTCCTCCTGCTCCTCCTCGGAGGTGTGCTCGCGCAGCAGGTCGCGCAGCATCGCGGCGATCTCGTCGAAGCCGCCCGCGGCGTCCTCGGCGGCGCGGTGCGCTTCGAGGAGCTCCGCGTGCGCCTCGCGGGCCTGCCTCAACGCCTCGGTGCGGGAGGCGAGTTCGGCGGTCGCCGTGCGCAGCAGTGCCTGCGCGTGTTCGGCGTCGCGCGGCTGGAGCTCCTCGGACAGCTCGGTGTGCGCCTCCCCGTCCTCGGGCGCGTGCCGCTCGGCCTCGCCGCGCAGCCGGCCGAGCTGCTCGCTCGCGCTGGACACACGGGTCTCCAGGAGCTGGACCAGCTCCTCCGCGCGTGAGGCGGCCGCCTGCCGGGAGGGGCCGTCGGAGCCGTCGGGCGACTGTAGGAGCTGTTCGGCCCGGGTCCGGACCTTGTTGCTCAGCCGGTCCAGCTCCGCGAGCGCCGCGCTCTCGTCGCTCTCCGCGCGGGCCTGCTCGGCCCTCAGGTCGGCGCCGACGCCGACCTTCTCGTACAGCTGGGAGGCCGCCCGGTACGCCTCACGGAGCGCGGGCAGGGACGCCCTCGGGGCATCCGCCTCGGCGTCCGGGACGTCGTCGGGGGCGCCCGCGATCTCCGAGCGCTCGGCGCGCAGGGCACGCGCGGTACGGCGCGCGTCGTCGGCGGCGCGCTGGGCGGCACGGCGGTCCTCGTCGGCGGCCCGGGCGCGCTCCAGGCAGGCCTGGGC
Source organism: Streptomyces sp. DT2A-34 (assembly GCF_030499515.1). Taxonomy (NCBI): domain Bacteria; kingdom Bacillati; phylum Actinomycetota; class Actinomycetes; order Kitasatosporales; family Streptomycetaceae; genus Streptomyces; species Streptomyces sp. DT2A-34. The sequence goes on along the minus strand of NZ_JASTWJ010000001.1, from coordinate 8,553,992 downwards.
GCGGGCCTCGGACTCGGTGGCCTCGTCGGCGAGTTCGCGCAGCTTGACCTGCCAGCCGGCCCGCTCGCGCAGCCGGAAGGCCAGCCCGGCCAGGGCGTCCGCGGCGCGCCGCGCCTTCTGCGCGGCCTCCTGTCGCTCGTCGCGGACCTGGGCGGCCTCGGCGGCGGCTTCGTCGGCCTCGGCCCGCACGGTCCGCGCCTCGGCCAGTTCGGCCTCGGACTCCTCGGCGAACGCGCGCGCCTCCCAGGCCGCCTGGGCCAGCTCGACCAGCCGCCCGGCCGGGCAACCGGTCCGCCACGAGGCGAGCCGCGCCGCCAGCTCCCGGTCCTTGCCGAGCCGCGCGGCGAGGGCGCGGATCTCCTCGTCCCGCTCGGTCGCCCGAGCGCGCAGCGCCTGCCGCTCCTCGTCGGCGGCGTGCTCGTCGTGCATGGCGGGGTTCGGCGGCACGAGGAATACGTCGGGAGAGGGGCCGTGGGGGGAATCCGGCGCCGGAGTCGGGGCGAGCAGTGCGGCTGCCGTACCGACCGCCACGGCGGACCGGGGCAGCAGTGCGGCGTCACTCAGCACCTCGCGGGCACGCGCGTGCGTGTCCGGGTCGGTGATGATCACGCCGTCGACCAGTTCGGGCCGGGCGGCCAGCACACGCGCGTGGTCGGTGGGGTCGACGGCCTGGGCGAGGTAGCGCCAGCCCGGCAGGGCGGGGATGCCCTGCTCGCCGAGGAACTCCACGGTGGCCAGCACGTCCGGGCCGGGCGGCAGCAGCCCGCCGTCGCCGAGCGCGCCCAGGATCCGGGCGTCGTCGGCGGCGGCCGTACGCAACTCGAAGAGCTGCCGCTCGGCCGTGGCGACGCCGTCTTCGAGCAAGTCGCGCAGCTCGTCGGCGAAGCGATCGAGTTCCTCAGGCGTGAGGGCGCCTTCGGCGAGGGGGCGCGGGGCGCGGGGACCGGCGAGCCCACCGGCGCCGGAAGTGCCCCTCCGGCCGCGCGACGCCGTGTCGGAGCCGGTCGAGTCGGAGCCGGCCGACAGGTCGTCGCCTGCGGCCGCCGCCCCGCCCTGGGCCCCGACCGCCCCGCCGGGCGCGCCGTCCCCCTCCGTGCGGGGCGCGGGCACCCCGGCCCGCTGAACGCCCGAGGCGGACGGCAGGCTCAGCAGTTCGGCCAGCCGCTCCTCCCCCGCGAGCGCCTCGGCAAGGCGGTGCTCCGCCTCGTACGACCGCTCCGCCGCCGTGGCCGCATCCGCCGCGCGGGCCGCCGTCAGCTCCGCACGGGACTCGGCCGAGGCCGCCTCGCGCGCGTGCTCCGAGGCTCGCCGGGAGGCCTCGCGCGCGGTGTCCCAAGCGGCGACGGCGGTCTTCTCGGCGTCGCTCGCGGCGAGGGCCGCGCGGGCCGGGTCGGCGTCGGGTGCGCTGTCGTCGAGCCAGCCGGCGCGCACGGCCTCGGCGGTCTCCTGCTCGACCTCGGACAGCCGCTGCCGCAGATGCCCGATCTCACTACGGGCGCGCTGCGCCTCGGTCGCGGCGGCAGTCGAGTCGCGGTACGCGGACTCGCTGACCTCCTGGAGGGCGGCGGACCGCTCCTCCCCCTCGTTGGCGAGGGTCTCGGCGCTCTGAGCGGCCGCGTGCAGGGCCCGTACGAGATCTACGGCGGCCTTGGCCCGGGCGGCCAGCGCGGGCGCCGCGTCCCGCTCGGCCTCCTGGATCGCGGCGGCCACGCGCGCGACGCGGTCGGCTGCGGCGCGGTGCCGCAGGACGGCCTCGGCGGCCTGCCAGGCGGAGTGCAGGGTGCGCGCGTCGGCGAGCTCGCGCTTCTGCGCGGCCGCCGACTTCTCGGCCGCCGCGAGCGCCAATGAGGCGTGTCGGTAGGCGAGTTCGGCGGCGATCAGGGCGCTGCGCTCCCGCGCCGCCTCGGTGTGGGTCACGGCGTACGCGGCGGCGGTGACCCGCTGTGCGAGGTCGCCCGCCCGGACTCGCTCCTGGACGCCCCGCGCGGAGAGCCGTCGGGCCAGGGTCCGGGTCCGCCGCTCGGCACCGGCGTGGATGTCACGCGCGCGTGAGCGTGCCTCGGCGGCCTCGACGATCCGTCCGAGCAGGTCCACGGACCCGGCGGTGAAGTCCCGTTCGGCGATCAGCTCGGCGCGTCGGCCCAGCTTGTTGCCGAAGCCGCTGACCAGGTCGGCAAGGCCGTCGGTGTCCCGCGTGTCCGTCACCGCGCGCAGCAGCAGGTCGGTGAAGTCGGAGTCCTTCTTGACCGCGAAGAGGCCGGCGGCCTCACCCTCGTCGGCGTTCATCTCCCGCTGGTAGCGGAAGAGTTCGGGGTCGAGGCCGAGGTCGCCGAGGTGCTCGATCCACCGGTCGTGGATCTCCTCCCAGTGCACCTCCAGATGCGGATACGCCTTGCCCGCCTCCGTGATGGCGTCCCGGAAGCCCTTCATGGTGCGGCGGCGCCCCTGCGCGCCCGACTGGCCCTCGACGGGCGGCCGTACGGCGGTGGACTCGGCGACGGGCAGGTTGTCCAGGCTCAGCCCGGGACCAGGCCGGAAGGAGTACCAGGCCTCGGCGAACTTCCGAGGATCGTTGGAGACTTGGCGCCCGCGCCACTCGCTCACCTTGCCGACCACGACGCACTCGCCGGTGAGCGTGTGCTGCCACTCCAGCGCGACATGCCCGCAGTCGTCGGCGAGCAGGAACTTCCGCAGCACACCGGAGCTGGCGCCGCCGAGGGTGTTGCGGTGGCCCGGCAGCATCACGGAGAAGATCAGCTTGAGCAGGACCGACTTCCCGCCGCCGTTCTCCAGGAAGAGCACCCCGGCGGGCGCGGGCCGGCGCGGCGGGCCGACGGGCTCCTCCTCGAAGAACTCCGCCTGCGTCGGCGCGGGGTCGGGCACGGGCTCGCCCACCCCGCGCAGGTCAAGCACGGTGTCGGCGTAGCGCGCACCGGCCGGTCCGATGGAGTAGAGACGGACCCGGGACAGCTCGTACATGGCGGACTCTCGTAAGTCTTCGGCTGAGTCTTGGTCAGATCAGGGATGTTCGGGGCTTCAGGCGGAGTGGAACGGCAGCCCGGCGTCGGCCACCAGCTCCAGGTCGTCCGTGTCCTCGGCGGGCAGCAGGCTCGGGGTGCCGTCGGTGACCGGGACCACGCCCAGCTCCAGCAGCTCGGCCATGGCGGCGGTGCCCGCCAGGTCACGTACCTGGAGTTGGTAGCGAGCCGTGGTGCGGTAGGTGCCGCCGTTGTCGTCGCCGGTGCGCTGCAGGAAGCCGGAGTCGGTGAGGAAGGCGGCCGCCTTGCCGACGATGCCGGTGGTCGAACCGGCGAGTCTGCGCGCGTCCTTGGTGGCGCCCGTCGCGCTGCGTCTCACCCAGATCCGCCAGGCGGCCTCCAGGCCGGGCGCGTCCGTCGCCGGATCGGTGTTCTCGCCCTGCTCCTCAGCACGCTCCTCCAGCCGTCGGCAGGCCTGGCGTACGAAGGCGTCGACGCCGTTGACCGTCACGCGCCCGATGTAGCCGTCGTCGGCCAGGTCCTCGGGCCGCGGGAACGCCATGGCGGCGATGGCGAGATGGGCCAGTCCGTGCAGGAAGCGGTCGCTGCCGTCGGCGGACGTACGACGCGCGTAGTCGCCCATGCGCACGGCGAACACGGAGTCCTCGGCGGCCGTCACGGCCATCCCCGCGCGCGGGGACACCTCCAGCACGACCAGTCCCAGTCCGGCGGCCACAGCGTCCGCGAGCCGGGCGAACGGGGGGTCCTCCCGGTACCGCCGCAGCAGTTCCGTGTACTCCTGGTCCCGCGCGGGCTGCAACTTCGGCTGCAGCCCGAAGGCGACCAGCCGAGCCGCGTCGGCGGCGTCGGCCGGGGTGACGGCGGCGGTCGCCGGCGGGGTGGGGACCTCCGTGTCACTCCACTCGACGTGCTCGCTCACGGTCGGGGCTCCTTGCTGCGCTGTCGCTCACTCATGCTGCTTCCGTCCTGTCCGCCGCCATCCCCGCCGCGTCCAGCAGAGCCGTCCCCACGATCAGGTCGGCACCACCGAACTCGGGATCGTCCAGCTCCGTCCCGTCGTCCACGGCGAACAGCAGCTTCCCCTCGCCCTGCCGATAGGCGGTACCGACCGGCGGGCTGGCCGCGTGGACGGCCAACAAGGCGACCAGGTACGGCAGTTCGGGGTCCTGGTGCCGCGCCTGGGCCAACAGCCCGGACAGCCGCCGCGGAGCATCCGCCGGCAGATCCAGCAGGTCCATCGCCGCTGCCAGCTGCTCCTCGCTGAACCGGCTGTCGTCCGGCGTCGCGATGAGGTCGGGCTCGGGCATCTCGGCGCCCAGGTGCTCCCGCTCCACGGGCGGCGTCAGCAGTATGTCGACGAGATCGGCGACCCGCACGGACACCGGCGTACGCATCCCCGTCCCGCGCGCGAAGAAGGCGTCCGTGACCCGGACGGACTGCTCCAGGGGCAACGGCAGGACAGGGGCCAGGAGGTGCCCGTACAAGTCTGTCCCCGACGTCGTCATGGGCGTCGCGAAGGCCTGCCGGTCCTGCTCGGCGCGGAACAGCGGTCCGGCCTCCAGCAGCCGGGACTGCAGCTGCGTGTGCCGTCGGATGCAGTCCTTGACGATGTCGACGAGCTCGGCCGCGCGGCGCTTGTGCTCCGGGTCCTCGGTCTCGTCGCGCGCTTTGCGGATGTTGGTGAGGATCGCGTTCTCATGGCGGTACCGGTCGGCGACGTGGTCGAGCGCCTCGGCGATCATGTCCGGTACGGCGTTCAGCCAGTCGACCGCCCTGACGTTGCGCCGGGTCGCGTCCAGGGCCCTGCGGAGCGTCTCCGAGTACTGCACGGTCCGGTAGCGAGCCTGCTCGGCGGCCAGCTGCGCGTCGGCGAGCCGGCCGCGGTTGATCAGCACCTCCAGCTTCACCTCGGCGGCGATCTGCGCGCTGGTGACGTCGGTGTCGAGGGCGCCGACCAGGACGTTGACCGCCTCGTCGGTCGTACGGAGATACACCGTGCCGCCCGGCCCCGGCACCTCCTCGATCAGCTTGAAGTCGTAGTCACGGCGGACATAGCTGCCGTCCGGCGCGAACGTGCCGTATACGGCCCGGAAGCCGCGGTCGACGCTCCCGACGTTGATCAGGTTCTCCAGGACCCAGCGGGCCACCCGCTCGTGCTCGGCGACGGGGCGCTGCGGGGCCTGGGCCGCGATGCGCGGGATGAGGCGGGCGACGATCTGGTCGTGGTCCGCGCCCGTGTCGAAGTCCATGTTCAGTGTGACCAGGTCGATGGCGGCGAGCGCCACCTCCGCCATGCCGTACACCGAGTACTCGCCCGCGAGATTGGCCTTGCGCGCGTCGAGGTCGTGCAGCGGCGCGGTGCAGGCGAGCGCGCGCAGCCGGCGCGCCAGGCCCTCGTCGGCGGCCGGGCCCGGAGCAGGGCGCGGCCCCGCGCTGAGCTGGGGCGGAACACGGTCCGTCGATGCAGGCGAAGTCACGGTGCACAGACTAGGTCCTCGGTCTGACAACGACCCAAACGACGGCGCTCCGCTGGTTCGGCCGAGGAAATGCGGGCTGAGTGTCGACTGCGGGCCGTCTTGGGCTGGTCGCGCCCACGCGGCGGAGCCGCATATGGATACAGCCCCGCGCCCCTCAGGGCGTGCCCGTCACCCGGCGCCGGTAGACCTCCACGACCCGCTCCAGGGAGTCATCGAGATACCCGGCGAGCAACTTCTCGGCCGCGGCCTTGTCGCCCGCCTCCAGCGCCTGCAAGATCTGCCGATTGCGTGCGAGATACGGCTCGTGCAGCCGCTTCGGGTCGTCCACCACGTGGAAGGCCAGTCGCAACTCCGCGAAGACGCTGCGCATCAGCTCGTCGGTGCGGGCGCTTCCCGCCAGGGCGACCAGTTCCCGGTGGAAGTGGATATTGGCCGTACCCACACCTTTCCAGTCATCCTCGGCAGACGCCCGGCGGCCCTCCTCGACGGCCGCCGCAAGGCCGTCCAGACCGTACGGCGGCTCGCCGAGCCCTCGCACGACGGCGCACTCGACGAGCCCGCGCGTCCGGTAGATGTCCTCGACGTCCTCCACCGCCAGGACCCGTACGAACACACCCCGGTTCAGCTCGTGCACCAGCAGCCGTTCATGGGTGAGCAGCCGGAACGCTTCGCGCAGTGTGTTGCGGGACACACCGAGCGCCCCTCCGATGCTGTCCTCCGACAGCCGGGTGCCGGGCGGGAAGAAGCCCTCGGCGATGCGACTTCTGAGGATGTCCGAGACCCGCTCCGCCGTGCTCGTGCGCCCCAGGAGGGCACGGTCGTCGGCCAGTCCGCCCAGCTGCTCTGCCATGCCCGGAATTCAACCGCAGACACGAGAACGAAACAACACGGGTATTGAAGGATCGTTCAACGATCCTCTACCTTGCTGCTCACGGTTCCCGCCCACCGTTCAGCTCAGTTCCGCACCCTCCGTCCCCATCTCTGCGAGGTGCCCATGAGCACGACCCCTCCACCGCAGGCTCTGACAGACCCCACCACTGACGAACGCGCCGCCGACGACGGCGCGTTCGCCTGGCTGCGCGCCCTGGGTCCGCGCGGCCGCCGCGCCTTCGCGGGCGCTTTCGGCGGTTATGCCCTGGATTCGTACGACTACTTCACCCTGCCGCTGAGCATGGTGGCGCTGGCCGCGTACTTCGGCCTGGACAGCGGCCAGACCGGCCTGTTCACCACCGTCACGCTCGTGGTCTCCGCGATCGGCGGCGCCCTCGCGGGCGTGCTGGCCGACCGGATCGGCCGGGTCAGGGCGCTGATGATCACGGTCATCACCTACGCCGTCTTCACCGTCGCCTGCGGCTTCGCGCCCAACTACGAGACGCTGCTGGTCTTCCGCGCCCTCCAGGGCCTCGGTTTCGGCGGCGAGTGGGCGGTCGGCGCGATCCTGGTCGCCGAGTACGCGAGCGCCAAGCACCGGGGCCGTACCCTCGGCGCGATCCAGAGCTCGTGGGCCGTCGGCTGGGCGCTGGCCGCGATCATGTACACGCTGGTCTTCTCGTTCGTCGACGACGACCTGGCGTGGCGCGTGATGTTCTGGACCGGCGCACTGCCCGCCCTGCTCGTCATCTGGATGCGACGCCGGGTGCACGACGCCCCGGAGGCGGTGGCCATACGTGAACAGAGCACGGAGAAGGGCTCGTTCGCGGCCATCTTCAAGCCCGGCCTGCTGCGTACGACGATCTTCGCGGGGCTGCTCTCCACCGGCGTCCAGGGCGGCTACTACACCCTCGCCACCTGGGTGCCGACCTATCTGAAGACCGAGCGCGACCTGTCGGTCGTCGGCACCGGCGGCTATCTGACGTTCCTGATCTCGGGCGCCTTCATCGGCTATCTGACCGGCGGTTACCTCACCGACCGGCTGGGCCGGCGGCGCAACATCTGGCTGTTCGCGCTGCTGTCGGCCGTCTGCATCCTGGCGTACGCGAACATCCCGGACGGCGCCAACACCCTGCTCCTGGTGCTCGGTTTCCCACTCGGGTTCTGCATGTCGGCGATCTTCAGCGGCTTCGGGTCCTACCTGAGCGAGCTGTACCCGACGGCGGTGCGTGGCACGGGACAGGGCTTCACGTACAACACCGGCCGCGCGGTGGGCGCCGTCTTTCCCACCACGGTCGGCTTCCTGGCGGACAGCTGGGGCGTGGGCGGCGCGCTGGTCTTCGGCGCGATCGGCTACGGCATCGCGGCGCTTGCCCTGCTGGGGCTGCCGGAGACGCGCGGGAAGGAGCTGGTGTGAACCGTACGGAGGACCGCCCGCTTACCGTCACCGCAGACCGCCCGCTCACCCTCGTCGACGAGCACGCGCACGCGTGGAGCCCGCAAACGGCACGCGCCCGCTTCCGGGAGGGCCTCACGGGCCCCACGGCCGGGGTCGCGGCGGGCCACACCCAGGTCAACCTGATCTCGGTTCCCGCCGACTGGGCGTACGACATGCTGCTGTTCTGCCAGCGCAACCCCAAGCCCTGTCCGGTCCTCGACGTCACGGACGCCGGTTCCTGGACCACCGTCCTGGCCGAAGGCGCCGACCTGCGCACCGATCTGCCGCGCTACCGGGTGTGGCGGGACGGCGAGCTGGTGGAGGAGCCGACGGACGTGCGCGCGCACTGGCGCGACGACCTGGTGTCGTTCCTGATCGGCTGCAGCTTCACCTTCGAGTGGGCGCTGGCCGAGGCGGGCGTCCCGATCCGCCACGTCGAGCAGGGCCGCAACGTCCCGATGTACGTGACCGGCCGCCAGTGCCGTCCGGCGGGACGGCTGCACGGCCCGATGGTGGTGTCCATGCGCCCGGTGCCGCCGCAGCACGTGACGGCGGCCCTGAGGGAGACCGGCCTCCTGCCGGCCGTGCACGGCAGCCCCGTGCACTGCGGCGATCCGTCGGCCCTCGGCATCGCCGATCTCGGCCGGCCCGACTTCGGCGATCCGGTGGACGTGGAGCCGGACGACATCCCCATGTTCTGGGCCTGCGGAGTGACCCCGCAGGCCGCGGTGATGGCCTCGCGCCCGCCGTTCGCCATCACCCACGCGCCAGGTCAGATGTTCCTGACCGACGCCCGCGACGAGCAGTACCGCATCGTCGCCTGACTGAGGAAACGACGTAACCCATGACCTCCATCGATCTCAACGCCGACCTCGGCGAGGGCTTCGGCCGCTGGCAGCTCACCGACGACGAACGGCTGCTGTCCGTCGTCACCAGCGCCAACGTGGCCTGCGGCTTCCACGCCGGGGACGCGGCCACCATGCGGCGGGTGTGCGAGCAGGCGGCCGAGCGCGGGGTACGGATCGGCGCCCAGGTCTCCTACCGGGACCTGGCGGGGTTCGGGCGGCGCGCGATGGACGTGCCGCCCGCCGAGCTGGCGGCCGAAGTGGCGTACCAGATCGGCGCCTTGGAGGTCTTCGCGCGAGCGGCGGGCACGCGCGTGTCGTACGTCAAGCCGCACGGCGCGCTCTACAACCGCGTCGTGCACGACGAGGAGCAGGCCGGCGCGGTCGTCGGCGGGGTGCTCCTCGCGGACGCCGCGCTGCCCGTGCTCGGCCTGCCCGGCTCGCGGCTGCTGGAGCTGGCCGCCAAGGCCGGACTCCCGGCCGTCACGGAGGCCTTCGCCGACCGCGCGTACACCGAGCAGGGCACGCTCGTGCCGCGCGGCCAGGACGGCGCCATGGTCACCGACCCGGAGGCCGTAGTGGAGCGCTCGGTGGGCCTGGCACGCTCGGGCGTGGTCACCTCGCACTCCGGAGTTCCCGTCGGGGTACGCGCGCGTTCCCTGTGCCTGCACGGGGACACGCCCGGCGCCGTCGAGCTGGCCCGCCGGGTGCGGGCCCGGCTGGAGGAGTCGGGTGTCCGGGTGGAGGCCTTCGTATGAGGGCGCTGCCGGTCGGCGACGACGCCCTGCTCGTCGAGGTGTCCTCGGGTGCGGAGGCCCAGGCGCTGCACGCGGAGTTCCTCCGGCGCCGTACGGAGGGCTCGTTGTCGGTCCGCGAGATCGTGCCCGCCGCCCGGACGGTCCTGCTCGACGGCCTCGCCGACCCGGCCCGCCTGGCCTTCGAACTGACCACGACCGAGGTGCCACCCGCTCCCCCACGCGCGCGTGACGTCGTCGAACTCCCGGTGCGCTACGACGGCCCGGACCTGGCCGAGGTCGCCGCGCACTGGGGCGTCACCCCGCACGAGGTGGCGCGCATCCACGCGGGCACCGAATTCAGCGTCGCGTTCTGCGGTTTCGCCCCCGGATTCGGCTATCTCACCGGCCTGCCGCCCCGCTACGACGTCCCGCGCCGGGCCACTCCGCGCACGGCCGTCCCCGCCGGTGCGGTGGCGCTGGCGGGCCCGTACACGGGCGTGTACCCGCGCTCGTCGCCGGGTGGCTGGCAGCTGATCGGCACCACGGACGCGGTGTTGTGGGACCACACGCGCGTGCCGGCCGCGCTGCTGTCACCGGGCACGCGCGTGCGCTTCGTTCAGGTGGAGAGTTTGGTGGGGAGCGCATGACCGACCGCGCGCTCTCCGTCGTACGCGCCGGCGCGCTCACCACCGTGCAGGACCTCGGCCGTCCCGGGCATGCCCACCTCGGCGTGCCCCGCTCCGGAGCACTGGACGGGCCCGCCGCAGCGCTCGTCAACCGCTTGGTCGGCAACGCCCCGGAGGCGGCCGTACTGGAGACCACGCTCAACGGCTGTGCGGTGCGGCCACGTTCGACGGTGACCGTGGCGATCGGCGGCGCGCCCTGCCGCGTCACGGTGGACGGACGCCCGGTCGCCTGGGGCGCTCCGGTGCGCGTGCCCGCCGGTGCGCTCCTGGACGTCGGCGCTGCCACGTCCGGCGTACGCAGCTATGTGGCCGTCTCCGGCGGCATCGCCGTCGAGCCGGTCCTCGGCAGCCGCTCCACGGACCTCCTGTCCGGCCTCGGCCCGCCGCCCCTCACGGACGGCGCGGTACTGCCGCTGGGCCGACCGACGGGGCTTCACGCACGCGTGGACGTCGCCCCGCAGCCGGCGCCCCCCGCCGAACTGGTCCTGCGCGTGACGCCGGGCCCGCGCGACGACTGGTTCACACCTGAGGCCGTGCGCGCCTTCACCTCCCGCGTGTACAGCGTCTCCCCCGCGAGCAACCGCATCGGGCTGCGCACCGAGGGACCCGCCCTGGAACGGGCCCTGACCAGCGAACTCCCCAGCGAGGGCGTGGTCCTGGGCGCGGTCCAGGTCCCGCCCGACGGCCGCCCTGTCGTCTTCCTGGCCGACCACCCGACGACGGGCGGCTACCCCGTGATCGCCGTCGTCCGCCCGGCCGACCTCCCGGCCGCCGCCCAGGCGGTACCGGGTACGCCGGTCCGGTTCGTGGCCGTGCGCCGACGCTGACGCCCGCCACGCGCGCGTGCCGCTACGCCGCCTCCGGTTCGGGCTGCCGCTTCGGGGCCGAGCGCTGCCCTGGCAGCAACAGTCCCTCCGGCAGCGGCAGCTGACCCGGCACCGACAACCCCTCCGGCAGGCACCGCTGCCCCGGGGCCGACCGGTGCTCCGGCAGCGACCGATGCTCCGGTACCGACCGTTGCTCATGCACCGGCACCGGCACCGGCTCGGGCACCGGCTCGGGCACCGACAACGAAGCCAGCGCCACCGACACCGCCTGTGCCGCGCGCAGATCGAGTCGGCCGCAGGTGCCCTTCGCACGGTGCCGCATCTCCGTGGCGGCGAGGCGCAGCAGCTGGGGCAGCAGGTCGTTGCACCGCCGGAGCACCCAGGCGGTACCCGCGGTGGCCAGCCACAGCAGGCTCGCCGACTTGGTGGGCGGCGGGAACTCGGGCTCGGCGGCGGGCGCCGCCCCGGTCGTCACCCCGGCGTCCGCCAGCAGCTCGTGGAACCGTATGGCCAGCTGTCGGTGCCCCCGCTCCCCGGGATGCAGCCGGTCCGCGCTCCACATCGCCCGGTCGTCGACCCAGTCGCCGTCGGCCGCGTGCAGGTGCAGGGCGCCGTACCGCTCGGAGAGCGCGTGCACCACGGTGTTGACCGCCCGCTGCCGCCGCGCGAGGGGGTTGCCCAGCACTCCGGGCAGCCCGAGCATCGAGCCGGGGTCGGGCAGGCACGCGGTGAGCACGGCGGTGCCTTGCCGGGCCAAGGCGGCGTAGACCTTGTCGAGGCGTTCGGCGATGTGGTGGATGTCGAACGTGCGGCGCAGGGTGTCGTTGACGCCGACGAGGACGGAGGCGACGTCCGGGCGCAGGGCCAGCGCGGCGGGCAGCTGGGTCTCCAGCACGTCCCGTGTCTGTGCCCCGCTGGCCGCCAGGTTGGTGAACTCGGCGGGCGGTTCGGACAGCCCGCCGGCGAGCAGCGCGGCCCAGCCGCGCCACCCGTTCCCCACGGGATCGCCCACCCCCTCGGTCAGCGAGTCCCCGAGGGCGACGAACCGGAGCGGTCTCATGCCGCGCCCTCCGCACGCGAGAAGGGACGCACCGGCACGGCCGCGTCGTGCGCGGTCAGGAAGGCGTCCACCGCGGTGCCCCACCCGAAGCACTCCGCACGCGCGCGTGCCGCCTCCCGGCGCTCGCGCTCGGGACGGTCGAGCAGCATCTCCACGGCGTCCGCGAAGGCGTCCCCGTTGTCGGCCGCGGTGGCCCCGGAGGAGCCGATCACCTCCGGCAGCGCGGACGACGCGCTCGCCACGACGGGCGTGCCGCAGGCCATGGCCTCCAGCGCGGCGAGCCCGAACGTCTCGGCGGGCCCGGGTGCCAGGCAGATGTCGGCGGAGGCCTGGAGCGCGCCGAGCAGACTGCGGTCGGCGACATGCCCGAGGAAGGTCACCGGCAGGTCGCGCTCCTGCGCCCGCTGTTCGAGCCGCGCCCGCAGGGGGCCGTTTCCGGCCACCACGAGCACCGCCCGCACCCCGCGTCCGCGCAGCGACTCCAGGGCGTCCAGCGCGGTGCCGGGCCGCTTCTCCACGGAGAGCCGGGAGCACATCACGAGCAGCTTCTCGTCGGCACGCGCGTGTGTCTCGCGCAGAGCCGCGTCGCGCAGCGTGGGACGCCGGTTCATCAGGTCGACGCCCAGCGGAGCCCGTACGACGTTGCGGGCGCCGATCCGCACGAACTCCCGCTCGGCGAACTCGGTGGTGCACACGACCTTCGCGTACGTGTGGGCCGTACGGACGTTGAGGGCGTCCGCGGCGCGCCGGGACAGGTTCTCCGACAGGCCCCAGGTGCGCAGCACGCCGTCGGCGGTCTCGTGGGAGACCATCACGGCGGGGACCCGGGCACGGCGGGCCCACCTGCCGGTCCAGCGCAGCGTCGTACGGTCGGAGACCTCGAGGCGGTCGGGGGCGAGCTCCTCCAGGAGGGCCGCGACCCGCCGCTTGTCGATGAGCACGCGGTAGCCGCCGGTGCCGGGCAGCATCGGGCCGGGCAGGGTGATCACGCGGCCCTGCTCGGTCTCGCAGTCGCTGTACTTCTCACCCGGCACGACCAGGACGGGATCGTGGCCCGCCAGCTTGAAGCCCTTGCCCAGCTCGCGCAGCGCGGTGCGCAGCCCTCCGGAGGCGGGGGCGACGAAGTTCGCCAGCCGGACGATGCGGAGCGAGCTGTTCATACCGTTGCGAGACGACGTGTTCATACCGCCACCGCCGGCCTCCGTGCCTTGAGCACGGCCTCGTAGTGGTCGATGAGCTGGTCGCCGATGGCCGCCCAGGTGCGGCCCTCGACCGTGGCACGCGCGGCGGCCCCGTACGCGGCCCGCAGCGCGGGGTCGGCGGCCAGGGACCGCACGGCGTCCCGTACGGCGTCGGCGTCGCGCGGGGGCACCAGGAGCCCGGTGCGGCCGTGGTCGACCAGGTCCAGCGGGCCGCCGGCGGCGGGCGCGACGACGGGCACGCCGCTCGCCATGGCCTCCTGCACGGTCTGGCAGAAGGTCTCGAAGGGGCCCGTGTGGGCGAAGACGTCGAACGAGGCGAAGATCCGGGCGAGGTCGTCTCCGCCGCGGCGGCCCAGGAAGACCGCGCCGGGCAGTGCCTCGGCGAGAGCGGGCTGGCTCGGCCCGTCGCCGACGATCACGACCTTCACGCCCGGCATGCCGCACACACCGGAGAGCAGCTCGATGTGCTTCTCGGGAGCGAGCCGCCCGACATAGCCGACGATGATCTCGCCGTTCGGGGCGAGTTCGCGGCGCAGCGCCTCGTCCCGGAGTTCGGGGCGGAAGCGTGCGGTGTCCACGCCGCGTGCCCACAGCTTGAGCCTGGGCACGCCGTGGGTCTCGAGATCGCGCATGGACGCGCTGGACGGGACGAGGGTGAGGTCGGCGGCGGAGTGGACGGACCGTATGCGACGCCAGGCCGCGGCCTCGCCGGCGCCCATGTAGGTGCGGGCGTATCCGGCCAGGTCGGTCTGGTAGACGGCGACGGCGGGGATGCCGAGCCGGGCGGCGGCGGCCATGCCGCGGACGCCGAGGACGAAGGGGCTGGCCAGGTGCACGATGTCGGGCTGGTGCTGGATCAGCGCGGCGGCGAGGCGCCGACTGGGTAGGGCGACCCTGACCTGGGGATAGCCGGGGAGCGGAAGGGAGGGGACATGGACGACGGGGCAGGGCGCCAGGGCGGCGGCTGCCTTCTGGCCGGGAGCGGGGGCCGGGGCGACGACGAGGGGAGCGTGACCGCGATCGACGAGGTGTCGGGCGGTCTGGAGCGCGCAGTGGGCCACGCCGTTCACATCGGGGGGAAAGGATTCGGTCACGATGACGACACGCATACCGGTGTTGTCGCCGTGCTGGACGTGGCCGCGTCAAAGTGGATCTTTCCGAACGACAAACGTCCCATGAGCGTTCCGCTGCGCCCCCGAGCGGGTCAGGTCATGTCCATGCGCACCTGACCCGCAGGTCATCCGGAGTTCACCCGGCGGGCGGATCTCCGCGACATTCACAGGGCGGACACACGCCCGCCCGATGATCAGCCGGCGGTGGCGTCCGGCCCGAACCGGCTGCGTACGGCCGTCTGGACCTCGGCCTCCTCGGCCGGGTCGGCGGCGAGCCGGCGCAGTCGCTCGACCACGCGCGTGTCACCGGTCTCGGCGTGCCTGGCGGCGATCTCGCGGGTGGACTCCTCGCAGTCCCAGAGGCACTCGACGGCGAAGCCGGACGCGAAGGAGGGGTCGGTCGCGGCCAGGGCACGGGCGGTGCGGCCGCGCAGATGCGAGGAGGCGGTCTCGCGGTAGATATGGCGCAGTACGGGGGCGGCGCAGGCGATACCGAGCCGTCCGGTGCCGTCGACGAGGGTCCACAGGGTCGGCGCGTCGGGGCCTTCGCCGCGTACGGCCTCTCGTAGGGCCGCGAGGACGAGGTCCTTGTCCTCGGCTCCGCCGCGGCAGGCGAGCATGCGTCCGGCGGCGGCGCCGAGCGGGTCGGGCCGTCGGGCCCAGCCACGCGCGCGGTCGACGGCTGCGATGCTGCGCATCCGTTCGAAGGCGTCGAGGGCGGCCTCCACGACGGCCGCCGATCCGGTGATCACGGCCGCCTCGATCAGGTCGAGGGCGTCCCGGTCGTTGCTGTCGACGAGGTAGCGCAGGGCGGTGCAGCGGGCTCCGTCGGTGCCGTCCTTGGCGGCGGCGACGATCTCGGGCCGGTCCTCGGGGCCCGCGACGGCGCTGAGGCACCGAGCGGCGGGCACATGGAGCGCGGCACCGCGCTCGATGCCCTGCTGGGCCCACTCGAAGACGGCCTGCACGCTCCACCCCGGACGGGGCCCGGTAGGTCGCATCTGCCGTTGCCAGCGGTCGAAACAGCCGGCCTCCTGAGCGGCACGCACACGCGTGGCGATCGATTCGCGCGGATCCTCGGCCCACAGCCGCCACGGCCGTGGCTCAAAAGCGTCGCGTACGGCGACGGCCAGCTCGGCCTCGCCCTCGGGATCGGCCGGGAAACGCGCCAGGACGGGCGCGGCGAGGGCGCGTAGGCCCGCGTCGTCGTCCCTGAGCGCCAGCTCGTCCAGGGCCCAGGCCCAGTTGGAGCCCGTGGCGGCATACCTGCGCAGCAGCTCCAGGGCGTCCCGCCTGCCGTAGGAGGCGAGGTGGCCGAGGACGGCCAGGGCCAGCCCGGTGCGTGACTCCTCGGTGTCCAGGGCGTCCTCGACGTCGAAGAGGTGCGCCTCGATCTCGTCCAGCTCGCCGTTCAGGTCGAGGTAGAGACGGGCGTAGTACAGGGAGCGGTTCTCCACCTGCCAGTCGTGGCGGGGGTCCCGCAGCACACAGTGGTTCAGGGCCGCGAGCGCCTCGGCGCGCGGGGCGGTGAGCGCGTGCAGTGTGCCGTCGCCGCGACCCCGCTGGAGCAGGCCGAGCAGCGTACCGCTGGGCGCTATGACCGGTTCGAACATGGGAAACAGCCTCACATCAAGCGTCGACGCAACCGGGGTTCTTGCTTCACCTGGCCGCGTGACAACACGTCGGGGCGCCCGCCGTTTCCTGCTTGCTGTAGACCATCTTCCTCTGCCTCTCGTCGGTGGCCCATGCGGACCGCATCACGGCCCGCGCGGTGCGGCAACACCTGCCCAGCCATCGCGTCCGTGAATCACGACGTCATGATGACTCGGCACTTCCATCTGCCGCGACCGAAATTTCGGCGGCCCTGTACCGCCTCCCCCGTTTTCCGTGTTTTCGCTGGTCAGAAAGGGCGGCTCAGTGCACGCCGAACAGTTCGAGCAGTTCCCGCTTGTCGAACATGCGGGCCGTGTCGACGGCTGACGGAGTACCCGCGGCCGGGTCGGCACCGGCCTCCAGCAGTGCCTTGATCACTTCCGTCTCACCCTTGAAGACGGCACCGGCGAGCGGTGTCTGGCCCAGGTCGTTGACACGGCCGGCCTCGGCACCCCGGGCGAGCAGGGCGCGCACCGCGTCGGCGTGGCCGTGGTAGGCGGCGAGCATCACGAGGGAGTCGCCGCGGTCGTTGGTGAGGTTGGCCGGGACACCCGCGTCGACATACGCCACGAGCGCCTCGGTCTGCCCCTGCCGGGCCAGATCGAAGATCTTGGTCGCCAGCTCCACGACCTCGGGGTCGGGGGCTTCAGTCATCGGCCGGACCGCCTCTCACTACAAACACGGGGACTGCGGGGGACTACGGGAACTGCGGGGAGCACGGGTACGGCCGGCGAGCGGTGTCGGCCGTACGAGTGATTCGCCAGGGTACTGGCTCGCGCCGCACATGACCCGATCCGCCCGAGGCAAAGATCATCGCAGACACGGCCGGACGCAACAGTCCTGCTCATCCGCACCGCGACACTCCGCCACTCGAAGGAAATCAGCCGAATTTCACCCAGTTGCACCTTTTATCGTATGGATACATCCTGTGAGCCTGGAAGTACTCATGGTGACTGTCCCCACCAACCAGGAGCGCTCACATGATCCTCTCCATCTCAGGCGTCGTTCTGCTCGGCATCGTCGTCTTCATCTTCTTCCGCAAGGACGGGCTGAAGGCGTCGCACGCCCTGATCTCGGCCCTGTTCGGCTTCTATCTGGCAAGCACGGCCATCGCCCCGAGCATCAAGGCCGGCGGCGAGAGCCTGGCAAGCCTCCTGGGCGGCATCCAGTTCTGACGCCGCCCTTCCCGCCCGTACGCACCACCAGGAGACAGCAGTGGCCCGCCGCCCCCTCCCCCGCATCCTGAGCACAGGCAGCGCGCAGATCGCCCGGAACCGGGAGCTGGCCCGGGCGCAGATCGCCCGAAGCCGGGAGCTGGCCCGGACGGCGGCCGACAGCGCCTCCGACGTCCTCCACCCGTTGATCACGATCACCCGCGGACTGCGCCGACTGGCCTCGGCCGGGCGGCGCAGGTGGGCCGACACCCCCAAGGACAGGCGCGGACCGCTGCTGTTCCTGGTGGCTTCGGTGATCCTGGTCGTGGCACTGGTGCCGTACGGGCCGCTGCTCGCCGTCATCACCCTGATGGCGGCGGCAGCCTGGCAGGGCCGCGACCGGGGGCCGTCGACACCCGACGGGCCCGACGAGTCGCAGACGGAGCGGCTGAGGTCGCTGTACGAGGCGCTGGTCCCGTACTTCTCCGCCGCCGAGGACCCGGCACCGCTCTACGCCCACGGCGGCGAGTGGGAGAAGGCCTTCCCGGAGTACGAGTTCGACGGCACGGGACGCGTCAGCAGTCTCCTGATCCGCTACCCGGCCTACTTCACCGACGGCGAGGCCCAGGCCCGCGCGCGGATCGAGCACCTGCTGACCACGAAGTCCGGCCGTGGCCGCGAGTACCACTTCGCCTGGGACGAGGAGGGCAACGAGCTCACGGTCACCGTGCTCGCCCCGCTGCCCACCGGCATCGCCGCCCAGCGCTTCGTCACGAGCCCCGGCGAAACGGTCCTCGGCTTCACCGACCCCACCCAGGTCCAGCGCACGCTCCCCCTCACCTACGGCGACCAGCAGCGCGACGTTCCGCCGGTCGTCTGGCGCACCGGCATCCGCTCCACCGAGCCCCACCTGCTGGCCGTCGGCCAGCCCGGCAGCGGCACTTCGACCCTGCTGCGCTCGATCGCCCTGCAGGCCCTGCAGTACGGCGACATCGTCATCGTCGAGGGCGGCAGCACCGGCGAGTACGCCTGCCTGATCGGACGGGACGGCGTCCTGGCCGTCGAGTGCGGGCTGGCCGGCGCGCTGGCGAGCCTGGAGTGGGCGGCCACCGAGACGGAGCGCCGCCTGATCGCCACGAACCGGGCCCGCCAGTCGGGCAACCCTCCGCCGGAGGACACCAAGCGCCCGCTGTGGATCCTCCTGGACCGGCCGACCACGTTCTCCCACCTCGCCGTCGCGGACGACCGCAAGGACCCGCAGTCCCTGCTCCAAGTGCCCCTCCGGCACGGCCGCGCGGTGGGCGTCACGGTGGTCGTGGCCGAGCAGTGGGACGCCCTGGACGCGCTGAGCGACGCCGTACGGCAGCACACACGCGCGCGTGTCGTGCTCGGCCCCGCGACGGCGCAGCAACTGGAGACCGTGCTGGGCGCTCCCCCGCACACCACCCCGGTCGCCGACGTCCCACCCGGCCGCGGCTACGCCCGCCTGGGCACGGGCCCGGTCCATCGCCTCCAGGTCCCGGCGACCCCGGACCCCTACGACGACGCCACCAGCGAGGCGCACCGGCAGGCGGTACTGGACCTGTTGCCGGCGCGGACGACGCCGGTGGAGGCGGAATCGCTGGGAAGGCTGGAGAAGACGGAACAGGAGCCGGAACAGGAGCCGGAGCCGGTGCCGGCGGAGGCTGTGGTGGCGGAGACGTCGTAGTCGCCCGCCACAGCTGCGGGCGGGTCGTCCTGCGCGCCGGCAGCGACGCCGCTCAGGCCACGAACGGCCGCATCGACTCCATTGCCCCGCTCCCCCCGCTCTCCACCAACCGCGCCGCCGCCGCCAGCCTCACCGCGGCCTCCTCGGCCACCGCACCGCCCACGGTGAACGGCAATCGCACATACCCCTCGAAGGCCCCGTCCACCCCGAACCGCGGCCCGGACGGCACCCGAACCCCCACCCGCTCCCCCGCTTCCGCGAGCCGGGACCCCGACAGTCCCCCCGTCCGCACCCACAGCGTGAGCCCGCCCCTCGGCACCTCGAACTCCCACTCGGGCAGCTCCCGCCGCACGGCCGTGACAAGGGCGTCCCGGTTCTCCCGGGCCTGCCCGCGCCGCAGCTCCACGGCCTGCTCCCAACCCCCCGTGCCGAACAGCCAGTTCACGGCCAGCTGCTCCAGCACAGGCGTCCCCAGGTCGGCGTACGCGCGCGCGGCCACGAGACTGCGGATCACATCCGGGGCCGCCCGCACCCAGCCGATCCGCATCCCGGCCCAGAAGGCCTTGCTGGCCGACCCGACGGTGATGACGGTCGACCCCGCGGGATCGAAGGCGCACACCGGCCGCGGCATCTCGAGATCCGGTTCGAGCCACAGCTCGCTCATCGTCTCGTCGGCGACCAGCACCGTCCCCGCCGACCGCGCCGCGTCCACCAGCCGCCGCCGCTGGTCCTGGTCGGCCAGCGCCCCGGTCGGGTTGTGGAAGTCGGCGACGACATAGGCGATCCGGGGCGCGGCCTCCCGCAACACCTGCCGCCAGCGGTCCACGTCCCAGCCGGCCAGCCCCTCGGCCATGGCGACGGGCACCAGCCGGGCGCCCGCCTCCCGCATCAGCTGGAGGATGTTGGCGTACGACGGCGACTCGACCGCGATCCGCTCACCGCGCCCCGCGAACAGATGGCAGATCGCGTCCATGGCACCCATCGCCCCGGTCGTGACCATGATCTGCTCGGGCATGGTCGGAATCCCGCGCGCCGTGTACCGGTCGGCGATCATCGCGCGCAGCGCGGGCAGCCCGGCCGGATAGTCGCCATGGGTGTGGGCGTACGGCGGCAGTTCCTCCAGAGCGCCCTGGACGGCACGCGTCAGCCACGGCTCGGGCGCGGGCAGCGCCGCGGTGCCCAGGTCGATCATCGAGCCCAGCGCCTCGGGCGGCAGGGGCTCCAGGCCCCGGGCGGGCAGCGGGTTCCCGGCCGGTACGGCCGTCCAGCTCCCGGCCCCGCGCCGCGACTCCAGGAATCCCTCGCCGCGCAGCGCCTCGTAGGCCGCGGCCACGGTCGTACGGCTCACCGACAGGGCGAGGGCCAGTTCCCGCTCGGCGGGCAGCCGCGCGGCGACCGGGACGCGGCCCTCCAGGACCAGCAGCCGGACACCGTCGGCCAGCGCCCGGTACGCGGGCGGGCGCTTGCTGCCGGGGCCGGCGGGGCGGTCCTGCTGGGAGGTGAGGAGCCGGGCCAGCTGCGCGGCACCCACCGCAGAAGTCCACTGCGCCATGATTTCCAGTCCACCTTCCCCGAATTGGCCATGGAGGGCGTTGCTCTCCAAGCCACAGGGTGTCATGCATCAGTCCACTACCACCACAGGGGGGCACGCCTTGTCCACGCAAGGGCATCCCGCACGCAGCCGGTCGCGGGGGCATCTCATACGGCGGCTGTCACAGCTCTACGTCGGGCTCGCGCTGTACGGCGCGAGCTCGGCGCTGCTCGTCGAGGCGGGCCTGGGCCTGGAGCCCTGGGGGGTGTTGCACCAGGGCCTCGCCGGACGCACCGGCCTGACCATCGGCGTCGTGTCGATCATCGTCGGCGCGGCCGTGCTGCTCCTGTGGATACCTCTGCGACAGCGTCCCGGCCTCGGCACCGTCTCCAACGTCTTCGTGATCGGCATCGCCATGGACGGCACGCTCGCCCTGCTCCCCGAGGCCCACACCCTGGCCGTACGGATACCCCTCCTCCTGGCCGGCATTCTGCTCAACGGCGTGGCCACCGGCCTCTACATCGCCGCCCGCTTCGGCCCCGGCCCCCGGGACGGCCTCATGACCGGCCTGCACCGGCGCACCGGCCGCTCGATCCGCCTGATGCGCACGGCCGTCGAGATCGCGGTCGTCGTGACCGGCTTCGCCCTGGGCGGCACCGTCGGCATCGGCACCCTCCTCTACGCGGTGTCCATCGGCCCCCTCGCCCAGCTCTTCCTGCGCGTGTTCGCCGTTCCCTCGGCATCGGACGGCAGCACGGTCGTTGCCACCGGGCAACCCCGGCGCGCGATACTGCGTCCGTGAGCACCACGCGGATACGCCACCCCTACCTCGACCACCCCGGCCCGATCCCCTTCGCCCACCGGGGCGGGGCGGCGGACGGCCTGGAGAACACCGTGCTGCAGTTCCGGCGCGCGGTCGAGATGGGCTACCGGTACATCGAGACCGACGTCCACACCACCCGCGACGGCAAGCTCGTCGCCTTCCACGACTCGACGCTGGACCGGGTGACGGACGGGGCGGGCCGGATCGCCGACCTGCCCTGGGACGACGTACGGCACGCGCGCGTGGCGGGCAAGGAGCCGGTGCCCCTCTTCGAAGAGCTCCTGGAGACCTTCCCCGACGTGCGCTGGAACGTCGACCTCAAGGCGGAACCGGCACTCCACCCCTTCCTGGAGCTGATCGAGCGCACCGGCGCCTGGGACCGCGTCTGCGCCGGCTCCTTCTCCGAGGCCCGCGTGATCCGCGCCCAGCGGCTGGCCGGACCACGCCTGGCCACGTCGTACGGCACCCGGGGCGTCCTCAATCTGCGGCTGCGCTCCTGGGGAGTGCCGGCCGCGCTGCGCCGCTCGGCGGTCGCCGCCCAGGTTCCCGAGACGCAGTCGGGGATCCAGGTGGTGGACCACCGCTTCGTACGGGCCGCCCACGCGCGCGGGATCCAGGTGCACGTGTGGACCATCAACGATCCCGATGCGATGCACCGGCTCCTGGATCTGGGAGTCGATGGCATCATGACCGATCACATCGACACATTGCGCAAGGTCATGGAGGACCGCGGCGTCTGGGTCTGACTCCGCCCCGTCTCCACCCGCGCGCGGGATCATCACGGGGAAGCGAGGGCACGGGGTGGGCACCGATACCGTGCGGACCGAGGCGGGCGACGACGCCGCCGGGCGGCGACGCGAGCAGCGCGGCTGGTACTTCTACGACTGGGCCTGCTCCGTCTATTCGACGAGCGTGCTCACCGTGTTCCTGGGCCCCTATCTGACGTCGGTCGCCGAGAAGGCGGCGGACGCGGACGGGTTCGTCCACCCCTTGGGCATCCCGGTGCGCGCGGGATCCTTCTTCGCCTACTCGGTGTCCCTGTCGGTGATCGTCGCCGTCCTGGTGATGCCCCTGGTGGGTGCGGCCGCCGACCGCACGGGCCGCAAGAAGCCCCTCCTCGGGGCCGCCGCCTATGTGGGAGCCACGGCCACGACGGCCATGTTCTTCCTGGGCGGCGACCGCTATCTGCTCGGCGGCGTCCTGCTGATCGTCGCGAACGCGGCGCAGTCGGTCGCGATGATGCTCTACAACTCCTACCTCCCGCAGATCGCCCCACCCGAGGAACGCGACGCGGTCTCCTCCCGGGGCTGGGCCTTCGGCTACGCGTCGGGCTCGCTGATGCTGATCGTGAACCTGGTCCTGTATCTGGCCCACGACTCCTTCGGCGTCTCCGAGAGCACGGCCGTCCGCATCTGTCTGGCGTCGGCGGGCGTGTGGTGGGGCGCCTTCGCGCTCATCCCCTTGCGACGACTGCGCGACCGCAGGTCCGCCAAGGACATGGCCGAGGCGAGCGGCACGGGCAAGGAGACGGCGAGGAAACCGACCGTCCCCGGCTTCCGGCAACTCGCGGCGACCGTCCGCGACATGCGCCGCCACCCCCTGACCCTCGCCTTCCTCCTCGCCTACCTGGTCTACAACGACGGCATCCAGACCGTGATCTCCCAGGCGTCGGTCTACGGCTCCGAGGAACTGGGCCTGGAGCAGTCGACGCTCATCGTCGCCGTGCTGCTGGTCCAGGTGCTGGCGGTGGCGGGCGCGCTGGCGATGGGGCGGCTGGCCCGGATCTACGGCGCGAAGCGGACGATCCTCGGCTCGCTGGTCGCGTGGACGGTGACGCTGGCGGCCGGGTACTTCCTGCCGGCCGGGGCGCCGGTGTGGTTCTTCGTGCTGGCGGCCGGCATCGGGCTGGTCCTCGGCGGCAGCCAGGCCCTGTCCCGATCCCTGTTCTCCCACCTCGTCCCGCCCGGGAAGGAGGCCGAATACTTCGCGGCGTACGAGATGAGCGACCGCGGCATGAGCTGGCTCGGCCCGCTCCTGTTCGGGCTCACCTACCAGCTGACCGGAAGTTATCGGGACGCGATCATCTCCCTGGTGGCCTTCTTCGTCATCGGATTCGCCCTGCTCGCGAGGGTTCCCGTACGCCGGGCGATCAGCGACGCGGGCAATCCGGTGCCGACCACGATTTAGCGTTCCGAGTGAAAGGGCGGTAGTGTACGCGTTTGGCCTGCCAGGCGTACCGTTACTGCGCGTCAAAGATGCCGAAACGCTGGGTTACATCTGCTAGCAGATGTGACAAACCGGGCGCCGGTGGGTACGACATTGGTCAGCAAGGCTGCGGCTACGACGGCGACGCATCACCCGGAACGGGACACGGAACGGGAATCTTTACCGCCGACCGGACGTTGACCGGATGACGACGACAGCGACACCTGTCCTGTGGGCGACAAGCCCGGGAGGCACGATTCATGAGTGAGCGAGCTCTTCGCGGCACGCGCCTCGTGGTGACCAGCTACGAGACGGACCGCGGCATCGACCTGGCCCCGCGCCAGGCCGTGGAGTACGCATGCGAGAAGGGGCACCGGTTCGAGATGCCCTTCTCGGTAGAGGCGGAGATCCCGCCGGAGTGGGAGTGCAAGGTCTGCGGGGCCCAGGCACTCCTCGTGGATGGCGACGGTCCTGAGGAGAAGAAGGCCAAGCCCGCGCGTACGCATTGGGACATGCTGATGGAGCGGCGTACCCGTGAGGAACTCGAAGAGGTCCTCGAGGAGCGCCTTGCTGTTCTGCGCTCCGGGGCGATGAACATCGCGGTTCATCCCCGGGACAGCCGCAAGTCGGCTTAACCCCTGCGAGGCCCTGCGGGGCTTGGGCGGGGGTTCGACCAGGCAACACCTGTACCGCGGGCGCCGTACGTGAAGTCGACGTACGGCGCCCGCGGTTTGGTGTGCCCAAAGATCATTCGGGGTGCCCGAAAAATCTGGTGTGCCCAAAAAAGCCCGGCGCTCGGTGGCGCCGGGCTTCTTTCTCTGTCGGTCAGCGGGTCAGCGGCGGGCGCGGGCCCTCCGGCGCATCTCCCGGTTCATCCCGGATGACCTCACCCTGCACGACCTTGCCATCAGGATGGTGCATACGAGCCTGCTGGAAGGCATCGCCGAACGAACCCGGGGTCGCCTCACGCAGCTTCCGGTCGAACGTCCGCTCCGCATAGCCGCTCAGGGCCTTCTGGACCGGCGGGATCAGCAGGAGCAGGCCCACCGCGTCCGAGATCAGGCCAGGCAGCATGATCAGCAGGCCGCCCAGCATCATCAGGCCGTTGCCGCCGCCGCTCGCCGGGGCGCCGCCGCGTTGCAGCGCCTCGTTCAGGGCCTGGAAGGCGCGTCGGCCCGCCCGCTTGATGACCACCGAGCCGAGCACGAGGCCGGCGAGCAGCAGCACGAACACCAAGAGCCCGCTCGCCGCGTCCGCGACCACGGTCAGCAGCCAGATCTCCAGCACCAGCCACGCCGCGATGCCCAGCGGCAGAAAAGTCCGCAGCCGGGAGCGCCGGGGCCGGGCGGGATAGGTGGGGGTCGGTGCGCCAGTCGTCATGCGTCCAGTGTGCCTGGGCCCGGCTCAGAGCGGGATAAGGGGACGCCCGACGGCGCCTGTGCGGTCGTAGGTGACGACTGTGACGACCGTGACGGCCGCCGCGCCATGGGCCGACAGCGGGACCGTCGGGCGTGGGTCGACGCCGTGACCGCCGCGCCGCAGGTTACGACCGGGACGGCGACGACGGCTTCGCGCGGCCCATCAGCTTGCCCACCCGCTCCCGCGCTCCCCACGACGTGACCCGCCACAGCGCCTCGACCAGGATGTCGCGGCTCATCTTCGAGTCACCGAGTTCGCGCTCGACGAAGGTGATCGGCACCTCGACGACATGGAAGCCGGCCTTGACGGCGCGGCGGGCTAGATCGACCTGGAAGCAGTAGCCCTGGGAGGCGACGTCGTCCAGGCCGAGGCCCTCCAGGGTCTCGCGGCGGAAGGCGCGGTAGCCGCCGGTGATGTCGCGCAGGGGCAGGTCCAGGGCGAGGCGGGAGTAGAGGCTGCCACCGCGGGAGATGAACTCGCGGGACTTGGGCCAGTTCACGACCCGGCCGCCGGGTACCCAGCGGGAGCCGAGGACCAGGTCGGCGCCCTTGAGGGCGGTCAGCAGGCGGGGCAGTTCCTCGGGCTGGTGGGAGCCGTCGGCGTCCATCTCGATCAGGACGCCGTAGCCCTTCTCGATGCCCCAGCGGAAACCGGCGAGGTAGGCGGCGCCGAGCCCCTCCTTGCCCATGCGGTGCAGGACCTGGACGTGGTCGTCCTCGACGGCCAGTTCGTCGGCGAGCTTGCCGGTGCCGTCGGGGCTGTTGTCGTCGGCCACGAGCACGTGCGCCTCGGGGACCGCCTTGCGGACCCGGCCGACGATGCTCTTGATGTTCTCCGCCTCGTTGTAGGTCGGAATGATCACCAACGCCGTGCCGAGCGGCCCGAACTGCCTCCCCCGGTCCTGTGCCGCGAGGGTCCCGTCGCCGTCGTTCACTGCTGCCCCTTCATGTCCGTACGCAGACGTCCACCATAGTCGTCGCGGCCTGCGCTGACGTGACAGCACGTTCGAATGGCGGTGTCGATTCCACAAGAGCGGGGTAAGTACAGATTTTCGTGTGACTGTGCGGGGACTCGCGCCTTCTGCTGCGGATGGGGGCCCGGCGCCCTTCGGGCCGACCTGGGACCCGCTGGCTGCGGGTCGACCGAAAGCCGTTGTCTACTGAGCGCCCGGGCCCCACCCGGGTCACACCTCCCCGACCGGCCGGAACGTTCCGTCGTCGCCGCGCGAGCGCTGAGCCTGGCTCCCAGTGGCGGTGCCCCGGTGCGGCACACCGTCCCTGACCCAGCGGCGTTGCGACGGGTTCGGGGAAGTTCCGCGGTTCCCCGGTCGGGCGTCCGGTGGTGGACTCGGCCGAACCTATCGGCCCCGGGCCTCCGCCTGTCAACAGCCGTTTGACCTGCGGTTCTTCGCTCAATCCCCTGGTCAGCGCGGAGGATGCGCAGGTCGCACGACGGGGTGGTGCGGACCGATCGGGTTCGCGCCACCCCGGGAGATCACTCGCCCGGCCGTACGAAGACCGTTCGTCCGCCCACCACCGTGCGCAGGCAGACCGGAAGCGCTCGACCCGGGGTCAGGTCGGGCAGGCCCGGGGTGCCGGAGCGGGGGTCGGTGGACCAGCGCGCGACCCGGTCGTCGGGGGCCTGGACCACCAGTTCTTCGGTGCGCCACACCGCGTAGTCGGCGGGCGCTCCCGGTGCCAGGACGCCCGCGTCGTCGCGTCCGATGGCCCGCCAGCCGCCCCGCGTGTGCGCCGTGAACGCGGCGCGCACGGACACGCGGTGCTCCGGCGTGCGGTGGAAGGCCGCGCCGCGGACCGTGCCCCAGGGATCGAGGGGCGTGACGGGGCTGTCGGAGCCGAAGGCGAGCGGGACACCGGCGCGCAGGAGGGCCGCGAAGGGGTTGAGGGAGCGAGCACGCTCGGCACCCAGGCGCTGGGCGTACATGCCGTCCTCGCCGCCCCACAGCGCGTCGAAGGCGGGCTGGACGGAGGCGGTCAGGCCCAGCTCGGCGAAGGCCGCGATCGTCTCGGGGGTCAGCATCTCGGCGTGCTCGACCCGATGCCGGGCGGCCCGGATGCGGGCGAGGCCGAGCTTGTCGGCGGCGGCGCGCACGCCCTCCACGACGGCGGTCACGGCGGCGTCGCCGATCGCGTGGAAGCCCGCCTGGAGGCCGGCCTCGGTGCAGGCGGTGACGTGGGCGGCGACGGCGGCGGCCTCCAGATAGGCGGTGCCGGCATGGGGGGCGTCGGCGTACGGCTGGTGCAGGCAGGCGGTGTGCGAGCCGAGAGCGCCGTCGACGAAGAGGTCACCGGCCGCGCCGATCGCGCCCAGCTCCCGCGCCTTGGCGATGCCCTCCTCGGCCTGCTCAGCCCAGTAGCCGACGACCCGGGGTCCGGCCTCCTCGGCGGCGAGCCGCAGCAGGCCGGTGAAGTCGTCCTCGGAGGAGATGTCGGGCCCGCCGCACTCGTGGACGGTGCCGATGCCGAGGGAGGCGGCGTGGGCGAGGGCGGCGCGCTGGGCCTCGGTGCGCTGGGCGGGGGTGATCGCGTCCAGCGCGGTGGCGCGTACGGCGTGGTGGGCGTCGGCGACGAGCGGGGCGTCCCCGGCGTCGAGGTGTCCCGGCGTCATGTCCAGCAGGGCCGTGGTGACGACCGCCGAGTGGACGTCGATACGGGAGAGGTAGAGAGGGCGCCCAC
This sequence comes from Streptomyces sp. DT2A-34, assembly GCF_030499515.1. Lineage (NCBI taxonomy): Bacteria > Bacillati > Actinomycetota > Actinomycetes > Kitasatosporales > Streptomycetaceae > Streptomyces > Streptomyces sp. DT2A-34. Next base: position 8,526,550 of record NZ_JASTWJ010000001.1, on the reverse strand, counting down.
CCGTGGCCTCGTCGAGTTCGGCGCGCGTCGGGGGGCGGCCGCCGGGCCAGCGGGAGGAGTCCCAGCCGTGGCCGAGCAGGACGCGGTCGTGCGGGCGTGCGGTGGCGAAGTCCCGTACGAGAGCGAGAGCCGCCTGAAGGGAGGGGGCGTCGGACAGGTCGAGGCCGGTCAGGGCGAGACCCGTGGCCGTGGTGTGCACATGCGCGTCGGTGAACGCCGGCGTGACCAGGGCACCGTCCAGGTCGACGACCTCGTCCACACCGTCCGCGAAGGCGTCGGCGGCCCCCTCGGACCCGACCCAGGCGACCTGGCCGCGCTCCACGACCATCGCGGTGGCGAAGGGGTCGGCGGGGCTGTGCACCTCTCCGCGGCGGAGCAGGACGGTCTTCGGCTGGGCGGTGGACTCACTCATGGGGAACAGTCTCGCGCCTGGCGTGAGCCCCCCGGCACGCAGGTCGGTCAGATCCGCGGTGGCCGTGCCTCGTACGGCGTCGACAACACCACCGTCGTCCGAGTCGAAACCCCCGCCAGCGACCGGAGCCGAGCCAGCAGCTCCTCCAGCTCGTGCGGCGTGGCCACCCGGACCTTGAGGATGTAGTTCTCGTCCCCGGCGACGCTGTGGCAGGCCTCGATCTCCGGCACCCCGGCCAGCCGCTCCGCGATGTCGTCGGGAGCGCTGGGGTCGAACGGTTTCACCGAGATGAACGCGGTCATGGGCAGCCCCACCGCCTCGGGGTCGACGACCGCGGCGTAACCGCGGATGACGCCGCGCTGCTCCAGCCGGCGCACCCGCTGGTGCACGGCCGATGTGGACAGGCCCGTGGCCTTGCCCAGGTCGGTGTAACTCATCCGCCCGTCCTTGACGAGCAGCTGCACGATTTGCCGGTCCAGCTCCTCCATGACGCAGAACCTACAGTGCGGTTGATCTCCTCGGATACCTGAGCAGCCCAGGTCATGCCCGGTTTGTGATGTGGCCGAGAGCCGCCTGTGGGCCGACTGAGGGACAAACCGGCCGCGCCGGGCACCTGCGGGCGGCATGTGACGAACGCCACAGGCCTCGAACAGGCTCCGTGATGTTCTCGTGATTACCGCTGAGATCGGACGGGAAGTGCTTGCTGTGGTCGAGGCCGCAGCGCCTTCACGGCCCAGCCCGAGGGGGAGAAAATCCATGCAGAGTCTTAAGCGCCCTGGTCATACCGCACCCAAGCGGCTCCAGCCGGTCGTCGAGCCCGCTCCGGAGGGCGTCGAACCCGACGCCTTCGACGACGAGGAGCTCGACGCGTACGACACCTTCGAGATGTACCGGGTGATCTGCCCGGACTGCGCGCAGCCCATCGCCCTGCTGGCGGACGAGGAGGTCCTGCCGGAGCACGCGCTGTGCGCCTCGCCGTGGAACCCGTTCGGCCTCACGGTCTGTGCCGGCACGGGTCGTGCGGCCTCCGAGGCCCGCTCGGCGGACGAGTCGACGGAACCTCAGGAGCAGGACACCGCCCTCCTGTTGACCCTTCCTCAGGGACTGGACTGGCGGACCCAGCCCTTCTCGCATGTCGGCGGCCCGGGCTCGCGCCCCATCAGGGTCCCGGTCATGCGGCGTCAGGCCGCCTGAGCGCGCGCCACCCCGCGCGGCGGCACCACCGCCGCATCGCTCAATCCCGGTAGCCACCCTGCACCATGGTTCGCCAATCCGATTAGCCAACCGTAGTGATTCCGTGGCAGAGCGTGACGTGCACGCCCGGCGCCCAGGCGACGTCGGGCACCCTCCCCAGTGGGTACGTACGCGTCTGGCTGGCCAGCGTCCGGAGGGACGTGCCACGCGGGCCAGCGGCTTCCACCGCTGACACCAGGGCACGAAGGCGATCGGCTTCACTCGGCACTTGCCACCAAGCCAATCAGAGACGCTGCCGTGGTGCAGGACAGCAAAAGAAGCGGTGCACCTGATGGCCCCGCGCGAGGTCAACCTCACGCGGGGCCAGGCCCGCCATCTCCCAGTCGAGGACGGCCGCGGGTTCGAAGCCGTCGTAGATGACGTTCCCGATGCGCGCGTCGCCCCAGTTGAGCACCGGCATGCCCGGATCGAGGGGCCAGAGCTCCTCCAGGCGGGCGAACGCGTCCTCGATGAGCGGTGAACGGGGCGAGTCCGTCAACCACCCATTCGTAGTACGCGCGTTGTGCCGCGACATGGCGACGCAGTGCGTCACCTTCACCTGGGAGGGCGAGGAACTGCGCTTCCCCCGCCGGTACTTGGTCGTGCAGCCGGGCCAGCAGTCCGATCGTCGCCGCTTCGAGGTGCTCGCGTTCCTCGTCGCTCGCCGCGTGCAGCCAGTTGCCCGCGTAGGTGTACGGCATGACGTCCGGCGGCACGCGCCCCGCGACTCGCTCCATGGCGAAGAAGGGCGCCCCCAACGGACCGGGGTCCTCCTCCAGCCACAGCACCTTCGGCACGGGGAGGTCGGACCGGTCGCCCACCAGTCGCATCGTGCGGTACTGGCAGGCCATGTCATACACCGGGAACACCGTGTACGCCGCCGGATCCGCCGCGAGCCGCAACGCGCATGCGCGCACTGGCGGTTCGGGGTGCTCGATGTCGAAGAGCAGGGTCTCGCTGGACATGCCGTTCGACTCGGGGGTGGTGACGCCGACCGCCTTGGCGCCCGGCAGCCGGGTGCCGAGCCAGGCGGTGAGGCGGCGGGTGATCTCCTTCGGGTCGCGGGTGGTCGTGCGAGGGCGGGGTGCCGTGGCTGCCATGTCGCAAACCCCCTACGGTGCAACCGACTTGAAGTCCGTGAACCCGCTCGGGTCGTGCCGCCCGAACGAGCCGTGCTCGAAGATGCCGTGACCGCCCGGCCGTCCAGCCGGAAGCGCGCGGCGTGGTCGGTGACTCCGTATGCGGCGAGGGGGTGGGCGGCGAGGTCGGAGAGGTCGTAGGTACGGCGGTCGGTCCAGCCGCGCCCCCGCCAGGTGCCGTGCTGCCAGTCGTCGGCGGGCGGATAGCCGGCGCCGATGGCGAGGGGGGACGAGGTGAGGACCTCCACCTCCAGTTCCTGCGGCTTGCGTACGTCGCCGATGTGGATGAGGGCGCGTTCGGGGTGGCGGGTGCCGGAGCGGTAGGCGATCTCGGCCTGGGGCCGGCCGAGTTGGCGGTCGCGGTGGCCGGGGCGGACCAGCGTCGCCTCGCTGAGCGAGCGGTATCCGTCCGCGTCCTCCTGGACGATCACCATCAGGAACCGGTCCTCGAAGCGCACCGGGCACCAGATCCAGTGGAAGCCCTCGGTCGGATGCTCCTCGGCGAACCGCCCGCCCTCCTCCCCGGTTATGGGTCGCACACCCCAGCTGCGGTCGCGGGTGCCGGTCCACTCGGCAGGGTTGACGCGGAACTCCGCACCACCCGCGCGCACGACACCCGCCACGCCACCCGCCTGCACGAAGCGGCGCCCTTCGAGGCTGAGCCGGTCACCGCGTCGCTGCAGATGGTGGGGTTCCCAGAGGGCGGGGAAGTCGGCGGTCCAGGTGATGTCGTACGACAACTCCGCGTCGTCGCACGTCAGACGCAGCCGCCGCAGCGGCTCCCCGGCCTCGATGCGCAACGGCCCGACGGCGAGCCGCATCCGGTCCTCGCCGAGCGCGTCCGACGCCCGGACCGCGTGCAGGGTGTCCCCGACCCGCGGCGTCGCGTACGCGTCGATCACCCCGGCGTTCGGGGACACCCCGAGGCCGAGGATCAGCAGGGCACGCCCCTGATGGTCGAGGACGTGGAAGATGCAGCGGTCGTAGGCGTTGCGGTCGCTGGTCGCGACGTACTTCATGGACAGGGGCACCTGGTGCACCGGGTACTCGTCAAGCGGTACCGGGCGGTCGCCGTCGGCCACGGCAAACCCCCCTGGAGGCGGGTGGCCTGACGGTACGTCAGGCGGCGTGACGTGACCAGAGAGGGAGCCGGACGTCCGTGAACTCACGCCCGATTCCGGCTGGCGGTGACTTGTCCCCCAGCTCCGCGTTGCCCTGGTATGCCCCCCACGTATTCGGCGACCGGGCCTCAGCGCCGCATCTTCGTTCCACGGCCCGCAGGGACGCTTCCGCCGGCGCCGCCGCAGCAGCCGGATCCGCCCATCTACCGCGAGCTGATGCGCACCTGGGCCGACCGTGGCCGCACCCTGCCGGGGCGCCACGACCCGGAGTGGATCCGGCTCGCGGCGCCGCAGGTCAAGCACGGTCAGTTCAGCGTCCCTCGGGACCTGCTAGGTGACGGGCGATGACCATCCGCTGAATCTGGTTCGTGCCCTCGACGATCTGCAGGACCTTGGCCTCCCGCATGAAGCGCTCGGCCGGGAAGTCCGCGGTGTAGCCGTACCCGCCGAGGATCTGGACGGCGTCGGTGGTGACCTTCATCGCCGTGTCGGTGCAGTGCAGCTTGGCCATCGCCGCCTGCTTGGCGAACGGACGGCCCGCGTCGCGCAGCCGTGCCGCCGCCAGATACAGCGCGCGGCCCGCCTCGATCTGGGTCGCCATGTCGGCGAGCATGAAGCGCAGGCCCTGGAAGTCGACGATGGGCTTGCCGAACTGCCGTCGCTCGGTGGCGTACGCCACCGCCTCGTCCAGCGCGGCCTGCGCCACGCCGATCGCGCAGGCCGCGATGCCGAGCCGGCCGGAGTCGAGCGCGGACAGGGCGATCGCGAAGCCCTGGCCCTCGTCGCCGATACGCCGCTCGTCGCCGACCCGGACACCGTCGAAGTGGACCTGGGCGGTGGGCGAGCCCTTCATGCCCATCTTCTTCTCGGGCGCCGCCGCGCTCAGCCCCGCCGCGTCACCGGGGACCAGGAACGCGGTGATCCCGCGCGGCCCCTCCTCGCCGGTACGCGCCATGACCGTGTAGAAGTCGGCGATGCCGCCATGAGTGATCCAGGCCTTGGTGCCGGTGATCACCCAGCCGTCGCCGTCCCGCACCGCCTTGGTCCGCAGCGATGCCGCGTCCGAGCCCGACGACGGCTCGGACAGGCAGTACGCGCCGAGCAGCCCGCCGCCGAGCATCGCGGGCAGGTGCTCGACCTGCTGCTGCTTGGTGCCGTAGGCGGCGAGGGAGTAGCAGGCCAGGGAGTGCACGCTGACGCCGAGGCCGACGGTGAGGCGAGCCGCGGCGAGCTCTTCGAGGACCTGGAGGTAGACCTCGTACGGCTGGTCGCCGCCGCCGTACTCGGAGTCGTACGGCAGGCCGAGCAGGCCGGATTCGGAGAGCAGGGTGAAGACCTCGCGCGGGAAGCGTCCGGCGTCCTCCTCGTCGGCCGCCTTCGGGGCGATCTCACGCTGCGCGATGTCGCGGACGAGCGAGATCAGATCCCGGGCCTCGTCCGTGGGCAGTTGACGGTCCACCGGCTGCGGGGCGCGGTCGGGCATGGCGACGCTCTCCTCCCTTTCGGGAAAGTCGGCGGTCGCACGCCTTGGGTGGGGCGGCTCCGCCTGGTGTCTCGGATGCCGGCCGGTGCTCCGCCTCCGGGTCGCGGAAGCTGCTGACCAGCGGCTCTGCGGTGAGTATGCCCGATCGGGGACATCGAGTCACTAGTTAACGACCGCTTACTCCAGGAAACTTTACACCCTTCCGAATTGGTCTGAACCACCGACAGGCGGTCCAGTCGAAACCCCCCGGGGCGGGGCACCACGAGCCTCCGCCCCTCGCCGCGTCAGCCCTCCCGGCGCGCGGGCCGCGGGGCCGGGTAGGAGGGGTCCATCTCCTCGATGGCGCGCATGGCGCCGCCCAGCGTCTTCACCAGCAGCTCGCGCATGGTGTCGCGGTTCAACTCGGGGCGGTCTATCCAGTCCAGGGTGGCACCCTCGACGCTGCACACCCAGGCGAGCAGGCCCATGCGGGCGAGCGGGGCGATGTCGGTGCGGCCGTACGCCCCCTCGGCGAGGGTCGCCACGATCGCCTCACGCACACCGTCCCGGATGGCGTGCACCTCGGTGTCGAAGCCGACGCCGCCGCTGACGATGGTGCGGTAGGCGGACTGGTTGTGCTCGGCGTAGCGCAGGTAGCTGTCGATGGTGCGGTGGACCCGGTCCACCGGCTGGAGTTCGAGCCCGCTCGCGGCGAAGGTGACCAGATCGGCGACGGAGTCCTGGATGATCGCCAGGTAGTACCCGCGCTTGGACTGGAAGTAGTAGTAGATGAGCCCCTTGGCGACACGGGCCTGCCGCGCGATGTCGTCCATGGAGAGCGCGTCGTACGACGTGTCGGCGAACAACTTCCGCCCGATGGCGATGAGTTCGGCACGGCGCGCCACCGAGCGCTCGGTGCCGCGGGCCCGGGGACGGGCCGCGTCACGCTGTTGACTAATATTCAATTTAGACCCTGGATTTCCGACGGGCGGCGGGACATCGGCAGTATGGCAGACGTACACCAGCTGGCCGTTCGAGTCTGATCGACTTTGGTGGAGCCGCTCCACACCGGGGTCGATATATGTCCGATCAAAGCGCCCGGTGTGCGTCAGGTCACAGCAGCCCGAGCTGGGTGACCAGCATCGCGACGACCACCACGAGGATCCAGCCCATGACGTGCTCGACGACCTTCGGGCCGTCTCCCTGGGGGCCGCCGGTGCGGACGCGGGGGGCGGTGGCTGAGTGCGCGGTCATATGCCCACCTTGCCATCGGGAACGGCTTTTGCGGCAGAGAGGTTGCTCACAGCACAAAGGCCCCGGTATCCCGGGGCCCGTGCGGGCGGCCGCTCAGCGCACGCCCACCGCGGCGAGCGCGGCGCGCTGGCGCGGCGTCGGAGTCGCCGGGAAGTAGAGGTAACAGACGCCACCCGTGCCGGAGACCACCTTGCCGCTGGCGTCGTACCGCTTGGTCCGCAGCCAGATGTTCTCCCATTCGCGCCGCTTGTAGACGCGCCGCACCGCCTCGTTGCTCGGTGAGTTCGGGTCGTTGGCGATCACGTCGCCCTCGGCGGTGAAGCCGATGACGGTCATCAGATGCCCGGCGGTGCCGTACCCCGCCCCGGTCAGCTCCCCCGCCAGGAAGGACTGGGACGTTATGGCCGGGATGCCGGCCGCGATCAGCGTCGCCAGGTCGGTGAGCGAGCCGAGCCGAGTGACCACGCCCTGGAGGCCCTTGAAGGTGGCCGCGTAGGCGGCGTTGAACGGCCAGTTTCCGCAGCCGTCGTACTGGTGGTCAAAGGTGTACCGGGCCGCGTGGCAGACCTGCGGGTCGGCGTACGCCGGGTCGACCCAGGCCAGCTGCTCCGGGGTGAGGCGCCCGCCCCAGTACTCGATGATCATCTGCGAGGAGGTGGGGCTGCACCAGGCCTCGCCACCGTTGTCGTACTCCGGGTACTGGCCCACGTGGGTCTCCTGCGAGTAGCGCGGGACGATCAGCTCGTGGGCGAGGCCGGGGGCGGAGGCCGGGACGGTGAAGCGGTCGGGGACGTCGGAGCCCATCGCGCCGACCCGCCAGACGGTGGGGGTGAGCTTCGTGCCGGGCTTGCGGTAGAGGGTCAGCCGCAGCCGGTACGAGGTGAGGCGCAGCCCGGTGGCCGGGTCGTCGATGGCGAGCGTGTCCGTCCAGACGCTGCTCCTGCCGTCGCCCTGGTCGTCGACCGAGGTCCGCCGGATGTCCTGGTCACCGGCGGCCCAGCGGCCCAGCACGTACCAGGGGGTGGCCGCGCCGTCGGAGTACGTCCCCCGGAGTTCGATCTGGAGCCAGGTGCCCGCCGGGGTGTGCGCGTTCCAGGAGGCGATCGCCTCGGTCGAGGGGACGGAGAGCCGGTGGACGGGGGAGGTCCAGGTCGCGTACTCCCAGCGGGCGCTCCTGCCGGTGTGCGGGTCCGTGTAGTCGGTGGTGCCGACGGGGGTGGCGATCACGATGCCGGGGCGGGCGCCCGCGACGGCGCGCGTGCCCGCGGCGCCGCCGCCGCGCCAGTCGGTGTACGTCGTCCAGGCGCGGTAGTCGACGGTGCGGGCCGGGGCCTGCGCCGGTTCCGCGCCATCGGCGGTGGTGTCGGCGGCGGCCGCCGGACCTGAACTGCCACCGCCGGCGACGGCTGCGGCGACCGCGGCGGCCAGGACGGTTCTGCGGGACGGCTGTTCGGCTCTGCTCATGGGCGGAAGACCCCCAGGTGTCCGAGTCGGGCGGGTCCAGTGCACGGCTGTCCGCCAACTATGGCCGCAGGCGGCAGCGTCCACCAGCACTTCGGTTCCTGGCGCGTCTACGAATATTGGTGTCGACCGCTGGCAGGCCCCGGGGCGTACGCCGCCGTGGCGACGTACGCCGAGACCGTGACCTGCCTCTATCGGTGACGGGTTGTCAGACGAGGTCCATGGCCGCGACCTCGTCGGGGCGTCCGTAACTGACCGGGCCGTGGAAGCGGCGGCGAGCGGCGGCGAACCACCACACCGTGGCCACGGCCAGGACCACGCCCAGCGCGATCGGCGCGTAGTTGAAGGAGTGGGCGGTCACCGGCGAGGCCTGCGGCAGCATGAACAGGACGCTGCTGAACAGGATCCAGGTCACCGCGACGACCCCGACCGGCCGTCCCCACCGGCCCAGGTGCCAGGGCCCTGGCTGGAACTCGTCGCCCAGTCGCAGCCGGAGCAGGATCGGCACGGCGTACGCGAGGAAGAGTCCGACGACGTTGACGCTGACGATGGCGGTGAACGCCGTGTGCGACCACCAGCCGGGCAGCACGAGCGCCAGCGAGCAGGCCACCGCCAGCCACACCGCCTTGACGGGCGTGCGGGTGCGCGGCGAGACCGAGTGCCACCAGCGGGAGCCGGGCATCGCGCCGTCCCGGGAGAAGGCGAAGATCTGCCGGGTGTTGCTGGTGAGGTTGGCGAGCCCGCAGAAGAGCATGGCGCCGATGACGATCAGCAGCACCACCTTGGCGGTCCCCAGGCCGAGCCCGTCGATCAGGATCTGCACGGGAGGCGCGTCGGCGCTCGCCACACGGTCGTAGTCACGAATGCTGTAGACCAATGCGAGCATCAGCAGCAGTCCCGCGATCGCCGAGTATCCGATCGCCCGCGTGATCCCCTTCGGCGCGTTGACCGTCGCCCGGACCGTTTCCTCGGACATGTGGAAGCTGCCGTCGAAGCCGGTGAAGGTCCAGCTGGTGACCAGCAGACCGAGCATCCCGCCGTAAAGCGCGCTCGTGAAACCGGTGTTGTTCGCGAAATGCGTGACGAACGAGGCCGACTGATGATGTTCGGGCATGACGATCAGGGCGCTCACGATAACCACGAGTCCGCTCAGCAGCCACCACACGGAGATCCGGTTCAGTACGGCCACCAGGTGCACGGTGTAGGTGTTGGCGAGCCCCTGGAGCACGATGATCAGGGCCGTGATCAGCACCGTCCGGTGCGGCGTCGGCTCGTACGAGGGCCACTGCAGGGCGATGAAGGCCTGGAGGAAGGTGGCGGCGGCGTACCCGGTGGCGGCCGTGCCGCCGACCTGGCCCACGAAGTTCAGCCAGCCCGTGTACCAGGACCACGCGCCCTTGTGCCGTTTGGCGAGCTTTCCGGCGGAGAAATACAGCGCGCCGCTCGTCGGATAGGCCGAGGCGACTTCCGCCATCGCTGCTCCCACGAAGAGCACCATGACGGAGACGCCGATCCAGCCGAAGACGAGAACGCTCGGGCCGCCCGCGTTCAGACCGAATCCGAAGCCCGAGAAGATACCCGAGATGATGTTGATGATGGTGAATGAGATGGCGAAATTGTCGAATGCCTGAAAGCGCCGCGTGAGTTTTCTCGGATAACCCATCGCATGCAGGGTCGCATCGTCGTCGAGCGCGATCGGAACCGCTCCCCCGCGCGCTTTGGCACGCGGAGGCGATATCCGTTCTGACACGGGTCGGACCTTTCTCTCGGTGGGGGGTTGCGGTACGTCAGGCGCCCGGCACGGGCAGTCCGCAGGCGCGGCGCGCCCGGGAGAGCTGCTCGGCCGGGTCGCCGAAGACGGACCAGGGCATCCGGGAGGCGTACGGCCCCATCGCCGCGAAGACGGCGCGTGCCTCCTCCTCGCGCCGGGCCATGACCAGGGCGTGTGCGAGGTAGGCCAGGTCGAGGACCGGGGTGAAGCGGTATTCGGCCACCGTGGGCAGCCAGTCCCGCTGGATCGCCAGGGCTGTGGAGCGCCACTGCGGCTGCTCCCAGACGCGGTCGGCGAGCAGTTGGGTTCGGGTCGTAGCTCGCCACCAGGGCGACCAGCGGGAGCAGGCGCAGCGGCGAGTCGTCGGGCGCCCGCTGACCGAGGAAGGCGGCGACGTCCCAGGCGGCGGTCACGGAGCCGCCGTGCCGGGCGAAGAAGCAGGCCAGGAAGCGGTGGTGGGCCTCGCGGTGCCAGGGGTCGAGGGAAAGGACGTGCGCGAACAGCCGCCATGGCCCGGGCGGCGCGGTGAGCAGACCGCGCGGCGCCTGGTCGCGCAGCCGGTGCATCCGGGCCATCGCCAGCTTGGCCACCCAGGGCGTGGGGTCGGCGGGGTCCGCCGCCGCGGCCCGCTCGCACGCGGCCAGCGCTATCCGCTCCAGCGCCTCGGCCCGGCTGTCACGCGCGTCGGCCGCGCGCAGCGCCCGCAGCACGGCCACCCGTGCCCACAGCAGCGCCGCCTCGGGGCCGGGCTCCTCGGCCAGCCAGCGCTCGACGAGGTCGGAGTCGGCGGCCTCGGAGGCGAGGACGAGAGAGCGGTGGGCGCGCAGGGCGAAGTCGCCGTGGGTTTCGGCCAGCGCGTCGCGGGCGCTCAGATAACGGCCGGCGCGGACATCGACGCACACGCTCGCGAGCAAGCGGTCGTCGGCCGCCGGATGCCACACATACTGCCCTTCGAATAACCCCGCGGCCATCTGTCCCAGCCCATCCCCCGTTACGGCGCCTCACAGTCGCGCACCAGGCACCTTACTCAGCAGGGGACTCAACCGGAACGCACATTTCGCCGTGACGGCCGGAGTTTTTCGGTGGCATTGCGGACCTTCGACAGCTAGTTCAAAGCGACACCTTTTCTCATCGCGCCCCGCCACCCGCTTTCACCCACTACTAGAATGTTCCAACGAAATATGCCCACCCTCTGCCACCCTCGGGAAAAACGATTCAAGACCTCGCCACGCGGCTCCACCGCCTCCCCCCGTCCTGCGGCCCGGTCCGCCTCGTCGGCGTGGACGGGCACGCCGGCTCCGGAAAGTCCACGTTCGCCGGGCAGTTGGCCCGCGCGCTCGGCGACGCCCCGGTGCTGCACCTCGACGACATCGCCAGCCACGACGAGCTGTTCGAGTGGACCGAGCGCCTGCTGACCCAGGTGATCGAACCGCTCGCCCACGGCGAGACCGCCCACTACGCCCCCTACGACTGGCGGGCCCGCCAGTTCGGAGCGCCCGTCGCCCTGCCGCCCGCCCCGGTGATCGTCATCGAGGGCGTCGGCGCCGGCCGCCGCGCACTACGTCCGTATCTCGCCCGGCTGCTGTGGATGGAACTGGCGCACGAGGAGTCGTGGACGCGGGGACGGTCGCGGGACGGGGAGGAGCAGCGGGAGTTCTGGGACCGGTGGGTCAAGGCGGAGCGCAGTCACTTCGCCGATGACTCGTCCCGGCCGTTCGCCGACCTTCTGGTTCGGCAGTGCGGCAAGGGATATGAGGTGGTTCCTGGGCCTGCCGGGACCGTTGGACCGGACCAGTTCATCACGCACGGTGACGGGCCATCGGCAATGTGCTGAACTTGTGAAGGGTCTTGCGGGAGAACTTCTCGGAGTGCTTCAACTCGGCTTGACCGGGGGCCCGTACAGGACTTACGTTCTGAATGTGCGGCCATTCGAAGCCGCCCACACACGCGAAGCCCCCGGTTGTTCCCCCGTGATCGGGGGCTTCGTTCTGTCCTCACCCCCTTGTCGCGGGCGCCGAGAGGCGCGATTCGCTCACCCTCGGTCACCGAGCGCGGTGGGCCCGATCTGCTCCCACCTCGCCAAACGGCCCGTGCGGCACCCTGGGGCGGGCCACACCCTCGCAGGTACGATGCCCTCGGTGCGCCCTACGGACGGCTGCTCTGCGCACCGTTGCAACTCCGGTCCGCGGTACGGCGGTTCGATCAAGGCGGTCGACGCGCGAGCTGTCGGCCAACCGACGGGGGCACGGTTTGTGGGGGGACGTGATGGACTTCGGCACGCAGGGCCCCGAGGCCCCGGCCGACCTCGCTTGGCTGCGAGGTGTGGATGCCTACACGATGGGGGCGTATCCGCAGGCGGAGGAGGAGTTCCGTACCGCGGTGCGGATCGATCCCGGGATGGCCGACGGCTGGCTGGGGCTGCACGCGCTGCGCGTCGACACGACGACCGCGCTGCTGCGGATGTTCCGGCACCGGGAGCGCTTCGGGGAACAGCGCGCCCGGCATCGGCGGACGCTCAACTCCTGGTACTGGCTGGGCTGGTGGGTGCAGCCGGTCCTGGAGAGTCCGCGCGACCTGCTGCTGGCCCACGCCTCGCACTGGCTGGACGGCCGGCACGTCCCGGAGCTGGACCGCGCGCTGGCCGGGCTGCCGCCCGTGGACACCGACCACCAGGTCCGCTTCCTGCACGCGTGTCGCGCCTACCTGGTCAAGGACTGGGAGCAGCTCGTCCGGCACACCGACCCGCTGCTCGACGACCCGATGCTCGGCATCGAGGCCGGCCTGTTCGGCGGTATGGCGCGGGTACGGCTGGAGACGTACGGACAGGCCGAGCCGCTGTTGTCGGCCGCGCTGATGCGCTGCCGCAGCGAGCAGCCGCAGCGCAAGGAGCTGCGGTACTGGCTGGCCCGGGCGCATGAGGGCACGGGCCGGTCCGCGGCCGCCCTCCCGCTCTACCGTGCCGTGCACCGCGTCGACCCCGCCTTCATGGACACCTCGGCCCGGCTCGCGGCGATCGCCGAGGGCGACGGCTACGACGAGACCGCCGACCTCGCGGCGATCACGCTCACCGGGGTCGGACAGGACGTGGCCGACGGTCCCGACGGGCTCGATCCGCTCTTCGGCATCGAGGGACGGGACCTGAGGCTGCCGGACCCGGACCTGCCGCCGGCCGTTCCGCTGCCGTCGGTGGCCGATCCGGCGGTGCGCGAGAAGACGGCCGTACCGGGGCAGCCGATCCCCGCCGGGCCCACCGACCCCGGGTTACTCGAGGAGGCGCTCGCCGAGCTCGAGCGCATGGTGGGGCTGGAGCCCGTCAAGCGCCAGGTCAAGGCGCTGTCCGCCCAGTTGAACATGGCCCGGCTGCGCACCGGGCAGGGCCTGCCGGTGCAGCCGCCCAAACGGCACTTCGTCTTCTCCGGCCCCTCCGGCACCGGCAAGACCACGGTCGCCCGCATCCTGGGCCGTGTCTTCTACGCCCTCGGACTCCTCGGCGGCGACCATCTCGTGGAGGCCCAGCGAGCCGATCTGGTCGGCGAGTATCTGGGCCAGACGGCCGTGAAGGCCAACGAGCTCATCGACTCCGCGCTCGGCGGTGTCCTGTTCGTGGACGAGGCGTACTCCCTCTCCAACACCGGTTACGGCAAGGGCGACGCCTACGGCGACGAGGCCCTCCAGGTGCTGCTGAAGCGGGCGGAGGACAACCGGGACCACCTGGTGGTGATCCTGGCCGGCTATCCGGAGGGCATGGACCGTCTGCTGGCCGCCAATCCGGGACTGTCGTCGCGCTTCACGACCCGCGTCGACTTTCCCTCCTACCGCCCCCTCGAACTCACCTCGATCGGCGAGGTGCTCGCCGCGGAGAACGGGGACGTGTGGGACGAGGAGGCACTGGACGAGCTGCGGTCCATCGCCGGGCATGTGGTCGACCAGGGGTGGATCGACGAGTTGGGCAACGGGCGGTTCCTGCGGACGCTGTACGAGAAGAGCTGTGCGTACCGGGATCTGCGGTTGACGACCTATCCGGGGGCCTTGACGAGGGACGACCTGTCGACGCTTCGGTTGCCGGATCTGATGCAGGCGTATGGAGAGGTGCTGTCGGGGAGAGGGCCGCAGGATCCGTCGGCCATGTGAGACCGACGCAGCCTGCGGGCAGTCGTGCCGCTTGGGGCGGCACGGGTGGGCGCAGGCCGCACCCCGCCGGCGCGGGCGGACGACCCAACCCCCGCCCGCACCAGCACCGGGCACTCGCTATCCCGCCAGGGCCTCCTCAGGCTCCCCGCTGTTCACCCGCGGCCCCGTGACCCGTACCTCCGGCAGCTCCCGGTGCGCCGGGTCGCGTACCTCGCCGACCAGCAGCTCCAGTACGTCCTCCAGCGCGACGAGGCCGAGGACCTTGCCGGAGGCGTCGGCCACCTGGGCGAGGTGGGTCGCGGCGCGGCGCATCACCGTCAGGGCGTCGTCCAGCGGCAGTTCCGAGCGCAGCGTCGTCATCGGGTGCCACACCTGCTGCGGCACCGCGCGTTGCGACTCCTCCAGATCCAGTACGTCCTTCACATGCAGGTAGCCCATGAAGGCGCCGTTCTCCGCCGCCACCGGGAAACGGGAGTACCCGGTGCGGGCGGTGAGCGCGACGATCTGGCCGGGGGTGACCGACGGGCTGACCGTGACGAGGGACTCGCGCTTGAGGAGCACGTCCGTCACCGGGCGGGAGCCCAGTTCCAGCGCATCCTCCAAACGTTCCTGCTCCTCGGGGTCGAGCAGGCCGGCCTGACCGGAGTCCTCGACGAGGCGGTTGAGCTGCTCGCTGGTGAACACCGCCTCGACCTCGTCCTTCGGCTCGACGCGGAAGAGCCGCAGGATGGCCTGGGCGACCGCGCCGAGGGCCACGGTGATCGGCCGGCAGAAGCGGGCGAACCAGACCAGGCCGGGGCTGAGCCACAGCGCGACCTTCTCCGGCGCCGCCATCGCCAGGTTCTTCGGCAGCATCTCGCCGATGACCAGGTGGAAGAAGACCACCGCGGCGAGCGCGATGACATAGGTGAGCGGGTGGATCATGCCGTGCGGCAGGTGGATCCATTCGAACACCGGCTCCAGCAGGTGCGCCACCGTCGGTTCGGCGACCGCGCCGAGCGTCAGCGAGCAGACGGTGATGCCGAACTGGGCCGCCGCCATCATCTGCGGCAGCCGCTCCAGGCCGTACAGGACCTGACGGGCCCGTGCGGTGCCCAGCGGTTCGATCTGGCTGCGCCGGACGGAGACCAGCGCGAACTCGGCGCCGACGAAGAAGCCGTTGGCGAGCA
This sequence comes from Streptomyces sp. DT2A-34, assembly GCF_030499515.1. Classification (NCBI taxonomy): domain Bacteria; kingdom Bacillati; phylum Actinomycetota; class Actinomycetes; order Kitasatosporales; family Streptomycetaceae; genus Streptomyces; species Streptomyces sp. DT2A-34. Next base: position 8,511,397 of record NZ_JASTWJ010000001.1, on the reverse strand, counting down.
CGAGCAGCGCGGCGAAGAGGAGTTGGAGCACGCTCATCGGGCGACCTCCACGACGGACCCCGTCCGGACCAGCCGGACGCGCTCGGCGCGGTAGTGGCCGACCCGGCGCACCGACAGCCGCCAGCCGGGCAGTTCCGCCTTGTCCCCGACGGCCGGGATGCGCCCGAGCAGGTCGGCGACGAGTCCGGCGACGGTCTCGTACGGCCCTTCGGGCACATCGAGTCCTATGCGCTGGAGGATGTCGACGCGGCAGCTGCCGTCGGCGTCCCAGGCGGGGCGGCCGTCCTCCGGCGGAGCGGCGGCGAGTTCGGGCAGGTCCTGGCCGTCGTGTTCGTCGCGGACCTCGCCGACGATCTCCTCGACGATGTCCTCCAGCGTGACCACCCCGGCCGTACCGCCGTACTCGTCGACGACGACGGCGATGGGCTGCTCGCTGCGCAGCTGGGCGAGGAGGGGCTGGACCGGCAGGGTCTCGGGGACGAGCAGCGCCGGGCGGGCGATGCGCCCGACCGGGGTGCGCAGACGATCACTCGAACGGATCGCCAGCGCGTCCTTCAGATGGACCATGCCGACGATCTCGTCGATCCTCTCCCGGTAGACCGGGAAGCGGGACAGGCCCGTGGCGCGGGTCAGGTTGACGACGTCCTCGGCGGTGGCCGACGACTGGAGCGCGCTGACCTTCACGCGCGGCGTCATCACGTGCTGCGCGGTCAGCTCGCCGAGTGAAAGCGTCCGTACGAACAGATCCGCCGTGTCCTGCTCCAGGGCGCCGGCCTGGGCGGAGTGCCGGGCCAGGGAGACGAGTTCGCCGGGGGTACGGGCGGAGGCCAGCTCCTCGGCGGGCTCGATGCCCATGGCGCGGACGAGGCGGTTGGCGACGGAGTTCAGCGCGGCGATCACCGGCCGGAACAGACGTGCGAAGACGTGCTGCGGGCCGGCGACGAAGCGCGCGACCTGCATCGGCCGGGACACCGCCCAGTTCTTGGGCACGAGCTCGCCGATCACCATCTGCACGGCCGAGGCCAGCAGCATGCCGACGACCACGGCGACGCCGGGCACCGCGCCCTCGGGGACGCCGATCGCGGTGAAGGGGACGCCCAGCAGCTCCGCGAGCGCCGGTTCGGCGAGCATGCCGACGACGAGGGAGGTGATGGTGATGCCGAGCTGGGTGCCGGAGAGCTGGAAGGACAGCTCCTTCAGCGACTCGGCGACCCTGCGGGCCCGTCGGTCGCCCTCGGCGGCGGCCTTCTCGGCGTCCGTGGCCTCGACGGTGACCAGGCCGAACTCGGCGGCCACGAAGAAGCCGTTGGCGAGGATCAGGAGGAACGCGGCTGCCAGAAGCAGCAAGGGGGTGCTCATGATGCCGCCGCCCCGGTATGTCGGGAGGGGGCGGCGCAGGTACTACAGGACGATCCGTCCATCGCTGGAGGGAATCACTCCTCGGGTAGTCGGGGGCCTCTGAAGACCGGATGGAACATCAGGGGCGGAGGCGCCAGAAAACGCCTCCGCCAACAGATTAATCAAGACATGGGGATTTACGGCAGGGTGAACGTCCCTGAGTCAGCCCCGATGGCCCTCGGACTCAGCCCTGATGCTCCTCGGGGTCCCTGACGGCGCGGGCCTCGACGAGCGCCCGCAGAGCGCGGGCGTCGGCGATAGCACGCTGCTTGGCGATGCCCGGCTGGATGCCGAGCGCGGGCAGGCTGGTGCCGTCGCTGAGGTTGAGGAACACCCAGGGATCACCCGGGCGGAGGTTCACCTGGACGATCTCGGCCCACTCCAGACGGCGCCTGCCGGCGATGTTCACCACGGTGACGCCGGACTCGTCGGCGACGACCTTGACGCGCGCCAGCATGGCCAGCACGCCGAACATGAGCGCGCCGGTGAGGATGAAGCTGAGGCGTTCGCCCGGGCCGAGCTTCTCCAGCAGCAGCGCGACCGTCGTGATGACGACGAAGATCGCGACGCCGGCCGTGAGCAGGACGACCCGGGTGCGGCCCGGCCGGAAGGTGACGGGCAGGGTGGGCAGTTCGGAGGACATCGGTGTACGGCCCCTCGACTCAGAGGCGGCAGGCGTGGATGGCCGTCGTCAGGATGGCCCGGGCGCCGATGTCGTACAGGTCGTCCATGATGCGCTGGGCCTCCTTGGCCGGAACCATGGCCCGGACGGCGACCCAGCCCTCGTTGTGCAGCGGGGAGACGGTCGGGGACTCCAGGCCCGGGGTGAGGGCGACGGCCTTCTCGAGCTGCTCGACGCGGCAGTCGTAGTCCATCATCACGTACGTCCGTGCGACCAGGACGCCCTGCAGGCGGCGCAGGAACTGCTGCACCTTGGGCTCCTCGCCGTCCGCGCCGGTGCGGCGGATGACGACGGCCTCGGACTTCATGATCGGGTCGCCGAAGACCTCCAGGCCGGCGTTGCGCAGGCTGGTGCCGGTCTCGACGACATCCGCGATGACCTCGGCGACGCCCAGCTCGATGGCGGTCTCGACGGCACCGTCGAGGTGGACGACGGAGGCGTCGATGCCGCTGTCGGCGAGGTGCTTGGCGACGATGCCCTCGTAGGAGGTGGCGACCGTCTTGCCCGTGAGGTCCTCGACGCCCCTCGCCGCGCCCGGCTTGGAGGCGAAGCGGAAGGTGGAGCGGGCGAAGCCCAGCGGCAGGATCTCCTCGGCGTTGGCGCCGGAGTCGATCAGCAGGTCACGGCCGGTGATGCCGATGTCGAGCTGCCCGGAGGAGACGTAGATCGCGATGTCGCGGGGGCGGAGGTAGAAGAACTCGACGTCGTTGACCGGGTCGACGATCCGCAGTTCCTTGGACTCGCGGCGCTGCTGGTAGCCGGCCTCATGCAGCATCTCCGCCGCAGGGCCGGACAGTGAACCCTTGTTGGGGACGGCGATGCGCAGCATGAGGTCGGCTTCCTTCGTTCGCTCTTATATGGGGGTGCGGGTGCTGGTACTCAGAGGTGGGCGTACACGTCGTCCAGGGAGATGCCGCGGGCGACCATCATCACCTGGACGTGGTACAGCAGCTGCGAGATCTCCTCGGCGGCCGCTTCCTTGCCCTCGTACTCGGCGGCCATCCAGACCTCGGCGGCCTCCTCGACGACCTTCTTGCCGATGGCATGGACGCCCTTGCCGACCAGTTCGGCGGTGCGGGAAGTGGCTGGGTCGCCGTGGGCGGCCTTCTGCTGGAGCTCGGTGAAGAGCTCCTCGAACGTCTTCTTGGACATGGTGACGCTCAGCCTATGCCACATATCGGTTTCGTCAGCGCCAGGGTTCAGATACTGAGCGGAGGGTGGCCGCGGTCGCCACGGCCGCCGTCACCGCCTCGTGTCCCTTGTCCTCGCTGGAGCCCTCGATGCCCGCCCGGTCCAGGGCCTGTTCCTCGGTGTCGCAGGTCAGCACGCCGAAGCCGACGGGGACGCCGGTCTCGACCGAGACCTGGGTCAGGCCCTGGGTCACGCCCTGGCACACGTACTCGAAGTGCGGGGTGCCGCCGCGGATGACGACGCCGAGGGCGACGATCGCGTCGTAGCCGCGGCCCGCGAGGACCTTGGCGACCACCGGGAGTTCCCAGCTGCCGGGGACCCGGAGCAGGGTCGGCTCGTCGATCCCCAGGTCGTGCAGGGCGCGCAGGGCGCCGTTGACCAGACCGTCCATCACCTTGTCGTGCCACTGCGCCGCGATGACCGCGACCCGAAGGTCGCCCACGTTGCGTACGGACAGTTCCGGTGCTGCGCCCTTGCCGCTCACGTTCTTGTGTCTCCTCGTTGTGCTACTGGTTGCTGCAGGTGGACACGGGGGCCGTGTCCAGCCAGGGCAGGTCGTGTCCCATCCGGTCCCGCTTGGTGCGCAGGTAGCGGAGGTTGTGCTCGCCCGCCTGTACAGGCATCGGCTCGCGGTCGGAGACCTTGATGCCGTGCCGGACGAGGGCGTCGCTCTTGTCGGGGTTGTTGGTCATCAGGCGGACGCTCGTGATTCCCAGATCCGTCAGGATCTGCGCGCCGGCGCCGTAGTCGCGGGCGTCGGCGGGCAGGCCGAGTTCGAGGTTGGCGTCGAGGGTGTCGCGGCCGTTCTCCTGGAGTTCGTACGCGCGCAGCTTGGAGAGCAGCCCGATGCCGCGTCCCTCGTGTCCGCGCAGGTAGACCACCACTCCCCTGCCCTCGGCCTGGATGCGCTGCAGGGAGGCGTCCAGCTGGGGGCCGCAGTCGCAGCGCAGGGAGCTGAACACGTCGCCGGTGAGGCACTCGGAGTGGACGCGGACCAGGACGTCCTCGCCGTCGCCGATCTCGCCGTGCACGAGGGCGACGTGCTCGACGCCGTCGACGGTGGAGCGGTAGCCGTACGCCGTGAAGGTGCCGTGGGCGGTGGGGAGCCGCGTCTCGGCCTCGCGGCGGACGGTGGGCTCGGCGGAGCGGCGGTAGGCGATGAGGTCCTCGATGGAGATGATCGTCAGGCCGTGCTTGCGGGCGAACGGGATCAGCTCGGGCAGCCGCAGCATCTCGCCGTCCTCGCCGGCGATCTCGACGATGGCGCCGGCCGGGCGCAGCCCCGCGAGGCGGGCGAGGTCGACGGCCGCCTCGGTGTGGCCGTTGCGCACGAGGACGCCGCCGGACCTGGCGCGCAGCGGGAAGATGTGGCCGGGGCGGACGAGGTCCGACGGCTCCGCCCTGCCGCTCGCGAGGAGCTGAAGGGTGGTCGCCCGGTCGGAGGCGGAGATGCCGGTGGTCACACCGTGCGCGGCGGAGGCGTCCACGGACACGGTGAACGCGGTCTTCATGGACTCGGTGTTGTCGTCGACCATCTGCTGCAGTCCCAGCCGGTCGAGCTCCTCGGGCTCCATGGGGGCGCAGATCAGGCCGCGGCACTCGCTCATCATGAACGCGACGATCTCGGGTGTCGCGTGTTCGGCGGCGATGACGAGGTCGCCCTCGTTCTCGCGGTCCTCGTCGTCGACGACCACGACGGGGCGGCCCGCGGCGATGTCGGCGATGGCCCGCTCGATCGGGTCGAGGCTGAGGTCCTCGAAACCGTCGGTGCTGTACAGGATCGGTGCCGTGGTCATGCCGGCGCTCCTTCCAGGACGGGCCGCGCGTCCTCGCGGGAGCGCAGCCACCAGTCGCGCATGCCCCACAGGACGAGTGCGCCGTAGATGACGTAGACGAAGCCGGAGAAGGCGTAGCCGTTGGCGAAGTTCAGGGGCACGCCGACCAGGTCGACGAGCAGCCAGGCGAACCAGAACTCGACCATGCCGCGCGCCTGGGCGTACATGGCGACGACGGTGCCGACGAAGATGTACGCGTCGGGCCAGGGGTCCCAGGACAGGCTCGGGTACGCCTTGAAGAGCAGCGCCACCACGACGGTGCCGGCGGCGGCCGCCGCGACCATCGCGCCGCGCTCGCGCCAGGTGGCGAACCGTACGGCGATGTGGCCGTCCTCCGTCTGCCCCTTGCCGCGCTGCCACTGCCACCAGCCGTACAGCGCGACGAGCATGACGACCGCCTGCTTGCCCGCGCTGCCGGTGAGGTGGCCGAAGAAGGCGCCGAAGAGGATCAGGCCGGCCAGGAACTGCACGGGCCAGGTCCATATGGAGCGCCGCCAGCCGAGGGCGAGGGCGGCCAGGCCGAAGAGGTTGCCGATCATGTCCGACCAGAGGATGTGCTGGCCGAACAGGGCGAAGGCCTCGGAGTTCAGCGAGTTCACTTGGCCGTCGCCCCTTCGGAGGAGAGCCGGTCGCCCAGCATCCGCTCGACGTACTTGGCGATGACGTCGACCTCGAGGTTGACCGGGTCGCCGGGCTGCTTCAGGCCGAGCGTGGTCAGGTCGAGGGTGGTCGGGATGAGGCTGACGGTGAAGTAGTCGGGCCCGGCGTCGACGACGGTGAGGCTGATGCCGTCGACGGTGATGGAGCCCTTCTCGACGACGTACCGGGACAGGTCCGCGGGGAGCGAGATCTTCACGATCTCCCAGTGCTCGGAGGGCTTGCGCTCCAGCACCTCGCCGGTGCCGTCGACGTGCCCCTGCACGATGTGCCCGCCGAGGCGCGCGCCGACGGCGGTGGGGCGCTCCAGGTTGACGCGGGAGCCGACGGTGAGGGCGCCCAGGCTGGAGCGGTCGAGCGTCTCCGCCATGACGTCGGCGGTGAACTCGTCGCCCTCGTGGTCGACGACCGTGAGGCAGACGCCGTTGACGGCGATGGAGTCTCCGTGCTTCGCGCCGTCGGTGACGACGGGACCGCACAGTCGGAAGCGACAGGCGTCGTCGAGGGTCTCGACGGCCGTGACCTGGCCCAGCTCTTCGACGATTCCGGTGAACACTTCCCGGGTCCTCCTGCCTCATTCGGGCACGGACTCCGGGGCTGTCGATGACGACAGAATGTACGAGCAGGGACACCGGGGGCGACGCCGAACAGGGCTCGCCACGGGGGCGAACCAATACGGCGGCGCGCACGAATGCCCGCCCGCCGCGCACTGCCTCCCATCCGGACTTTAACCGTCGGTCCAGGAATTTCACCTGGTCAACCGGCCGCTGGAGGCGACCGGGTCGCGGACTGTAACCGCCGGTTCGGACTTTCACCGACCCCGGAGTGCGCTGCTTCTGGTACAGGGCCAGTGTGCCACGCCTGATCGGTGTCCATGCGGGCGAATGCTGTGGGGTGCCTCACAGGCTGCATGGCTGGATTTCTTTGATCCGGGATTGGTCCATACCTATTGACTCACTGGTCTAGTCCTCTCTAGGGTCGGCGCAACTTCCGCGGACAGGAACGACGTTGGGGTTCGGGAGACCTCGGAGTCCGCAGAACGCCGCGCAGACGACCCGGCGGCGGTGACGACGGCCCTTGCCCGCCGCCGGGTCTCCCAAGTCCCGCTTCCGGCGGTTCTGGCAGGGTGAACGGCATGACGACCGCGACCGCCGACGAGTTCGAGACCCACCGGCCCCGGCTCTTCGGCCTGGCCTATCGGATGCTGGGCTCCGCCGAGGAGGCCGAGGACACCGTCCAGGACGCCTATCTGCGTTTCAGTGGCGCCGACCGTGCGCGGATCGAGCATCCCGCGGCCTGGCTCGCCAAGGTCGTCACCAACCTCTGTCTCACCCGGCTGACTTCGGCCAGGGCCCGGCGCGAGCAGTACGCCGGGCCGTGGCTGCCCGAGCCGGTGATCACCTCGGACGGCACACTCGGCCCCCTGGAGTCCGCCGAGCAGCGCGACGCCGTGTCCATGGCGATGCTGGTACTGCTGGAGCGGCTCACACCGACCGAGCGGGCCGTGTACGTCCTCCGGGAGGCGTTCGCGTACGGCCACCGGGAGATCGCCGAGGCGCTGGATCTGACGGAGGCCAACTGCCGTCAGCTCTACCGGCGCGCGGTCCAGCGGGTGGGTGAGGCGCGGTCGCGGTTCGAGCCGGCCCCGGAGCGACAGGAGGAGCTCGTCGCGTCCTTCGTGGCCGCGGCCCGGGACGGCGATCTGGCCCGGCTGGAGAAGCTGCTGGCGGCCGACGTGATCTGGTCGAGCGACGGTGGTGGCAAGGTCTCGTCGGCCCGGCGGCCGGTCGAGGGCCGGGAGAAGGTGTCCCGTTTCCTGGTGGGCCTGGTCGAGCGGTTCATGGAGGGCGTGCACTTCACGACGGCCGAGGTCAACGGCGAGCCGGCGGTGGCCGCCTGGGCGGGCGACACGCTCCTCGGCGTCGTCGCGCTGGAGCTGAGCGACGGTCTCGTCGTGCATGCCCGAGCCGTGGTGAACCCGGACAAGCTGGCGTTCGCGGGCCGTCAGCTGACCGGGGCGTAGAAGACCCCTGAGGCCGGCTGTCACATTCCGCACCGGGTATTCGGTCCCAGTTGACGAGGGGCGCTCCACCCGGGAGCGCCCGGCGTCCGAAGGGGCTGAACAGCATGACCACGATCCTGGTGACCGGCGGTACCGGAACGCTCGGCCGGCTCGTCACCGAGCGGCTGCGCGGGGACGGGCACGACGTACGGGTGCTGAGTCGGCACGCCCAGCCGTACGCCGTCGATCTGCGCAAGGGTGGCCCCGGCCTGGACGCGGCGGTGGCGGGCGTGGACACGATCGTGCACTGCGCGACCTCGCCGGGTGGGGGCGACGAAAAGGCGGCGGCGCATCTGATCGCGGCGGCGCGCAGGGCGGGCGTACAGCACCTGGTCTACATCTCGATCGTCGGCATCGACCGGGTGCCTTTCGGCTACTACCGGACCAAGCTCGCCGTGGAGACGCTGATCGAGGAGTCGGGGCTCGGCTGGACCGTGCTGCGGGCGACGCAGTTCCACGACCTCCTGGTCCGGCTGTTCGTGATCCTGTCCAAGCCGCCCGTCATGCTCCTCCCGGCCGGCGTGAAGGACCAGCCCGTAGAGGTGACGGAGGTCGCGGACCGCCTCGCCGAACTGGCCCTCGCGGCTCCGGCGGGGCGGGTCGCCGACATGGGCGGCCCCGAGGTACGGACCCTCGATTCACTGGCCCGCGCCTACCTCAAGGCGACGGGACGGAAGCGGGCCGTGGCGAACGTGCCGCTGTGGGGGAAGGGGTACCGGGGGTTCCGCTCGGGCGGGCATCTGACGCGGGGGCCGGGAGTGGGCAAGGGGACGTTCGAGGAGTACGTGGGGCGGGTTGGGGGGCGGCGGGTCTGACCGGCGCTTCCAGGTACGGCCACGCCTGAACGGAACTCCCCGGGCAAGCCGGCCTGCCCTCCAAGGGCCCGTGCTCGCCGGGCACTTGGAGGGCGGGAGCGGGCGGGCGGGTTACCGGTCCGGCGGTGCGAACAGGTCGTCCTGGGCGGCGTCCCGTGCGGTGAGCAGCGCGCCGCGCAGCACTGCGCCGCCGCCCAGAGCGCTGGGGCGGACCACCGTCACCAACGGCGACATCCGCCGGATCCGCTCCTCCACCCGCCGGGCCAGCACGTCCCCGCCGGCCTGCCCGACCTCTCCGCCGAGGACCACGCAACCGGGGTCGAGGATCGCGACCACAGAGGCGACGCCGATGGCGAGGCGGTCGGCGAGAGCGTCGAGGAAACGGTCGGCGGAGGCCGGGCCGTGAGGATGGTCGGCGGACGCCGGACCGCGAGCCTCGTCGGCGGACGCCGGACCGTCAGCCTCGTCGGCAGGAGCCGCAGCGTGGCGTGGGTCGGCGTACGCCACGGGGGCGGAGGCATGGGACGGCTCGGCGGGCGCGTCGTAGCCCCGGGACGGTTCGGCAGGCGGCGCGGTGGTGGGATGCGGGTCGGCTCGCATCGAGTGGTCCAAGGGGCGCGCTGTGGCGGTGCCGTCCGCGCTGTCGGTCGCCTGCGTCGCCGCTGCCCGCGCGCCGCCGGCGACCGAGGCAGGGGGCGCGATGTCCGAGGGGCTGGTCGGCTCGGCGCGTTCCGAGCCGCCCGAGGCGGGCGTCGGGCTTCCCCGCCCCGCAGGCCGGTGCCCCGCTCCCCCGCCGCCGGCCCCGGCGACCAGCGCCACCGCTTCCCTCACCACCCCCGCCGCCAGTGGCTCGTGCACAGCGGCGCCCTCAAGGCTCAGCCCGTACGCGCCGGCAAGCTCCACCACCGCCGCCGACCCCGCCAGCGAGTGGAATCCGCCCTCGCAGTCCACAGCCGACGGCAGCCCCGCCGTGCCCGGCACCGGCAGGAACCCGATCTCGCCGGTCCCGCCGGAGGCCCCGCGGCGCAGGGCCCCGTCGAGGACCACGGCCGCGCCGGTGCCGTGGCCGAGCCACAGCAGGACGAAGGTGTCCCGGTCCCGGGCCGCTCCGTCGCGCTGTTCCGCGAGAGCGGCGAGGTTGGTCTCGTTCTCGACGTTGACCCGAGCCTCGGGGAACCGTTCCTGGAGCGCCGCCACCAGGCGGCGGTGCCATGCGGGGAGGCCGGTTGAGTCGCGCAGTTCACCGCCGGCCGGGTCGATGAGGCCCGGGGCGCCGATGCCCACCGTATGGAGCCGGTCCGCTCCCGCCTCCTTCACGACCCGCTCCACCAGCGCCACCGCCTGTTCCACGGCAGGCCCGGTCCCCGTGTCACCGCCGATCGGCACCGACGCCTCCGCGAGCACGGCCCCGACCAGGTCGGACACGACCACCGAGACGCCCTCGGTACGGACGTCCAGCGCCGCCAGATGGGCACGGTCGGCGACGATGCCGTACAGCTTGGCGTTCGGCCCGCGCCGCTGTTCCCCCGCCTCGCCGACGACCCCGATCAGGCCGGCGGCGGTGAGGCGTTCGACGAGGTCGGCGACGGTCGGCCGGGACAGGCCGGTCAGCTGCTTCAACTGCCCTGCCGTCAACGGGCCCTCCCGCTGGAGCAGGCGCAGGGCGAGCCGGTCGTTGATGGCCCGGGCGGTGCTCGGGGATGCGGGCATGCCGGGATCCTCCCACGGCTGGTTTATCCGCTATCTATCAGGCAGGGTCCCTGATAGTTTACGGCGGCGACCGCAGGCCCGGGACCGACAGGGGGCCGAGAAGCAGGGAGGGGCCGCAGAATGAGCGCAGTGGTTGACGAGCAGCGCGAGGTGAAGCGCGCCCGGTACGCCGTGGCGGCCGTCTTCGCCGTGCACGGCGCTGTCACGGGCTCGTTCGCGACACGGGTGCCGTGGATCCAGGACCACGCCGGGGTCAGCGCCGGCCAGCTGGGGCTGGCGCTCGCCTTCCCCGCGCTCGGCGCCTCCGTGGCGATGCCGCTGGCGGGCAGTGTCAGCCACCGCTTCGGCGCCCGGAACGCCCTGCGCGGACTGATCGCCCTGTGGACGCTCGCCCTCGTCCTGCCCTCCCTCGCCCCCAACCTGCTGACCCTGTGCCTGGCCCTGTTCACCTTCGGCGCCACGGCGGGTATGGCGGACGTGGCGATGAACGCGCTCGGCGTCGAGGTCGAGAACCGCCTCGACCGGTCGATCATGTCCGGGCTGCACGGCATGTGGAGCGCGGGCGCCCTGATCGGCTCGGCGGCCGGCACGCTCGCGGCGCACCTGGGCACCGACGCCCGGCTGCACCACGCGCTCGCCGCGGCCACCCTCACCTTCCTCGGCGTCCTGGCCTGCCGGTGGGTGCTCGACCTGCAGCCCGCCGAGGACGAGGAGCCGCCGCCCCGGTTCGCGCTGCCGCCCCGCTCGGCGCTGCTGATCGGCGCGGTCGGGTTCTGCGCGGTCTTCGCGGAGGGCGCGAGCCTGGACTGGTCGGCGGTCTATCTGCGGGACCAGCTGGACGCCTCGGCCGGTCTCGCGGCGGCGTGCACCACCGGCTTCACGCTCACGATGGCGCTCGCCCGGATCGCCGGCGACAAGGTGGTGGACCGCTACGGCGCCGTGCGCACGGTCCGGTTCGGCGGCGTCCTCGCCACGCTCGGCGGCCTGCTCATCGTCGTGTCCGACCATCCGGCGGTGGCGATGGCCGGGTTCGCGCTGCTGGGCCTGGGCATCGCGGTGGTCGTCCCGCTGTGCTTCGCGGCGGCGGGCCGCAGCGGCCCCAACCCCAGTCAGGCCATCGCGGGCGTCGCGACGATCACGTACACCTCGGGTCTCGTCGCCCCGGGCGCGATCGGCGGTCTCGCCCAGGCGACCAGTCTGATGGTGTCGTTCTGCGTGGTCACCGTCCTGGCCTCCGGCCTCGCCGTGTTCGCGGGCGTCCTGCGCGCCGGCGACCGCGACCGCCCGAAGGTCAGCCGCCCGGAGGCGGCGGTTCCCGACCCACGCCCCTGAGGGCCGCGACCGCGGCATCGCGAACGAGCTGATACGCGGCCCGTCCGGCTTCAGGCGGGCGGCCGTCCGGCTTCAGGCGGCGGCCCGTGCGGCGCGTCGTGCGAGGCCGGGAGCTCCCGTCCCAGACGTGCGAGCGGGGACAAGGCCATCACCACCGGGGACAGCATCATGCCTGCGGCCGTCACCAGGAGACTGGTGCGCAGCCCCCACTCCTCCGCGAGAAATCCGCCGACCAGAGAACCGAGCGGGGTCGACCCCATGCCGACAAACGTGATCGTCGCGGCGGCCCGGCCCTGCATCCGGTGCGGAGTGACGGCCTGCCGGACGGCCATGACCGTGACATTCACCAACTGGCCGCCGAACCCGAACACGAAGCCGACCGCGAGGAGCGCGGGAACCGTCACCGCGGAGGAGCCGTGCAGCGCGGGCACACACAGGAACGCGCCGTCGCCGAGTGCCGCCGCGCACACGAGCACCGCGCCATGACCGAACCGGCTCGGCAGACGGGCGGCCAGCAGTGAGCCCAGGAGCGCGCCCGGTCCCGCCGCCGCGAGCGCCAGCCCTACGACGGTGCCCGACAGGTGCAGTTCCCGCGGCAGGAAGAGCAGGTAGACGGTCATCGTGGCCGCGAAGGAGAACTGGAAGGCGGCCGAGGCGAGGCACACGGTCCGAAGCGCGGTGTCGCAGGCGACGAAACGCAGGCCCTCATGAATCCGCCGCCAGACCCGAGGGGGGTGTTCCGGGCGCTCCGGGAGCGATTCGGCTCGGCGGATCCGCCGGATCGACAGGAACGACAGCGCGAAGAACAGCGCGCTGGAGGCGGCAGCGATCGGCGCCGACAGCAGGGACACCAACGCGCCGCCGAGGGCGGGGCCGCCGATCTGGGCCGCGGACCGGCTGCCCTCGAGTGCGCTGTTGCCTCGCACCAGTTGGTCGCGTCGCACCAGTCGTACGAGAGACGCCTGGTATGCCACGTCGAAGAACACGGACAGGGCCCCGACGGCGAAGGCGAGCGCGAGCAGGCCGGGCAGGCCGAGCCAGCCGAGGAGGCCGGCCATGGCTGCGGCACCCAGGGCCAGGGCGCGACCGGCGTCCGTGAGCACCATCGTCGTGCGGGTCCGCCACCTGTCCACCCACGCGCCGGCGAAGAGCGACAGCAACAGGATCGGCGCCTGCCCCACCGCGCGAAGGGCACCCAGCTGGCCGGCACTGGCGTCGAGCGTCAGGACGGCGAGAAGCGGCAGAACCACGAGACTTGCGTGTTCACCGAGTTGGGAGGCTGTCTGCCCCCACCAGAGACTGCGGAAGTCGGCGTCGCGCCACAGGCTCGGCGGAACAGGCCGATCGGAACCGGATACAGCGGAGGAAGCGGACGGCACGGGGATCCCTCGGGTTGCCGACAACGAGGCCCGTCACCGGCGCACCACAGGTGCACCGGCAGATCAGGGCAGGGAGAGGCTCGCTGTGCCGCAACATCAAGGGCAGCACGCGATGACAGGCCGGTCAGGGCCTACAACGTCAACGCGCGCTCGGGAAACCGACCATGTCTCAGCTCCTCGTGGATGACTCGTCGCGCCCGGACCCTAGCCGTCGGCGGCCCGGCGCGATAGGTGGCATCACGTCACCTTCGACGCCTGGCTCGGCTACAGCCGGACGAGCTGACCGTCAGCGCGCGAAGCCGTGCGCTTCGCCGGGTTGTCCTCGCCGTCGCCAGGGCGTACGTGGCCGGGGCGGGCGGCGAGGAGTCCTGCGATCGCCTCCGGTACCACCAGAGCGATCAGGGCGGTGAGCGGCACCTGCCAGCCGCCGGTGGCGTTGTGGAGTACCCCCATGGCCAGCGGGCCGAGGCCGGCCAGCAGGTAGCCGACGGTCTGCGCCATCCCCGAGAGCTCGGCGGCGGCCCGCGGGCCGTCCGTGCGCAGCCCGAGCAGCGTAAACGACGACGCCGTACAGGTCGGCGATCGTCGCCAGCGCGCTCTGGTGGATCTGCTCGGCGGACAGTCCGCCCCCGACCGACGGCAGCGGCCGGGTGGCGCAGGCGTCCGCGACCACGGTGGGCTTGTTCCCGCGAAGGAACGCACCCTCGGCGGTGAACGTCACGCACATGTGCGTCATGAACCCGGCGATGACCAGGTTCTCGTTCCCCGCCTCGTCGACCTGCCGAGGTCGGTGTTCACGAAGGCGTCGGGGGCCTTCTTCACCACGGTCCGCTCGCCCTTCGCGGGCTTGACCCGGTCGTGGATCTCGCCGATCGGCCGACGGATGTCGTACGGGGTGTTCTCCCCGCCGTCATTGACGATGTGGATGACCTTCCCGCCCGCCTCGCGGGCCGCGCTCAGCAGCTCGGCCGCGGCGTCCAGGGCCGCCTGCCAGCGGGTCAGTTCCATGACACCCCGGGTGTAGGTGTTCTGGTAGTCGACCATGATCAAAGTGGCGGAGGCGAGCGAAGCCGGCTTGTCGGCCAGGCCGTTGAGCTTGCGCAGCGTCGTCGTGCCCGACGTGTCCGCGTCCGCCGCCTGCGCGGGGCTGTCGCCCAGCCGGGTGGCGCCGAACACCCCGGCGCCGCCGACGACGGCCGCACCGCCGACCTTCAGGAACCCGCGGCGGGACGCCATGTCAGGCCAGCTCTTCGCCGGAGGCGACGACCACGCCGTACGCGTCGGCGATGGCCGCCAGCGCACTGCGGTGCAGCTCGTCGGCGAACACGTCCACGATCGACCGGGTGGCGCACGCGTCCGCCGGCACGGTGGGCTTGTTGCCGCGCAGGCCGCCGACGCCGACGTGTACGCGATGCACATGTGGGTCATGAACCCGGCGACGATCACGGTCTCGTCCACGAGCTTGCCGAGTTCGGTGCCGTGGAAGGCGTCCGGGGCCTGCTTGACGACCACGGACTCGCCGTCGATCGGCGCCACATCGGGGTGGATCGCGCCGATCTCCGCGCGGATGTCGTAGGGCGAACCCTCGCCGCCGTCGTGCTGGACCTGTCCCTCGCGCTGGTCGCGGAGGACTTCGGCGAGGCGGTCGCGCTGCGCGTCGCCCGCCAGCTCGTGATGTACCTGAAGCGACCCGGCGGGCAGTCGCAGTTCAGCGTGCCGTTGGAGCAGGTGTCCACGACGCGCCGCATCGAAGACCTCCGGCACCACATCCTGAACAACATCGACCGGCGCCTGACCGTCCCGGACCTGGCCGCGTACGCGCATGTCAGCGACCGGCAGCTCACCCGGATCTTCAAGACCGAACTCGGCACGACGCCGCACGCCTACATCGAGTCGGCCCGGGTCGAGATGGCCGGCAACCTGCTGGAGACCACCGACGACACACTCGAACGGGTCGCCTCCCGCTGCGGGTTCGGCACCGTCGACACCCTGATCCGGGCATTCCGCCGCCGCCTCGCCACGACGCCGAGCGAGTACCGGGCCCGGTTCCGCGCCACCCCGGTCCGGCACACGACGCAGAGCGCGTTCTCTCAGCGCGCCAAGTCATAGGCGTACGACGCCGTGAAGGTCCCCGGCCTCCCCTTGCACCCGTCCGACTCCCCCGGCAGCTTCACCCACAGGTAGGCGTCGATCCGCGCCTCGCCGGTGCTGAGCGTCGGCGCCCGGCCCAGCCTGCGGCCCGCCGGATCGCACCACTCGCCGTCGGCCGGAGCCCCGGCGCCGTTGCGGCTGGTGTCGATGACGGCGCCCAGGCTCGCCGGGCCGCCGAGGGCGTCGAGGACCTGTCGGTCGTAGGCGATCTCGTCGCTCGTGGCGTGGAAGTTGGAGACGTTGCTGAAGATGCCGTCGGAGGAGGCGGCCGAGGCGGCGCCGGCCTGCTTCAGCCGCTCCGCCTGCTTCGCGGGCGTGTTCCAGCCGGAGTGCCCGGCGTCGTAGTACACGCGTGCCTTCGGGTTCGCGGCCTTGAAGGCGCGGCCCGCGCGGGCCAACGAGGCGAAGCGGTCGGCGCGTTCCCCGGCGGACAGGCACTCGGACTGGGCGATGGAGTCGGGCTCCAGGATCACGATGACGTCGCCGGAGCCCAGCCCCGCGGCGAACCTGTCGATCCAGGCGTCGTACGCGTCGAGGTCGGGCGCCCCGCCCTCGGAGTACCCGCCGCAGTCACGGTCCGGTATCGCGTACGGCACGACCACCGGCACCCGCCCCAGCGCCGCCCCGCCCGAAGTGACCGCGCGGACCCGGGCGGTGACGGTGTCCGGCGTGAAGTCGGCGAACCACACGGCGGCCGGCTGGGCGGCGATCCGGGACTCTATGACGGCGTGGCGCGGGTCGCCCGCGTTGTCGCGGACCCACTCCAGGACCTGGGAGTCGGGATGGCGGTAGAGGCGGGCGGACACCACGGCCGGCTGCTGCTTTCGCTCGGTCCTGGTCGGCGAGGGCATGGGGCTCGCGGGGCTCGCGGGGCTCGCCTGCTTCTTCGGAGTCGGTGAAGTGGCCATCGGCGAAGGGGACTTCGTGACCGACGGGTAGGCCGAGTGCACGGGCGGCAGGGACTGAAAGCTCGGTGAGCGCGTCGTCTCGGCCGGCCTGGCCTCGTCGGAGCGCCCCCTGTCGTCGAGCGCGGAGATCATGCCGGTCGCGGTACCGACGGCCACCACGACAGACGCCGCCACGGCCATGGCATGGCGCCGGGCCGCCCTCCTGCGCTCGGACCTGCGTGCGGCCAGTCGCTGGGCACGTAAGCCTGGCACGGTCCTGCTCCCCCTCCCCCCAACAGCGAGCGCGCGTTCCCCCGTTCTGGGGAAGCGCCGGGCCCGCCGACACTCCCGCCAGCCTAAAGCTGGGACTCTGCCCCCATGGCGCAATGCGAACAATTCACCACACCTGTGGACGCGGTCATCTCCCGTATGCGCGCCCTCGACGCGGCCCTGCCCGAAGCCGACGGAATCGCGGTCTTCAACCGCGTCTACCTCACCGTCACGGAGGCGTTCGACCGGCACATCGACGGCGGCCGGTTCACGGACGCGCGGGCCGCGATCACGCTGGACGTGCGGTTCGCGGAGCGGTTTCTCGCAGCGGTGGAGGCGGCCGAGGACGAGCAGCGCCCACCGGCCTGCTGGCGGCCCCTGTTCCAGATGCGCCGCCATCCCGGCGTACGACCGCTGCAGTTCGCGCTCGCGGGCATCAATGCGCACATCGGGCACGACCTGGCGCTCGCCGTGGTGGACGCCTGTCGTAGCCTCGACTGCGAACCCGCCGAGCTGGAGGACGAGTTCGACCGCGTGGGTGATCTCCTCGTCTCGCTGGAGGAGCACATCCGCGAAGATCTGATGCCGGGTCCCGACCTGCTTCAGATCGCCGACCCGCTCACCCATCTGCTCGGCTCCTGGAGCCTGGAGCGGGCCCGGGACGCCACCTGGTCGGCGGCCCGTGCCCTGTGGGCGCTGCGCCGACTGCCGGACGTCGCCGAGGAGTTCACCGAGCGGCTGGACGGGGCGGTGGGGTTCGCGGGACGCATGCTGCTCACGCCACTGCCGGTCTGATCCGGCCACTCCTGCGCCGAGGCCCCTCAACCACTAGATGAACGTTGTACGTTCGACATGACTGGACCTCTTGCAAAGGAGCACAGGCATGGCGACTCGGCTCGGACTCGCACTCCCCCAGAACAGGCAGTACGACCTCGGCAGGGACGTCCCGGACGTGGCACGCGCCGCCGAGGCGGTCGGCTACGAGAGCCTGTGGGTCTACGAGCGGGCCCTGTTCCCCGAGCCCGCCACCCAGGGCCTGTACGGCATCGAGGGCCTGCCCTGGCCGGACGACTACCGCGGGGTCGCCCCCGCTGGTCACGCTCACGCTGGCGGCCGCGGCGACCGAGCGGGCCCGGCTCGGCACCAGCGTGCTGGTGGCCCCGCTGCACGTGCCCTTCCAGCTCGCCAAGTCGCTCGCCACCCTGGACGCGGCGAGCGGCGGCCGCCTCGTCGCGGGCCTCGGCACCGGCTGGTCGCACGACGAGTACGCGGCCGCCTCCGTCCGTCCCTTCGAGGAGCGCGGCCAGGTCCTGGACGAGGTGCTCGAGGTCTGCCGCGCGGTGTGGGGCCCGGACCCGGTGTCGTACGACGGCCGGATCACGAAGATCGCCCCCTCCGTGGTCGGCCCCAAGCCCGCCCGGCCCATCCCGATCCTGCTTGCCGCCGCCACCCCCAAGGCGCGCCGCCGGCTCGTGGACCACGCCGACGGGTGGATGCCCGTCGCCCTGAGCGCCGAGTCGCTGGCCGAGCAGTGGCAGGAGCTGCGGGAGCTGGCCGCCGAGCGGGGTCGCACGGAACCGATCCAGACGGTCGTGCGCACCAACGCGCGCTATTCCGCCAAGGGATACGAGGGCTCCGACCGCCCGCCCTTCCACGGCAGTGTCGACCAGATCGTGGAGGACCTGGCCGCGTACGCCGAGGTCGGCCTGGACGAGATCTTCGTCGACCTCCAGAGCACCGTGCGCGACGCCCAGGAGCTCAAGGACGTCGCCGCGGAGGTGTACGAGAAGGCGCGGGCCGCCGGGATCTGATCCTCTTCGCTACGGGCTACGCGCTCAGTCCTCGGGCAGCTCGACCGGCGCGATCTCGTCGTACACGTCGCCCGGCCCCGGGTTGCCCGGGTCGGTGGCCCCGCCGAAGTGGTGCATGACGCCCCAGACCGCGTTCAGCGCGGTCTGGATCGCGCCCTCGGCCCAGCCGGCCGTCCAGGAGATGTCGTCACCGGCGAGGAAGATGCCCCGCTTGTCCTCGGCCAGCCGGTCCTGCATGAAGTGCGTGAACAGGCGCCGCTGGTAGCGGTAGTGGCCCGGCAGGTTGGCCTTGAACGCGCCCATGAAGTAGGGCTCGTTCTCCCACGACACCGTCACCGGGTTGCCGATGATGTGCTTGCGGATGTCGACCTTCGGGTAGATCTCGCCGAGCGACTTCAGCATGACCTCCATCCGCTCGTTCGCGGACAGCGGCAGCCACTTCAGGCTGTCGTCGCACCAGGTGTACGACAGGCAGATGACGGCCGGCTTGTCCGGACCGTCGTCCAGCAGGTAGGTCCCGCGGGTCATGCGGTCGGTGAGCGTCATCGACATGACGTCCCGGCCGGTCGGATTTCCCCTGTCGTCGACGGCCTTGTCGAGCCAGAAGGGCCGGTCGACCGGCACGAAGAGCTTGGAGCTCTCCATGTAGTGGGTGCGCTCGATGGCGGTCCAGTGGTCGATCGGGAAGAGCGAGTCGTCGCAGGCGATCTTCGACAGCAGCATCCAGGACTGGGCGGTGAAGACGGCCGCCTGGTAGGTACGGATGTCGCCGTTCGCGTCGGTCACGGTGATGCGGTTGCCCGCGGTGCGGTGCAGCCGGGTCACGGCCGGGCGGGGCGCGCCGTTCTCGTGCAGGCTCGCCAGCGAGGTGCCGTAGGTCCAGTGGACGATCTTCTCCGGCTCGCGCTCCCACAGGCGCAGCGGCAGCTGCTGGGAGCCGCCGACGATGCCGCGGTGGTGGTCGTCGGCCTCGGTGTAGACGACGCGCAGGATCTCCAGGATGGAGTTGGGGAAGTCGGTGTCCCAGCCGCCGGTGCCGAAGCCGACCTGGCCGAAGATCTCGCGGTGCCGGAAGGACTTGAAGGCCTCGGAGTCGCAGAGGAAGCCGTAGAAGGTCTGGTTGTCGAGCTTCTCGACGAGCTTCGCCCAGATCTCACGGATGCGCGGCACGTCCCGCTCGCGCATCGCCCGGTTCATGTCGGAGAAGTCGGCGCCCTCTTCGAGGCACTTGTTCCAGGCCTCGGCGACGTCCCGGTAGACCTGCGGGAGGTCCTCGATCGTCTCGGCGTAGTGCGACTCGCCCTTGAGGTCGACGACCGTCGAAGGGGTCGACTCGGCAAGGGGGTTGGGGAAGGGCCGGGTCTCCAGGCCCACCAGGTCGATGTAGTGCTGGAGCGCCGTGGAGGACGGCGGGAACCGCATCGCGCCCATCTCGGCGGTCAGGCCCTCGGTGCCCGGGCCGTCGAAGCCCACGGTCCGCAGCCGCCCGCCGATCTGGTCGGCCTCGTACACGACCGGCTTGAGGCCCATCTTCATCAGCTCGTACGCGGCCACGATGCCGGAGAGCCCGCCGCCGATGACCGCGACCTCGGTGCCGTGCTCGGTCGCGGGTATCTGGCCGAGCCCCGCCGGGTGGGCGAGGAAGTCGTCGTACGCGTACGGGAAGTCCGGGCCGAACATGGTGATCGGCGGCTGCTGCTCGTCGGCGTGCTGGACGGCGTTGGGCACCGTGGACGTCATGGGGTGCGGACTCCTTGCACAAACAGGGACTGCGGGAGGAGGGGATCGAGGCTCAGATCAGGGAGCCGTAGAGACCGGGGCGGCGGTCCCTCAGATACGGGTTCGCCTCGCGGGAGGCGGCGAGGAAGACGGGGTCGACGTCGGCGAGCACGAGCTCCTCACCGCGGCCGGCGCGGGTGCGCGCGACGCCGTCGGGGCCGGCGAGGGTGGAGAGGCCGACGAACTCGAACTCCCCTTCCTGGCCGACCCGGTTGACGTAGGCGACGTACATCTGGTTCTCGAAGGCCCGCACCGGGATCATCGACTCGGCGACGAACTGGAACGGGTGCATCTGCGCCGTCGGCACGACCAGGAGGTCGGTGCCGGCGAGGGCGTGGGCGCGGACGTTCTCCGGGAACTCGACGTCGTAGCAGATCAGGATGCCGACGCGGAGGCCGTCGAGCTCGGCCTGGACGACCGGCTGGTCCCCCGGCGTGAAGTGGTCGCGCTCGAAGCAGCCGAAGAGGTGGGTCTTGCGGTGGTTCGCGAGCCGGGTGCCGTCGGCGGAGATCAGCTGGGCGGAGTTGAAGACGGCGTCGCCGGCCCGCTCGGGGTAGCCGTAGGCGATCGCCAGGCCGTGCCGTGTCGCGGTCTCGGCGATCGCGTCCGCGCAGTCGCCGTCGGCCGGTTCGGCGAGGCGGGCGATGTCGTCGCCGATCGCGTACCCGGTCAGGAACATCTCCGGCGCGACCAGCAGCCCGGCGCCCGCGGCGGCGGCACGGCCCGCGGCGTCGTCGAGCACCTTGAGGTTCTCGACGGTCGAGCCGGGTCGGCCGGAGCTCTGGAGCAGGGCGGTGCGCATGCGTGTTCCTCACCGGGCGGAAGGGGGGGCAGGAGGGCCGTGTAGGGGCCATGTAGACGGTACGGGCGGCTGAGCAGGGCGGACAAGAAGGAGCCGTTGCGCGCCGGTGAGCGGTTTGTTGCGTGCGCCAAGGCGTCGACGGCGATTCGTTGCGCGCCCTCCGTCGTAGCCCCGGTCCTCCTCGAGGCGCACGCCCGACCGGCCTCCCCCGCCGGACGGCCGAGGCGAGGTCCCGTCCCCGGCGCGATGTGGTGCGGGCGCGGCGCCGGGAGAGTGGGGACTGTCCACTTGACCTGCGGAAAGGACCGCCATGAAGCGCCGTACGAAGATCGTCGTGCTCGGCTCCGCACTGCTGCGCACCGCCGGAGCGGCCACCGCCGCGACCGCCACCACCACCGCATCGGACGCGTCGGCGCAGCGAGAGGCCGCCGCGCTCACCGGCACCGCCAAGCTCTACCGCTCGGCCGGGGACGACATCACGTTCTCGTTCGACGCGCACCTCGCCGGCGCGGACCAGGCCGACCCGATGAAGGCGACCGGCACCTTCGAGTGGAGCCACTACCTGAACGGCGAGGGCGCCTGGGCGAAGGCGAAGGTCGACTGCCTCGTCACCGGGGGCAAGGTGGCCGTCGTCTCCGGCGTGGTCACCGACACGGACCTGCCGGGCGAGAAGGGCAAGCGGGTGGGCATCACGGTGCACGACCTCGGCCGCCACGACCGGCTCGGCTACAGCTGGGCGACGACCGAGGACCTGGGCCCGAAGGACCTGCCCAAGTGCGTGAGCTCGGCGCCCTTCGAGAAGGTCAGGCAGGGCACCGGCGATTTCACGGTCGTGCCGTGGCAGCCCGATTTCTAGCCAGGGCCAACGCCGTCACCAGGTAGGGAACCGCGAGTACCGCGAACACCGTGCTGTGCGCCGCCCTTGTACCGAGCAGCGCGTACACGCCGAACGTGGCGACCGTGGCCAGTTCGGTGCCCAGACTCGCCACCGAGGTGAGGGTGGCCCGGCGGGACTCGTCGATCCGGTGCTGGAGACGGACGTCGGCCAGCACCTCCGCCAGCTGGAACCCGCCGAAGGCGAGGCCGACGAGGGCGATGCCGGCCACTGTGCCGGCCGCGGCTCCCACGGCCAGGGCGAGCGCGGCGCCCGCCAGCAGCGCCGCGAGCCCTCTCGTGCCGAGGCGTTCGGCCGGCCCGGTCAGCAGGCTTCCGGCGGTGACGCCCGCCCAGATCAGCAGGATCAGCCAGGGGACGGTCGCCTCGGCGACGCCGATGTCCCGGACCAGCAGCGGGGTGTACTCGTCGAGCGCCCCCCACACGGCCGCGACGGCGGGGATCAGCAGCAGCGCACCGCGCACGGAACGGTCCCTGCGGATCTCGGCGAGTCCGGTCCGCAAAGTCGTCGCCCAGCTGTCGCCCCCGGTCTCCGGCGGCACCCGGTGCTCCGGGAACCGGGTCGCCGTCGCGGCGGTCAGCAGACAGGCCAGGACGCTCGCCGCGCCGACGGCCGCATAGCCGCCCAGGGCGAAGGCGGGCCCCGCAAGGCCGACGGAGGCCATCGTGCCCACCAGTCGCGCGGCCCTGGCCCGGCCCGTGACCCGCGCATACCGGTCGGCGGCACCCAGCCGGTCCAGCTCGTCGTACACCAGCGCCTCCAGCGCACCGGAGCCGAGCGCTCCGCCGGCGCCCCACAGGACGAAGCCGAGCGCGAAGGCCCCGTACGACGGCACCAGCACCCACAGCCCGAAGCCGACGGCCGTGAGCAGCGGGCCGAGCCACAGCAACAGCCGCCGCGAGACGGCGTCGGCCCAGGCGCCGGAGGGGACCTCCAGCAGGACGGCGGTGATCGACCACAGGGCGAACAGGGAGGAGATCTGCCAGAGCGACAGGCCGGTGTCGGCGAACAGCAGCGCGTACACCGGGTAGAGCAGGACGAAGTCGTCGAGGAACGAGTAGCCGTACAGCGTGGCCGTGAGCCGCCGGGCACCGGTGGCGGGCACACGCGCAGGTGAGAGTGTCATGAGGCCTTCCCGAAGGGACTGTTCGGACACCGGGGGTACGGCGTCCGAGGCGGCCCTCGGGAGGCACGGCTGGTGGATCAATGTCGCCAGGTCATGGCATCGATGGTAGGCGGGCGGGGCGCGCGAGCGCAGCGGGAATGCGGTGCCGGGTGCCCTTCCCCAGGAGGAGGCGGGCGCCGGACACCTCCGCCGCGCGGCGACGGACGTCGGCCCGCGGGAGGACGCCGGTGCGCGAGGCGGCGCGCGAGACTGCCGGCATGGACGCCACCGAGATCCACGACCTGCCGTTCGTCGACGCGCACACGTCGGTCGTCGCCGCGGCGCCGGACGCCGTCTGGCAGGCCATCGCCGACACCGTGGACCACCCCTTGTTCCACGTCGTCACCGCGGTCCCGGGGAAGGAGCTGGCGCTCGCCGGAAGCCATCGCTTCTCGACGTACGCCTTGGTCTTCCGCTTGGAGGAGGCTGCCACGGGGCACACCCGGGTGCGTGCCGAGAGCAGGGCCACGTTCCCGGGCCCGGCCGGCCGCCTCTACCGGCTCCTCGTGATCGGGACCCGCGGGCACAAGGTGGCCGTACGGCGCATGCTGAGGACGGTGCGCAAACGCGCCCTTCAGGGGCGCGGGGCTGTATAGATGTGCGGCTCCGCCGCGTGGGCGCGACAAGCCCCCACCGCCCCGCGGAAAAGACACTACGCAGGTGACCCCGAAGAGAACCGCCGCAGCAACGGCGACAACACCAACACCGACTTGGTCCGCTCCACGAACGGCTCCCCCGCGATCCGCTCCAGCACCCGCTCGAAGTGCCGCATGTCGGAGGCGAAGACCTGCACGACCGCATCCGCCTCACCGGTGACGGTGGACGCGGCCACGACCTCCTGATACCGCTCCAGCCCCCGCTGGATCGTCTCCGGCGAGGTGTTGCGCCGGCAGTAGATCTCGACGAACCCCTCGGTCTCCCAGCCGAGCGCCGCCGGATCCACCCGGACGGTGAACCCGGTGATGGCTCCGGTGGCGCGCAGCCGGTCCACGCGCCGCTTCACGGCGGGCGCGGACAGGCCGACGAGCTGCCCGATGTCCGCGTAGGAGCGGCGGGCGTCCTCGGCGAGGGCGTGCACGATGCGTTCGTCGAGATCGTTCAGCACTGCGGGTGGTTCACTTCACTTCTGGTGTTGCAAGACGGGAACGGCGATAGCCGTACAGGAAGTAGAACACGAGACCCGCGGCCATCCAGCACCCGAAGACGACCCAGGTCACGGTGTCCAGGCTGAACATGTTGTACGCGCAGAACAGGAACCCCAGCACCGGCAGCACCGGCCCGAACGGCACCCTGAACGTGCGCTCGAGCTCCGGCCGCCGGTAACGCAGCACGATCACCGCGATGTTGACCAGGCCGAAGGCGAACAGCGTGCCGATGCTGGTGGCGTCGACGAGCTTGCCCAGCGGTATGAGTGCGGCGAGCGCACCGCAGAACAGGGACACGATGACCGTGTTGAGGCGGGGTGCGCCCGTCTTGTGGTGGACCTTGCCGAGCGCCTTGGGCACCAGGCCGTCGCGGGACATCGCGAAGAGGATGCGGGTCTGGCCGTAGAGCACGGTCAGGACCACGCTCGCGATGGAGATGACCGCGCCGAGGGCGAGCAGCGTGCCCCAGAAGGACTGGCCGCTGACGTCGTTCATGATCGCGGCGAGGGAGGCTTCCGAACCCTCGAACTTGGTCCAGTTCCAGGCGCCGACGGCGACGCCCGCGACGAGCACGTACAGCGCGGTGACGATGATCAGCGACAGCATGATCGCGCGCGGCAGGTCCCGCTTGGGGTCCTTGGCCTCCTCACCGGCGGTGGAGGCGGCGTCGAAGCCGATGTAGGAGAAGAAGAGCGTGGCACCGGCGGCGCTCACGCCCGCCATGCCGAGCGGCATGAAGTCGGCGTAGTTGCCGGACTTGAAGCCCATGAAGCCGACCGCGCAGAACAGCACCAGCGCGGCGATCTTGACGGCGACCATGATCGTGTTGGCGCGGGCGGACTCGCGGACGCCGCCGAGCAGGAACACCATCGCCAGCAGCACGACGATCAGCGCGGGCAGGTTGATGATCCCGCCCTCGCCGGGCGCCGAGGACAGCACGGCCGGGATGGTGACCCCGATCGTCCCGTCGAGAAGCTCGTTGAGGTACTCGCCCCAGCCGACGGCGACGGCGGCCACCGACACGCCGTACTCCAGCACCAGGCACCAGCCGCAGACCCAGGCGACCAGCTCGCCCATCGTTGCGTATGCGTATGAGTACGAGGAGCCCGCGACCGGGATGCTGCCCGCCAGCTCGGCGTACGACAGGGCCGAGAACAGCGCCGTCAGACCGGCGATCACGAAGGCCAGGGTGACCGCGGGACCGGCCTCGGGGACGGCGTCGCCGAGGACGACGAAGATGCCGGTGCCGAGGGTGGCACCGATGCTGATCATGGTGAGCTGCCACAGCCCCAGGGAGCGCCGCAGGGACCCTCCCTCACCCTGACCACCCTCTGCGACCAGGTGTTCCACGGGCTTGCGACGCATCAGGCGCGCGCCGACACCCGGGGACGGTGGGCCTGACTGGGGGCGGTTCTGCGGGGGTGCGCCTTGATCGAGCACGCGCTGACTCCTTCGTCGCTGCCTCTCAGGGCGGCGGGGACCGGCGGCACCCTGCGACAGCAGGAACCCACCGAGCGGGGTCCCTGCCACGCCACGTACGAGGCGACAGCCTATGAGGAGCGGCGTTGCCGTTGTAATGCAGCAACCTTGCGCATGCCCGCAAGATCATTGCGTTCCTGGGGGTTGGGTGGGTGTTCGTTGCGCGATGGCTTTCGACCGTTGCGCGAGGGCTCTCAGAGGGCCTTCACCAGGAACACGCAGGCGTCGGCCTGCTCATGCTGTACACCGTGGTCGTCGAGGTGGGCCCAGCGGTCGACGTAGGCCACCGTGGGCAGGTACCCGAGCCGTGCGTAGAGCGCCGCCGCGCGCGGGTTGTCGTCGCCGACGCCGAGGCCCATGACGCCGACGCCGCGCTCCCGCGCCAGCCGCTCGGCAGCGCTCACCACAGCGGTGCCGATGCCCTGGGAGCGGAGCGACTCGGGCCAGGCGAAGAGGCCGTTGATCTCCGGGCAGCCCGGCTGCGCGGCCCGCACCTCCGGCGCCGCGCACCCGGTCCAGCGCACCTGCGCGTGGCCCACGGGCCTGCCGTCCAGCCACGGGATCAGATAAGTGCTGCCCCCGGCCTCCTGCCGTGCGAAGCGGGCAGCATGGTTGCCGTCGACGCTGCGCGACGGCATGACGCGATCCAGCACCTCGATGTCCTCGGCCCGGCAGGCGGCGATCTCCATGCACCGACCCTAGGGCCCGGGCATACGAAACGGCCCCCGATTTTCCCGGCGGACAGGTCAACGGGGGCCGTACGAAAGGGCGTTGGGGCATCAGCTCCAGCTGGCGTGCAGCGGCTTGCCCTCCGCGTAGCCGGCGGCGCTCTGGATGCCGACGACGGCCTTCTCGGCGAACTCCTCCAGGGAGCCCGCACCGGCGTACGTGCAGGACGACCGCACGCCCGCGATGATCGAGTCGATCAGGTCCTCCACGCCCGGCCGGTCCGGGTCGAGGAACATGCGGGAGGTGGAGATGCCCTCCTCGAACAGGGCCTTGCGGGCACGGTCGTACGCCGACTCCTCCGACGTGCGGTTGGCCACGGCCCGCGCGGACGCCATGCCGAACGACTCCTTGTACAGCCGCCCGCTGGAGTCCTGCTGGAGGTCGCCCGGCGACTCGTAGGTGCCCGCGAACCACGAACCGACCATCACGTTGGACGCACCGGCCGCGAGCGCCATGGCGACATCGCGCGGGTGCCGGACACCACCGTCGGCCCACACGTGCTTGCCGTACTTCTTCGCCTCGGCGGCGCACTCCAGCACGGCCGAGAACTGCGGCCGGCCGACGCCGGTCATCATGCGGGTGGTGCACATCGCGCCCGGACCGACACCGACCTTGATGATGTCGGCACCGGCCTCGACGAGGTCCCGGACACCTTCCGCGGCGACGATGTTGCCCGCGACGATGGGCACCTGCGGGTCGAGTGCCCGCACGGTCCTGATCGCGGCGATCATCGACTCCTGGTGGCCGTGCGCCGTGTCGATGACGAGGGTGTCGACGCCCGCGTCGAGCAGCTGCTTGGCCTTGCCCGCCACATCGCCGTTGATGCCGACGGCGGCCGCTATGCGCAGCTTGCCGTTCGCGTCGACGGCCGGCGAGTACAGCGTGGCGCGCAGGGCTCCCTTGCGGGTCAGGATGCCCGCGAGGCGGCCGTCGGAGTCGACGGCGGGGGCGTAGCGCCGGTTGTGGTGGTCGAGGGTGTTGAAGGCCTCGCGCGGGTCCTGGTCGGCGTCGAGAAGCAGCAGGTCCCGGGACATGACCACTTCGAGCTGGGTGAACCGGTCCACGCCGGACAGGTCGGAGTCGGTGACCACACCGATCGGCTTGAAGTCCTCGTCGACGACCACACCGGCGTTGTGCGCGCGCTTGGGCAGCAGGGCCAGCGCGTCGGCGACGGTCTGGTGCGGGGCCAGCACGATCGGGGTGTCGAGGACGTGGTGGCGGCTCTTCACCCAGGAGACGACCTCGGTGACGACGTCGATCGGGATGTCCTGCGGGATGACCACCAGGCCACCGCGCCGGGCCATCGTCTCGGCCATACGGCGGCCGGCGATGGCGGTCATGTTGGCGACGACCAGCGGGATCGTGGTGCCCGTGCCGTCCGGGGAGCTGAGGTCCACGCCCTGCCGCGAGCCGACCGCGCTGCGGCTCGGGACCATGAAGACGTCGTCGTACGTCAGGTCGTACGCGGGCTGGATGTCGTTGAGGAAACGCACGTGCTGCACATCCCAGTCGATCAGAGGTGGCCCCCGGACAGGTCAGCCAGGGGGAAGAGCACGTACCTCATTGTCCCATGCTGACCGGAACGTGATGCACGGTCGCATCATCCAAGCAGGTCAGAGGGGCCTTAGGAGGATCCTCCGAGAGCGACCGTCACGGAGAGTGCCGGCGTGCGGTCCACCGCTTCGGAGAAGACCTCCTGAGCGGTCTCCCACTCGTCGGGCCGCGCCTTCGCGTAGGGCCGCCAGTTCCGTACGACGATCAGCAGCCCCTGCTCGACGGCGCCCTCGGGCCATACGGTGTGGTCGCGCAGGGAGTCGGCGAGGGCGTCCCAGTTGCGGCCGAACCAGTCGGGCAGGTCCAGGGCGCGGGCGCAGCGGTCCATCAGGCCCGCCTTGTCCGTGACCCCGTCGAGGTCCAGCGTGACCACGAGCTGCGTCATCTCAGTACCGCCAAGGTCGTAGTGATCGTCGACGAACATCGTCGATGAACATCATCGATGAACGAAGGGGCGGCCCCGGACGGACCGCCCCCCTCTTCTTTCCTGACGCCCCGTCAGTGTCCGTCCGGGTCCGCCCTGTTGAGCGCGGGCTTCGGCGTCTGCCCCGCCGCCATCAGCACGTCCGCCGCCGCCGTGTCCGTCACCAGGCTGGTGACGAGTCCCGACCGCAGCACCGCGTCGATCGCGGCCGCCTTGCGCTGCCCGCCCGCGATCGCGACGACCTCGGGGATACGGCGGAGCTGGTCGGCCTTGACCGTGATGCACCGCTCCCCCAGGTCCCGTCCGACCCGGCGCCCCTCGGCGTCGAAGAGGTGCGCGGACATCTCGGCGGCGACGCCGAGGGAGGCGTAGTGCGCCCGCTCCTCGTCGCTGAGCATGTCGTGCACCGTCGAGATGCCGGGCTCCCAGGAGCCGATGGAGACGCAGGCGACCGTGACCTTGTCGAAGTACTCGAAGGCCCGGGCGATCCCGGTCTGGTGGCGCAGCGCCACCGCGGTGGCCGCGTCCGGCAGCAGCATCGGCGCGTAGATGGGGTGCGCGTCGCCGCCCGACACCTGGGCGGCGCGGCGTACCGCCTCGACCGAACCGCGCTCGGCGGTCCCGGCGTCGTACACACCGGTCAGCTGCACCACCGTGCAGGGCGGCAGCCGGTCGAGGGCGGCCGCCATGTGGATCGTGGACCGGCCCCAGGCCAGACCCAGCACATCCCCCTCGTTCACCAGTTCGCCGAGCAGGTCGGCGGCCACTTCCCCCAGGTTCTCCGGGTCGGGCGATTCCTCGGCCTCGGCCGGGGACTCGACCACGACGGCATGCCTGAGGCCGTAGCGGGCGCGCAGCGCGTCGGAGCGCTCCGCGTCCAGCTCGGCCGGCACACGGATCTCGATACGCACCAGATCCCGTTCGAGAGCGGTCTCCAGGACCCGGGCCACCTTGAAGCGGCTGACGCCGAACTCCTCCGCGATCTGGATCTTGGACTTGCCCTCGAGGTAGAAGCGGCGGGCCATGGCCGCCGCCTGCACCAGCTCAGCGGGTCCCATCCGCATGGCTGACCGGCCCGCCGACATACCCGACACGGCGATCTCCTCACTGCTGTTCACACTCTGGATTCGCCGTTCATCCTTGCAGATCCGGCGCTCTTGATCCGCCCTGATGGCGGCCGTTCACGTTCCCTTGGCTCAGTGGTCGCATGCCCAGGCTGCGGTCTTCGTGACCGCATCCGCCTGAGCGCGCAACGCACGGACCGCCTCGGCGGGGTCCTCGGCCCCGTACACCGCCGACCCGGCGACGAACACATCGGCACCCGCCTCGGCGCACCGCTCGATGGTCGAGGCGGAGACCCCGCCGTCCACCTGGAGCCACAGCTGAAGGCCGTGCTTGCTGATCAACTCGCGGGTGCGGCGGATCTTCGGAAGCATGATGTCGAGAAACGCCTGACCACCGAAGCCCGGCTCGACCGTCATGATCAGCAGCATGTCGAGCTCGGGGAGCAGATCCTCGTACGGCTCGATGGGCGTCGCCGGCTTGAGCGCCATGGAGGCACGCGCGCCCTTGGCCCGGATCTCCCGGGCCAGCCGCACGGGTGCCGCGGCGGCCTCGACGTGGAAGGTGACGGAAGAGGCCCCCGCTTCCACGTACTGGGGCGCCCACCGATCGGGGGCCTCGATCATCAGATGGCAGTCCAGCGGAGTGTCCGTCGCACGGGCCAGCGACTCTACGACCGGCACGCCGAGCGTGAGGTTCGGGACGAAATGGTTGTCCATGACGTCTACGTGGAGCCAGTCGGCTCCCTCGACCGCCTTGGCCTCGTCCGCGAGGCGGGCGAAGTCGGCGGACAGGATGCTGGGGTTGATCTGCGGGGCCATGACCCAAGACTGCCATGCCGGAGCACGAATGTTCGCGCCGGTACAGACCTGAGACGTTCATCGGATGTTGTGTCCGGTTCGCGCGCGCCGTGCCGGGCGGCCGGCCGGCTCCGCATACGGCTGCGGGGGTGGCCATGACAGGGATCCAGGGGAACCCGGAGAACCCGGAGAACCAGGAGAGGCGGCAGTCACGGTCGGGCCGGCGGGGCATCGCGCATCTGGTCTGCGGCCGACGCGCCAAGTGGATGGTGCTCGTCCTGTGGCTGGCGGTGCTGTTCCTGACGGCGCCGTTCGCCCAGAAGCTGACCGACGCGCAGGACAACGACGCGGCCTCCTGGCTGCCGGGGTCGGCGGAATCCACTCAAGTCCTGGAAATCTCAGAGAACTTCAGGCCCGAGCAGATCCCCGCGGTCGTCATCTACGCCCGCGACAGCGGCCTGACGGCACCGGACCGGTCGGCGATCACCGAGGACGTGGCCGAGCTCAAGCGGCTGACCGACCACGGCATACGGGGCGCCGAGACCCGGGGGCCGGTCTTCGACCGCGAGGCGGACCCGCGCGCGGCCCGGGTCCAGGTCCCGATCACCATGGACGAGCAGGGCTGGGAGCGCATCGCGCCCGCCGTCGACTCCATCCGGGACGTCGTCGGCGAGGGCGGCGGCGCACTGGCCGTGCACATCACGGGCCCGGGCGGCACGTCCGCGGACTTCGCGGAGGCCTTCGAGGGCATCGACTCCACGCTGCTGCTGTCGGCGATGACGGTAGTCATCGTCATGCTCCTGCTGACCTACCGCAGCCCGACCCTGCTCCTGGTCCCCCTCATCGCCGTGATCGTCGCCCTGTTCACAGCGCAGGCCTTCATCTACCTCCTGGCGGAACACGGGGGCCTGACGGTCAACGGCCAGAGCGCGGGCATCCTCACGGTCCTGGTCTTCGGAGCAGGCACGGACTACGCCCTCCTCCTCGTGGCCCGCTACCGGGAGGAACTGCGCCGCCACGAGGACCGCCACGAGGCGATGGCCCTGGCCCTGCACCGCGCGGGCCCTGCGGTGATCGCCTCGGGCGCGACCGTCGTCCTGAGCATGCTGGTGCTGCTGGCGGCGGAGATGAACTCGACGAGCGGCCTCGGCCCGGTAGCCGCGATCGGCGTGGCGGTAGGCCTCCTGGCCATGCTGACCCTGTTCCCCGTTCTCCTCGTCGTATCCGGCCGCTGGATCTTCTGGCCGGTGATCCCGCACCTGGGTACGGAGAACCCGGACAAGCGTGGCGTCTGGGCCCGCATGGGCCGCCGTATCACCCACCGCCCGCGCATGGTCTGGGCCGTCACGGCCATCGCCCTGGCGATCTGCTCCCTCGGCCTGATCCAACTGCGCG
Source organism: Streptomyces sp. DT2A-34 (assembly GCF_030499515.1). Lineage (NCBI taxonomy): Bacteria > Bacillati > Actinomycetota > Actinomycetes > Kitasatosporales > Streptomycetaceae > Streptomyces > Streptomyces sp. DT2A-34. The sequence continues at coordinate 8,479,988 of NZ_JASTWJ010000001.1, read as the reverse complement.
CCGAGGGGCTGAGCAACGCCGACGCGTTCACCGACAAGCCGGACTCGATCACCGGCCAGGAGGTCTCCGCACGGTACTTCCCGGCCGGCAGCGGCGACCCGCTGGTCATCGTCAGCAACCAGGCACAGGCCGTACAGGTGGGCCGCGCGGTCGCCGAGACACGAGGCGTCGTCCCCGACTCGCTGGGCCTGCCGCCGGGCACGAAACCGTCGTACGACGGCAAGGTGCTCTTCGAGGCGACGATGACGGCCCCCGCCGACAGCGAGGCCGCGAAACAGACCGTCGACCGGGTCCGCGACGCCGTCCACGCCGTGCCGGACGCGGACGCTCAGGCGGGCGGCGGCACGGCAGCCCTGCTGGACATGGACAAGGCAACAACCCACGACAACATACTGATCATCCCGCTGGTCCTGCTTGTGGTCCTGCTGATCCTCTGCGCCCTGCTCCGCGCACTGATCGCCCCACTCCTGCTGATCGGCACGGTGATCCTGTCGTTCGCCGCCGCGCTGGGCATCAGCGCCCTGGCCTTCCGCCACCTCTTCGACTACGCCGGCGAGTCGACCGACTTCCCGCTGTTCGTCTTCGTCTTCCTCGTGGCGCTGGGCATCGACTACAACATCTTCCTCACGACCCGCATCCGCGAGGAGGCCACCCACCAGGGCACCCGCCCCGGCGTCGTCACCGGCCTCGCCGCCACCGGCGCCGTCATCACCTCGGCCGGCCTGGTCCTCGCCGGCACCTTCGCCGCCCTGGGCACCCTCCCCATGGTCGCCTTCGCCGAAATCGGCTTCGCGGTCGCACTAGGGGTCCTTCTGGACACGTTCATCGTGCGCTCGGTCCTGGTGACGGCCCTGTTCCTGGACGCGGGCCCGAGGGTGTGGTGGCCGCATCGGCTGGCGCGGGAGGACGGGGCCGGGGAGCCTGATGACGGTGCCCCTCCCCAGCACCGGCCGACACCACCCAGCCCGTCCGGCGTTTGAGGACGAGGCCCCTTCAGGGCCGAAGCGGGGTCTGGGGCGGCAGCCCCAGGGGGGTCCAGGGGCGGAGCACCTGGCGGGGTCGAAGGGGCAGCGCCCCTGGGGATGGGACGGGTATGGGCGGCGGGGGCGAGGAAACATCGGCGAGGAAACATCCACGGCCCGCACCGACACCGGCCGACGAACAACCGACGCCGCGCCGTACACCCCGCCTCAGCCCTCCTGGCCCGCCTCCCCCACCTTCCGAATCAGCGCCAAATACATCGCATCCGTCCCATGCAGATGAGGCCACAACTGCACATCGGGCCCCTCCCCCAACTCCGGCACCCCGGGGAACAGCCCCCGAGCATCGATCAGCTCCCCATCGGCCCGCTGCTTCAACACGTCATCGACAACCGCCCGCGTCTCGGCAAGATGCGGCGAACACGTGGCGTACCCGACCACCCCACCCACCCGCACAGAATCAAGAGCGACCTGCAACAGACCCCGCTGCAGAGGCGCAAACCCCTCCAGGTCCTCCGGCCGCCGCCGCCACCGCGCCTCCGGCCGCCGCCGCAGGGCCCCCAGCCCGGTGCACGGAACATCCATCAGCACCCGGTCAAAACTCCCGGCCCGCCACGGCGGCCGCGTCCCATCCGCAGCGATCACCTGATACGGCCCCGGATTGCCCTCCAGAGCCTTGGACACGAGCCCCGCCCGATGCGGCTGCTTCTCGGAGGCGAGCAGCATGGCCCCCCGCTCGGCGGCCAACGCCCCGAGCAGCGCCGCCTTGCCACCGGGCCCGGCACACCCGTCGAGCCACTTCTTGTCGGCCCCCTCCAGTGGCGCGTTGGCAAGGGCGAGCGCAACCAGCTGACTCCCCTCGTCCTGCACCCCCGCACGCCCTTCCCGTACGGCCTCGATCGCCCCGGGCTCGCCACCCTCGGCCAGCCGCACGGCATACGGCGACCAACGCCCCGGCACGGCGGCCTCCTCGCCGAGCAGTTCCGCGGTCGTCGCCCGCCCCGGCCGCGCGACCAGCGTCACCTCGGGCCGCTCGTTGTCGGCCTGCAGCAACCGCTCGATCCCGGCCCGCCCGCCACCGAGCGAGTCCCACAGCGCCGAGACGACCCACCGGGGGTGCGAGTGCACGACGGAGAGGTGGTCCTCGGGATCCTCGTCGTAGGGCGGTGCGACCCGCTGGATCCACCCGTCGAGATCGTGCTGCGTGACTTTCCTCAGCACGGCGTTGACGAACTTGGCCCGCCCGTCCCCCAGCACGACTCGCGCGAGCTCCACAGACGCGGAAACGGCGGCATGCGGCGGAATCCGCGTCCCCAGCAGCTGGTGCACACCCAGGCTCAGCACATCGAGCACCGGCGGATCGACCTCACGCAGCGGCCGATCCACGCAAGCGGAGATGACGGCGTCGTACGTCCCCTGCCACCGCAGCGTCCCGTACACGAGCTCGGTGGCGAGCGCGGCGTCCCGCCCGTCGAAGTCGCCCTTCTCCCGCGCCTTCCGCAGCAGCGGCGGCAGCACGAGGTTGGCGTACGCGTCCCGCTCGTCCACGGCACGCAGCGCCTCGAAGGCGAGGACGCGGACGGGGTCCTTCTTGGGCCGTCGGTAGGGCTTGCCGGGTTTGCGGGGCCGACGGGAGGTGTCGCTCACGAAAAAGGTGCTCCGGATTGCTGGATGAGATGTACGACCAGCCTACGTCGCACCGCTTGCACGCCGTACGGCTGGTTACGCCCCGAGGCCATCACGCCGGTCAAACCCCGCCGCTCAGACCCCGCCGGTCAGACCCCATCGGTCAGGCGCCGAGGCTCTCCCCGTCCCCGATCCGCACGCCCCGCGCCCAGTCCGCGGCCCGCATCGGCTTCTTGCCCTGAGCCTGCACCCACAGCAACTCGACGGCGTACGACCCGGTCCCGACGTACACATTGTTCTTCCCGACGGACAGCGCCCCGGGGGCGAGATCGTCCCGCCCGGGCACCGGCTGCACCTGGATGAGCTTGAGCCGCTCGCCGCGGAAGACGGTCCAGGCACCGGGGGCAGGGGTGCACCCGCGCACGACACGGTCGACGCGCAGGGAGGGAGCGGTCCAGTCGATGTGGGCGTCCTCGACATTGACCTTGGGTGCGAGGGTGATCCCCTCGGACGGCTGCGGTACGGCCTTCAGCGTGCCGTCCTCGATCCCGTCCATGGTCGCGGCGAGCAGCCCGGCGCCCGCGAAGGCAAGGCGGGTCAGCAGGTCGCCGCTGGTGTCGGTGGCCCGGACCTCCTCAGTGACGGTGCCGTAGACGGGCCCGGAGTCGAGCCCTTCCTCGATGAGGAAGGTGGAGGCGCCGGTGATCTCGTCGCCCGCCATGATGGCGTGCTGCACGGGAGCGGCCCCACGCCAGGCGGGCAGCAGCGAGAAGTGCAGGTTGACCCAGCCGTGGGCCGGGATGTCGAGGGCGACGCGCGGCAGCAGGGCGCCGTAGGCGACGACGGGACAGCAGTCGGGGGCGATCTCCCTGAGCCGCTCCAGGAACTCGGGGTCGCGCGGCTTGGCGGGCTTGAGCACCTCGATACCGGCATCCGCGGCCCGCTCGGCCACCGGGCTCGCCACCAGCCTGCGCCCGCGCCCGGCCGGCGCGTCGGGCCGCGTGACGACGGCGGCCACCTCGTGCCGCCCGGAGGCGATCAGAGCGTCCAGAGCGGGAACGGCGACCTCGGGGGTACCGGCGAAGACAAGCTTCATGGGTGGGTACGGGCCTCTCGGGCGGGGGTGGTTGGGCAACACACAAGTCTATGGGCGCGGGGCACAGGGGCTCACGTCGGCAGCACCGCGAACGAATGCGCCCCCTGTGAGCTCCGCGGGAGAGTCCAGCCGCTCGGCCGATTGGAAGCGTGTGGTGCGAGGGCAGGCACCTGTCTGAGGCCGAAGGCCGAGGCGCACCACCCCACTCGGGGGCGTAGGCATATGCCCACACGCCCCCAATGCGTGACCCGTGGAGCGCTCCCGCGTTGGTCAAGAAAGAGTTGACCACAACGGGCCGCATGCGCCGAATTCGCGGCCCTCTCCTTTTCACGCCGGTTCGAGAGGCTTGTTCATGGCCGACCACGCAACCCACGACGCCCAGGCTCGGGCCAGCCTGCACTTGCTGGTGCGGGACATCGAGCGGGTCCGCCGGCAGGTGGACGCACTGCGCACGCTCACCGCCCAACTGGGCAACGTCTACCGCCCGCGCCGCTCCGGGCCCTCCACGGGCTTCGTCGTCTACGGACGCGCCCCCGCCCCGACGGTCCGTCTCGCCCAGGAGCTGCGGGACAGCGTCGAAACCCTGGTCACGGCAGCCGTGGACTTCGACCGCTCACTCGGCTTCTCCTGGGACGCGGTGGGTTCCGCCCTCGGCGTCACCAAGCAGGCGGTCCACCGCCGCTACGGCGCCCGTCGCGCGGCCGCCCAGTCGGCGGCGGAGAACGAGCGGGCGACCGAACCTTCGGGATCCCGGACGGTCAACGTCACCACCGCCCTCCCCCGGTGCCGACGGTCCCCGCGGCCCGCTCCATGCCGACACAGCCGACGGCCGGCAGCCCCGCCCTCCGCGACGAGGCCCGACCCACGGCGTTCCCCGGCCCACGCAACGGCTGACGCCTCCTCACTCTGCCCTCCTGGAACGCGACCGGGAGGGCAGCGGCATGCCGGGACACCGGAAAGCCGGCCTCACGGGCAGGAGGACCGCACCCCAGGACACCCGCGAGGCACCAGGCACCAGGCAGTGTCCCCCGTTGTCAGGCAGCGTCACCCGATGTCAGGCGGATCAATCCGAACCCGCACCGCGGCCGCATCTCCCCCTCCCCGCGCCATCCGCGCCGCCTGCGCGGCCTTCAACGCGGCAGCCAACGCGGCCCCCCTCCCGGGCGGCACCCGGATCAACGCCCGGTCCCAGTGCTCCCCGGGCGGCGGTGCCCCCACGCGCCGCGGCCGCCCCACCGCCGTGACGGGCAGCGGCACGGGCCCCAACACCTCTGCCTCCGGCGGCATTTCGACCGTATGGAGGAACTCGGCGACCGCCTCCCCCGGCCCGGCGACGGAAGCCATCCGGGACACCGGCGGAAACCCCAGCTCGGCCCGCTCGGCAAGCTCCCGCACCGCGTGCCCCACGGGATCCCACCGCACCAGCGCCTGCACGGGCCGCAGCGTGGGCTCGGCGACGACGACCACCGTCCCCCCGGCACTCTGCGGCCGTACCAGCGAGGCAGCCCCGATCCAGCGCCGCAGCGCGTCCTCCCCCGCCCGCAGATCGGGCCGCCCGAGCATGGCCCAGCCGTCCAGCAGCAGCGCCGCCGCGTAACCGCCCTCGGCGACGGGCTCGGCCCCCGGTGTACTCACGACCAGCGAGGGTGTGCCCGGCACGGTGTCCAGCACATGCTCACGCCCGGAGGTCCGCACCGGAACCGCGGGAAAGGCCCGCCCCAACTCCTCAGCGGTCCGCCGCGCCCCCACCACCTGGGCCCGCAGCCGGAACCCCCCGCACTCCGGACAGTGCCAGCCGCCCTCCTCACGCCCGCACCACCCGCACCGCAGATCGGCCCCCGAGCCCTGCGCCTCCAGGGGCCCGGAACAGTGCCGACACCGAGCGGGCGCCCGGCAGTCGGCGCAGGCCATCCGCGGCACGTACCCGCGCCGGGGCACCTGCACCAGGACCGGGCCCTGCCGCAGCCCCTCCCTCACCACCTGCCAGGCGACAGTCGGCAGCCGAGCGGCCCGGGCCGCCTCGTCCCGCGCAAGATCCGCGTCCCCCACGGTCCGTACGAGCGGAGCCGCACCCCGCACCCGCTCCCGCCCGGCGACGAGCGGCCGGGCCCAGCCGCTCTCCACCAGCTGGGCGGCCTCGACGGTGCAGCTCCAACTCCCCAGCAGAAAACCACACTTGTCCTGCGCGGCCCGAAGCAACAGCACTTCGCGCGCATGAGGCTGCGGGGCATGCTGCTCACTGTGGCTGTCGTCACCGTCGTCCCACAGCGCGACCAGCCCGAGATCCCGCACCGGAGCGAACATGGCGGCCCGGGTCCCCACGACTGCCCGCACGGCCCCCCGCCGCACCGCGAGCCACTCCCGATACCGCTTCTCGGGCCCGGCATCGGCGGTCAGCACCGCATGCCGCCCCGCCCCCATCAGCGCCGTCAGGGCGGCATCGACCCGCGCGACGGCCCGCCCGTCCGGCAGGACGACCAGCGCCCCACGCCCGGAGGCCAGCGTCGCGACGACGGCCCGGGCCAGCTCCTCACTCCACTCGGGCCCGGGCAGCGCATTCCACACGGCCCGCGGCGCGCCCCCGGAGGCCAGCGCCTCCAAGAAGACGGCCCCCCGCTCATACCGCCCCCAGGACCCCGCCTCGGGCCTGCCGGGAGCCGGAAGCGCCTGCGGCGAAGGCCGCTGCTCGGCCCGCGCACTGCGCGGCGGCACGGCCAGCTGCAACACATCGGCGAGCCCCCCGGCATACCGGTCGGCGACCGCCCGCGCGAGCCCCAGCAACTCCTCGCTCAACACCCGCTCGGGCGAAACGACCTGCGCGAGCGCCGCAAGGGGCCCGGAGTAGTCGGACTCGGCAAGCCGCTCGACCAGGAACCCGTCAATGAGCCCCCCGCCCTCACGCCGCCCATCCCGCACCCGATGCCGCCCGGCCCCGAACCGCACCCGCACCCGCACCCCGGGCTGCGCGTCGGCATCCAGCTCCTCCGGCACGGCATAGTCGAAGTACCGATCAAGATGCAGCACACCCTTGTCGACCAGCACCCGCGCCACGGGCAGTTCCTTGGCCAGCGCGGCCCCCCGCCACGTCCGCGGCTTGGCCTTGGGCACCTTGGCCTTCCGCACACTCTCCCGAATGAGCGCAAGCTGCTCGGGCGGCGCCCCCTCGGCCCCACCACCCGTCTGCCCGTTCTCGCTGCTCACGCTTGCATTCTTACCAAACGCCACTGACATCCGACCGCGCCCGAGTTCCCGCAGAGCGACGGAGCGCACTCTGCCTTGGACCGCTCGACCACGTCACAGGCTCTGCGGCCGACTACGGAATTCGCCCCCGCGGGGCTCCCGCCCCGAAGCACCCGTCCCTACGCGCCGGATGCCTCGGCGCCATTCTTCCTCCCGAGATCAACGCGGCAGCCGTACCGATTCCAGATCCACCGCACGCACAAGGCGCTCTGCGCCCAAGCAACCCCGGCCAACGCACCGGGCGATCACCACCGCACGAGGATCTCTATCGGACCGCCATTGACTACCCCGGCCCGGCGAAGGACTCATAGCCCTACGCCCTGGCCGAAACCGCCTTCTCGACAGCGGACTCCTCGTCAGCTTCCCTCCCAATGAGAAAACGGGAAACGCCCGTTTCACGTTCGTCGGCCCGGCCACCTGCCGCACGCACTGATCAGCGGCACTCACCCGGCTGCCGCCCGGGGAGTGATGGAGGTCGCCGATGGGGTGGCGCACGTTCAGGCTAACTGTGCAAGCGGCGCGTGGAGACGCGGCTCTCCCTGCAGCAACTCGCCTGTGCGACGGCCGCGAGCGACGCGTGTGGCTGACACAGCTCCGCAAGGTCGGTTCTGGTTCGACCAGTTTGGGCCCTGATCAGGTCCGGCACTGCATGCGTGCATGCCTCCCGTGACCGCTCAGACCCATCACCAGAACCTGAACAGCTCACGCACGCGGTGCAGCCAGCCCCCGCCGGCTCGGACACCGGTCTGTCAGGTACCTGACGTCGACCGGGTCTGCCAGACCGCGGCTGACGTTCTGCCGTCCATCAGCGCGTCCGCCCCCACCTGTCTCTGCCGACCCGGCCGACTCTCCCGCTCCCCGAGAAGGGATGTATTCGTGCACGAGATCTTCATCAACTACCGATCCAGGGGCGGCAAAGAAGTCGCCTACATGTGTGATCGACTGCTGTCTGCCAGGTTCGGGCAGGACAGCGTCTTCCTGGCCCGGAAGTCGATCGGTCCAAGCCAGAACTATGTCGATGTCCTCATCCAGGCCGCCCGTAGCAGCCAGGTTCTGCTCGCACTCATCGACGAAGGATGGCTCGACGCGCCCGACCCGTCCCGGCCCGGCAGCCGCGCGCTCGACAACCCTCAGGACTGGGTGCGGCGGGAGATCGAAGAGGCTCTCACCTCCCGGGCGCTCGTCGTGCCGCTGTTCATCGGTCACAGGGTGAAGCAGCTCGATGCTCGGCGACTGCCCAGGTCCATCGCCGAACTCGCCGAGTGTCAGGACGCGCGTTTGGAACTCCACAGTTTCGAGTGGGACCTGGCGAGGCTCGGAGATCGTCTCGTACGCCGAATTCCGGCCCTCGCCACGCTGGGCGAGGGGATGCACACCAAGCCCTCCACTCGCACTGAACCGAACAAGGCACAGGAACCGCTACGCATGGGCAATGGCATTCAGCTCCACACCCCCGCAGACCAGCGGTGACGGCACGCGTCTCCTCGCCGTGGCGATGGTGACGGCGACGTTCGGCTCCTACGTCGTCTCGCGTCCGTGCATGCCGGTGAGATCAAGCGGCACTTGGACCGTGCCGAAGCAGACGAATCGAGCCCGAAGAAAGGGACGGCCCTGAGGCCCTCCCTGGCCGGACCACCCGGGTGAAACGCCGAGGCCCGGCACCCCGCACAGGGGAACCGGGCCTCGCACAAGCCTGAGGTCAGGCCTTACAGCCCCACAGCCTTCCGCAACGCCTCCACCCGATCCGTCCGCTCCCACGTGAACTCCGGCAGCTCACGGCCGAAGTGGCCGTAGGCGGCCGTCTGGGCGTAGATCGGGCGGAGCAGGTCCAGGTCACGGATGATCGCGGCCGGGCGTAGGTCGAAGACCTCGTCGATGGCCTTCTCGATCTTCTCGGCGTCGATCTTGGCCGTGCCGAAGGTCTCGACGAACAAACCGACCGGCTCGGCCTTGCCGATCGCGTACGCCACCTGCACCTCGCAGCGGGAGGCAAGGCCCGCGGCGACGACGTTCTTGGCGACCCAGCGCATCGCGTACGCCGCCGAGCGGTCCACCTTGGACGGGTCCTTGCCCGAGAAGGCGCCACCGCCGTGGCGGGCCATGCCGCCGTACGTGTCGATGATGATCTTCCGGCCGGTCAGGCCCGCGTCACCCATCGGACCGCCGATCTCGAAGCGGCCGGTGGGGTTGACCAGGAGGCGGTAGTTCTCGGTGTCGAGCTTGATGCCGTCGTCGAGGAGGGCCTTGAGCTCCGGCTCGACCACGAACTCCCGGATGTCGGGGGCGAGGAGCGAGTCCAGGTCGATGTCGCTCGCGTGCTGCGAGGAGACCACGACCGTGTCCAGGCGGACCGCCTTGTCGCCGTCGTACTCGATGGTGACCTGCGTCTTTCCGTCGGGGCGCAGGTAGGGGATGGTGCCGTTCTTGCGGACCTCGGACAGGCGCTTGGACAGGCGGTGCGCCAGGAAGATCGGCAGCGGCATCAGCGTCGGCGTCTCGTCCGTCGCGTAGCCGAACATCAGGCCCTGGTCACCGGCGCCCTGGCGGTCCAGCTCGTCTTCGTCGCCCTCGACCCGGGTCTCGTACGCCGTGTCCACGCCCTGCGCGATGTCCGGCGACTGCGCGCCGATCGAGACGGAGACGCCGCAGGAGGCGCCGTCGAAGCCCTTCTTCGAGGAGTCGTAGCCGATCTCGAGGATCTTGTTGCGGACCAGCGTCGCGATGTCCGCGTACGTCTTGGTCGTAACCTCTCCGGCCACGTGCACCAGGCCGGTCGTGATCAGGGTCTCGACGGCGACCCGAGAGGTCGGGTCCTCGCGCAGAAGCGCGTCGAGAATGGTGTCGCTGATCTGGTCAGCGATCTTGTCGGGGTGACCCTCGGTCACGGACTCCGAGGTGAACAGGCGACGGGACACAACGCTCCCTGTGGTTGCAGCGGCTGCTGGCTGATCATTGGCGGACGGGACGGGGGCTGCGCCCGGCGTCGTCCGAGGACAGTTTATCTGTCGCGTTCGGCCGCGGGCCCCCTGTCTCGCCTCTCGGGAGCGCTGTGACCTGCGGCACGGGCATTCTGCCCAATGCCGCACGCCCTTGGCCAGGGGCGCCACACCCGAATCGAGCGAGGCTCGGGAGAGAGCCGCAGCGCATCAAACATTCACACCAGTCGCCGCGTCACCAGGTCCCACACGATTTCGGCCAGGGCCTCCTTGGGCCCGTGCGGTACGGGTGTCTCGCTGCCGTCGGCGCCCAGGACGACCGCCTCGTTCTCCTCCGAACCGAAGGTCTTGCGCTCGCCCACCTCGTTCACCACCAGCAGGTCGCAGCCTTTGCGTGCCAGCTTTTTGCGGCCGTTGGCCATGACGTCGTCCGTCTCGGCGGCGAAGCCGACGATCACCTGGCCGGGGCGGGCGCGGTCGGCCGAGATCTCCGCGAGGATGTCCGGATTCCGCACCAGGACGATGGGGTCCGGGTCCTGGCCGTCCTTCTTCTTGATCTTTCCGGCGGCGTACGCGGCCGGGCGGAAGTCCGCGACCGCGGCCGCCATCACCACCGCGTCGGCGTCCGCGGCCGCCTTGAGGACCGCTTCCCGCAGCAGTACGGCCGTGCCGACCTGCACCACGTCCACGCCCGCCGGGTCGGGCAATCCGGTGTTCGCCGCGAGCAGCGTGACCCGGGCGCCCCGGGCGGCGGCGGTGCGGGCGAGGGCGTAGCCCTGCTTGCCGGAGGAGCGGTTGCCCAGGAAGCGGACCGGGTCGAGGGGCTCCCGGGTGCCGCCGGCGCTCACGACGACGTGCCGGCCCTTGAGGTCCGGCTCGGTGACGCCCCGGGCCAGGACCCGGCGACAGACCTCGAAGATCTCCGCGGGCTCGGGCAGTCGGCCCTTGCCCGTGTCGACGCCGGTGAGGCGGCCGACGGCGGGCTCGATGACGACCGCGCCGCGGCGGCGCAGCGTCGCCACGTTCTCCTGGGTGGCCGGGTGCTCCCACATCTCGGTGTGCATGGCGGGCGCGAAGACGACCGGGCAGCGGGCGGTGAGCAGGGTGTTGGTCAGCAGGTCGTCGGCGAGGCCGTGCGCGGCCTTGGCGAGCGTGTCGGCCGTGGCCGGGGCGACGACCACCAGGTCGGCCTGCTGGCCGATGCGGACGTGCGGGACCTCGTGGACATCGTCCCAGACCTCCGTCGAGACGGGATGGCCGGACAGGGCGGACCAGGTGGCGGCGCCGACGAAGTGCAGCGCGGAGGCGGTGGGCACGACCCGGACGTCATGCCCTGACTCCGTGAGTCTGCGCAGCAGCTCACAGGCCTTGTACGCGGCGATGCCGCCGCTGACCCCCAGAACGACCTTGGGCTTGTCCACCGGGCCTCCACTCATTGAACCGACGACTCCATGCTGCATCACAGCGGGGGACGCCCCCCGCGCCCCCGAGCAGACCACAGGCCCGACAGCACGCTGCCGGGCCTGTGGAAAAGCCAGCTCAAAGCTGAAAATACTACTTACTTCGCCAGGCTCACTGCGCCGGGCCCTCGACGGCCTCGGACGTCAGAAGACCCGCGTTGATCTCGCGCAGGGCGATCGAGAGCGGCTTCTCGTGGACGTGGGTGTCGACGAGCGGACCGACGTACTCGAGGAGGCCCTCGCCGAGCTGCGAGTAGTACGCGTTGATCTGGCGGGCCCGCTTGGCCGCATAGATCACGAGGCTGTACTTCGAGTCGGTGGCCTCGAGGAGCTCGTCGATCGGCGGGTTGATGATGCCCTCGGGCGCGGAGATGGAAGAGGACACGCTCTACCTTCCGATGGATGGGAAAGATTCAGTGTGAATGATCAAGCCTGAGCGAAACGGCCAAGCTTCAACGATCAATCACGATCACACAACGTCCATCAAGGCTAGCAGCTCGCGCGCCACGTCCTCGACGGAGGTGTTGACCAAGGTCACGTCGAACTCCGGCTCGGCCGCCAGCTCGACCTTCGCCGCGTCCAGACGGCGCTCGATCACCTCGGGCGGCTCGGTGCCCCGTCCGGTGAGTCTGCGCACGAGCTCCTCCCAGGAGGGAGGAGCCAGGAACACCAGCTGGGCCTCCGCCATGGACTCGCGGACCTGCCGGGCGCCCTGGAGGTCGATCTCCAGCAGGACGGGCTCACCCGCCTCCAGCCGCTCCAGCACGGCCGCACGCGGCGTGCCGTAGCGGTTGCCTGCGAACTCGGCCCACTCCAGCAGCTCACCGTTGGCGATCAGCTTGTCCATCTCCTCGTCGGTGACGAAGAAGTAGTGGACTCCGTGCCGCTCGCCGGGGCGGGGCTTGCGGGTCGTCGCCGACACCGAGAGCCAGACCTCGGGGTGTTCCTTGCGCATATGGGCGACGACCGTGCTCTTGCCGACCCCGGAGGGGCCGGAGAGCACGGTCAGTCGCGGACGTTCACTCATGCAGCGATTATTCCAGCAATCCCGGAGTGCCCGGGACTCCCGGTCCGGGAGTACCCGGACTCAGGAGCCGGTGCTGCCGAACTCACGCTCCAGGGAAGCGATCTGGTTCGAACCGAGGCCACGCACGCGGCGGCTCTCGGAGATGCCGAGTCGCTCCATGATCTGCTTGGCGCGGACCTTGCCCACGCCCGGCAGGGACTCGAGCAGGGCGGAGACCTTCATCTTGCCGATGACGTCGTTCTCCTGGCCCTGCTTGATGACCTCGTGAAGGGAGGCGCCGGAGTGCTTGAGTCGATTCTTGACCTCGGCCCGCTCCCGGCGAGCCGCGGCGGCCTTTTCGAGCGCGGCTGCGCGCTGTTCAGGGGTAAGGGGCGGAAGAGCCACGCCTACGTCACCTCGGATGTTGACTGTCGGATACGGACCGGTGAGGAACCTAGTCGCCCCACACCTGGGGAGCTACGAGCAACACGCTTGCCCGTTCACTCTCGTCGGAGACTAGCGGCCAAGTCCGCCAGAGTCAGCGAGAACAGAGGAAAAGTCCTGGTCAGCCTCCGCCAGGCCGGACATTTAGGACATAATGCCCCGGATTTGAGGATGTATTCAGACTCAAGCCGCCCCCGAACCACTCATCGGAGGACTCGGCAAGGGGCTCGAACGATCCTGACGGCAGTCAGTCGACCGCCACAGCCGCCCGGATCTCGTCAGCGAAGCGTGACGCCGCGTCACGCAGCGCGACGACGTCGGGCCCGTGCCGCAGCACGCCCCGGCTGACGTTCGGGACGACATTGCGCACCGCCGCACCGAACACCCGGGGAAGATCGGCAGGGGTGGCTCCCTGTGCCCCGATGCCGGGCGCGAGGAGCGGGCCGTTGATGTCGAGGTCGTACGTCGACAGGTCGCCGAGCGTGGCTCCGACGACGGCCCCGAAGGAACCCAGGGGGTCCTCCCCCGAGTTCTCGACAGCCAGGTGCCCGAGCATCGTCGCGCCGACGTTACGGCCGTCCCCGCGGATCGCGTGCTGGACCTCGCCGCCCTCCGGGTTCGAGGTCAGCGCGAGCACGAACAGGCCGGTGCCGCTCTCGCGCGCCAGCGCGATCGCCGGCGACAGCGACCCGTAGCCGAGATACGGCGAGACCGTCAGCGCGTCCGAGAACAGCGGGGAGTCCTTCCGGAGGAAGGACTCGGCGTACGCGGCCATGGTCGAGCCGATGTCGCCGCGCTTGGCGTCCATCACGACCAGCGCACCGGCCGCACGCGCCTCCTCCACCGACTTCTCCAGTACGGAGATGCCACGCGACCCGAACCGCTCGAAGAACGCGCTCTGCGGCTTGAGCACGGCGACCCGGTCGGCCATCGCCTCGACGACGGTGCGGCTGAACCGCTCCAGGCCGGCCACGTCGTCGTCCAGGCCCCACTCGGCGAGCAGGGACGCGTGCGGGTCGATGCCGACGCACAGCGGGCCGCGCTCGTCCATCGCGCGGCGGAGGCGGGCACCAAAGGGTTCTCCAGAAAGACCCTGCGGCCCGGAGGGCCTCGTTGAGGGGTGGTGGTCGGGCGACGGGTGGGCAGTCATGCGGCTTCCTCGGCCTTCCTGACGTCGGCGCCGACCGCGTCGGCGAGGGTGGCGTACGGGCTGGTACGCAGGCGCGCGGCCAGCCCCTTGTGGATGGCACGGCCCCAGAAGGGCCCCTCGTAGATGAAGGCGCTGTATCCCTGGACCAGCGTGGCGCCCGCCAGGATCCGCTGCCAGGCGTCCTCGGCGTTCTCGATGCCTCCGACGCCCACGAGGGTGATCCGGTCGCCCACGCGCGCGTACAGGCGCCGCAGCACCTCCAGGGAGCGTGCCTTCAGGGGCGCGCCGGAGAGTCCGCCGGTCTCCTTCACCAGAGAGGATTCGGATTTCAAACCGAGCCCCTCGCGCGCGATGGTGGTGTTCGTGGCGATGATCCCGTCCAGACCCAGCTCGACGGCCAGGTCGGCGACCGCGTCGACGTCCTCGTCGGCGAGGTCGGGCGCGATCTTCACCAGGAGCGGAACGCGGCGGTTCGCGACCGTCCGGTCGGCGGCCTCGCGCACGGCGGTCAGCAGCGGGCGCAGCGCCTTGGTGGCCTGCAGGTTGCGCAGGCCGGGCGTGTTCGGCGAGGAGACATTGACCACAAGGTAGTCGGCGTACGGTGCCAGCCGCTCCGTCGACTTCACGTAGTCCCCGACGGCCTCCGTCTCCGGGACGACCTTGGTCTTGCCGATGTTGACGCCCACGACGGTCTTGAAGACGGGCGTACGGGACGCCAGGCGCGCGGCGACGGCCAGCGAGCCCTCGTTGTTGAAGCCCATGCGGTTGATCAGCGCCCGGTCCTGAACCAGCCGGAACAGCCGCTTCTTGGGGTTGCCCGGCTGGGCCTCCCCCGTCACTGTGCCGATCTCGACATGGTCGAAGCCCAGCATCGACATGCCGTCGATGGCGATCGCGTTCTTGTCGAAGCCTGCGGCAAGTCCGAAGGGACCGTGCATGCGCAGGCCGAAGGCCTCGGTGCGGAGCTCCTTGTAGCGGGGGGCGAGAGCGGCAGCGACGAAGGTGCGCAGCACGGGGATCCTGACGGCGAGTCGGATCCAACGGAACGCCAGGTAGTGGGCCTGCTCCGGGTCCATCCGTTTGAAAACCAGACGGAAGAAAAGCTTGTACATGTCGGTGTCCTCTTGAAGCCTCGGTGCGCCTCATGAAGAGGGGGACACCGTTTCCGGTGTCCCCCTCGTCGGCTGCTAGTCGCGGGCCGCGGTCAGGTGTTCCGCGTGTTCCTGGAGCGAACGGACGCCCACGTCCCCGTGGTTGAGGGCGTCGATGCCCTGGACGGCGGCGGCGAGTGCCTGAACCGTCGTCAGGCAGGGCACCGACCGGGCCACGGCCGCCGTACGGATGTCGTAGCCGTCGAGGCGGCCGCCGGTGCCGTACGGGGTGTTGACGATGAGGTCGACCTCGCCGTCGTGGATGAGCTGGACGATGGTCTTCTCGCCGTTCGGGCCGGTGCCCTCGGACTGCTTGCGCACGACGGTGGCGTTGATGCCGTTGCGCTTGAGGACCTCGGCCGTGCCGGACGTGGCGAGCAACTCGAAGCCGTGGGCGACGAGTTCACGCGCCGGGAAGATCATCGAGCGCTTGTCGCGGTTGGCGACCGAGATGAAGGCGCGGCCCTTGGTCGGCAGCGGACCGTAGGCGCCCGCCTGCGACTTGGCGTACGCCGTGCCGAAGACGGAGTCGATGCCCATGACCTCGCCGGTGGAGCGCATCTCCGGGCCGAGGACGGTGTCGACGCCACGGCCGTGGATGTCGCGGAAGCGCGACCACGGCATGACGGCCTCCTTGACGGAGATCGGCGCGTCGAGCGGCAGTTCGCCGCCGTCGCCGTTCGCCGGGAGGATCCCCTCCGCCCGCAGCTGGGCGATGGTCGCGCCCAACGAGATCCGGGCGGCGGCCTTCGCCAGCGGCACCGCGGTCGCCTTCGAGGTGAAGGGGACCGTGCGGGACGCGCGCGGGTTGGCCTCCAGGACGTAGAGGATGTCCCCGGCCATCGCAAACTGGATGTTGATCAGGCCGCGGACGCCGACGCCCTTGGCGATGGCCTCGGTCGAGGCGCGCAGGCGCTTGATGTCGAAGCCGCCCAGCGTGATCGGCGGCAGCGCGCACGCCGAGTCGCCGGAGTGGATGCCGGCCTCCTCGATGTGCTCCATGACGCCGCCGAGGTAGAGCTCCTCGCCGTCGTAGAGCGCGTCGACGTCGATCTCGATCGCGTCGTCCAGGAACCGGTCGACGAGGACCGGCCGCGAGGGGCTGATCTCGGTCGACTCGGCGATGTAGGACTCCAGCCGGGTCTCGTCGTACACGATCTCCATGCCGCGCCCACCGAGGACGTACGACGGCCGTACGAGGACCGGGTAGCCGATCTCGTCCGCGATGGCCTTGGCGCCGGCGAAGGTGGTGGCGGTGCCGTGCTTGGGGGCCGGGAGGCCTGCCTCGGCGAGCACCCGCCCGAACGCGCCCCGGTCCTCGGCGGCGTGGATGGCCTCCGGGGACGTACCGACGATCGGCACGCCGTTGTCCTTCAGCGCCTGCGAGAGGCCCAGCGGGGTCTGGCCGCCGAGCTGCACGACGACACCCGCGACGGGGCCGGCCTGCTGCTCCGCGTGGACGATCTCCAGCACGTCTTCCAGCGTCAGCGGCTCGAAGTACAGGCGGTCGGAGGTGTCGTAGTCCGTGGAGACGGTCTCCGGGTTGCAGTTGACCATCACAGTCTCGTACCCGGCGTCGCTCAGCGCGAAGGAGGCGTGGACGCAGGAGTAGTCGAACTCGATGCCCTGGCCGATGCGGTTGGGGCCGGAGCCCAGGATGATGACGGCCGGCTTCTCACGGGGAGCGACCTCCGTCTCCTCGTCGTACGACGAGTAGAAGTACGGCGTCTTCGCGGCGAACTCGGCGGCGCAGGTGTCGACCGTCTTGTAGACCGGGCGGATGCCCAGGGCGTGCCGCACCTCGCGCACGACGTCCTCGCGCAGCCCGCGGATCTCGCCGATCTGCTGGTCGGAGAAACCGTGCCGCTTGGCCTCGGCCAGCAGGTCGGGCGTCAGCTCGGGCGCCTCCGCGAGCTCGTCGGCGATCTCCTTGATGAGGAAGAGCTGGTCGACGAACCAGGGGTCGATCTTCGTGTACTCGAAGACCTCCTCGGGCGTGGCGCCCGCGCGGATGGCCTGCATGACGGCGTTGATACGACCGTCAGTGGGCCGTACGGCCTCACGCAGCAGCTCTTCCTTGTCGCCGGGCTCGCCGACGAACGTGAACTGGCTGCCCTTCTTCTCCAGCGAGCGCAGCGCCTTCTGGAAGGCCTCGGTGAAGTTGCGGCCGATGGCCATGGCCTCGCCGACCGACTTCATGGTGGTGGTCAGCGTGGAGTCGGCCTGCGGGAACTTCTCGAAGGCGAAGCGCGGGGCCTTCACGACCACGTAGTCGAGGGTCGGCTCGAAGGAGGCCGGGGTCTCCTGCGTGATGTCGTTCGGGATCTCGTCGAGGGTGTAGCCGACCGCCAGCTTGGCGGCGATCTTGGCGATCGGGAAGCCGGTCGCCTTGGAGGCGAGGGCCGAGGAGCGCGACACGCGCGGGTTCATCTCGATGACGATCACGCGACCGTCCTCGGGGTTCACCGCGAACTGGATGTTGCAGCCACCGGTGTCGACGCCGACCTCGCGGATCACGGCGATGCCGATGTCGCGCAGGAGCTGGTACTCGCGGTCGGTGAGCGTCATCGCGGGCGCGACGGTGATCGAGTCACCGGTGTGCACGCCCATGGGGTCGAAGTTCTCGATGGAGCAGACGACCACGACGTTGTCGTGCTTGTCGCGCATCAGCTCCAGCTCGTACTCCTTCCAGCCGAGGATGGACTCCTCCAGGAGCACCTCGGTGGTCGGCGAGAGCGTGAGGCCCTGCCCTGCGATGCGGCGCAGCTCCTCCTCGTCGTGCGCGAAGCCGGAGCCGGCGCCGCCCATGGTGAAGGAGGGGCGGACGACGACCGGGTAACCGCCGAGCGTCTCGACGCCCGCCAGGACGTCGTCCATGGAGTGGCAGATGACCGAGCGGGCGGACTCGCCGTGCCCGATCTTCGCGCGGACGGCCTCGACCACGTCCTTGAAGAGGTCGCGGTCCTCGCCCTTGTTGATGGCCTCGACGTTGGCGCCGATCAGCTCGACGCCGTACTTCTCGAGGGTGCCTGCCTCGTGCAGCGAGATGGCCGTGTTGAGGGCCGTCTGACCACCGAGGGTCGGCAGGAGCGCGTCCGGGCGCTCCTTGGCGATGATCTTCTCGACGAACTCCGGGGTGATCGGCTCGACGTAGGTGGCGTCGGCGATCTCCGGGTCGGTCATGATCGTCGCCGGGTTGGAGTTGACGAGGATGACCCGCAGGCCCTCGGCGCGCAGGATGCGGCACGCCTGGGTGCCGGAGTAGTCGAACTCGGCGGCCTGGCCGATGACGATCGGGCCGGAGCCGATGACCAGGACGGACTGGATATCGGTGCGCTTAGGCACGCTGGCCCTCCATCAGGGATACGAAGCGGTCGAACAGGTAGGCGGCGTCGTGCGGGCCCGCTGCCGCTTCGGGGTGGTACTGGACGCTGAAGGCCGGCCGGTCGAGGAGCTGGAGCCCCTCCACCACGTTGTCGTTGAGGCAGACGTGGGAGACCTCGGCGCGGCCGAAGGGGGTGTCGGACACCTTGTCGGTCGGGGCGTCGACGGCGAAGCCGTGATTGTGCGCGGTGACCTCGACCTTGCCGGTCGTGCGGTCCTGCACGGGCTGGTTGATGCCCCGGTGGCCGTACTTGAGCTTGTACGTGCCGAAGCCCAGCGCCCGCCCCAGGATCTGGTTGCCGAAGCAGATGCCGAAGAGCGGGGTGCCGCGCTCCAGGACCGCCTGCATGACGGAGACCGGGTGGTCGGCGGTGGCCGGGTCGCCGGGGCCGTTGGAGAAGAACACGCCGTCCGGGTTCACGGCGTAGACGTCCTCGACGCTCGCCGTGGCGGGCAGGACGTGCACCTCGATGCCGCGCTCGGCCATCCGGTGCGGGGTCATGCCCTTGATTCCCAGGTCGACGGCGGCGACGGTGAACTTCTTCTCGCCGATCGCCGGGACGACGTACGCCTCCTTCGTGGCGACCTCGGCGGAGAGGTCGGCGCCCTTCATCTCGGGGGCCTGGCGCACCTCGGCGAGCATGGTGCCCTCGTCGGGCAGCGCGTTGCCGGAGAAGATGCCGACGCGCATGGCGCCGCGCTCACGCAGGTGGCGCGTCAACGCGCGCGTGTCGATGCCGGAGATGCCGACGACGCCCTGTGCGCGCAGCTCGTCGTCCAGCGAGCGCCGGGAGCGCCAGTTGGACGGCACGCGCGCGGGGTCGCGCACGACGTACCCGGCGACCCAGATCTGCTTGCTCTCCGGGTCCTCGTCGTTCACGCCGGTGTTGCCGACGTGCGGGGCGGTCATCACGACGACCTGGCGGTGGTACGACGGGTCGGTGAGGGTCTCCTGGTAGCCGGTCATGCCGGTGGAGAACACGGCCTCGCCGAAGGTCACCCCCACGGCCCCGTAGGCGCGGCCGCGGAAGGTGCGGCCGTCCTCCAGGACGAGTACGGCGGGAGCCGCCTTGTGCCTCTGCGAGGCGGTCCCCTGGATGGAGGTCGTCATCGTTCGGCGCCTTCCGTGCTGTTGGTGTTGATCATGGAGTTAATGAGGTCGACCCACTCGTTGTGCTCGGCCGCGTGGTCCGAACGGAACCCGGAGTCGATCAGCCGATCGCCGTGCGCCCACGTCACGACCAGCAGACCTCCCTCGGTCAGGACCTTGCCGGCGATGCCCTTGTCGAGCCGGGCCTCACGCAGCTGTGCGGCCGGGACGAAGAAGTCGGCCGCCCCGGGGCGTACGACGTCCAGTCCCGCGTCCGTCAGCGTGAGCTCGACCCGGCTGCGGGTGCCCAGGCCGTGCGCCACGATGCGGTCCAGCCACTGACCGGCGGTGGTCGAGCCGTGGTAGCGGCCGCTCATGCTCAGTCTGGCCGGGCCGGGGTCGTCCGGCGCGCTGGGCAGCTCCGGCAGGTCGCCCTGGAGCGTGCCGCGCCACTTCCAGCCCTCGCGCATCAGCCAGTAGACGAGCGCGACGAAGAGGACGAGTCCGACGACCCAGCCGACGCGGGCGGCCCAGTCGGTCACTTCGGCCGACTTCTGTTCGGCCGCGAGCCCGGTTCCGGCTGCGAGCAGTGTTGCAGGTGTCACGTGAGCTTCCCGTCGACGAGCGTGGCCTTGCCCCGGAGCCACGTGTGCGTCACACGGCCCGGCAGCTCACGCCCCTCGTACGGAGTGTTGCGGCTGCGCGAGGCGAAGCCCGCGGGGTCCACGGACCCACGGTATTCCGTGTCGACGAGCGTGAGGTTGGCGGGCTCACCAGCCGAGACGGGACGGCCGTGCCCCTTCGCCTGCCCGATCTGCGCGGGCTTGAAGGACATGCGCTCGGCGACCCCGGCCCAGGTGAGGAGCCCGGTGTCCACCATGGTCTCCTGCACCACTGACAACGCGGTCTCCAGGCCGACCATGCCCATGGCGGCCGCGGCCCACTCGCAGTCCTTGTCCTCGTGCGGGTGCGGGGCGTGGTCGGTGGCGACGATGTCGATCGTGCCATCGGCGAGCGCCTCGCGCAGCGCCAGCACGTCACGCTCGGTGCGCAGCGGCGGGTTCACCTTGTAGACCGGGTTGTACGTCCGCACCAGCTCGTCCGTCAGGAGCAGGTGGTGCGGAGTGACCTCGGCGGTGACGTCGATGCCGCGGGACTTGGCCCAGCGGACGATCTCGACGGACCCGGCGGTCGACAGGTGGCAGATGTGGACGCGGGAGCCGACGTGCTCGGCGAGCAGGACATCCCGGGCGATGATCGATTCTTCGGCCACCGCCGGCCAGCCGCCCAGCCCCAGCTCGGCGGAGACGACACCCTCGTTCATCTCGGCGCCCTCGGTCAGCCGCGGCTCCTGCGCGTGCTGGGCCACGACACCGCCGAAGGCCTTC
Source organism: Streptomyces sp. DT2A-34 (assembly GCF_030499515.1). Lineage (NCBI taxonomy): Bacteria > Bacillati > Actinomycetota > Actinomycetes > Kitasatosporales > Streptomycetaceae > Streptomyces > Streptomyces sp. DT2A-34. The sequence goes on along the minus strand of NZ_JASTWJ010000001.1, from coordinate 8,459,037 downwards.
ACGTACTCCAGCGCCCGCCGCATGATCACGGCGTCGTGGACGCACTTGCCGTCGTCGGAGAAGACGGTGACCCCGGCAGCCGACTCGTGCATGGCCCCCAGTTCGGCGAGCTTCCTGCCCTCCAGGCCGACGGTCACGGCGCCGATGGGCTGCACATCGCAGTAACCGTGCTCCTGGCCGAGCCGGTAGACCTGCTCGACCACACCGGCGGTGTCGGCGACCGGGAAGGTGTTGGCCATGGCGAACACGGCCGTGTAACCACCGGAGGCCGCCGCGCGCGTGCCGGTGAGGACCGTCTCGGAGTCCTCGCGGCCCGGCTCACGCAGGTGGGTGTGCAGGTCGACCAGCCCCGGCAGCAGCACCTTGCCGGCCGCCTCGACGACCTGGGCGCCCTCGTCCGAGAGCCCCGTACCGACCGCCTCGATGACGGCCCCGTCGATCAGCACGTCCTGCGGCTCGCCGCCGAGCACCTTCGCACCACGGATCAGGATCTTGCTCATCTGTCTTACTTCTCCTCGGTACGGGTGTGAGTGACGGCGGGCACGTTCTTGGAATCGACCACCGCGCCGCCGAGCAGCAGGTACAGAACGGCCATCCGGATGGACACTCCGTTTGCGACCTGCTCGACGACGGTGCAGCGCTCGGAGTCGGCGACCTCGGCGGTGATCTCCATGCCGCGGACCATCGGGCCGGGGTGCATCACGATGGCGTGCTCGGGCATCTTCGCCATGCGCTCGCCGTCCAGGCCGTAGCGCCGCGAGTACTCGCGCTCGGTCGGGAAGAAGGCGGCGTTCATGCGCTCGCGCTGCACGCGCAGCATCATCACCGCGTCGGTCTTCGCCAGGGTGCTGTCGAGGTCGTACGACACCTCGCAGGGCCAGGTCTCGACGCCGACCGGCACCAGGGTCGGCGGGGCGACGAGGGTGACCTCGGCGCCGAGGGTGTGCAGCAGGTCGACGTTGGAGCGGGCGACCCGGCTGTGCAGGATGTCGCCGACGATCGTGATGCGCTTGCCGGCGAGGTCCTGGCCGAGCCCGGCGTCCCGGCCGACGAGCCGGCGGCGCATGGTGAAGGCGTCCAACAGGGCCTGGGTGGGGTGCTGGTGGGTGCCGTCGCCGGCGTTGATGACGGCCGCGTCGATCCAGCCGGAGTTGGCGAGGCGGTACGGCGCTCCGGAGGCGCCGTGCCGGATCACGACGGCGTCGACGCCCATGGCCTCCAGGGTCTGGGCGGTGTCCTTCAGGGACTCGCCCTTGGACACGCTCGACCCCTTGGCGGAGAAGTTGATCACGTCCGCGGACAGTCGCTTCTCGGCGGCCTCGAAGGAGATACGCGTGCGCGTGGAGTCCTCGAAGAAGAGGTTGACGATCGTGCGGCCGCGCAGGGTCGGCAGCTTCTTGATCGGCCGGTCGGCGACCCGGGCCATCTCCTCGGCGGTGTCGAGGATCAGGACGGCGTCGTCGCGGGTGAGGTCGGCGGCCGAGATGAGATGACGCTGCATCTGTCAGGCTCCGTAAGGAAGTTCGGGAGATTACGGGCAAGTGCGGGCATGCCGAAGAGTGGCGTCCCCGCCGGCTTGCTACTGGGTCTGCTTCGCACCGAGCAGCACGGTGTCGCGACCGTCCTCCTCGGCGAGCTGGACCTTGACCGTCTCCCGCAACGACGTGGGGAGGTTCTTGCCGACGTAGTCGGCGCGGATGGGCAGTTCGCGGTGGCCGCGGTCGACGAGGACGGCGAGCTGGACCGCGCGCGGACGGCCGATGTCGTTCAGGGCGTCCAGGGCGGCGCGGATAGTGCGGCCGGAGAAGAGGACGTCGTCGACGAGGACGACGAGGCGGCCGTCGAGACCGTCACCGGGGATCTCGGTGCGGGCCAGCGCACGCGGCGGATGCATGCGCAGGTCGTCGCGGTACATGGTGATGTCGAGCGAGCCGACCGGGATCTTGCGCTCGGTGATCTGCTCGAGCTTGGCGGCGAGCCGCTGGGCGAGGAAGACGCCGCGGGTCGGGATGCCGAGGAGCACCACGTCGTCGGCGCCCTTGGCGCGCTCGACGATCTCGTGGGCGATGCGGGTCAATACCCGCGCGATGTCAGGGCCTTCGAGGACGGGCCGCGCATCGGACGCTTGCGTGTCCTGCTGCTTGTCCATACGAAAAGGACCTCCTTCTCCGCCTCACGGGACGGACCTTAAAGGACGTCTGGTTTGCGCCATCCATCGTAGCAGGCCGGGGAGGCACCCCCGTTCACCCACTTGGCCCAATCGGCCACCGATAGCACGGAAGCGTCGGTGTGGACCATTCGGCTTGACGCGCCAGAGTAACGCTGCGTAACCTCACAGTGAGTTACCAACCGCGCGGCATGGAACCCAAGCCAGCCGCGTCGACACAGTGTCCGGGGAGCTATATGTCCAGCGAATACGCCAAACAGCTCGGGGCCAAGCTCCGGGCCATCCGCACCCAGCAGGGCCTTTCCCTCCACGGTGTCGAGGAGAAGTCCCAGGGACGCTGGAAGGCCGTCGTGGTCGGTTCGTACGAGCGCGGCGACCGCGCCGTGACCGTGCAGCGCCTCGCGGAGCTGGCGGATTTCTACGGCGTTCCGGTGCAGGAGCTGCTGCCGGGCACCACGCCGGGCGGGGCCGCCGAGCCGCCGCCGAAGCTGGTCCTGGACCTGGAGCGGCTGGCCCACGTGCCGGCCGAGAAGGCGGGCCCCCTGCAGCGCTATGCGGCGACCATCCAGTCGCAGCGCGGTGACTACAACGGCAAGGTGCTCTCGATCCGCCAGGACGACCTGCGCACACTCGCCGTCATCTACGACCAGTCCCCCTCGGTCCTCACGGAGCAGCTGATCAGCTGGGGTGTGCTGGACGCGGACGCGCGCCGCGCGGTCTCCCACGCCGAGGAGAGCTGAGCGCTCCACGGGTTCGACCCAGTCAGCAGAAACGTGCCGCCGGGGTGGCCGGAACTTTACGGTTCCGGCCACCCCGGCGGCCTTGTGAGGGCCTGGCGGTGCGTAGTCGTACGGGGGAATGCCGGAGGGCCCGCAGCGGTGATGCTGCGGGCCCTCCGGCGATTTCCCTGCTTACGCCTCGTCGCGGCGCAGTGAGGGCTTCAGGTCCTTGAGCCGGCCGAGCAGCCCGTTGACGAACGAGGGCGACTCGTCCGTGGAGAACTCCTTCGCCAGCTGCACCATCTCGTCGAGTACGACCGCGTCCGGGGTCTCGTCGACCCAGATCAGCTCGTATCCGCCGAGGCGCAGGATGTTGCGGTCCACGACCGGCATGCGGTCGAGCGTCCAGCCGACGGAGTACTGCGCGATCAGCTCGTCGATGCGCTGGATGTGCTGCGCATAGCCCTCGACCAGCTGCATCGTGTACTCGCTCACCGGCGGCTGCCGGGTGTCGGCCCGGGAGAGCCGGATCCAGTCCGCGAGGACCGTCAGGACGTCGACCCCGCGCTGGTCGGCCTCGAAGAGGATCTGGAAGGCGCGCTTGCGGGCCGTGTTGCGGGCAGCCACGGTTAGCTGTTCACCCGGCCGAGGTAGTCGCTCGTGCGGGTGTCGACCTTGATCTTCTCACCGGTGGTGATGAAGAGCGGGACCTGGATCTGGTGGCCGGTCTCCAGGATGGCGGGCTTGGTGCCGCCGGTGGAGCGGTCGCCCTGGACGCCCGGCTCGGTCTCCTGGATGACGAGCTCGACGGCGGCCGGCAGCTCCACGAAGAGCACCTCGCCCTCGTGCTGCGCGACGGTGGCGGTGAAGCCCTCGATCAGGAAGTTGGCGGCGTCGCCGACGGCCTTGCGGTCGACCATGAGCTGGTCGTAGGTCTCCATGTCCATGAAGACGAAGTAGTCGCCGTCCATGTAGGAGAACTGCATGTCGCGCTTGTCGACGGTGGCCGTCTCGACCTTCACGCCGGCGTTGAAGGTCTTGTCGACGACCTTCCCGGAGAGCACGTTCTTGAGCTTGGTGCGCACGAAGGCCGGGCCCTTGCCGGGCTTGACGTGCTGGAACTCGACGACGGACCAGAGCTGGCCGCCTTCGAGCTTGAGCACCAGGCCGTTCTTGAGGTCGTTCGTGGAAGCCACGGTTGCGGAATCTCCTGGACTGACGTGGACGACCCCGGCGCACGCACCTTCCTAGAGGGCGAGCAGCTCCTTGGTCGTGATGGTGAGTAGCTCGGGTCCGCCGTCCGCCTCGGGGCGGACGACGAGCGTGTCATCGATCCGGACGCCGCCCCGGCCCGGGAGGTGGACCCCCGGTTCGACGGTGACCGGCACGCAAGCGTCCAGTTTACCCATGGCCGCGGGAGCCAACTGCGGGTCCTCGTCGATTTCGAGTCCCACGCCGTGCCCCGTCAGTGCCGGAAGGCCCTGCCCGTACCCCGCGGAGTCCAGTACCTGACGTGCCGCGCGGTCCACGTCGCGGTACGCGGCGCCGGGTACCAGCGACTCCCGTCCGGCGCGCTGGGCGGCGAAGACGAGGTCGTACAACTCGATCTGCCAGTCGGCGGGGGACGTACCGATGACGAAGGTACGGCCGATCTCGCACCGGTAGCCGCGGTACGTGGCCCCCAGGCAGACGGAGAGGAAGTCGCCCTCCTCGACACGGCGGTCGGTGGGCCGGTGGGCGCGTCGGCCGGCGTTCGGGCCGGTGGCGACCGAGGTCGGGAAGGCAGGGCCGTCGGCGCCGTGATCGACCAGGCGCCGTTCGAGTTCCAGGGCGAGGTGGCGTTCGGTGCGGCCGACGAGGATGGATTCGAGCAGCTCCCCGAGTGCCTGGTCGGCGATCTCGGCGCCGATCCTGAGGCAGGAGATCTCCTCCTCGTCCTTGACCACCCGGAGCTGCTCCACGGCCCCGCCGAGGTCGGCGAGGCGCAGTCGCGGGACGACCGAGCGGATGGCCCGGTGGCGGGCCACGGTCAGGTGGTGTTCCTCCACGGCGAGACAGACCCCGCCCTGCGCTGCCGCGAGGTCGGCCGCGGCGACGGCGGGGTCGCCGCCGGCGCCGGGGAGGGTGTGGATCCGCAGCGCCTCGTCGGGGCGGCCCTCGGTGGGGCGGTCGTCGAGCGGTTCGGCACACACGAGCAGGTCTTCGGTCTTGCCGAGGAGCAGCACGGAGCCCTGTGGGGCGGCGCCCGCGAGGTAGCGGACGTTGGCGGGGCGGGAGATCAGCGCGGTGGCGCTGCCGCTGGCCTGGCAGCGGTCCCTCAGCCGGGATCGGCGGGTGGCGTACACCTCTGACATGACCCGAGCGTAAGAGCTCCGCTCGGATGGCGCCGGTTGAGGGCGTCTGAGTGGGCGGTGTCTGGATTGTGCGGGTTGGGTTCGTGCCGTTCGGGGACGGGGGTGCGGCTTGAGGTTGTGTGCCGTGTGCGGGTTGGTGGGGGCTTGTCGCGCAGTTCCCCGCGCCCCTTGGGGCACTGCGCTCACGTCGGCCGGCAGCGCCGCGCCCCTGGGGCAGTCCCCTCACGTCGGCCAGCAGCGCCGCGCCCCTTGGGGCAGTCCCCTCGCGTCGGCTACCAGTTCGGGGGGCTTGCGATCGATCTTGCCAGTACGTCGTTCAGGACCTGGGCCGTCTGTGGGACGTCCAGCTGGGAGTTGTCGATGATCGGGAGGCCCGAGCCGTACCAGCCCGCCATGCGGCCGTGGATGCGGGCGACCTCCTCGTCGGTGAGGCGGCGGTTGCCCGAGCGTTCGGCGTTGCGCTCCAGGACGATCTCCAGGCCCGGGAGCAGGACGACCGGGAGGAGGCCGGGGCCCACGTGGCGCTTCCAGCCGCCCAGGCCGACCACCGGGCGGTCGGGGAAGACCGCGTCGTCGAGGATGCACGAGATGCCGTTGGCCAGGAAGTTGCGCGCGGCGAAGCCGCAGGTGCGGCGGGCGAGGCGGTACTGGGCCTCGGAGTTGTCATTCCAGCCGGACTGGGGGTCGGCGAAGCCCGAGCGGACCCATTCGCGGACGTCATCGAGGCTGATGTGGGCGGTGGGGACCCGGCGGTGGTCCGCCCAGTACTTGGCGACGCTCGTCTTGCCGGCCCCGGCCGGACCGATGAGCAGCACCGCGAGGGTCGTGGCCGCCGGGTCGGCTGCCGTCGTGGCGGGCGGGGCGCTCGGCATGCCGACGGGGCCGCCGGGCGGCAGCGGTACGTGGCCCGTGGTCTCGGGTGTCGGCGGGACATGGGCCTGCTGTGGCGCGGGCGGGACCGGGGCGGGGGGTGTGAAGCCCGGGGCCGGGGGCGGCGGGGGGACGGGAGCTGACCCCTGGTGCGGGGCATGCGGGGCAGGTCCCTGCGGCGCGCCCGGGTGGTGCTGACCCGGGTGGTGTGCGGCCGGCGACCAGCCGTGCCCCGACTGGTGGGGCGGCGGCAGCGGAGAACCCACTGCGTGCTGCATCCGGTGCCACTCCGTCTCGTCTTCCATGGCCATTGGCGCTGCCGGCAGGGCACACGAACCTCGCTCTCCCCCACTGCCTGAAAGGCGTGGGGGGATCCATCCGAACGGTACCGCCCCCGGCCGCCGTTTGGTGAACGGCCGGAGGCGGTCCGAAGTGCCCATCGCCACAGGCGAATCGGACGCAAGCGCGCTTCCGGGGACTTACTGGCCGACTTCGCCGTACGCCGCGAGCAGGACGGCCGGGTCCGGGCCCTCCAGGACGGTCGGCTTGGCCAGACCGTCCAGCACGATGAAGCGCAGCAGATTGCCGCGGGACTTCTTGTCCACCTTCATGGTCTCCAGCAGCTTGGGCCACTGGTCGTAGCGGTAGTGCAGCGGCAGACCGACCGATTCGAGGATCGTGCGGTGACGGTCGGCCGTCGCGTCGTCCAACCGCCCGGCGAGACGGCCGAGTTCGGCGGCGAAGTGCATGCCGACGGAGACCGCGGCGCCGTGCCGCCACTTGTAGCGCTCGTTCTTCTCGATGGCGTGGCCGAGCGTGTGGCCGTAGTTGAGGATCTCCCTGAGGCCCGACTCCTTCAGGTCCGACGAGACGACCTCGGCCTTGACCCTGATGGAGCGCTCGATCAGCTCGGCGGTGTGCGGGCCGGCCGGGGTCCGCGCGGCCTGCGGGTCGGCCTCGATCAGCTCCAGGATCACCGGGTCGGCGATGAAACCGGCCTTGATGATCTCCGCGAGACCGGAGACGTAGTCGTTGACGGGCAGCGACTCCAGCGCGGCCAGGTCGCACAGCACGCCGGCCGGCGGGTGGAAGGCACCGACGAGGTTCTTGCCCTCGGCGGTGTTGATGCCGGTCTTGCCGCCGACCGCCGCGTCCACCATCGCGAGCACGGTGGTCGGTACGGCGATCCAGCGCACGCCGCGCAGCCAGGTGGCGGCCACGAACCCGGCGAGGTCGGTGGTCGCCCCGCCGCCGACCCCGACGATGACGTCGGAGCGGGTGAAGCCGGACTGGCCCAGCGCCTTCCAGCAGTAGGCGGCCACCTCGGCGGTCTTGGCCTCCTCCGCGTTCGGCACCTGGATGGCGACCGCCTCATAGCCCTGCCCGGCCAGGTCGGCCCGCAGCGCCTCGCCGGTCTCGGCCAGCGCCTCCGGGTGGACGACGGCCACCCGCTGGGCCTTGCGGCCGATCAACCCGCCCAGCTCGCCCAGGAGCTGACGGCCCACCAGGACCTCGTAGGGGTCGGTCCCCGCGGTGCCGCCGACCTGGATCCGGGTGACTGCCTCGCTCATGCTTCTTTCAACTCCAGTGCGTCCAGGGCGATTTCGGTGACCTCTTCGGGCGTACGGCCATCGGTCGCGACGACGGCCGTGGCGACCTCCTCGTACAGGTGCCGACGGGCCTCCATCAGCTCGCGCCACTGCTTGCGCGGGTTGACCGCCAGGAGCGGGCGGGCCGCGTTCAGCCCGGTCCGCTTGACCGCCTCCTCGACGTCCATCGACAGGTACACGACCCGCTGGCCCGCGAGCAACGCGCGCGTGTCCGCGTCCAGGATCGAGCCGCCGCCGAGAGCGAGAACACCCTCGTGCCCGGCCAGCGCCCCGTGCACGGCCGCCTTCTCGATGGCACGGAAGGCGGGCTCGCCCTCGTCGACGAAGATCTCGGCGATGGTCCGGCCCTGCTCGGCCACGATGTCGTCGTCGGTGTCCCGGTAGGTGACCCCCAACCGCTCGGCCAGCAGCTGCCCGACGGTGGACTTGCCCACCCCCATCGGGCCGACCAGGACGACCAGCGGCCCGCTCATCGGATGGCGAGGTTGTCGAGGTACGAGGTCACGTTTCGGCGGGTCTCGGTGACCGAGTCGCCGCCGAACTTCTCCGCCACCGCGTCCGCGAGGACCAACGCGACCATCGCCTCGGCGACGATGCCGGCGGCCGGGACCGCGGACACGTCGGAGCGCTGGTGGTGGGCCTGCGCCGCCTCGCCGGTGGTGACGTCCACCGTCTGCAGGGCGCGCGGCACGGTCGCGATCGGCTTCATCGCGGCGCGGACCCGCAGCAGCTCACCGGTGGTGAGGCCGCCCTCGGTGCCGCCGGAACGGCCGGAGACACGGCGGATGCCCTCGGGCGTCTTCACGATCTCGTCGTGTGCCTTGGAACCGGGGACGCGGGCCAGCTCGAAGCCGTCGCCGAGCTCGACACCCTTGATCGCCTGAATGCCCATGAGCGCCCCGGCGAGGCGGGCGTCCAGCTTGCGGTCCCAGTGCACGTGCGAGCCCAGGCCGACGGGGACGCCGTACGCCAGGATCTCGACCACGCCACCGAGGGTGTCGCCGTCCTTGTGGGCCTGGTCGATCTCCGCGACCATCGCCTTCGACGCGTCGGCGTCCAGGCAGCGCACGGGGTCCGCGTCCAGCTTCTCGACGTCGGCCGGCGTCGGGTACACACCCTGCGGCGCCTTCGCCCCGGCCAGCTCCACGACATGGGAGACGATCTCGATGCCGGCCGTCTCCTTCAGGTACGACCGGGCCACCGCGCCCAGCGCCACGCGGGCCGCCGTCTCCCGGGCGGAGGCACGCTCCAGGATCGGCCGGGCCTCGTCGAAGCCGTACTTCTGCATGCCCGCGAGGTCGGCGTGGCCGGGGCGCGGGCGAGTCAGCGGCGCGTTGCGGGCGAGGCCCGCGAGGATCTCGGGGTCGATCGGGTCGGCCGCCATGACCTGCTCCCACTTCGGCCACTCGGTGTTGCCCACCATGATCGCGACCGGGGAACCGAGGGTGAGGCCGTGCCGGACGCCGCCGAGGAAGGTGACCTCGTCACGTTCGAACTTCATGCGCGCACCGCGCCCGTAACCGAGCCGGCGCCGGGCCAGGTGGTCGGCCACCATCTCCGTGGTGATCGGCACGCCGGCGGGAAGGCCCTCCAGCGTCGCCACGAGTGCGGGACCGTGGGACTCCCCCGCGGTCAGCCAGCGCAACCTGCTCAACGTTGCTCCTCAGTCCTCGCGCCCTGGTACTGCCCTGCGTACGCGCGTCCTCGCGTACATCGACGGCGCGACCAGGTGCGCGGCCCTGGCCCGCCACCTTCGATCCTCCCACGTCCGGGCCCGCGCCCCGGCCGCCGGTCCACCAAGCGGGACGGCGGATGGACATCGCCGGGCGCTGGGAGGGATCACGCGGGGCCGTTGCCGTGGCGCTGTTGCGGAGCGTATGAGCCCAGGAAGTCGACAGCGGGTCCTAGCGGCCCGCGAGCGCGCGCTCCCCCGCTTTTCGCATGGCCTCCAGGGGAGCCGGAACACAGCCGGTCATCTGCTCCACCTGGAGCACCGCCTGGTGGACCAGCAGGTCGAGCCCGCTGACGACGGCTCCGCCGTACATCGACCAACGAGCCGCGAGGGCGGTCGGCCAGGGGTCGTAGAGCACGTCGAACAGGGTAGCGGGGCGCTCCGGTACGGCGGAGGCGAGGGCGTCGGTCGTACCGGCCGGCGTGGTCGCGATCACCAGCGGCGCGCGCAGCGCCCGGTCTGCGTCGGCCCAGTCCGCGGTACGGAGCTCGACGTCGAGCCGCTCGCCCCACTGCCGCATCTCGGCGGCGCGGGCCTCGCTGCGGACGTACGCCACGACCTCACCGGTGCAGATGCGTGCGAGCGCGGCCAGCGCGGACGACGCCGTGGCGCCGGCGCCGAGGATCGCCGCCGAGTCGACCTGTTCGATGCCGCGCTCCCGCAGCGCGGCGACCATCCCGGGGATGTCGGTGTTGTCGCCGACGCGGCGGCCGTCCTCGGTGAAGACGACCGTGTTGACCGCCTCGACCGAGGCCGCCGTCTCGCTGATCTCGTCGAGCAGCGGCAGGACGGCCCGCTTCAGCGGCATGGTCAGCGACAACCCTGCCCACTCCGGCCCGAGCTCCGCGAGGAACCCGGGCAGGGCGGCCTCGTCGATCTCGAAGCGGTCGTACGCCCAACCCGCGAGCTTCAGTTCCTCGTAGGCGGCGCGGTGCAGCACCGGGGAGAGGGAGTGGGCGATGGGCGAACCGAGCACGGCTGCCCGGCGGGCGTCAGTTGCCCCTGCTCTCATTGAACTTGTCCTTGAGCCTGAGGAATTCATCGTGGGTCTTGGCGAATTCGGTCTTGTGCACACCGTCGATCGCCACGAAGTAGTACCAGCCCTGGTCAGTCGGATTCAGCGTCCCCTTCAGCGCGCCGTCCCCCGGGTTTCCGATCGGGCCGGGCGGCAGACCCTTGTGGTAGTACGTGTTGTACGGGTCCGGGTTGCTCTTGATCTCCCACTCACTGATGTCGATGTTGCTCTGACCCTTCAGGTAGTTGAAGGTCGAGTCGAACTGCAGGGCACCGTAGGTCTCGGGATTCGCGAGGTCGAGACGGTTGTAGACCACCTCCGCCATCTTGCGGTAGTCGTCGTCGGTCTTGCCCTCGGCCTGGACGAGGCTGGCGACCGTGATGACCTGCAGCGGGTTGTCCAGCTTGAGCGCCTTGGCCTTGGACTCCAGACCCAGCGCCTCGTACCTGTCCGCGGCCCGGGTCACCATCTCCTGCAGCACGACCTCGGGCTTCATGCCCTTTACGGCGGGATAGGTGCCCGGGTACAGGAAGCCTTCCAGCGGGTCCTTGATCTCGCTGTTGTCGTTCGCCCAGCTCGGAAGTCCGAGGCTCTTGTATTTCTTCTCGGCGACCTTCTCGGTGGTGCCGGACGACAATTCGAGCTGCTCGTCGATCGCCTTGTAGACAGCCAGATTCCGCTCGCCCGGCCTGACCAGAACGTTGTTCTGGCTCTTGGGGTCGAGCATCATCTCGACAGCGCTTGCGGCGGACATCTGCTTCTTCAGCAGGTAAGCGCCCGCCTGGATCTTGTCACCGTCGGGATTCTGCTGCTGAGCGGAGACGAAGGCGTCGACGCTCTTCACGACGCCGGCCGCCTTCAACCGCTGACCGATCTCGGATCCGAACGCACCCTTGGGAACCTCGACGGTCACCGTCTCGCTCGTACCGTCCCCGGCGTAGTCCGGCGCCGCGCCGAAACGATCCTGGTAAAACTGGTACCCGAAATACCCGACTCCGGCCACGCCTCCGCCGAAGATCAGAACGACCACCAGACAGGCCATCCCGCTGCGCCGTTTCTTGGGCTTTCCGCCCCGGCCCCGGCGCCCACGGCCGCCTCCCGACTCGTCGTCGGAATCGTCTTCGTCCTCGTCGCCGCCACCGGCGAAGAAGGCATGTTCGCCCTGGTCAGGACCAGGATCCCAGTCGGTCTGGGGCGGCTCCGGCTCGGCTTGCCGCCGGCCCGGCGGCGCCGGTGGCGGGTACGCGTCGGGTGTGCCGTAGTAGTCGTGCTGCTCACCGCCGTACGCCGCGGCCTGCTGCCCGTAAGGGTCGGCCGGGTCGGGGTACTGGCCATGCGTCTGGGGGCCGGTGGCCCAGCCGTTGTTGTCGTACGACTGCTGCCCCTGGCCCGCGTACTGCTGCTGTTCGTACTGGTGCGGGTACTGCTGGCCCTGCTCCGGGTACTGCTGACCCTGCTGCTGGTACTGCTGCGCCTGACCGTATGCGGCCTGCTGGCCGTTTCCCCAGTCGCCGTAGTGCTGTTGCTGCTGCGACTGCTCCGGATAGTGCTGCGGCTGGCCGCCGTAGGCAGCTTGCTGGTCCGCGTGGGCCTGCTGCCCTTCCCATCCACCGTCCCCGAACAACGGGTCCTCGGGATGCCACGGTTCGGAGCCTGGGCCCCGGCCATACTCAGTCATCGATCCCCTAGAGCCGCGAGGCGGCGGTCACGCGGCTGGTGTAGATCCGGCTCCCGTCCCGCCTCTCATTGTGCCCCGGCTGTTCGAACACCGGCACATCGCGCGGAACGTTACCGTATCGCGATCAGATGACCACTTCGACGCCCTCTCCGGGTGCTTTACCTGACACCCGTTCGGATTCGAGCGCCTGCTGCAAGATGATCACAGCGGCTGCCTGGTCGATCACCGACCGGCCCTTCTTCGACTTCACGCCCGAGGCACGCAGTCCCTGACTGGCCGTCACGGTCGTCATCCGCTCATCCACGAGCCTGACCGGTACGGGCGCGATCATGCGGGCCAGCTCCTGGGCGAAGCCCCTGACCTTGACCGCGGCCGGGCCCTCGCCCCCCTTGAGGGAGCGAGGGAGACCTACCACGACCTCGATCGGCTCGTACTCCTCGACGAGTTGCTTGAGGCGGCGGTGAGCCGCCGGGATGTCCCGGCCCGGGACCGTCTCCACCGGGGTGGCGAGGATCCCGTCGGGGTCGCACGAGGCGACCCCGATGCGGGCGTCACCGACGTCGATCGCGAGGCGGCGGCCGCGGCGCATGCCCCGGCCGTCGCCGCTCGCCTGTGTCTCGGCGCTCACTTGGCCGTTTCCGCCACGAGCCGTTCGACGGCCTCGACGGCCTCGCCGACTGCGGCCGGGTTCTGGCCGCCGCCCTGGGCGACGTCCGGCTTGCCGCCACCGCCGCCGCCGAGGGTCTTGGCGGCCGTACGGACCAGGTCTCCGGCCTTGAGGCCGCGCTCGCGGGCGGCCTCGTTGGTGGCGATGACCGTGAGCGGCTTGCCGTTGTTGACCGTGAACAGGGCGACCACGGCGGCGCGTCCGCCCTGGATACGGCCGCGTACGTCGAGGACCAGCTTGCGCAGGTCGTCGGGCGTGGTGCCGTCGGGGACCTGGCCGGTGACGACGGCGATACCGAGGACGTCCTTGGCGGACTCGGCGAGACCGGCGGCGGCCTGCAGGACCTTCTCGGCGCGGAACTTCTCGATCTCCTTCTCGGCGTCCTTCAGCTTGCCGAGCATGGCGGAGACCTTCTCCGGGAGCTCCTCCGGGCGGCCCTTGATCAGCTCCTGGAGCTGGGCGACGACCGTGTGCTCACGGGCGAGGAAGTTGTAGGCGTCGACACCGACGAGGGCCTCGATACGGCGCACACCGGAGCCGATCGACGACTCGCCGAGCAGCTTCACCAGGCCCAGCTGGGCGGTGTTGTGCACGTGCGTACCGCCGCACAGCTCCTTGGAGAAGTCGCCGATGGTCACCACGCGGACCCGCTCGCCGTACTTCTCGCCGAACTCGGCGATGGCGCCCTGCTTCTTGGCCTCGTCGATGCCCATGACGTCGGCGCGGACGTCGAGGTCGCGGGCGAGCACCTCGTTGATCTTCTGCTCGACGTCGGTCATCACGGCCGTGGGAACGGCGGACGGCGAACCGAAGTCGAAGCGGAAGCGGCCGGGCTGGTTCTCGGAACCGGCCTGGGCGGCCGTCGGGCCGAGGGCGTCGCGCAGGGCCTGGTGGGTGAGGTGGGTGGCCGAGTGGGCGCGGGCGATGGCCGTGCGGCGGCGGGCGTCGATCGAGGCATGGGCCTTGGCTCCGACGGTGACCTCGCCGACCTGGACGACGCCCTTGTGGACGTAGACGCCGGGGACCGGCTTCTGGCAGTCGCGGATCTCGATGACGGCGCCGGTGTCGACCTTGATGCGGCCGGTGTCGCCGATCTGGCCGCCACCCTCGGCGTAGAACGGGGTGCGGTCGAGGACGATCTCGACCTCGTCGCCCTCGATCGCGGCCGGGGAGGAGGCACCGTCGACGAGGATGCCGACGATGGTGGACTCGCCCTCGGTGTCGCTGTAACCGATGAAGTCGGTCTCGCCGACCTTGTCGGCGATCTCCCGGTAGGCGCCGGCACCGGCGTGGCCGGTCTTCTTGGCCTGGGCGTCGGCCTTGGCGCGCTCCCGCTGCTCCTTCATCAGGCGGCGGAAGCCGTCCTCGTCCACGGAAAGCCCCTGCTCGGCGGCCATCTCGAGGGTGAGGTCGATCGGGAAGCCCCAGGTGTCGTGGAGCAGGAACGCCTTGTCGCCGGGCAGGACCGAGGCGCCGGAGGCCTTGGTCTCGCTGACGGCGGTGTCGAGGATGTTGGTGCCAGCCTTCAGCGTCTTGAGGAAGGCGTTCTCCTCGGCGAGGGCGACCTTCTCGATGCGCTCGCGGTCGGTGACGAGCTCGGGGTACTGCTGGCCCATCATGCCGATGACGACGTCGATCAGGTCCTTGACGACCGGACCGGTGGCGCCGAGCAGACGCATGTTGCGGATGGCGCGGCGCATGATGCGGCGCAGCACGTAGCCACGGCCCTCGTTGCCGGGGGTGACGCCGTCGCCGATGAGCATCACCGACGTACGCATGTGGTCGGTGACCACGCGCAGGGAGACGTCCGAGGCGTGGGCGTCGCCGTAGGCGACACCGGTGAGCTCGGTGGCCTTCTTGATGACGGCCATGGAGGTGTCGATCTCGTACATGTTCTGCACACCCTGCAGAATCATGGCGAGTCGCTCGAGGCCCAGGCCCGTGTCGATGTTCTTGCTGGGCAGTTCGCCGAGGATCTCGAAGTTGTCCTTGCCGGTGCCCTCGCCGCGCTCGTACTGCATGAAGACGAGGTTCCAGATCTCCACGTACCGCTCGTCGTTGACGGCGGGGCCGCCTTCGACGCCGAACTCGGGGCCGCGGTCGTAGTTGATCTCGGAGCAGGGGCCGCAGGGGCCGGGGACGCCCATGGACCAGTAGTTGTCCTTCATGCCGAGGCGCTGGATGCGCTCCTTCGGCACGCCGACGACCTCGTGCCAGATGCGCTCGGCCTCGTCGTCGTCCTTGTAGACGGTGATCCAGAGCTTCTCCGGCTCCAGGCCGTAACCACCCTTGTCCTGGGGGCTGGTGAGCAGCTCCCAGGCGTGCTTGATGGCGCCTTCCTTGAAGTAGTCGCCGAAGGAGAAGTTGCCGCACATCTGGAAGAAAGTGCCGTGGCGGGTGGTCTTGCCGACCTCTTCGATGTCGGGCGTGCGCACGCACTTCTGCACGCTGGTGGCGCGCGCGTAGGGCGGCTTGACCTCACCCAGGAAGTAGGGCTTGAAGGGCACCATGCCGGCCGGGACGAGGAGCAGAGTCGGGTCGTCCGCGATGAGCGACGCCGAAGGGACGACGGTGTGCCCGCGCTCCTCGAAGAAGCTCAGCCAGCGGCGGCGAATCTCGGCCGACTCCATCAGTGGTCCTCATTCCGGTTGTTCGAGTACGTCGTCCTGTCGACGTACTTCGGGTTGGTGCGGTTCTCGATGGCGGCGAAGCGCCGGGGGGCGGGGAGTTCGGGGTCGTTGTTGATGCCCAGGGCCTCTCCCAGCTCTTCCTCCCGCTGGGCCATGTTGTCGCGGACGTCGAGCGCGAAGCCCACCGCGCGGTCCTTGAGCCGGTGACCGGCCTCGATCGCCTTGTTCGCCGCGGACGTGGCGAGGCTCTCGGGGGTCAGCTGCTTCAGCTTCCGGTTGACCTTGGTGGTGGCCCACACACCGGCGGCGACACCCGTGGTGAACCAGAACGTACGGCGGAACATGCTGGGTCTCAGTCCCTCTTTCCGCGGAGGTTTCGCTTGTCCCGTCGCGTGGCCGAGACCGTGCGGCCCACGATCACGGTGCGTCGGGGCGCCTTGGCGGGCGCGTCGTCCTTGCGGCCCCCGAGCGCCCGGCGCACGCCGTAGCCGAAGGCCGCGACCTTGACCAGGGGGCCGCCGAAGGTGGAGGCGACGGTGGTCGACAGGGCGGAGGCGTTCGACGTGACCTCCTGGACGTCGGAGGCGATCGCGTCGACCCGGTCGATCTGGGTCTGCGCGGAGCGCACCGCCGTGGAGGCCTCTGCCAGGAGTGGGACGGCCTGGTCGGTCACGTCCGCGACGAGCTTGGTGGTTGCCTTGAGCGTCTGGGCCAGCCTCGCCAGCGCGACGGCGAGGAAGGAGACCAGGATCGCCCAGAACACGGCCACCAGGATCCCGGCAACCTCTCCACCGGACACTGTGTGCACCCGCTCCCTGAAACGTGCCTCTACATCGGTCTACATCGAAAAAGTCGTGCACCGAGCCTATCGCGCCGGGGGTGCCGCTCTGCACCGGATTACCGCCCGCGCGGAGGCGAGTCGCCGGAAGTCGGACCGTACACATGCGGAAGCCCGCCGCCTCGCCCGCCCGGAAGGGCGGGGAGACGGCGGGCTGAGGCGCAGAAGTCCTACGACCGCTGAAGGATCAACGGGCGTAGTACTCGACGACGAGCTGCTCGTCGCAGATCACCGGGATCTCCTTGCGGTTCGGCTCACGGTCCAGGCGGAACGCCAGGGCCTTGAGGTTCACCTGAAGGTAGCGCGGGGTCTCACCCTCGGGGGCGAAGCCGCCCTCACGGGCGATGGAGAAGAGGGTCTTCTCGCGGCTGCGCTCGCGAACCATCACGACGTCGTCGGGACGGACACGGAACGACGGCTTGTCGACCTTCTGGCCGTTGACCTCGATGTGGCCGTGAACGACCATCTGACGGGCCTGGTAGATGGTGCGGGCGATGCCCGAACGCAGGACCAGGGCGTCGAGACGGCGCTCGAGCTCGATGATCAGGGCCTCACCGGTCTTGCCCTGAACCTTGGAGGCACGCTCGTAGGCGCGGACGAGCTGACGCTCGGACACGTCGTACTGCGCGCGCAGACGCTGCTTCTCCAGCAGACGGACCTTGTAGTCCGAGTTCTGCTTGCGGCCACGGCCGTGCTCACCCGGCGGGTAGGGACGGGCCTCGAAGTACTTGACGGCCTTCGGGGTCAGCGCGATGCCGAGGGCACGCGACTTCTTGACCTTGGGGCGGGACTGGTTCGCCACTTCTTTTCCTTTTCCTATTCGGCTGCCTCAGGGTTACGGGAGGTCACAATCCGCAGCCGGGGAATCCCGACAGGTCCACGAGGGACTTGTCAGGCAGCCGTTCCCCTGGTCTGGGCACATACGTGCAGCACACGAACGGCCCACCGACCGGTCCCGGGACTTACGGGTGGTGGTGGGCTGCCCGCGACACCTACGACGGTGCGCGACGCTCCTGGATCAAAAGATCCGGCTGGGTGTCCCGCCTGAGGCGCCGACCGGAGCCGGACACGGGACTCAGCACTTCGAGCGAGTCTACAGGCTGCTCAGGACCGCTTGCGACCGAGGTGTTTCCTGGTCCACTCCACGGCGTCCGCGTACCGCGCCTCGGCGCCGTGCCGGGTCGGGGTGTAGTACTCGCGGTCCTTGAGGGCGTCCGGCGCGTACTGCTGCTCGGCGATGCCCTCGGCCAGGTCGTGCGGATACACGTACCCCTGCGCGTGCCCCAGCTTGGCGGCGCCCTTGTAGTGCCCGTCGCGCAGGTGGGGCGGGACGGGACCGGCCAGTCCCTTGCGTACGTCGTCCAGGGCGGCGCCGATCGCGGTGGTCGCGGCGTTGGACTTGGGGGCCAGCGCGAGGGCGATGGTGGCGTGGCTGAGGGTGAGGGCGGCCTCGGGGAAGCCGATCATGGCGACGGCCTGGGCGGCGGCTACCGCGATCGGCAGGGCGTTCGGGTCGGCGAGGCCGATGTCCTCGCTGGCGGAGATCATCAGTCGGCGGGCGATGAAGCGGGGGTCCTCGCCGGCCTCGATCATGCGGGCCAGGTAGTGCAGGGCGGCGTCCACGTCGGAGCCGCGGATGGACTTGATGAGGGCGCTGGCCACGTCGTAGTGCTGGTCGCCGTCGCGGTCGTACTTCACCGCCGCCCGGTCGACGGTCTCCTCCAGGGTCTGCAGGCCGACGTCCGTCTCGCCCTTGTCGAGCGCGGCACCGGCGGCCGCCTCCAGCGCGGTCAGGGCGCGGCGGGCGTCGCCGCCGGCGATGCGCAGCAGGTGGGCCTCGGTGTCCTCGGGGAGGGTGACGGCGCCCTTGAGGCCGCGCTCGTCGGTGAGGGCGCGGTGCAGCAGGCCGCGCAGGTCGTCGTCGGTGAGGGGTTCGAGGGTGAGCAGGAGGGAGCGGGACAGCAGGGGGGAGATGACCGAGAAGTACGGGTTCTCGGTGGTCGCCGCGATGAGGGTCACCCAGCGGTTCTCGACGGCCGGGAGGAGGGAGTCCTGCTGGGCCTTGCTGAAGCGGTGGATCTCGTCGAGGAAGAGGACGGTCTCCTTGCCGAAGCCGCCGGTGGCGCGGCGGGCGCCGTCGATGACCGCGCGGACCTCCTTCACCCCGGCGGTGATGGCGGAGAGCTCGACGAAGCGCTTGTCGGTGGCCTTGGAGACGACGTAGGCCAGGGTGGTCTTGCCGGTGCCGGGCGGGCCCCAGAGGATCACCGAGGAGGGCCCGGCGGGGCCGCCGCCGGATTCGCCGACGAGTCTGCGCAGGGGCGAGCCCGGCTTCAGCAGGTGCTGCTGGCCCACCACCTCGTCCAGGGTGCGCGGGCGCATGCGCACCGCCAGGGGACTGCCGGCGGGGTCCTTCTCCTGGCGTTCTTCTGCGGCGGCGGTGAACAGGTCGGGCTCCACGCTGGAAACCCTAAATCACCGCACTGACAATCCCGCCGGGCCCCGGGAAAGGCCCGGCCGGGCCCGGCCCCTCAGCTGGTCCAGAAGTCCCACCAGCGGGTCAGCACCAGCATGCCGATGATTCCGATGTGCAGGACGGGCAGGACCCAGGTGAACTCGCCGAAGAAGCTCTTGAGCCAGTTCGGCGCGGGCAGGAAGCCGTTGCGGATGTTGAACGACGTCACGTACCAGAACATGATGATCGTCGCGACCCAGGCCAGCGAGCACCACAGGCACAGCGCGTTGATCCGGTACAGCGACTGGAACATCAGCCAGGCGCAGAAGCTCACACCGAACAGGCAGCCCGCGTTGAAGGTGAGCCAGTACCAGCGCGGGAAGCGGGCGCGGCCGAGCAGGCTCATGCCGACGCAGATGACGATGCCGTAGGCGACCAGGCCGAGCATCGGGTTGGGGAACCCGAAGGCGGCGGCCTGCTTGCTCTCCATGACGTTGCCGCAGGAGACGACGGGGTTCAGGCTGCAGCCAGGGGTGAACGTCTTGCCCTCGACCTTGGCCTCGAGCAGCTTGAACTTGTCGATCGTGATGACCCACGCGGCAAGCAGTCCCGCCGCGCCGGTGATCACCAGCATCAGGGCGAACGCACGGCTGCCGCCCGCCGATCGCGGCGCCGCCTCGGCACGCTCCGGCTCGGGCTCGGTGGAGACGTCTTGGACTGTCGTCTTGCTCATCACGCCGATTCCGTCACTTGAGACTTGGAGTTTCTCCGGACACGGCACATTGTGCCGTACGCGCACGCGTGCCCACCGTTCGCTGGGCATAAGGAAAGGCGCGCGAACGGGTAAAGGCGTTCGGTTCAGGACACCGGCGGGACGGCAAAGGGCGGGGACCGAACCGGTCCCCGCCCTTTCGGAATTCAGCCCAGCCGGGCTTCCAGCTCGGCCACGATCTCGTTGACGCCGACGGCAGCCTGCTCACCGGACTCCATGTCCTTGAGCTGGACGACGCCCTCGGCGAGGTCACGTTCGCCGGCGACGATCGTGTAGCGGGCGCCGCTGCGGTTGGCGTTCTTCATCGCGCCCTTGAGGCCCTTGTGGCCGTAGGAGAAGTCCGCCGCGATGCCGACCTTGCGCAACTCGGTGACCTTGGCGAACAGGACGCGGCGCGCCTCCTCGCCGAGCGGCACCGCGAACACGCTGGTGGACGACGGGAGTTGGAGTTCCACGCCCTCCGCCTCCAGGGCGAGCACCGTGCGGTCGACGCCCAGAGCCCAGCCGACGGACGGCAGCGCGGGGCCGCCGATCATCTCGGACAGGCCGTCGTAGCGGCCACCGCCGCCCACCGCGGACTGGGAGCCGAGACCGTCGTGGACGAACTCGAAGGTCGTACGCGTGTAGTAGTCCAGGCCGCGCACCAGCTTCGGGTCGTCCTCGAAGGAGACGCCCGCGGCGGTGATCAGTTCACGGACCTCCTCGTGGTACGCCTTGCAGGCGTCGCAGAGGTAGTCGCGCAGGAGCGGGGCGCCGGTCAGCTGCTTCTGGACCGACTCGCGCTTGTCGTCGAGGACGCGCAGCGGGTTGATGTCGATGCGGCGGCGGGTGTCGTCGTCCAGGTCCAGGCCGCGCAGGAAGTCCTGCAGCGCCGCTCGGTACACCGGGCGGCACTCCTTGTCGCCCAGGCTGTTGAGCAGGATCCGGAAGTCGCTCAGGCCCAGCGAGCGGTATGCCTGGTCGGCCAGGATGATCAACTCGGCGTCCAGCGCCGGGTCCTCGGCGCCGATCGCCTCGGCGCCGACCTGGGAGAAGTGCCTGTAACGGCCCTTCTGGGGGCGCTCGTAGCGGTAGTACGAGCCCGAGTACCAGAGCTTGACCGGGAGGTTGCCCGCCTTGTGCAGGTTGGCCTCCAGGGCCGCGCGCAGGACCGAGGCCGTGCCCTCGGGGCGCAGGGCGAGCCTGTCGCCGCCCTTGGTCTCGAAGGCGTACATCTCCTTGGTCACGATGTCGGTGGACTCGCCGACGCCGCGCGCGAACAGCTCGACGCTCTCGAAGCCGGGCGTCTCGATGTAGCCGTAGCCGGAGTTGCGCAGGGGGGCCGCGATCGCCTCACGGACCGCCAGGTACTTGGCGGAGTCCGGGGGGATCAGGTCGTACGTGCCCTTGGGGGCCTGAAAGGTGCTCACGGAAGTCTCTCGTCACATTCCTCGTCGGGGAGCCTCTGCGGCTCCCTGGCCGGCCGCCACCTGCCGCAGGTACGGGTTGGTGGCGCGCTCCTGGCCGATGGTCGTCTGGGGGCCGTGGCCGGACAGCACCACGGTCGAGTCGTCGAGCGGCAGGCACACGCGTGCCAGCGAGTCGAGGATCTCGGCCATGTCACCGCCGGGCAGGTCGGTGCGTCCGATGGAGCCGGCGAACAACAGGTCGCCCGAGAAGAGGATCGGCGGGATGTCCGCCGCCTCGGGCAGGCCGAAGGTCACCGACCCCTTGGTATGGCCCGGCGCGTGCGCGACGGTCAGCTCCAGACCGGCCAGCTCCAGCTTCGCGCCGTCGGTCAACTCCTTGACGTCGTCCGGCTCCCCGATGGTCAGCTCGCCCATCAGCTGCATGCCGATGGAGCGGCCGAGCGCCTTCTCGGGGTCGCTCATCATGTACCGGTCCTCGGGGTGGATCCAGGCCGGTACGTCGTGTGCGCCGCACACCGGGACGACCGAGGCCACGTGGTCGAGATGGCCGTGGGTGAGGACGACGGCGACGGGCTTGAGCCGATGCTTCTTCAGCGCTTCCTCGACTCCGGGGGCCGCTTCGTGGCCCGGGTCGATGATCACGCACTCCTCGCCGGCGGCGGGGGCGACGAGATAACAGTTCGTCCCCCAGGCCCCGGCGGGGAACCCGGCAATGAGCACGATCGTCCTTAGGTTTGTGTCGACACAGGTGGTTTGTCGGCGGGCTCCGCCTGTCGTCAGAGCCTACCGGCGCTGCCGATTCCTCAGCGAACCCATATACGGTACGGGGCACACGCGGGCGATCGGCTCATTGGACGCGCGCGTACCGGTCGACACACACGACGCATGAGGAGAGAACCCGGTGGTCAGCCAGGAACAGCGGCGGCGTCAGCTCGCCCGGGAGAAGTTCTTGCGGCAGCAGCAGCGGCGCACATCCGCCCGACGCAAGGCGCGCATGCGCAACTCGGTGATCGCGTCGGCGCTCGGGGTGGTCATCATCGGCAGCCTCGCGCTGTACACGACCGGGGTCCTCAAGGAGGACGACAGCAAGGAGAACGCGAGCTCGGAGGTCACGCCGAGCTCGCCCCCCAAGGCCGAGGACCCGTGCGAGAAGCCCGCCGAGGGCAAGGTCAAGACGGCGACCTGGAAGAAGGAACCGGAGCTGACCGTCGACAAGTCGGCGAAGTACACGATGAAGCTCGCGACGACCTGCGGTGACATAGACATCGCGCTGAAGGCCTCGGCCGCGCCGCACACCGTGAACTCGTTCGACTTCCTCGCCGGCAAGGGCTACTTCGACCACTCCAAGTGCCACCGGCTCACCACCAGCAACATCTATGTGCTGCAGTGCGGCGACCCGACGGGCACCGGCACGGGCGGTCCCGGGTACACGATCCCGGACGAGAACCTGAAGGACAAAAGCCTCAAGGACAACATCTACCCGGCGGGCACCGTCGCGATGGCGAACACCGGGCAGAAGAACTCCGGCGGCAGCCAGTTCTTCCTCGTCTACCAGGACAGTCAGCTCCCGCCCAGCTACACACCGTTCGGTACCGTTTCCGAATCCGGCATGAAGGTACTGAAGAAGATTGCCGACGCCGGAGAGAGCACTGGCCAGGGCGACGGGGCGCCTGTCGCGACGGTCGTCATCAACAAGGCGACGGTCACCAAATCCTGACCGCCAACTGCGTAATTTCGGTCGCGCGGGATGCGGACAGGCAACCCGCCGGTCGCCTATGTTGGCCGTGACGAAACTGTGGACGATGCCCGGGGGAACACAAGCCCCTCGCAGGCATCATGTGGAGGAGGCGCTGTGAGCAGCGACCCGTGGGGCCGCGTCGACGAGACGGGGACCGTGTACGTGCGTACGGCCGACGGCGAGCAGGTCGTCGGATCCTGGCAGGCCGGCTCCCCTGAGGAGGCGCTGGCCTACTTCGAGCGCAAGTACGAGGGCCTGGTTGTCGAGATCGGCCTCCTCGAGAAGCGAGTGAAGACCACCGACCTGTCGGCGAAGGACGCGCAGACCGCGATCGACCACATCCGTGAGCAGGTCGACGCGCACCACGCGGTCGGCGACCTGGACGCCCTGCGGACCCGCCTGGACAAGCTGGTCGAGACCGTCGGCAAGCGCCGCGAGGAGCGCAAGCAGCAGCGCGCGAAGCAGTCCGACGAGGCCCGGCACGCCAAGGAGGCGCTGGTCACCGAGGCGGAGGAGCTGGCCCAGTCCGACCAGTGGCGGGCCGCCGGTGAGCGGCTGCGGTCCCTGGTCGACACCTGGAAGGGCCTGCCGCGGCTGGACCGCAAGTCGGACGACGAGCTGTGGCACCGCTTCTCGCACGCCCGGTCGGCGTTCTCCAAGCGCCGCAAGGCGCACTTCGCGCAGTTGGACGCACAGCGCGAGGAGGCTCGCAAGACCAAGGAGCGGCTGGTCGCCGAGGCCGAGTCGCTGTCCGGTTCGACCGACTGGGGTCCGACGGCGGCGCGCTACCGCGAGCTGATGTCGGAGTGGAAGGCCGCCGGGCGCGCCCAGCGCGAGCACGAGGACGACCTGTGGAACCGCTTCCGCGGCGCCCAGGACGTCTTCTTCGCGGCCCGCAGCTCGGTCTTCGCCGAGCGCGACGCCGAGCAGGCCGAGAACCTGAAGCTGAAGGAGGAGCTGGCCGAGGAGGCCGAGAAGCTCCTGCCGATCGGCGACCTGAAGGGCACGCGAGCCGCCTTCCGCTCGATCAACGAGCGCTGGGAGGCCATCGGCCATGTGCCGCGCGACGCCCGCCCGAAGGTCGAGGGCCGGATGCACGCCGTCGAGCGGGCCATCCAGGAGGCCGAGGAGGCCGAGTGGCGACGGACCAACCCGGAGGCGCGCGCGCGTGCTGAGGGGCTGACCGGTCAGCTCCAGGCCGCCGTGGACAAGCTGAGGGGCCAGATCGAGCAGGCGCGCGCCCAGGGCAACAACGCCAGGGCCGACAAGCTCGAAGCGTGAGCTGGAGGGCCGCCAGGCGCTGCTGGACCAGGCGCTGAAGGGCCTGCAGGAGTTCGGCGGCTGACGGCCGGGACAACAGCTTCGGGACAACAGCTTTACGACGAGAAGGGCCCCGTACGTCGCGTACGGGGCCCTTCTCGTCGTACTCGTGCTACGCCTACGAGCTCGTCGTGTCCTACGACCGGCTGCGCGCCGACGTCACGCGGTACACGTCGTACACGCCCTCGACGCCCCTGACCGCCTTGAGGACGTGCCCGAGGTGCTTCGGGTCGCCCATCTCGAAGGTGAAGCGGGAGGTGGCGACGCGGTCGCGGGAGGTCTGGACGGCCGCGGAGAGGATGTTGACGTGCTGGTCGGACAGTACGCGGGTGACGTCGGAGAGGAGGCGGGAGCGGTCCAGGGCCTCGACCTGGATGGCGACCAGGAAGACCGAGGACTGGGTGGGCGCCCACTCGACTTCGAGGATGCGCTCGGGCTCGCGGGACAGTGACTCCACGTTCACACAGTCGCTGCGGTGAACCGATACTCCGCTACCGCGCGTGACGAAGCCGATGATCGGGTCGCCGGGTACGGGCGTACAACAGCGGGCCAGCTTGACCCACACGTCCTCGACGCCCTTGACGATGACGCCGGGGTCGGCGCTGGAGCGGCGTTTGCGGCTGCGACCGCGGGTCGGCGGAACCGACTCATCGATCTCCTCGGTGGCGGCCTCCTCGCCGCCGAGCGCCTGGACGAGCTTCTGTACGACGTTCTGGGCGGAGACATGGCCTTCGCCGATCGCCGCGTACAGCGCGGAGATGTCCGGGTAGCGCATCTCGTGGGCGAGCGTGACCAGTGAGTCGCCGGTCAGGATGCGCTGGATCGGCAGGTTCTGTTTGCGCATCGCGCGGACGATGGCGTCCTTGCCCTGCTCGATCGCCTCGTCGCGGCGCTCCTTGGAGAACCAGGCGCGGATCTTGTTGCGGGCGCGCGGCGACTTGACGAAGCCGAGCCAGTCGCGGGAGGGGCCCGCGCCGGCCGCCTTGGAGGTGAATACCTCCACCAAGTCGCCGTTGTCCAGGGTGGATTCGAGGGGTACGAGCCTGCCGTTGACCCGCGCTCCTATGGTGCGGTGGCCGACCTCGGTGTGGACGGCATACGCGAAGTCGACGGGGGTGGCCCCGGCCGGGAGCGCTATGACGTCGCCCTTGGGGGTGAAGACGAAGACCTCGTTGCGGGACAGGTCGAAGCGCAGGGACTCCAGGAACTCGCCCGGGTCCTCGGTCTCCTTCTGCCAGTCGAGGAGTTGGCGCAGCCACGCCATGTCGTTGAGGTGGTCGTCCTTGCCCTTGCCGGCCTTGGGCACGTCGGTGCGCACCTTGGAGGCGCCGGCGACGGCCTCCTGCTTGTACTTCCAGTGCGCGGCGATGCCGTACTCGGCGCGGCGGTGCATGTCGAAGGTGCGGATCTGCAGCTCGACGGGCTTGCCGTTGGGGCCGATGACCGTCGTGTGGAGCGACTGGTACATGTTGAACTTGGGCATCGCGATGTAGTCCTTGAACCGGCCGGGGACCGGGTTCCATCGCGCGTGCACGGTGCCGAGGGCGGCGTAGCAGTCGCGGACCGTGTCGACGAGGACGCGGATGCCCACCAGGTCGTAGATCTCCGCGAAGTCGCGACCGCGGACGATCATCTTCTGGTAGACGCTGTAGTAGTGCTTCGGGCGGCCGGTGACGGTCGCCTTGATACGGGCGGCCCGCAGGTCCTGCTGGACCTCGTCGGTCACTATGGCCAGGTACTCGTCACGCTTCGGTGCCCGCTCGGCCACCAGCCGTACGATCTCGTCGTACATCTTGGGGTAGAGGATCGCGAAGGCGAGGTCCTCCAGTTCCCACTTGATGGTGTTCATGCCGAGGCGGTGGGCGAGCGGCGCGTAGATCTCGAGGGTCTCGCGCGCCTTCTTCTCCTGCTTCTCGCGCTTGAGGTAGCGCATGGTGCGCATGTTGTGCAGGCGGTCGGCGAGCTTGATGACCAGGACGCGGGGGTCCTTGGCCATGGCGACGACCATCTTGCGCACGGTCTCGGCCTGCGCGGCCTCGCCGAACTTGACCTTGTCCAGCTTGGTGACGCCGTCGACGAGCAGGGCGACCGAGTCGCCGAAGTCGCGGCGCAGCTGGTCGAGGCCGTACTCGGTGTCCTCGACGGTGTCATGGAGCAGGCCCGCCATCAGGGTGGCCGGATCCATGCCCAGCTCGGCCAGGATGGTGGTGACCGCGAGGGGATGCGTGATATACGGGTCGCCGCTCTTGCGCTTCTGGCCGCGGTGCCAGCGCTCGGCGACCTGGTAGGCGGTCTCGATCTTGCGGAGGGTGGCCGTCTCGATCTTCGGGTCGTTGCTGCGCACTATCCGCAGCAACGGCTCCAGGACCGGGTTGTACGGGTTGGAGCGCTGGACGCCGAGACGGGCGAGGCGGGCGCGGACGCGATTGGAGGAGCCGGAGCGGGCGGGCTGGCCGGTGTTCGGCCGGACAGCCGGTGCGGGGTGCTCGGGTGGGGCGGGCTTGGGTCGCGACTGGTCGGCCGACTTGTCGACGGGCGCGGACTGGGCATGCTCGACCGGCCCGCGGGTGTCGTTCTTCGCGTGCGGCGCGTTCGGCGCGGGCTTCGCCGCGGGTGCCGAGGCGGACTCGGGCTTGGCGGCGGTCAGGTGCTGGGCCTCGTCTGGCAAGAGGGCTCCTCGTGCGCGATCCGGGTCCCCCGGTCAGGCTCCGGAAACCCCATGGTAGCGATCCTGCGCCCCAGGATCGCCTTGAGCCCGATGTGAGGGCCGTCAACCCAAGAAACGCACGAGGCGGGCGCCGGATTCCTCCGGGCCCGCCTCGGTCACCCTATGCGGTCGGCGCGCAACTGCCGGGCCGGTCGAATCTCAGCCGGTCCGTCCAGTGTTCGCGGACAACTGCTGAGGGGTCAGCGCCACTTGAAGAGGGCGGTGGGTCAGCGCCACTTGAAGAGGGCGGTGCCCTTGACCTTCATCTCCTTGATGCCGGCGACGTTCCCCCACGGCACCTTGACGGAACCGTTCTTGGCGCAGCCGGCGTCGTACCACTTCGCCTTGTGCTGAGCATCGAAGCCCTTCACCTTGACGCAGATGCGGCCACCCCGCTCGACAGCCCACTGGTAGCCGATCTTGAAGCCGTCGTGGCCGATGATGCTGCAGTCGGAGTTCTTGACCTTGCTCCAGCGACCGGGGACGGCGCCCGCGTTCTTCCAGGAGCTCGAACAGCGCGTAGCGCGCTCGGACGAGGCGTCTGCCTGCGTCGCGTTCGCGGGAGCCGCTGCGGCGGAGATCGCTGCCACAGATACAAGGGTCATGGCCCCCGTGACGATCTTGCGCGAGATTGACACTTGGTTCCTCCGTTTTTGGTCCCCGCCGGCACCCACAGGTGGGTTGGTCGAGCCGGCGGGCTGGTCGGAATAGATCTTGCTCATCACCTCCGACGCACATCAAGGAAGTTGAGCAACTTCTGAGGAAAACCGCCTAAGGCATGACAAAGTCACTGCATCTACACATTTCGCTCACATCGACAGAAAAGGGTGCTCCGGGAAACCCGGAGCACCCTTTTTCACCTTCCGACGCCGACCTCAGACGATGATCAACGTCTCCAAAGGTGCACCTGACAACGCAGGCTCAAGCCGCTGCCGACCGCCGAGAAACCCGAGCTCCATGAGAATCGCGACACCGGCGACCTCCGCTCCGGCACGACGGATGAGCTGGAGAGAGGCCTCAACCGTGCCGCCGGTGGCGAGCACGTCGTCGACGACCAGGACGCGGTCGCCCGCGCTCAGGTCCTCGGCGTGCACCTCGATCTCGGCGGAGCCGTACTCCAGGTCGTACGCCTGGCTGAGCGTCGCCCCGGGGAGCTTGCCCGCCTTGCGGACCGGGATGAAGCCGATGCCCGCGCGGACGGCGACAGGGGCGCCGAGTATGAAGCCTCGGGCCTCAAGGCCGACGATCTTCGTGGCGCCGGTGTTCGCGGCGATCTCGGCCAGCGCGTCGGTGAGCGCCGTGAAGGCTGCCGGGTCCGCCAGGAGCGGGGTGATGTCCTTGAACATCACGCCCGGCTCCGGGTAATCCGCGACGTCACGGATACGGCTGAGCAGCAGCTCCTCGATGCCGGTCATCGGCGCTTCCCCGAGGGTCGGCCGCGGCCCCGGTTGCGGGACGCGGGCTGGTCGCGGGGGCCGACGACCGCGGGGGCGGCGTCCTCCGGCTCGTCGTCGAACTGCTCGTCGTCGGCCAGGGCGTCCGCGGGCTCGCCCTGCGCTCCGGCCTGGGCCCGCTTGGCGAGCACGCGCTTCTTCAGGGCCTTCATCTGCGGCTCGAGCTCCTTGAGGTCGGCGACGAGCGGCGTGGCGATGAAGATCGAGGAGTACGCACCGGCCGCGAGGCCGACGAACAGCGACAGCGAGATGTCGTTGAGCATGCCGGCACCGAGGAAGCCGCCACCGATGAACAGCAGGCCCGCCACCGGCAGCAGCGCGACCACCGTGGTGTTGACGGAGCGGACCAGGGTGCTGTTGATCGAGCGGTTGGCGATGTCGCTGTACGTCCAGCGGGTCTGCTTGGTGACGTCCTTCGTCTGCTCCTTGAGGCTGTCGAAGACGACGACCGTGTCGTAGAGCGAGTAACCGAGGATCGTCAGCAGACCGATCACCGTGCCCGGTGTGACCTCGAAGCCGACGAGGGCGTAGATACCGACCGTGATGGTGATGTCGTGGATCAGTGCGACGAACGCGGCGAGCGCCATGCGCCACTCGAACGCGATCGCCAGATAGATCACCACGAGTACCAGGAAGATGCCGAGGCCCTGCCAGGCCTTGGCGGCGATCTGCTCACCCCAGCTGGGGCCGACCAGCTCGCCGGTGACGTCGTTCTCGTTGACGCCCAGGTCCTTGGCCAGCTCCGCCGAGACCTTGTCGGCCGCGCCGGTGTCGATGCCCGCGACCTGGATGCGCAGGCTGCCGTTGCCGAGCTTCTGGACGATGGCGTCGTGGCCGGACGCCTCCTCCGCGTACTTCTCGGCCTGGGCCACCGAGACGGCCGTCTTCTCCGGGGTGGTGAAGACCGCTCCGCCCTCGAACTCGATGCCCATGTTGAGGCCGCGCACCGCCAGGCCGACGATGGCCGTGATGGTGATCAGGATCGAGACGCCGTACCAGATCTTGCGGTTGCCGACGAAGTCATAGCCGACCTCGCCACGGTGCAGTCGGGCGCCGAGGTTGCCGAGCTTCGACATCTCACGCCTCCTTCGGGTCGACAGGGCCGGCGGCAGGACCGGCGGGACGGCGGGTGCGGCGCAGCGGAGGCTTGGCACCCAGTCGCTTCGGGTCGAGGCCGGACCACTTGTGACCGCTCGCGAAGAACTGCCTGCGCGCCAGGAGCGTCAGCAACGGCTTGGTGAACAGGAACACGACGACCACGTCGAGGAGGGTGGTCAGGCCGAGCGTGAACGCGAAGCCCTGGACCTTGCCGACGGTGACGACGAACAGCACCGCGGCGGCCAGGAACGACACGAAGTCGGAGACCAGGATGGTGCGCCGGGCGCGCGGCCAGGCCCGCTCGACGGCGGGGCGCAGCGAGCGGCCCTCGCGGATCTCGTCGCGAACGCGTTCGAAGTACACGATGAACGAGTCCGCTGTGATGCCGATCGCGACGATGGCACCGCAGACGGCCGGCAGGTTCAGCGCGAAGTTGATGGTCGGGCCCAGCAGCGCCATGATCACGTAGGTGAGGGCGGCGGAGACCAGCAGAGAGGCGATGGCGATGAGCGACAGACCGCGGTAGTAGACCAACAGGTAGAGCACGACCAGGGCGAGACCGATCGCGCCCGCGATCAGACCGGCCTGCAGCTGCTCACCACCGAGCGCCGCGGTCACCGTGGTGACGCTGGCCTCCTTGAAGGTCAGCGGCAGGGCGCCGTACGACAGCATGTTGGCGAGGCTCTGGGCCTCTTCCTGGGTGAAGCTGCCGGAGATCTGCGCGGTACCACCCGAGATGACGCTCTGGACGTAGGGGTGGGAGACCACCTTGTCGTCCAGAACGATGGCGAACTCGTTCTGCGGGGTGGTCTGCTGCGCCAGCTTGCTGGTGACGTCGGCGAACTTCTTGGAACCGCTGGAGTTGAAGGTCATGTCGACCTGCCAGCCCGCGGCGCTCTGGGTGTTGAAGGTCGCCTGGGCCTTCTTGATCTCGGTCCCGTCGACGGCGACCGGGCCCAGCACGAACTTGCTCCACACCTCGCCGTCCTGGCCACAGGCGACGGTGGTCTCGCCCGGCTTCGCTCCCTTGCCGGCGGCGGCCCGCTGCTTCGGATTGGCGCAGTCGAGCGCGGCGTACTCCTGCTGCAGCTTGCCGGCCGCGGCGTCGGAGCCGCTCGACGCGGACGGCGAAGGGCTGCCGGACGTCTTGGGGCTGTTGCTCGCGGACGGCGTGGCGTCCGCCTTCAGCGCGTCGGTGACGGCGCGGCCCTGCGAGGTGGCGGTGGCCGACGGACTGGCGGAGCCGGAGCTCACGGAGTCCTCGGCGCCGGCCTTGCCGGTGCTGGACGCATTCGGGGAGCCGCTCCCGCTGGGGCTCGCGCTCGGGGTGGGCGTCGTCGAGCCGGCGGCGGCCTCCCGCTGCAGAACCGGCCGGAAGTAGAGCTTGGCGGTGGTGCCGACCTGGTCCCGCGCCTCCTTGGAGTTCGTGCCCTTGGGGATGTTGACGATGATGTTCTTGTCGCCCTGGGTCTGAACCTCGGCCTCGGAGACACCAAGACCATTGACACGGCGGTTCATGATGTCGACCGCGGTGTCCATGTTGGTCTTGTTGATCGCGGATTCCTGGCCCTTTTCCGGTACCGCGGTGAGCGTGATGCTCGTGCCGCCGGCCAGGTCGATGCCGAGACGCGGAGTGGTGTGCCCTGAGGCGAACATCCCCCCGGTGAGCGCCACGATGGCGATCAGGATGAGGGCCAGCGAGCGCCCTGGCTTGCTCTGGGCGCTCGCGCTCCGGCCCTTCTTAGGTGCTGCCACCTTCTCGTACTCCCTCTCGGGCCGCCTCGCGCCAGGTCAGCGGGCGAGCGGCCATGACTGGTATCGGGATCCCGTGCGAGATCGGCATGTTCCGGGGCGCGCGGGCATGGCCCGCGCGCCCCGGAACACGGCTACTTCGCGTCGGACTCGCCGTCGGTCTTCTTCGGCTCGGCGTCCGTCTTCGCCTCGGCGGCCACGGCGTCGTCGGACGCCTCCTCGGCCTCGTCCTTCTTGCCGAGGTCGACGGCCTTGTCGTCGGAGGCGGCAGCGTCGGCGGCGGGCTCGTCGGTCTCGGTGAGGGAGGAGGCGTCGTCCGGGACGACGTCGGACTTCAGGTCGTGCTCGATGCCGTGCACGATGCGGTTGTACTCGTCGTCGGAGAGGACGGCACCGATCGCGTTCTTGGCGAAGAGCAGGTCGACGCCCGGGCCGGCGTCAAGGAGGACCGTGTCGTCACTGACCTCCTTGACCGTCGCGTACATGCCCCCGATGGTGCGGACGCCGCTGCCGGGCTGCATTTGGTTCCGCATGTCGGCCGCCTGCTGCTGCTTCTTCTTGGCCGACCGGGTCATCAGGAACATGGCCCCGATGAGCACGATGAACGGGAGGAGGGTCACGAGACTCACGGGTCGGTACTTCCTTCACACGACCGCGTTGGTGAGCGGCCTGATGGTTGGGGGTATGTATGCCGTCGACAAAGGCGGCATCGGCGGAGTCTAAGCGAGTCCGCATGCATGGAACAACGCTCAGCATGGCACCGGGGTTCCTGCTCCGGCCATTGCCCTCGCCGTCACCGTGCCATCACGCCCCGAACAGGTCCTGTTGTCCGTTTCCCGCAGCTTGCGAGCGGGGCGGCGTGAGGCCGAGATGTGCCCAGGCCGCGGGGGTGGCGACACGACCGCGCGGGGTGCGGGCGAGCAGGCCCTCCCGTACGAGGAAGGGCTCGGCGACCTCCTCGACGGTCTCGCGCTCCTCCCCCACCGCGACCGCGAGCGTGGACAGGCCGACCGGGCCGCCGCCGAACAGCTTCAGCAGGGCCTCCAGGACACCGCGGTCCAGCCGGTCGAGGCCTCGGGCGTCGACCTCGTAGACGGCGAGGGCGGCCCCCGCGATGTCCCTGGTGATGATCCCGTCCGCCTTGACCTGGGCGTAGTCGCGGACGCGGCGCAGCAGGCGGTTGGCGATGCGGGGCGTGCCGCGGGAGCGGCCGGCGATCTCGGCGGCGCCGTCGGCCTCGATCTCGACGTCGAGCAGGCCGGCCGAGCGGTGGATGACGCGCTCCAGCTCCCTCGGCTCGTAGAACTCCATGTGCGCGGTGAAGCCGAAGCGGTCGCGCAGCGGGGGCGGCAGCAGACCCGCGCGCGTGGTGGCGCCGACCAGGGTGAACGGCGGGAGTTCGAGCGGGATGGCGGTGGCGCCGGGGCCCTTGCCGACGATGACGTCGACCCGGAAGTCCTCCATCGCCATGTAGAGCATCTCCTCGGCGGGCCGGGACATGCGGTGGATCTCGTCCAGGAAGAGGACCTCGCCCTCCTGGAGGGAGGAGAGGATCGCGGCGAGGTCGCCGGCGTGCTGGATGGCGGGACCGGACGTGATGCGGATGGGGGCGCCCATCTCGGCCGCAATGATCATGGAGAGGGTGGTCTTGCCGAGGCCCGGGGCGCCGGAGAGCAGTACGTGGTCGGCGGTGGCACCACGCGCGCGTGCGGCGCGCAGGACGAGGTCGAGCTGCTCGCGTACCTTCTCCTGACCGATGAACTCGTCCAGGTCCTTGGGGCGCAGGGCGGCCTCGACGGCCTGGTCCTCACGGTCGGCGGACGCACCGACGAGCCGCTCGGCGGCGGGGGTGTCGGTCGTGTCGTCCCAGTTCATGGAGTGTGCCTCGGGGGTCGCGGTCGGGTGGGTCGTACGAGGATCGGGGCATGCCCCGGCACAGCGCCTTCAGGCCTTTGCGGGAAGCCGGTCGTCAGCGGGCTCTGTTGAGGGTCTGCAGAGCGGCCTTGAGCAACTGACCGACCTGTGGCGTGCCCCCGGCGGCTTCGGCCTGGGGTGCTACGGCGGACACGGCCTCGTCGGCCTCGCGGGTCGCGTATCCCAAGCCGATCAGGGCCGCGTGCAGTTGGTCGCGCCAACCCTGGGTGACCGGTGCACCGACCACCGGGGCTCCGATCGGCTCGCCCAGGCGGTCCTTCAGCTCGAGCAGCAGCTTCTGGGCGCCCTTCTTGCCGATGCCGGGGACGGCGGTCAGGGCCTTCT
The DNA here is from genome assembly GCF_030499515.1 of Streptomyces sp. DT2A-34. Taxonomy (NCBI): domain Bacteria; kingdom Bacillati; phylum Actinomycetota; class Actinomycetes; order Kitasatosporales; family Streptomycetaceae; genus Streptomyces; species Streptomyces sp. DT2A-34. The sequence goes on along the minus strand of NZ_JASTWJ010000001.1, from coordinate 8,425,793 downwards.
CGTCGCCGGTCGACACCGCGCGGCGCAGGGCGTCCGGGGAGTGGACGGCCAGCATGGCCTGGGCCAGGCGGGGGCCGACGCCGCTCGCGGTCTGGAGCAGCTCGAAGGTCTGGCGTTCGTCGTCGTCCGCGAAGCCGTACAGGGTGAGCGAGTCCTCGCGGACGACGAGGGACGTGGCCAGCTTGGTCTGCTGGCCCATCCGCAGTCCCGAGAGGGTGTTCGGCGTGCATTGGACGGCGATGCCGATCCCGCCCACCTCGACCACGGCGGAGTCCGGGGCAAGGGCGGCGACCGGGCCGCTGACGAAGGCGATCATGCCGTTCGGCCTTTCGACGTGGTCGGTGCTTTGGCTGCGTGCAGGGCCACGGCCTGCTGGAGTCGGTTCTGCGCGGGGGCGCGCCAGATGTGGCAGATGGCGAGCGCGAGGGCGTCGGCGGCGTCGGCGGGCTTGGGCGGGGCGCTGAGCCGCAGCAGGCGGGTGACCATGGCACCGACCTGTGCCTTGTCGGCGCGGCCGCTGCCGGTGACGGCGGCCTTGACCTCGCTGGGGGTGTGCAGGGCGACGGGGATGCCGCGGCGGGCGGCGCAGAGCATGGCTACGGCGCTGGCCTGGGCGGTGCCCATGACCGTACGGACGTTGTGCTGGCTGAACACCCGCTCCACGGCGACGTATTCGGGCCGGTGCTCGTCCAGCCACTCCTCGATGCCCTGCTCGATGGCGACGAGGCGGTGTCCCAGCTCGGCGTCCGCGGGCGTGCGGACGACTCCGACGCCGAGCATAGCGAGCGGGCGTCCGGCGACGCCTTCGACCACTCCCACACCGCATCGGGTCAGCCCCGGGTCCACCCCCAGCACGCGCACGCCGCGCCCCTCCCTCTTTTGCGGCTAAACCGCCGCCGCTCTCGCGGACCTGGCTGAGCGCCGTCGGGGTTCCTCAATTGATGGTTGCGGCCCGTGGACGGCGATCTTTGACTCTCGCCAGGCTATCCGCTGCCACTGACAAGAGCGGCGGGCCGGTGGGATGTGTCCCACCGGCCCGCCGAAGCCGTTCAGCTCGCGGCAGCGCTATGCGTCGACCTTCTCCATGATCTCGTCGCTGACGTCGAAGTTGGCGAAGACGTTCTGGACGTCGTCGCTGTCCTCGAGCGCGTCGATCAGCTTGAAGATCTTCTTGGCGCCCTCCTCGTCCAGTTCGACCTGGACGGACGGCACGAAGCTGGAGTCGGCGGAGTCGTAGTCGATACCGGCCTCCTGGAGGGCGGTGCGGACCGCGACCAGGTCGGTGGCCTCGCTGATGACCTCGAAGGACTCACCGAGGTCGTTGACCTCCTCGGCGCCCGCGTCCAGGACGGCGGTGAGGACGTCGTCCTCGGTCAGCTCACCCTTGGGGACGATCACGACGCCCTTGCGGCTGAACATGTACGACACGGAGCCCGGGTCGGCCATGTTGCCGCCGTTGCGGGTCATGGCGACGCGGACGTCGGAGGCGGCGCGGTTGCGGTTGTCGGTGAGGCACTCGATGAGCACCGCGACGCCGTTCGGGCCGTAGCCCTCGTACATGATCGTCTCGTAGTCGGCGCCACCGGCTTCGAGACCGCCACCGCGCTTGATCGCGGAGTCGATGTTCTTGTTCGGCACCGACTGCTTCTTGGCCTTCTGGACGGCGTCATAGAGCGTCGGGTTGCCGTCGAGGTCGACGCCGCCCATGCGGGCCGCGACCTCGATGTTCTTGATCAGCTTCGCGAAGAGCTTGCCGCGCTTGGCGTCGATCACGGCCTTCTTGTGCTTCGTCGTGGCCCATTTAGAGTGGCCGGACATCTGCCTGTCTCCTTCGCGTAACCCATCTATGAACGAACGCCAGAGATCCTACAAGGACTCCGCTGTCCGGTTCGCGCGCGCCATGTCGACGAACAGGCCGTGCACGCGGTGGTCGCCGGTCAGTTCCGGGTGGAACGACGTGGCCAGCGCGTTGCCCTGGCGGACCGCGACGATGTGCCCGTCGTGCTCGGCGAGGACCTCGGCCTCTGCGCCGACGGACTCGACCCAGGGGGCGCGGATGAAGACGCCCTCCACGGGATCGCCCTCGACACCCTTCACGTCGATCGCCGCCTCGAAGGACTCGTTCTGCCGTCCGAAGGCGTTGCGGCGCACGATCATGTCGATGCCGCCGATCGTCTCCTGGCCCGAGCGGGGGTCGAGGATCTTGTCGGCGAGCATGATCATGCCGGCGCAGGTGCCGTAGACGGGCATGCCGCCCTGCACGCGCGCGCGTAGGGGCTCCATCACGTCGAAGAGGACGGCCAGCTTGGAGATGGTCGTGGACTCGCCGCCGGGGATGACGAGGCCGTCGACCTCGGCGAGCTCTTCGGGGCGCCGCACCGGCCTGGCCACGGCGTCGGCCGCGGCCAGGGCGATGAGGTGCTCCCGTACGTCGCCCTGGAGGGCCAGGACGCCAATGACGGGTGCGTCAGTCATGTACGTGCAGTCCTTGGAGGGATGCCGGAGGGGTGCTTACCAGCCGCGGTTGGCGTAGCGCTCGGTCTCGGGGAGGGTGTCGCAGTTGATGCCGACCATGGCCTCGCCGAGGTTGCGGGACGCGTCCGCGATGATCTTCGGGTCGTCGTAGAAGGTGGTCGCCTTGACGATGGCGGCGGCGCGCTTGGCCGGGTCGCCGGACTTGAAGATGCCGGAGCCGACGAAGACGCCCTCGGCGCCGAGCTGGCGCATGAGCGCGGCGTCGGCGGGGGTGGCGACGCCGCCGGCGGAGAAGAGCACGACCGGGAGCTTGCCGAGTTCGGCGACCTCGCGCACGAGCTCGTACGGCGCGCGCAGCTCCTTGGCGGCGGCGTACAGCTCGTGGTTGTCGTAGCCGCGCAGGCGGGCGATCTCGTTCTTGATCTGGCGCAGGTGGCGGACGGCCTCGACGACGTTGCCCGTGCCGGCCTCGCCCTTGGAGCGGATCATGGCCGCGCCCTCGGCGATGCGGCGCAGGGCCTCGCCCAGGTTGGTGGCGCCACAGACGAACGGGGTCGTGAAGGACCACTTGTCGGAGTGGTTGACCTCGTCGGCCGGGGTGAGGACCTCGGACTCGTCGATGTAGTCGACGCCGAGGGACTGCAGGACCTGGGCCTCGACGAAGTGGCCGATGCGGGACTTGGCCATGACCGGGATCGAGACGGCGTCGATGATGCCCTCGATCATGTCCGGGTCGGACATACGTGCCACGCCGCCGTCCTTGCGGATGTCGGCCGGGACCCGCTCCAGGGCCATGACGGCGACGGCGCCCGCGTCCTCGGCGATCTTCGCCTGCTCCGGCGTGACGACGTCCATGATCACGCCGCCCTTGAGCTGCTCGGCCATGCCGCGCTTCACGCGCGCGGTGCCGGTCTCGGGAGCCTGGTTTTCGGAAGTGGACACGGATGACCTCACTCGGTGAAAAAGGGTTACTGCAAGCACCGAGGAAACGGGAGTGGACCAGGCCACAGCAAGGGCCAATGAGGAGCCGGTGGATCCTTTTCCGGCCTGCTGGCGCGAACGCGCTGGTCAGGCAGCCCTGTCGACCAGTGCCACGGGCGGCTCGTCGTCCATCTCGAAAGCCAGGGGGAACGGGGCATGACCCGCCAGTCGGAACCAACGGACCTTGCGGTGCCGGCGCAGCGCCCGGGCCGCCCGTACGGCGTCGTTGTGGAAGCGGCGGGCCATCGGTACCCGGCGGATCGCCTCGGTCAGCTCGCGGGCCGCCTCTTCTCCCCCGGTGCCTCCCGTACGGCCTCCACCTGCGGCATCTCGCCGAACACGGCCCGCAGCGCCTGGCTCAGCTCGCTCTCGGCGACCTCCCGCTGCTCCTCCTCGGCCTGCCGGGCGGCGTGGGCGGCCTCGTACAGGACGATCGACGCGGCCGGATCCAGCACGCCGGAGGTGGCCAGTTCCTGGGCCACCGACGCGCGGCGCAACAGCTGTGCGTCGAGGGCGGCCCGCGCCGCGTCGATCCTGGCGTGCAGCCGGTCGAGGCGACCCGCGGTCCAGCTCAGGTAGAGGCCGATCGCGACGAGGGCTACGAGGATCCAGATGAGAGTTGCGGTCACGGCCCGCAGACTAGCTCCGTCACCGGGGGCTGCCGTCCCCGGACCCCCGCTTCGGCCCTGAACGGGCCGCGTCCTCAAACTCCGGACGGGCTGAGACTCCCCCGCCCGGCGCCGAGAGCCGTCACGTGCCTCTCAGTCCCGCGCCAACCCCAGTCGGGCCCGCAGGCCGCTCCCCCCGCCGCCCCCGGCTCGCTCGTCCGCGGCCACCGCCGCCGCGCCCGCCGTCACCGTCTCGTACACCGACAGGATGTCCGCCCCTACGGTGGACCAGTCGAAGCGGCGTACGTGCTCGCTCCCCCGCTCCCGCAGCTCCGCTCTTCGGGCCGGGTCTTCCAGGAGGCGTACCGCCGACTCGGCCAGGGCGTCCGCGTCCTCGTTGGTGAAGAGTTCGCCCGCCGCGCCCTGGTCGAGGACCTGGGCGAACGCGTCCAGGTCCGAGGCGAGGACCGGGGCGCCGGCCGACATCGCCTCGACCAGGATGATCCCGAAGCTCTCGCCGCCGGTGTTGGGCGCGACGTACAGGTCGACGCTGCGCAGGAAACGAGCCTTGTCCTCGTCGCTGATCATGCCGAGGAACTCGACGCGGGAGCGGAGTTCGGCGGGCAGGGACTCCACGGCCTCCTCCTCGTCGCCGCGGCCCGCCACCAGGAGCCTGGTCTGCGGGCGGGCGGCGAGGATCTTGGGCAGGGCCCTCATCAGCACCGGCAGGCCCTTGCGGGGCTCGTCGATGCGGCCGATGAAGCCGATCGTGTCGCCCTGCCACTCGGGGTTGGGCTCGGCCTTGGCGAAGAACTCGACGTCGACGCCGTTGGGGATCACCACCGCGTCGCCGCCCAGGTGTTCCACCAGCGTGCGGCGGGCGTACTCGCTCACCGCGATCCGGGCGCTGATCTTCTCCAGGGCCGCCTGGAGGATCGAGTACGCGGCGATCATCGCCTTGGACCGGGGGTTGGAGGTGTGGAACGTGGCGACCATCGGGCCCTGTGCCGCCCAGCAGGTCAGCAGGCCGAGCGAGGGTGAGGCCGGCTCGTGGATGTGCACCACGTCGAACTCGCCGTCGTGCAGCCAGCGGCGCACGCGGGCCGCCGAGAGGAAGCCGAAGTTCAGGCGGGCGACCGAGCCGTTGTACGGCACCGGCACAGCGCGGCCCGCCGAGACGACGTACGGCGGGAGCGGGGTGTCGTCGTCGGCCGGGGCCAGGACGGACACCTCGTGGCCGAGCCGGATGAAGTATTCGGCGAGGTCGCGGATGTGGAACTGGACGCCGCCCGGCACGTCCCAGGAGTACGGGCAGACGATGCCGATTCTCACGGACGTTCCCCGTCCCGGCCGTCGGCGGCGGATGGTCGTGGTTCCAGGTCGGCGAGCCACAAGCGCTGGAGCATGTGCCAGTCCTCCGGATGTTCGGCGATCCCCGTGGCGAAGGCGTCGGCCAGCGCCTGTGTCATGACAGACGTCTTCTCCGCCCGGGTACCTGTCTCGGGCACCTCGATCGGTGGATGGACTCGGCCCTGCATGACCGGGGAGTCGTCGTACCAGAGCGTGACGGGGAACAGCAGCGCCCCGGTCTGCTGGGCCAGCAGCGCCGGGCCGGCGGGCATGCGGGCCGTGTCGCCGAAGAACTCGACCTCGACGCCGGACGCCGACAGGTCGCGGTCCGCGACCAGGCAGACCAGGCCGCCGTCGCGCAGCCTGCGGGCCAGCGTGCCGAAGGCGGTGCCGCCGCTGTGCGGCAGGACTTCCATGCCGAGGCCCTCGCGGTAGGCGACGAAGCGGTCGTAGAGCGTCTCGGGCTTGAGGCGTTCTGCGACCGTGGTGAAGCGTGTCTCCAGCTTGGTGGTGACCCAGGCGCCCGCGAGGTCCCAGTTGGCCAGGTGCGGCAGGGCGAGTATCACGCCCTTGCCGGCGGCCAGGCCGTCGGTCAGGTAGTGGACGTCCTTGACGTCCAAGCCGCCCTTGACGCGCTCGGCGCTCCAGGCGGGGAGCCGGAAGGACTCCATCCAGTAGCGCAGGTACGACCGCATGCCGGCGCGGGAGAGCTCGGCGAGGCGCTCCGGGCTCGCGTCGGGCACCACGCGCGCGTAGTTGCTCTCCAGCCGCCGCACGCCCTTGCCCCGCTGCTTCCAGGCGAGGTCGGCGATGGTGCGGCCGAGCCGTACGGCGACCGGCTCGGGGAGCCTCTTGACGGTGCCCCAGCCAAGGCCGTACAGCGCGTCCGCGAGGCGGTCCTGGGCACTCACTTGGCTGCCTCGCTCCCTTGGGAGGCGTCCTGCGACTCGTCGTCCTGTGCGGTCGCCGCCTCCGCCTCCGCCTCCGCCGACTCGCGGCGGACCGTGACGACCCGCTGGATCAGCGTGACGAGGCTGCCGACGGCGACGATCCACAGGGCGATGGGCAGCAGGTACTGGATGCCGGGTACCCCGAACTTGTGCAGGCCCGCGAGACCGGCCGCGACCAGCGAGATCACCAGGCGCTCGGCGCGCTCGACGAGGCCGTTGACCGCGACCGGCAGGCCGATCGACTCGCCGCGCGCCTTGGTGTACGACACCACCTGGCCGCTGGCCAGGCAGAAGATCGAGACGGCGCACAGGACGAGGTCGTCGCCCCCACCGGCGTACCAGAGGATGAAGCCGCCGAAGATCGCGCCGTCGGCGACCCGGTCGAGCGTGGAGTCCAGGAAGGCGCCCCAGCGGCTGGAGCGGCCGAGCTGGCGGGCCATGTTTCCGTCGACGAGGTCGGAGAACACGAAGAGTGTGATCACGACCGTGCCCCAGAAGAACTCGCCCATGGGGTAGAAGACCAGCGCGCCCGCGACCACACCGGCCGTGCCGATGAGCGTGACGGTGTCGGGGCTGACGCCCCGCCGGATCAGAAACGCGGCGAACGGTGTGAGGACACGCGTGAAGAATGCACGCGCGTACTTGTTCAGCATGGCCTTCCCGAGGGTCGGTGTGGCGCCGTGGGGCCCCTGCTGGCCACCGGCTGGCCCATCGTAGCCACGCGCGCGTGAGCGCGACTGCCGGGCACTCGTACACGGGACGGGCGGCCCCGGCCACCGGTGCCGGACGGCACGATCACGTCCTTCGTATGGACGCACCGTGACGGGAGTGGAAAGCTCGAAGAACCGCGGGCGTCACCGGAGCCGCCATCGCTGGGGGCACCTCCCAGGCGAAGCCTGGGGGATGATCCGCATGTCCGCGCCCGCAGTGACCTCACCGTGCACGGGAGGCAGGATCATGGGCGACAAGGCGAACGCACACCCCGGAGCCGCCGGCAGGGCTACAGCGGCCGACCACCCCGCGTCCGTACGGAATGTGGTGCTGGTCGGCCACAGCGGATCCGGCAAGACGACTCTGGTGGAGGCTCTCGCACTCACGGCGGGAGCGGTGAACCGGGCGGGCCGCGTGGAGGACGGCGGCACCGTCTCCGACTACGACGAGATCGAGCACCGGCAGCAACGCTCCGTGCAGCTCTCCCTGGTGCCCGTCGAATGGGACGGCATCAAGATCAACCTTCTGGACACCCCCGGATACGCCGATTTCGTCGGTGAGCTCAGGGCCGGTCTGCGAGCGGCGGACGCGGCCCTTTTCGTCGTCTCGGCCTCCGACGGCGTGGACGGCTCGACCCGCATGGTGTGGGAGGAGTGCGCGGCCGTCGGCATGCCGCGCGCGATCGTCGTCACGCACCTGGAGGCCGCCCGGGCCGACTACGAGGAGATGACGCGGATCTGCGCGGAGGCCTTCGGCGGGGACGACCCCGACGCCGTGCTCCCGCTGTATCTGCCGCTGCACGGCCCGCAGGGCCCGGACGGGCACGCGCCCGTGACCGGCCTGATCGGGCTGCTGTCGCAGCAGCTGTTCGACTACTCCTCCGGAGAGCGCAAGGGGTCCGAGCCGGGCGAGGACCAGTTGCCTGAGATCGAGGAGGCCCGCAACCGGCTGATCGAGGGGATCATCGCGGAGAGTGAGGACGAGACCCTCATGGACCGGTATCTGGGCGGCGAGCAGGTCGACGTCAAGACGCTGATCGAGGACCTGGAGCGGGCCGTCGCGCGCGGCACGTTCTTCCCCGTCCTGGCCGCCGCCCCGGCCATCGACGGCGCCCGGCAGGGGCTCGGCACGGTCGAGGTGCTGGAGCTGATCACGCGGGGCTTCCCGACGCCGCTGGAGCGCGAGGCGCCGCGGGTCACCACGGTCGACGGCAAGCCGCGCGAGCTGAAGGCGTGCGATCCGGACGGGCCGCTGGTCGCGGAGGTCGTGAAGACGGCGTCCGACCCGTACGTCGGCCGGGTGTCGATGGTGCGCGTCTTCTCCGGCACCCTGCACCCCGACGAGACGGTCCATGTCTCCGGGCACGGGCTGGCGGACCGCGGTCACGAGGACCACGACGTCGACGAGCGGATCGGCGCCCTGTCCGCGCCCTTCGGCAAACAGCAGCGCACCCTCAGCCACGCCATCGCGGGTGACCTGGCCTGTGTGGCGAAGCTGAGCCGCGCGGAGACCGGCGACACGCTGTCGGCCAAGGACGACCCGCTCCTGATGGAGCCCTGGCAGATGCCCGACCCGCTGCTGCCGCTCGCCATCCAGGCGCACAGCAAGGCGGACGAGGACAAGCTGTCGCAGGGGCTGTCCCGGCTGGTCGCCGAGGACCCGACCATGCGGCTCGAACAGAACCAGAACACCCACCAGGTGGTGCTGTGGTGCCTGGGCGAGGCGCACGCGGACGTCGCCCTCGAACGGCTGCGCAGCCGCTACGGCGTCCAGGTCGACGTCGTGCCGCACAAGGTCTCCCTACGGGAGACGTTCGCGAACAAGGCGGCGGGCCGCGGCCGGCATGTGAAGCAGTCCGGTGGGCACGGGCAGTACGCGATCTGCGAGATCGAGGTGGAGCCGCTGCCGGGCGGCTCGGGCATCGAGTTCGTGGACAAGGTCGTCGGTGGCGCGGTGCCGCGGCAGTTCATCCCGTCGGTGGAGAAGGGCGTAAGGGCCCAGGCCGCCAAGGGAGTTGCGGCCGGGCATCCGCTCGTCGACATCCGGGTCACCCTGCTCGACGGCAAGGCGCACTCCGTGGACTCCTCCGACGCCGCGTTCCAGACGGCCGGCGCGCTCGCGCTCCGCGAGGCCGCGGCCGACACGAAGATCCATCTGCTGGAGCCGGTGGCCGAGGTGTCCGTCCTGGTCGGCGACGACTACGTCGGCGCCGTGATGAGCGACCTGTCCGGGCGGCGCGGCCGCGTCCTCGGCACCGAGCAGACCAGCGGTGGCCGCACGCTCATCAAGGCCGAGGTGCCCGAGATCGAGATCGGCCGGTACGCCGTCGATCTGAGGTCGCTGTCGCACGGCACCGCACGCTTCAACCGCTCGTACGCGCGGCACGAGCCGATGCCGCCGCAGGTCGCGGAAAGGATTCGGGAAGAGGCGCGCGACGCCTCGTAGTTGGCGCCCGGGGCTGACCGTAGTCGGCGCGCCCGGCGCTGACGAAACGGCTTTTGCGGAACGCCCCCCTCCGCGTCGGCGGGCGGCATTGGGCCGTCCGCCGACGAATGTCAGTGGCGGAGGATACGCTGATCATTGATCAACAGGTGTGCGCAGCACGGAAGTCGGGAAGGCCGCAGAAGCGACAGTGCGGCGATCGGGGGCGGGAATGACCGTTGAGAGCGGTTACGCGGACATCTTCGGTCCGCAGGTGCCGCGCACGGCCGGCGATGGACAGACGGCGACGTTCGCGCTGGCCTCGGCGGCCTATCGGGACAATCCGTTTCAGGACATCAAGAAGGCCGACAACGAATGGCACCAGACCGACGTCAAGGAAGGCCGCGCGTGGGCCAAGATCTTCCGGCCCAACCTGGGTGAGGCCTTCTCACGTGCCGTCGTCGACCGCATGCTCGGCAGCGGCCGCAAGCCGCTGATCCAGTCCTTCGGTACCGAGCCGCAGGTCGTCGTCGAGCACTGTCTGGCCGCCAACAACATCCGCAAGGCCCGTGACCGGATGCTCAGCGCCATCACGGTCCTGTGCGGTGTGCTCTTCCTGCCCGGCCTGCTGGTGTGGCTGCTGATCTTCCAGCTGCGCACCACCATCGGCAAGGCGAACGAGAAGCGGGGCGGTGCGCTGGCCTCCGTGCTGCTCGTCGCGGCGGGCGCGCTGGCCGTGATCTTCCTGATCCAGATGCCGTTCGGCGGGTTCTGGGCGTGGTATGCGCGGGCCTGTGTGGTCATGCCCGTGGTCGGCTGGTTCTGGGCCAAGCAGGTCTGCGAGCGCACCGCGAAGGACCTGCGGGAGCGGTGGGACAGCCTGCTGGCCGGCAGCAGCATCGGCGCGAAGGTGCCGGAGGCGGTGCCGACCAGCCCCAGCGAGACCCAGGCCGAGCAGCTGCGCCAGTCGCTCGCCAAGCTCAGCGCGGAGCAGCAGTCCAACTCCGTGTTCTACGCCGGGCCCAAGGGGATACTCGGCATGGGAACCCGGTGGGGCAGCTGGCAGTTGGCCGAGAACCTGTCCCCGGCCGACCCCACCCGGGAGATCCACCCCTTCCGCAGCTGGGACGTCATCCGCTCGATCCACGACCAGTTGCGCATGCTGGAGCGCGGTCCGCTGAACACCGGTGGTTTCCCCAAGCCTTCGATACGGCACTGGGTCGTGACGCCGATCGCCGAGGGCGCGAAGGCGGTGTCCCGGCCGGAGGGCACAGACGTCGAGGCGTACCGGGTCAAGCAGCACGCGATACAGGACATCTGCAACAAGCAGCAGTTCGGCAGCGGTGACCGGCATTACCTGGGCGTCCAGTGGACGCTGTGGGACGGGCAGTTGATCATCACCATGCTGATCACGGTGACCGTGCTGCACGAGACGCTGCGTATCGAGGTCACCGGGCATGCGCTCGGCCCGGTGAACGGGCTCTTCCAGGAGAAACCCGAGGCTCCGACCAAGGAGGTCGCCAAGTCGCTGAAGCCGTGGGAGACGCGCAAGATCAAGCTTCCGCTGGTGAACAGCGACGAGGTGGTACGGCTGGCGGTGCGGGCCCCGATCTCCTGGTATCCGCCGCTGCTGAACTGGCTCGGCGGCACGATAGGCCTGCCCGAGCCCTTCGGACTCCGGCACGCGTGGGCGGATCAGCCGTGGCGGCACCGCTTCATGGCCGACGACGCGCTCCGCGCCGCCACGCCGGTGCTGCGGGTGGTACACGCGGCGGCGATCAAGGTGCTGGACGAGAACGGCGTGGACACGGAGAAGTTCGGTACGCGGTCGGCGTTCCTGAGTACGGCGGTGCAGGATGCGGCGCCGCGGAAAGCGGACGTCTACGACGCGTAGGCCTCCGGCGGTTGAGCGGGGTGAGGTGGGTCTGGGTGAGCGCCCCTGGGGGCTGCGCCCCCAGACCCCCCTTCGGCCTGGACGGCCTCGTCCTCAATCGCCGGACGGGCTGATCGGTGTCATCGTCAGCCGAGACATCAAGCCGCCGGCCAGGCCTCCGCCAGCATCTTGCGCGTGTCCGCCAGCAGCTGCGGCAGCACCCGCGTGTGCCCCACCACCGGCATGAAGTTCGTGTCGCCGCCCCAGCGCGGGACGATGTGCTGGTGGAGGTGGGCCGCGATGCCGGCGCCGGCGACCGAGCCCTGGTTCATGCCGATGTTGAAGCCGTGGGCGCCGGAGGCGGTCCGCAGGGCCGTCATCGCCTGCTTGGTCAGGGCGGCGAGCTCGATGGTCTCCGGCTCGGTGAGGTCGGTGTAGTCGGCGACGTGGCGGTAGGGCACGACCATCAGATGGCCGCCGTTGTACGGGTACAGGTTGAGGACCGCGTACACCTGCTCACCGCGCTTGACGATCAGTCCGTCCTCGTCGGACTTGGCCGGGATGGAGCAGAAGGGGCAACCGTCGTCGGCTCCGGGGCCGGTCGGCTTGTTCTCACCCTGGATGTAGGCCATCCGATGGGGCGTCCACAGGCGCTGGAACGCGTCCTGGATCCCCACTCCCCACTGCTGCTCCGGCTCACTCGTCATGCGTGCAGCATATGGCTTCGTCCGTTCGCGGCGTGTCGCCGGGGCTCGCACCGGCGGCGGCACACCGAGGTCGCTCTCTTCGTGGCGCCGCTGATCTTTCTCGCCGCGTACGCGGTCCGCGTGCTGGGCCATGGTCGTCTGCCGATGGCCGTGCTCGACCTCTGCCTCGCGCCGACGTTTGCCGCGTGGGCGCTGTTCGCGGTCGACTACGCCGTGTGCCGGCGGCTCAGCGGGCAGCAGCGACTGGGCTTCGTACGGACGCCCCGTAGGGCTGGGCCTGCTAGGCGCCGTGACCGGCACGTTCGCCTCGTGGCTCCTGCGGGCCTTCTTCCACAGGGAAGGGGACCACGGGAAAGGCGACCGCGGAGAAGACGACCGCGGGAAAGACGAAAGGCCCCCGGGAAGCTGAACCCCCCCAAGGGCCTTCGTCACGTACGAGCGTCAGACCTGCGCCCGCTCCTCGACCACCGTCGCGATCTTCGCGATGGCCTCGTCGAACGGGATGCCGTTCTCCTGCGAGCCGTCGCGGTAGCGGAAGGAGACGGCGTTGTTGGCCATGTCCTCGTCGCCCGCGATGACCATGAAGGGCACCTTCTGCTTCTGGGCGTTGCGGATCTTCTTCTGCATGCGGTCGGAGGAGGAGTCGACCTCGACGCGCAGCCCCTTCTTCTTGGCGGCCGCGGCGAACTTCTCCAGGTAGTCCACGTGCCCGTCGCCGATCGGGATGCCGATCGCCTGGACCGGGGCCAGCCACGCCGGGAAGGCGCCCGCGTAGTGCTCGAGGAGCACCGCGAAGAACCGCTCGATCGAGCCGAACAGCGCGCGGTGGATCATGACCGGGCGCTGCTTGGAGCCGTCCGCGGAGGTGTACTCCAGGTCGAAGCGCTCCGGCAGGTTGAAGTCGAGCTGGATGGTCGACATCTGCCAGGTACGGCCGATGGCGTCCTTGGTCTGGACGGAGATCTTCGGCCCGTAGAAGGCGGCGCCGCCCGGGTCCGGGACCAGCGGCAGGCCCTGCTTCTCTGCGACCTGGCGCAGCGTCTCCGTCGCCTCCTCCCAGACCTCGTCGGAGCCGACGAACTTCTCCGGGTCCTTGGTGGACAGCTCCAGGTAGAAGTCGGTCAGGCCGTAGTCGCGCAGCAGGCCGAGGACGAAGGTGAGCGTCTTGTCGAGCTCCTCCGACATCTGCTCGCGCGTGCAGTAGATGTGCGCGTCGTCCTGCGTGAAGCCACGCGCGCGCGTGAGGCCGTGCACGACGCCCGACTTCTCGTACCGGTACACGGTCCCGAACTCGAAGAGGCGCAGCGGCAGTTCACGGTACGAGCGACCGCGCGCGTCGAAGATCAGGTTGTGCATCGGGCAGTTCATGGGCTTGAGGTAGTAGTCCACGCCCTCGTCGAGCTGCATGGGCGGGTACATGCCCTCGGCGTACCAGTCCAGGTGGCCCGACGTCTCGAAGAGCTTCCCCTTCGTCGCGTGCGGGGTGTAGACGAACTCGTAGCCCTCTTCCTCGTGGCGGCGGCGCGAGTAGTCCTCCATGACCCGGCGGACGATGCCGCCCTTGGGGTGGAAGACGGCGAGGCCGGAGCCGATCTGCTCCGGGATGGAGAACAGGTCGAGCTCGTTGCCCAGCTTGCGGTGGTCGCGCTTCTCGGCCTCGGCGAGGAAGTCGAGGTAGCCCTTGAGCTCGTCCTTGGACGGCCAGGCGGTGCCGTAGATGCGCTGGAGCATCGGGTTCTTCTCGCTGCCGCGCCAGTAGGCGGCCGCGTTGCGCATCAGCTTGAACGCCGGGATCGCGCGGGTCGACGGCAGGTGGGGACCGCGGCAGAGGTCCTTCCAGCACAGCTCGCCGGTCTTGGCGTCCAGGTTGTCGTAGATCGTCAGCTCACCGGCGCCGACCTCGACGTCCGCGCCGTCGTCGGACGAGGCGGAGCCCTTGAGGCCGATCAGCTCCAGCTTGTAGGGCTCGGCGGCGAGCTCCTCGCGGGCGGCGTCGTCGGTCACGACGCGACGGGCGAAGCGCTGCCCCCGCTTCTGGATCTCCTGCATCTTCTTCTCGATGGCCTTGAGATCCTCGGGCGTGAACGGCTTCTCGACGTCGAAGTCGTAGTAGAAGCCGTCCTTGACCGGCGGGCCGATGCCCAGCTTGGCCTCGGGGAAGAGCTCCTGCACCGCCTGCGCCATCACGTGCGCGGTGGAGTGGCGCAGGATGCCCAGACCGTCCTCGGAGGAGATCTCGACGCCCTCGACCTCCTCACCGTCGGAGAGCACGTACGACAGATCCCTGAGCTCGCCGCCCACGCGCGCGGCGATGATCGAGCGCTCGCCGGCGAAGAGGTCGGCGGCCGTAGTGCCCGTCGTCACCACGCGCTCTTCCCGCTCGGAATCGCGTTGGATGATCACACGGACGTCTGACACCGGTCTCTCCTGACTGAAGGGGGGTGCGGCGCCATACCAGGAGCGCGCGCATTACGCGATCGTACCGACCCCGGACGGCCGACCGCGAAACGGTGGCGCTGCGCTGGCAGTGCCGCCGTGTGCCGTTGACGGTCTGCGGCGCCGTCACGGCTGATCGCGCCCACGCGGCGGAGCCGCACATTGATACAGCCCCGCGCCCCTTCAGGGCGCTGCCGAACCGCAGCCGACACAGGGCCCTCGGACCAACCAGCCCACACCAACGCCGGGCCACGGCCCGCCAACAGCCACTGTCCCAACGACACCGGCCGCGAGGGAGCCGTAGGGGCGCGCCATAGGCGACCGAGCCAAACTTTCGGCACCCAGCTGCAAGGCCTCGCCCTGCAACCGCCCCCCGTCAGTCCCCGCCGTCCTCCCCGCCGCACACCTCCTCAAAGAAGTCCAAGTCCTCCTGCAACGACTTCATCAGCCGATCCCGCTCGGCCTCGTCCACCTGCACGGGGACGACCCCGGAGGCCCCGGTGACCTTCCGGAAGCCGCCCCGGCTCTCCAGCCGCCCGTGCACCCGTACCGGCAGCCCGACGAGGTGCGCGTGTCCGGCGATGCGGTACGCCTCCTCGTCCAGCGTCAGCCGGACGTGCGGAATCTCGGCGCCGGCGAGGACACGCAGCCGTACGGTGCCCTCCCCTCGGGGCCCCGACCTGCGCATACGTACGACGGCACCGGTGATCCGCACCGGCACGGACGGCTCCTCGCGCAGATAGCGGGCCCCGGCCTCGCGCAGCGCGGGCAGGTCGCCCGGCGAGAACTCGACGGGCTCGACGCCGGCCGCACAGTCGGCGGGCACCCCTGCCGCGGGCGCCCACTCGACGGCGATGCGGGCGCCTTCCGTACCGCGTACCAGGGCGACCAGCGCCTCGGTGAGCTCGCGACTGACGCCCGCCTCGACTGCGCTGTCGAAGGCGTCCATGCCGCCGGTGGCCCGCTGGTAGTCGATGGCCTCGCGGGCCGCGTACAGGGCCTGGTGGAGGCGTACGGCGAGGGGGCGCCCCGTGCCGACGGGGACGAAGGCGGTGAGGCCGCGGCCGCCGGGCGCGGGGCCGACGAGGACGTTCTCCAGCATCGAGGCGGCCGAGCGGCGGTGCCGGGCGCCGTAATAGCCGGCACGCGCGCGCGTGGCCAGCGCCGCGGCGAGGAGCATCTGGCGGGCGGCGGTGCGCAGTTCCTCCTCGACGGTCCAGGGCGCGGCCCCGGCCGGCCCGCTCGGCGCGTCCCGCCACCAGCGGACCTCGTCGCTGGGCACCGCGAGCCCGATCAGCACCTCGCGCGCGGAGGGCATGCCGCTGCGGGAGAGGGCGACGAGCGCCTCCCCGAGCAGATCGTCGCTGTCGGGAAAGGCACGGGACTCGGGGACGAGCAGGCTCGTGCCGTTGCCACCGGGTCCGGGCGGGGTCCAGCGGCCGTAGCGCCCCGCCGCTCCCCCGCGCCGCTGCCAGCCGTGCCGGTGCAGCAGGGCGCTGAGCACGGCGGGGTCGACGTCGCCGGGCTCGGGGGGACGGTCCCAGGACGCGTCGACCGGGTGCGGCCTCACCGGCCGTAGCGGTTCCTCCAGGGGGCGGTGCGTCATGGTCTGCCTCCCGTCCCGACCCGCGTCATGATCTCGCAGAGGGCCCGGTCGTCGAAGATGCGTGAGGTCGGTATCCGCACGCTGGTCCGGCGCCTGCCGGTGATCGCGTGGCCGGCCAGGTTGACCCAGTAGCAGCAGTGCCGCAGATCGAGCCGGTCGTGGCTGGCGCGCAGCCAGTCGTCCTGGGTCCGCGGGACGAGCATCACCACGAGGATCTTGTGCACCGAGACCGGCGTGCGGGCGAGCTTCGCCAGGTGGTCGTTGTCGAGCGTGAAGGAGAAGAACCGGCCGGGCGGGTTCGGCGCGATCTGGTAGGTGGCCTTGAGCTGCACCTTGATGGTGACCTCGTCGTCGACCGTGTGGCCGGGCGCGCTGTGGCTGACGTGCCAGTCGATGCCGTTGTCCGGAAACGGCTGCGACAGCGAGCACCCGGCAGCCGCCGCCACGGCGTGCAGATAACCCACCTGCAGTGTCTCCATGCAGGCGGTGGTGGCGAGTGAACCGCGATGGGGGCCCGTTCGTTCGGGCAGCAGCCCGCCCCGCTCGGGCTGCGCTATCGCCATGACGAACAGCCTTCCACGCCAGGTGAATCCCTGTGCCGGGCCGCTGAACTGCAGGGACCCGCACTCCTGTTGTGTCCTTCCGGCGTACGGCGCAAACGGCCCGGGTATCACCAAACGGGCAGAAGACGGTGCGTCAGCTGCCGTGGGTGAACGAGGGGTTGTGTGGATATGGCGTGCTGGTATGAAGGCCCGCTGGCGGCATTCGACACGGAGACGACAGGCGTGGACGTCGAGACCGACCGGATCGTTTCGGCGGCCGTCGTCGTCCAGGACGCCCCGGGCACCCGGCCGCGGGTGACCCGGTGGCTGGTGAACCCGGGTGTGCCGGTGCCGGAGGCGGCGACGGCGGTGCACGGGCTGACGGAGGAGCATCTCCAGCGCAACGGCCGCTGGCCGGCGCCGGTGATGCATGAGATAGCCGAGGAACTGGCCGGACAGGCCACGGCGGCCCGGCCGATCGTGGTGATGAACGCGCCGTTCGATCTGACGCTGCTGGACCGCGAGTTGCGCCGTCATCGCGCCTCGTCGCTGGACCAGTGGTTCGAGGCGACGCCCTTGCTGGTGCTCGATCCGCGCGTTCTGGACAAGCATCTGGACCGCTATCGCAAGGGTCGCCGCACCCTGACCGACCTGTGCGCGCACTACGGCGTCACGCTGGACGGCGCGCACGACGCGGCGGCCGACGCGCTGGCCTCGCTGGAGGTGGTCCGGGCGGTCGGGCGCCGTTTCGCGGCCCGGCTCGAGCGGCTGTCCCCCGCCGAGCTGCACATGCTGCAGGCGGTGTGGCACGCGGCACAGGCACGCGGGTTGCAGGCGTGGTTCGCGCGCAGCGGCAGCGAGGAGGCCGTGGATCCGGCGTGGCCACTGCGGCCGGACCTGCCGGCGGCGGCCGCCTAGGTACGCGAGGCGACGTGAGGCGTACAAAAAAGCCGGTCCGCTGCTGCGGACCGGCCTTTCCCGGTGGGCGATACTGGGTTCGAACCAGTGACCTCTTCGGTGTGAACGAAGCGCTCTCCCACTGAGCTAATCGCCCGGGAACGCACTGAACAATACAGGTCCCCGCGCGCTTCCTTCAAACCGCTTGAGGACCGCCGTCATGACCACCTCCATGACCGCCTTGACGACCGCCGTGGTGGCCACCGGCCAAGTGCGCCACCAGCCCTCGCCGCCCGGCCCGCATCATCAGCCAGTGGTTGGCGCGGAAGACCGGTCGCCCCGGCACCGCGAACCGCCGCAGCAGCGGCTTGTTCACAGCGACCACCTGGTCGTAGCGGGCGATGCTCCCGCCGCCCTGCGACGTGACGGTCCAGCGCGCCCAGCCGTCGATGTCACCGGACATGGCGATCTCCAGCACCCCAGCCTCCGGGTCCCGCCGCACCTCGCACGCGGTGAAGGTCATGTCGTACGGCAGGACGGAGCGGATGGTGATCACTCCGGTGGTGTCACTGACCTTGGTCACCTCGCGCACCTGGGGCCACCAGCAGGGGTAGTCCTCCGCCTGTTCCAGCAGGCCGTAGACGGTGGCGGGCGGTGCGGGCAGGGCCCACAGGCTGCGGAAGCGGTAGTGGCTCCAGTCCATGGGCCGAGTCTGCCCCTGTCCAGGGGGTTCCACCGCATCCGAGTACGTTCTGAGTACGCGTACTCATGCCCTACGACGTGACGTGGACCACACTCCCGGACATGTGAGCGCCGCCGCCCGTGCGGCGGCGCTCCTCCTGCTCCAACCGGCCCGCTAGGACGGCATCCTGTCGCCCAGCAGCGCCAGGTTCTCGATGGCGGCGAGGCCGTACAGCGCGGTGTCGTTGGTCGACACCCATGCCGCTTCACTGCCCGGGACCAGCGCGTCCGGGCCGCTCAGCTTCTCCGTCTTCCAGGGCGCCGACTCCTTGTAGCCGTCGGAGTTGTAGAACTTCTCCCACGCGCGCGTGGCGAGCTTCGCGTCGCCGGTCTGGACGGCGGCGTACGCGTCGAGGCGCGAGTGGCCCTGGAAGAGCAGCAGCGTGCCGAAGTTGGAGCCGTAGCGTGCCGCCTGCTCCGCCTTCGTCGCGTTGAAGTAGCGGCAGTAGTCGAAGTACGCCTCGTTGAACTTCGGCATGTCGACGAGGTCGATGAGCTCGGCGCACAGTTCGTTGAGGCCGAACACGGCGGACAGGTGCGAGACGCCGACCACCGGCTTGTCGGCGATGGCGAACTTGCCCGTGTCGAGGTCGTAGAGCCCGGTCCCCTGCACGAAGCCGTTGGGCTGGGCGGCGATCGTCTCCATGGTCGACAGGACGCGCGCCTTGGCCTTCTCCCACTTGGGCCCCTTGCGCTCCCACTCCGTCAGCCACGCCGACACGAGCCCGCTCCAGTCCGTGCCGAAGCCGATGGACAGCGCGTGCCGGTCGGGCGTGTACGGCTCGGTGCGGATCTTGCGGATCGGGTCGAGGACGAGGAACGTCTCGTCGGAGTCGACGTTGGCGTGCATGAGGTCGCCGACCCGCTCGTCGGCGGTGAGGAAGTAGTAGTAGCGGCGGTAGGTGGTGTTGGCGATGCGCTGCTGCTTGGCGCTGTCGGCGTAGTGCTGGACGCCGTGCCGGGTGCCGAGGCCGGCCCACTGCCCCAGGTGGTAGACGTCGACCTCACCGGTGTGCCGGGTCATCGCCTCCGCGAACCGGAAGATGTCCGCACGGCCGGAGCGCAGATAGGCGAACCACAGCCACAGGTCGGGCGAGAGCTCGGAGTTGTCCCAGGCGTAGCCGCCGATGTCGTACCGCCACTGGTGCCTGACGGTGTCGTAGGTGTGCATGATGTCGCCGTAGTCCCAGAAGCCGTACCAACGGCGCATCTCCACCTGGTCCTTGTAGTAGGTGAAGAGGAAGTCGAGGTGGTCCTCGATCTTGGCCTTGGCGGGCGTGGAGCGGTCCGGCTCGGAGTACAGGCCCGGCCCGAAGACCTGGGCCTTGATGAGCTGCTTGGGCGGGGCGGCGAGCTGCGGCAGCACCCGTACGGCCTCGACCTGTTGGGCGAGCTTCTCCGCGCTCGGGGTCGACTCGTTGGCCCAGAAGAGGAGTTCGGAGGTGCGGGCGATGCCGTACGGCGTCCCGAACTCCGGCTCGTAGTCCTCGTAGGTGATGTTGAGGCCTTCGAGCTGCTTGGGGTAGGTGTCCTGGCCCATGCCGTCGTGGTAGAAGCGCAGGTCCATGGGCTGCGCCTCGGGCGACCAGAGCCACATGGTGACCTCGGCCTCCTCGGTCTGGGCGTCGCGGATGTCGAGCTGGGCGGGGAACTTCTCCCAGAAGTCCCGCAGCCCGAAGGAGAATCCGCCGCTGACGCCACCGACGTACCCGAAGCCGGACGCCCGCTTGCCACCACCGGTGCCGATCCAGCCGTGGCCCTTCTTGGTCCTCTTGCGCAGCGTGAAGCCGTCGGCGGACAGCTGGGAGAGGGTGTAGTCGCCCCACTCGGGGATGTACTGCAGCCGGGTCGTGACCCGCTGGTCCCAGTTGGCCGGATCGGGCAGCTTCTCCCCCGCGAACTGCGCCGCCTGTACGGCCGCCCCCGGGTCGCGGCGCAGTCCGGTGATGCCCTTGACGGCCTCGCGGAGCATGCCGGTGCCCTCGCCGCCGATGCGGATGTGGCGGTCGTAGGACTCGTCGCGCATCGGCACGGTGAAGCGCACGCCGATGCCGCGGATGAAGTCGCCGCTGGCCTTGCCCGGCTCCTGCGTGCCGTCGTAGGTGATGGTGTGCACCATGCGGAAGGAGTCGGCGCCCGCGTAGAAGTAGAGCCGGATGGAGAAGGGGAGCCAGCTGCGGCTGCCCTTGCGGTGCTTGCCGTCGATCTTGACGACCGCGCGGACCGGGCCCTCCTGCTCGACGGTGACGTCGGAGATGGCGCCCTCGAAGCGTTCGGTCTTGACCGCGCCCTGGTCCTCGTCCTCGATCTCGGGCTGGCGGATCAGCACGAGCCGGCCGTTCCTGGCGATCTCGGTGGAGCCCCGGGTGACCGACTTGATCAGCGTGGCGCCGGACTTGCCGATCTTCGCGGTGATGACGCCGGTCGAGACGTCGATGGTGCCGCCGCTCTTGTCGACGGTGACCTTCTTGTCCGGTACGGCGGCCTCGCCGGCGGCGAGCGTGAGCTTGCCGTTGCCCGAACTGACCGCGTGGGCCGTCCACTTGAGCGAGCCGTCCGGCCAGTAGGCGATCGGCCAGGACTGCACGGGCACGGACTTGCCGTCCGCGTCCGTCACCGCGAACGTCTGGTCCTCCTGGTACGCGCCCTTCGGCCACGGCACACCCACGGTGGAGCCGGGCGCGGCACCCAGGCCGCCGTCCTCCAGCCAGTCGAGGGTCACGGGGTCGGCATCGGCGTCGGCGGCTCTCGGCGCGGCCTGCGCGTCCTTGGCTCCCAGTGCCCAGCTGAACTGCGCGGCGGCGCCGGCGACGGCGGCCGCCTTGAGGATGGACCTGCGGGGGATCGGGGACATGGCCTTTCCTTCCGTGCGGGATGCAAGGGGGTGGACAGAGGCATGACAGAGAGAGGTACGGCGCCCGGGGCACCGACCTTGTGTGCGGGCACCGCCCTCCGCGGTGGTGCCGCCTGCGTGCGAGGGCACCGCCTCTCAGCGGTGCCGGTACCGCTCCTCCACGGCGACGGCGGCCGCCGCGACGGCCCCCAGGACGGGGACCGCCAGCGGTGCGATGAACGCGGCGGACAGGGCTACGACGCCCAGCCCGCCGACCAGCAGAAAGGACCCGGCGGGATCGAGCACGGTCCGGCGCCCGGCGCCCGCCAGCAGCGCCCGCCAGGAGGCGCCCGGCGTCCAGACGGCCGCCGCCCGCAGCAGGGCCACGATCAGTCCGATCAGGGCGAAGATTCCCACCGCCCCGACGAACGGCCCGCCGGGAATCCCGGCCCGCGCGGCCAGGACGTCCACCCAGACCGCCGCGGCCGCCGCCCAGCCGGAGAGCCCGACGGCCCACCCGCCGCGCAGGGCGGCCCGGAAGTCCGAGACGAACTCCCGCCAGCCGCCGCCCTCATGACGGGTACGCCGCCGCAGATGCCGCGCGCCGGCGGCGAAGGCCGCGGGGTAGGTGACGACCCCGAGACAGGCCACGGCGATCCACACGCCGGTGAGCAGAGACTCGGCGAAGACCGAGAAGCGCTCGCCGAACACGGACTCCTTGCGTGCCTTCACGCGTGCTTGCGCCATGGTGACCGCCTCAGCCCTCTCACTTCAGTCCGGACGTCGCCATGCCGTCGATGAGGTAGCGCTGGAAGGCCATGAAGAAGGCGATGACCGGGATCAGCGCCACCAGCGACATCGCGATCATGCTTCCGTAGTTGGAGATGCCCTCCTGGTCGCGGAACATCATCAGGCCGAGCGAAACGGTGTACTTCTCGGGGGTGTTGAGGTAGATCAACGGCCCCATGAAGTCGTTCCAGGCGTTGATGAAGGTGAAGATGGCGCTGGTGATGAGGGCGGGACGGGTCAGCGGCAGCACGATGGACCAGTAGGTCCTCAGGTGCCCGCAGCCGTCGAGCTTGGCGGCCTCGTCCAGCTCGCGCGGCAGACCGCGCATGAACTGCACCATCAGGAAGACGAAGAACGCCTCCGTGGCCAGGAACTTGCCCGCCACGAGCGGCACCAGCGTGTCGGTGAGCTCGAGGTTGCGGAAGAGCACGTACTGCGGGATGAGCAGCACGTGGTACGGCAGCAGCAGCGTGCCGATCATCAGCGTGAACAGCAGGTTCCGCCCGGCGAACCGGATCTTGGCGAAGGCATAGGCGGTCAGCGAGCTGGACACCACGACACCGACCACGGCGAGAACCGCGTACATCAGCGAGTTCATGAAGAAGCTGCTGATGGAGATGCCGGAAATACCGTCGGCGAGCCCGGAGAAGTTCGCCCAGACCGGCTCGGTCGGCAGCAGGTCGAGGCTGGCGATGATGTCCTTGCTCGGCTTGAACGAGGCGCCGACGACCCAGATCACGGGGTACAGGACGACCGCGAGGACAGCGAGCGCGCCCACGTGCCAGGCGATCGATCCGGTGCGCCGGCGCTCGCTCGCGCTGCGGACGACCGGGGTGGTGGCACTGGTCACTTGGCGGCCTCCTCGTAGTGCACCCACTTCTTCTGCGACCAGAACAGGACCGCCGTGACGAGCGCCACCGCGATCACCAGCGTCCAGGCCATCGCGGAGGCGAAGCCCATCTGGGCCTCCTTGAAGCCCTTCTGGTAGAGGTAACAGGTGTAGACGAGCGTGGCGTCGGCGGGCCCGCACCGGCTGTCGGAGACGACGTACGCGGAGCCGAACACCTGGAACGCGTGGATGGACTCCAGCAGTACGTTGAAGAAGAGCACCGGGGAGATCACCGGCAGCGCGATGTTCCAGAACCTGCGCAGCGGGCCGGCCCCGTCCACCTCGGCGGCCTCGTACAGCTCCCGCGGGACCTGCTTGAGACCGGCCAGGAAGATGACCATCGGCGCGCCGAACTGCCAGATGCTCAGGGCCACCAGGGAGTAGAGGACGTAGTCCGGGTTGCCGATCCAGCCGCCCACGTCGAGACCGAAGATCTTCTGCGTACGGTCCACGATCGCGTCGTCCGAGAACAGCGCCCGCCACACGAAGCCGACGGAGACGCTGGCGCCGATGAGCGAGGGCATGTAGAACGCGGCCCGGTACAGACCCTGCCCGCGCCGCTTCTGTGCGAGCAGCAGCGCGACGCCGAGCGCGAGCAGCAGCTTCAGCGGAGTGGCCACGACGACGTACTTGAGCGTGACCTCCACCGACTTCTGCCAGCGCGGGTCCTGGAACATCGTCGTGAAGTTGTCGAACCCCACCCACTCGGGCGGCGTGAACAGGTTGTAGCGGGTGAACGCGTAGTACAGCGACGCGATCATCGGCCCCGCCGTGAGCAGCAGGAACCCCGCGATCCACGGCGACATGAAGAGGTAGCCGGCGAGGTTCTCGCGGCGCCGCCCGCGCCGCCCGGCAGCGGGAGCGGCGGACCGCTTCCCGGCCGGGCGCACGGGCGCTTCCTTGACGAGCGTCATGGTGGTACGTCCCCTCAGCCCGCGAACGCGGCCTTGGCCTCGCTGAACAGCGCCTTGGCGGCGTCGGCCGGCTTGGTCTTGCCCTGGGCGACCTCGCCGCCGATGCGCAGGAACGCCGCCTCGATGACGTCGGCGCCGGACGGGTGCGGGGTGATCTTCCCGAGCACTCCGGCCTTGGCGACCTCTTCCTCGTACGCCTTGACGCCCTTGTTGTTGTCGTCGGTGGGCGTGAACGCGTCGTACTGCTCGGTCGTGGCGAGGATGCCCCGGTCGTAGCCCATGATCTTGCCGACCTCGGGGTCGTGGACCATGAAGTCGATGAACTGCGCGACCTCCTTGGGGTGCTTGGTCCCGGAGAAGGCACTGAGCATCAGCGAACCGAGGTACTGGCCAGTCTGCTTGCCGTCCGTGGTGGGGATCGGCGCGAGCCCGTAGTCCGACTCGCCCTCGCCCTCGTAACGGATGGAGAAGTTGTCCCAGGTGAACTCGGACGCGGCCAGCCCCGCCGAGAGCGCGGACTTGGGCTTGACCTGCTCGACCTTCTTCGGGTCGGCGACGAGCCCGGAGCGCACGCGCTTGTAGCCGTCCTCCCACCACTGCGTCAGATCGTCCTGGGTGAAGCCGAGATCGGTATCCGTGAAGAAGGCCTTGCCGTTCTGCCGCAGGTACAGGTCGTAGAGGTACATGATGCTGAAGTAGCCGGTGTCACCGGCGATCTTCAGCTTGTCCTGGATGGTCTGCAGCGCGTCGAAGTACTCGTCCCAGGTCCAGCCCATCTTCGCCTCGACACCCGCCTTCTCGAAGGCCTTGACGTCGATGACGAGCGCAAGGGTGTTGGCGCCGACGGGGATGCCGATCTGCTTGCCGTCGACCTGACCGTTCGCCAGAACGCCGTTGCGGAAGTTCTCCAGGCTCAGATTCCCGGCGTCCGCTTGCGTCTTGAGATCCATCAGAACACCGCGCTTGTCGTACTTGCGCAGGAAGCCGACCGCATTCTGGAAAACGTCCGGCGGATTCCCGCCGGAGGCCTGGGTCTGGAACTTCTCCCAGAACGCCTCGTAGTCGGTGAATTCAGGCTTGATCTTGATCTTCGGGTACTTCTTCTCGAAGAGCGCGATCGTCTTCTTGATGGCAATGGTGCGCGGCTCGCCACCCCACCACGCGTAACGAAGTGTCACGGTCCCGTCTCCGGAACCACTGTCACCGCCGCATCCGGTCGTCGCAGCGAGCCCGAGCGTGGCTGCCGAGGCCCCGGCCACCTTCAGGATCGTACGCCTCTCAACATTCCTGCTGGTTCTCATCGTCGAGCCTCCCCGCAACGCTGCGTTGCCGCCTGCATGAATCGTTTCAAGTAAGCGCTTGCTGGCACAAGTTACGGAGGGCCCGAGGGTGCGTCAATGATTCGGACAGGAATTTCTTGTGGGCGGGCTGGGCGAGTTGACGACTCGTGAGGGCGGGAGGGCCGGGCGAGCGGTGCAACGTCGCAGGTGAGGGGTGTGCGTCCGGTGGACCGAACGAGGAATGGACGGCCGTAAGTGTGTGCCGGTCGGCCAAAAATCATCTGCCGACCGTGGCTTGACGGGGTGTCGTCCGGCCCGGAGCGGGAGGGACAGGACCTTACGAGGCGTCACTCACGAGGGGTCGCAGGATGTCCCTCACACACCTACGACTCTCCGGCCGTCCGTACGCGGAAACGACGTCGGCCCGCCTGCACAATCGCAGGCGGGCCGCCGGATCCGGGTGGGCGATACTGGGTTCGAACCAGTGACCTCTTCGGTGTGAACGAAGCGCTCTCCCACTGAGCTAATCGCCCGGACGCAGGAAGAACATTACCCCATGTCAGGGGGTGCGTGTGACCAGCGCGGACCCGCACCGGCCGACGCTCGCACCCCCGTCGCGGATCACTGGTCCTTGATCTTCCAGGGCATGACGATGCCGAACTTCCACACGTAGACGCCGACGAGCACGGCAATGATCACGAGGCCGATCGACGTCAGGATGATGTTGCGGCGGCGCACCTTCGGGTCGAGGGCCTTGTGGGCCGCCTCGGTGACCTTGCGCTTGGTCCAGCGCAGCACCAGCTGGGCCCAGACGAACTCGGTCGCCCAGACCGCCATGCCGCCGAAGATCACGACCCAGCCGGGACCGGGCAGCGGCAGCATGATGATGCCGACGACCACTATCGCCAGGCCGATGATGAAGATGCCCACCTGCCAGCTCAGGTGCAGCACACGGCGCGCCTTGATGAACTCCGGCGCTCTCGAGCCGAGGCCCTCCTCGCTGTCGCCTTTCACACCGTCCACTTCGGTCTCGTCAGTCGCCACGGCCACCCCGCCCGACTCGCTACTCCCCGTATTCATACGGCCAAACCCTACCGGACGGAAACCAGTCACCGGAATGGTCGTACCTCGCGAACGGGTCATCGGCCGGAAGAGTTACGTAAACACACGCAAAACACTCAGAGGGGTTTACAACGGCACCGTAGGTGGCATGTCGATTTCGCCGACGTGCGAATCCCCGAGCGCACACTGAGCGAAAGGCCCTGGCGCTTATGAACACCACGGTCAGCTGCGAGCTGCACCTGCGCCTCGTTGTGTCGAGCGAGTCATCCCTGCCTGTCCCCGCAGGCCTGCGGTACGACACGGCCGACCCCTACGCCGTGCACGCCACCTTCCACACCGGAGCCGAGGAAACCGTCGAGTGGGTGTTCGCCCGCGACCTTCTCGCGGAGGGCCTCCACCGGCCCACCGGAACCGGCGACGTCCGCGTCTGGCCGTCGCGCAGTCACGGCCAGGGCGTCGTCTGCATCGCCCTGAGCTCTCCGGAGGGCGAGGCACTGCTCGAGGCCCCGGCACGGGCTCTGGAGTCCTTCCTGAAGCGAACCGACGCCGCTGTGCCCCCCGGCACGGAGCATCGGCATTTCGATCTGGATCAGGAGCTCTCGCACATCCTGGCGGAAAGCTAGGGCGAGGCCCCACAAGGCCGCCCGGCGCCGTCGACTCGGGGAGACGGCTCGGGCCAAGACAACCGCATACGGCACACAGCAGCGCCGTCTTCGCTCCGCGAGGGCGGCGTTGGCATGCCTTGCGGCGGGTGGGGGCCGGCCGGGCTCAGCGCGGCTCGTGGGGGCCTGGCTCGCCGGGAACCGTCGGCGCTGTTGTGGCGTTGTATTCGAAACCGCGTGCGAGCACGGCCGGTGTGACGGTTCTGTGAGCCACTACCATCGGCCAGCATCGGCGGGCACCCCGCCCGACCCCCAGGCCAGGGAGCGAAACGTGCTGATCACCCATGACACCCGGTGTGCACTCGATGCCGTGGTGGATCTGGTGAACACCGCACCGGATGACGACGGGACTCCGGAGGGGCTGCCGGACGTCACGGCTCTCGGGGATTTCGTACGAAAGCACGAAATCAGCGATGTCGGGGTCCTCTCGGAGTTCGATCTCTCGGCGGTGCGCAAGGTACGCGGGCGGTTCGCCGCGATCTTCGCCGAGCCGGACGCCCGGAAAGCGGCCGGCCTGATCAACGAGCTGGTCGCCGCCGCCGGCACCACCCCCCGCCTCACGGACCACGACGGCTACGACTGGCATGTGCACTACTTCGCCCCCGGCGCCTCCGTCGCCGACCACCTGGCGGCCGACTGTGGCATGGCGCTGGCGTTCTTCGTGGTGGCCGGGGAGCAGGAACGCCTGCGACGCTGTGAGGCGCCGGACTGCCGGCACGCCTTCGTGGATCTTTCCCGCAACCGTTCGCGGCGCTACTGCGACAGCCGTACCTGCGGAAACCGTCTGCATGTGGCCGCCTACCGGGCGCGCCGCAAGGAAGCGGCCGGCTGAGCGAAGCGGCGCTGGCGCTCGCCTGCGGACCGACACGACCGGTGTGTGGACGCGGGCCCCGGCGGGTGGCGCCGGGGGCCGCGGGTACGGCTCAGAGCAGCAGCAGATCGTGCAGCGCAGCCATGAGCAGCAGACACCCGATCACCGCAAGGAAGATCATCAGCGGTGGCTGGGAAAGGGCGAAGAGGCACCCGCGAGGCTCGTCCTGAGGTGGCGCGGCCTCGCTTTGTGTCGTGTCCAGCATCTCGCGGCGATGATGGCGCAGTTGCGCCTCGCCGCGCGATCAACACGCCCGGAATGAGCGGGAGTTCGCCGGATTCCGTGATGTCCGGTTCGAGTATTGATCGCTTACGGCCGGGCGGCGACCCACTGTGTCGTTTCAGTCCGGCAGGCGGGCGTCATATGCCGTGCTTCTTGAGGATGGCCTCGATGTCGCTGAAGTCGTCGCCCGCCCCGGCTCGCGGTGCGGTCGCGGGCCGGGTCGCCTGAGGGGAGCCCGGTCCCAGCGAGGGCGCGGAGGCCGTCGGGGCAACCGCCTCGCCCCGTCCCGCGGCACGCGCCTCCCTGCGCTCCTTGCGGGTGCCTCCTCGCCGGCGCTCCACCGCGCGCGTGCTCGCGAACAGCAGCCAGGACAGGCCGAGGACTCCGAAGCCCGCCCACGCCGTCGGGCTGAACGCGGTGTCCGCCAGCCAGTCGACGACCCCGGTCATCACCAGGCCCAGGGGCACCAAGGAGTACGCGGCCATACGCGTGGCCGCGAGGAAACGCTTGCGGTACGCCGTGACCGCCGCGATGCCGAGGCCGGCCGCGGCGACGGCTGAACAGACGGTCTCGGCAATCATCCGGTCCTCCGGGCACGCTCGGTCGGGTCAGGACTTCGTCCCTTCCATCCTGCACCGTGGCAACCCCGCGCGGCCATGCCTGGGCGGGACATCAGGGACATCTCCGGGTCACCTCCTCCGCAGGTGCCGGTCACCGTCGTACGGCCAGGGCCGACGGCCGGCGAAGCACCAGGTCGGATTGGGTCGTCCGGGCCGGTGCTGGGAGACTGGGGCCATGAGCGACTCCTCCCCCGACCGCCCCGCCGCCCCCGTGCTCGACGTCTGGTGCGAGCTGCAGTGCCCCGACTGCCGCGGCGCCCTCGACGATCTCCGCGCCCTGCGCGCCCGCTACGGCGACCGGCTGGAGCTGCGGCTGCGGCACTTCCCGCTGGAGAAGCACAAGCACGCCTTCGCCGCCGCGCAGGCCGCCGAGGAGGCGCTGGAGCAGGGACAGGGGTGGCCGTACGTCGAGGCGGTGCTGGGCCGGGTCGAGGAGCTGGACCGTAAGGGAGAACCCTTCCTGGTCGAGGTGGCCGGGGAACTCGGCCTGGACGCCGAGGAATTCGACACGGCGCTGATCGACGGCCGGCACATCCTGATCGTCGACGCCGACCAGGCCGAGGGCAAGGCGATCGGCGTGACCGGCACCCCGACGTATGTGATCGGCGGTGAGCGGCTCGACGGCGGCAAGAGCCAGGAGGGGCTGCGCGAGCGCATCGAGGAGATCGCGGACCGGCTGCTGGCCGAACAGAACGCCTGACCGCCGCCGGCCCGACTGGCTGCAGCGAAGCCCTGGACGCCGGTGCGCCGACGGCTACAGCAACGTCTTGTACAGGGCGTACTGCCTCGTCTCGTAGCCGAGTGACTCGTAGAGCCGCTCGGCCGGGGTGTTGCCCGCGAAGACGTTGAGGCCGATGGCCCGGTACCCCGCGGCGATCGCCTGGGCCTCGGCCAGCAGCATCAGCGTGCGTCCGTGTCCCTTGCCCCGGTGGGCCGCGTCGGTCTCGACGTCGTAGACGTAGGCACGGCCGTCACGCGAGGCCACCCAGAGGGTGCCCACCGGGACTCCCTCGTGCTCGAGGACGCTGAGGAACGTGTCCGGCGTGCGCAGACCGTCCGGCAGCAGTGCGGCGTGGTCCCGCTCGGACTTGGCCCGGGCCTCGGCCTCCGGAACCCCTCGCTCGGCCCAGCTGCGGATGTAGCCCTCGTGGCTCTCGGCCAGCCAGGATCCGTACTCGGCCTCCGTCAGGGGTCGCCCCCGGCTGCCCGGCGGCAGATCGGGCGGGACGGCGCCGAGCGCCTTCTCCATGCCGCGGTTGCGTACGACGTAGCCGAGCGCCGCGGCGAGCCGCAGTGCCGGTGCGGCGTCGCCGGGGACCGTCGCCTCGATGCGCCTGCACCCCCAGCCGCGCGCGACCTCCTCCGCGGCGAGCGCCGCCACGGTGCCCCGGCCGCGCCGCCGGTCCGGTTCCTCGATCCGCAGCTCCGATATTCGGGCCACCGCGTCGCCGAAGACGGGATGCGTCCCGAGGTGAAGGGCGCCCACGGGGCGGCCGTTCACACACACCTGATAGCGACGCGAACGCGTCCCGTCGTCGTTGCGCTGAAGCGGCTCGGTCGGCCGCAGCGTCGTGGTCATCAGGGGTGTTCTACCCGCCTCGGCGCCCGGGATCAGCCGAATATCCGAGCCCGTGGTACGCGCCCGTCGAACGCGTCCGTCGTATCCGCGCCCGTCACGGATCCAGGTCGTCCCCGGACCGCTCCTCGAAGATCCGCATGGCCTTGGCGGTCACCGGCCCCGCCGAGCCGGGCAGTTCGCGCTCGTCGACCCTGTGCACGCCCTGCACGTCCCGCAGGGTGGAGGTGAGGAAGACCTCGTCGGCCCGCTCCAGCACGTCCAGCGGCAGGTCGGTCTCCTTGGCGCCGGTCCACTCGACCGCCAACGCGCGCGTGATGCCCGCGAGGCAGCCCGAGGCGAGCGGCGGGGTGTGGATCTCGCCGTCCAGGACGACGAAGACGTTCGACCCGGTGCCCTCGCAGAGTTGCCCGACCGTGTTGCCGAACAGGGCCTCGGAGGCGCCGTGTTGGTGGGCGCGGGCGAGAGCGACGACGTTCTCGGCGTACGAGGTCGTCTTCAGGCCGGTGAGCGCGCCGCGTTCGTTGCGGGTCCAGGGGACGGTGATGACGGACGTGGCGTCGGGGCGGCGGGTGGTCTCGCCGAGGGCGACGACGAGGGTCGGGCCGTGCTCACCGCGGTCGGAGCCGAGGGGCCCGTGGCCGCCGGTGTAGGTGATGCGCAGCCGGCCGAGCGGCATCGGGTTGGCCTCGAGGACGGCGGCGCAGGCGCGGCGGACCTC
The DNA here is from genome assembly GCF_030499515.1 of Streptomyces sp. DT2A-34. NCBI lineage: Bacteria > Bacillati > Actinomycetota > Actinomycetes > Kitasatosporales > Streptomycetaceae > Streptomyces > Streptomyces sp. DT2A-34. The sequence continues at coordinate 8,395,056 of NZ_JASTWJ010000001.1, read as the reverse complement.
GTCGTGGTCGGGCTCGGGCAGGCCGAGACCGCGCGCCGAGCGCGTCAGCCGGTCGAGATGCCGAGTCAGCGCGAACGGACGGCCGTCCACCGCCTTCACCGTCTCGAAGATGCCGTCGCCCACGGTCAGCCCGTGGTCGAAGACGGAGACACGGGCGGACTCGATGTCCTGCAGCCCGCCGTCGAGCCAGATCCTCACGATCGCAGTCCCTCTCCACTCACCTCGTACACTCCCGACGCTACCGCGAGCAGCCGGGCCGCCTTCAGCTCGGTCTCCCGCCACTCGCCTTCCGGGTCCGAACCCCAGGTGATCCCGGCACCGGTCCCGAACCGCAGCGCCCCCGCGGCCCGGTCGATCCAGAAGGTACGTATCCCGACGGCGAGCTCGCCGACGCCCCGGTCGGCGTCGACCCAGCCGACGCCGCCGCAGTACGGCCCGCGGGGCGCCGTCTCCAACGCGTCGATGATCCGCAGCGCACTCGACTTGGGCGCACCGGTGACCGAGCCGGGCGGGAAGGCGGCGTCGAGCAGCTCGGGCCAGCCGGCACCGGCGCGCAGCTCACCGCGCACAGTGGACACCAGATGGACAAGCCCAGGGTGCTTCTCGACGGCGCACAGGTCGGGGACGGTCACGGTCCCGGTGCCGCACACACGGCCGATGTCGTTGCGCACGAGGTCGACGATCATGACGTTCTCGGCGTAGTCCTTCTCCAGAAGGTCCGCCTCGGTGCGCCCGGTGCCCTTGATCGGCCCGGACTCCACGATCCGCCCCTCCCGGCGCAGGAACAGCTCGGGCGACGCGGTGGCGATCTCCACCCCGTGCCCGGGCAGCCGGATCGTTCCTGCGTACGGCGCCGGGTTGCCGCGGGCGAGCAGGGCGGTGAGGGCGTCCACGTCGGCGTCCCGACCGATCGGCGCGCTCAGGACGCGGCAGAGGTTCGCCTGGTAGACCTCGCCGGCCGCGATGTGCTCGCGTATCCGCCGCACGCCCGCCGTGTACGCGGCGCGATCAAGGGAAGACGTCCAGTCACCGGCCGCCGGGCCCTGCCACTCCCCCGGCACCGGGGCGGGCACGGGCTCCTCTCGCAGGTCCCGGAAGCGGGCGCAGGTCAGACCGCCCTCGAAGTCGGCGCAGACGGCCCAGAAACCACGGGAGTCCAGGGCCGCCGGGTCGCTGGTGACATCGAGGAGGCCGCTGGCGACGCGGTCGCCGAAGCGAGCGAGAGGAGGGAGGTCGAGCACGCAGTCGAGTCTATGGGGGGTGACCTGCGGGTGGCCTGGCCATGTTCGGGGGACCTCGACAGGCCCCTGAGCAGGTGCGGCGCAGCACGCTGCACAAACGTGTTTTTGTGCTGGCCGGGGAATCCGCTAGAGTTCAACACGTCGCCGGGACGCGGGAGCGGACCGAAACGACAAGCGGACGTAGCTCAGTTGGTAGAGCGCAACCTTGCCAAGGTTGAGGTCGCGAGTTCGAACCTCGTCGTCCGCTCGAAGGAACAAGGGGATCTTCCCGAACCCCTGCACTCCTGGTGGAGTGGCCGAGAGGCGAGGCAACGGCCTGCAAAGCCGTCTACACGGGTTCAAATCCCGTCTCCACCTCCAAGGACGATTAGCTCAGCGGGAGAGCGCTTCCCTGACACGGAAGAGGTCACTGGTTCAATCCCAGTATCGTCCACTGGATCTTCGGATCCCCGCGCGATTAGCTCAGCGGGAGAGCGCTTCCCTGACACGGAAGAGGTCACTGGTTCAATCCCAGTATCGCGCACGCAGTAGCTCGTGATCTTCGGATGGATGGTCGATCACGGTCCCGAGGACGATTAGCTCAGCGGGAGAGCGCTTCCCTGACACGGAAGAGGTCACTGGTTCAATCCCAGTATCGTCCACACTCCGAAGCCCCCGGTCGATGACCGGGGGCTTCTTTGCGGCTCGGTGCGGCTCAGCTGGAGAACAGCATGTGGCCGAAGCTCTTCTGACGCTTGTGGCCGTAGTGACCGCCGTGATGCCCGCCGTGGTGCCCACCGTGCGGGGCGCCCCACGCGGGGGCCTGCGGGGCGGCCGGATAGGCCTGTGGGGCGGCCGGAGGCGGTGGGGCCGGCTGGGACCACTGGGACTCCAGGCGCGTCAGCGACTCCAGCTCGCCGTAGTCGAGAAAGATCCCGCGGCAGCCGCTGCACTGCTCGATCTGGACGCCGTTTCGGTTGTACGTGTGCATCGGCGCATGGCACTTCGGACACTGCATGGTCGGGTCAACTCCTCGCCGGTCGGTCCTGCTTCGCGTATCGCCAGGACAGACTCTGTCCGGCTGCGGTCGGTTGCACCCTACTTTGCGTATCCCCGGGTCAACTCAGGGGGAGCGAGGCCATTCGGTCGCAGGCGTCGACGAGGGCCTGCTCGACCTCGTCCAGGAGACGGCCCTCGGCCAGGGACTTGGTGATCGCCCGGGCGGCGGTCTGCACGGTGAGGGCGCGGGCCGGGACGTCCAGTGCGGGCCAGGCGTCGCCGTGGGCGGGGACGGCGGGACCGCCGGCGGTGCGGTACGCGGTGAGGAAGCGGTCCCATTCGTCGGGCGGCAGCAGCCCACAGGCGTACCAGGCGGCCGGCCGCCCCAGATCCCAGGCCGGCACGCCCACGCCGAGGTCGTCGACGTCGATGAGCAGCCAAGGGCCGTCCGGGGCCGGGTGACGGACGAGTTGGCCGAGGTGGAGGTCGCCGTGGCAGAGGGTGGTGGTGTCGGGCTGCGCGGCCTCGGCGCGGGCCCAGGCGGGAAGGGTGTCCCAGGCGCGGAGCACGGCGATGGTGCCGGGTGTCAGCTCTGTGCCGGTGGCCGCGCGGAGGCGGGATACGGCGAGGGCGGCCTTGGCGGGGCCGCGCATGGCGGGCAGGGGCGTGGGGGCGGGGGTTCGATGGAGGCGGGCGAGCAGGGTTGCCGCCGCTTCCCAGGGGGCCGCGTCGGGATCTCCCGGGTCTACAGGGAGGCCGTACGGCCAGAAGGTCACGAGTCGGCCGTGCAGGTCGACGGGCGTGGAGCCGAGCGGGGGAAGGAGGAGGCCGGGGAGGTGCGTGGCGGCTGTGAGGCGGGGGGTCAGGTCGCTCGGGGTGAGGTCCGGGGCGTGGGCCTTGGCGACGGTGTCGGCGTGCCGGACGACGGTGGCGTCGGGGCGGTCGGCGAGGGTGACGGTTGCTCCGCAGGGACAGGCGGATGTGCGGGAGTGGGCCGCGGCTTCGGCTTGTGCGGTGAGGCCGGGCAGGAGGGGGCTGGGGGTCACTGGGGTCCCTTGGGTGCGGAGGATCTGGGCCGAGGGTACGCGGGGTGACGGGTCGGCTCGGCCGGATGACCGGAGTCGGTCGGGGTGGGCTGCGCCCAGACGTGAGAATTCGCCCCCGCCGCCCCTACCCGTCCCATCCTGAAGGGGCTCCGCCCCTTCGACCCCGCTGGGGCTGCCGCCCCAGACCCCGCTTCGGCCCTGAACGGGCCTCGTCCTCAAACGCCGGAGGGGCTGAAAAGCAATGCCGGCGCAGCTCCCCAGCTGCGCCGGCATTTGTGCCGTCCGCCGCACCCCCGTCCCCACGGGGTTTCATGGATGGATGTCCCCGCCCGGACCGCTCTTCCGGGCCTGGGGTCGCCGCTCAGCGCCCCAGCATCACACCCACGGACGACGCCTGTGTGGCCACCGTCTCCCAGCCGTCGAAGACGACGAGGAGGAGGGCCGCCAGGGGAAGGGCCATGAGCGTCGCCACCAGGGGGTGGCGGCGGCCCTGACGGCGGGGGCGCAGCGCTGTGCGCTCCTGCGTGCGGATCAGTGTCCGCGGTGCCGTGTGGGCCATGGTCCCTCTCCTGACCTGTATCAGTTGTCGTTGGCAGCGGCGGGTGTCTGACCTCGGGGGACGAGTGCTGCACCCGCCGCTTGACTTCAAATCTAGGCGCCCGGGCCACCCCCGGGCGTCATGCCCTCGTACCGATTGCCGGGCCTCCCGGAGGATGAGCCATGACCTGCGAAGTACTCCCCTGGGTGGAGACGAGGTCCTAGGTCTCGGGGTCTTCCCCGAGGGGACGCCCGGTCTACCCCGATTTCTCCGAGCTGTCCTCACGCGGCACCGGCTGCTCGACCAGCGCCAGGACCCGGTTCGCCATGAAGCGGGCCGTACGCACCACGGACCCTCCCCCACTGCCTAAACGGCGCGGGGGGACCCACACCGGGTGACTTCGCTCACTTCCACGACACCCCGACGCACCGCCGTCTCCACCCGGCGGCCCGCCCTGCTCGCCACCACCTCGTACGTGCGCGTCGTGTCCCCCGCGTCCACGACTATCTCCACGCGATCACCCTTCATGGGCTCAATCCCCCTTCTGTGATGGGTGGTTGGGGGACGAATCGGGCCGAAGTCGCCCTGCTCACCAGCCCCCTGACCACCCTTCACGTCTCCCACCCACCACTGACAATCCATCCTCCCGAGAGGGCGCGGCCTCTGCGCACGGCGGCCCACGGAAACGTAAGCTGTGGCTCGTCACACGGACCGGGCAGCGGGGATGAACATGGCGATGATGCGCCTGAGGCGCGAGGACCCGCGCGTCGTCGGCTCGTTCAGGCTTCACAGAAGGCTCGGCGCGGGCGGCATGGGCGTCGTCTACCTGGGCTCCGACAAGAAGGGGCAGCGGGTCGCACTGAAGGTGATCCGGCCCGACCTGGCGGAGGATCAGGAGTTCCGCTCGCGGTTCGCGCGTGAGGTCTCGGCGGCACGGCGGATTCGCGGGGGCTGTACGGCACGGCTCGTGGCCGCCGACCTCGAAGCGGATCGGCCGTGGTTCGCCACGCAGTACGTGCCCGGCCCTTCTCTGCACGACAAGGTCGCCGACGAGGGCCCGCTCGGCGCGGCGGAGGTCGCCGCCGTCGGGGCCGCCCTGTCCGAAGGGCTGGTCGCCGTCCACGAGGCGGGGGTCGTGCACCGGGATCTCAAGCCCTCCAACATCCTCCTCTCCCCCAAGGGCCCGCGGATCATCGACTTCGGTATCGCGTGGGCGACGGGGGCCTCGACCCTCACGCACGTCGGTACGGCGGTCGGCTCCCCCGGCTTCCTCGCCCCGGAACAGGTGCGCGGCGCCGCCGTCACCCCGGCCACGGACGTCTTCTCCCTCGGCGCCACCCTCGCCTACGCGTCGATGGGTGACTCGCCCTTCGGGCACGGCAGTTCCGAGGTGATGCTGTACCGCGTCGTACACGAGGAAGCACAGCTGTACGGCGTACCGGACGCCCTGGCTCCGCTGGTGCGGGCGTGTCTGGCGAAGGACCCGGAGGAGCGGCCCAGCACGCTCCAGCTGTCGCTGCGGCTCAAGGAGATCGCGGCCCGGGAGGCTCAGGGGCTGTCGGACGTACGCCCGCCCGCGCAGCGCAGCGCGGAGACGGACCGGCCGACCGGGCGGCTCGCCGACACCTATGCGGAGCCGCAGCGCGCCCAGCGACGCCCCCAGGGCACTCCCCCGGCGCGCGGCACCGGCGCCTCGCGGGTGCCCGGCCCCGCGCGCGACGGGGGTGCGTCGAGCGGCGGCGGCGCGCATGGCGGTACCGCGTCGTCCAGGTCCGGGGCCCGTCCGGTGCCGGGGGCACGGAACAACCCGCGTTCGGGCAACGGCAGCAGGCCCACGCCGCGCGGCGGCACCGGCCGTCCGGCGCCGCGGAACACGGGGACGGGGCGGCGGCCCGCCAATCCGCAGTTGCTGCGGCAGCGGCTGTTCGTGTTCGTCGTGGTGACGCTGCTCGTGGCGCTCGGCATCGCGGCGGCCCAGGGCTGCCAAGGGCCGCAGCGCGGGCTCGGGGGCGACGGGGACGTCGTACGGCAGCCGCAGGAGCACGTCGAGTCGGGCTACCAGCCGATGGAGGGGGACTCGATGTCCGACCAGTACGAGTCGACCTTCGACATCTCCGAGTAGGGGCCGTCCCCCGTCACAGGCCGGGCAGGATCCGTTCGAAGAACTCCCGGTCGCCGTCGAATACCGGGTCCAGGGACAGGAACTCCTCGGGCGTGACCCAGCGGGCCTCGCCGACCTCGCCCGGGTCGGGGACCACGTCGCCGGTGTCGGCCCGGGCCGTCCACCAGTGGAGGCGGAAGGAGCCGTCGTCCGTCTCCGACTCCCACACCTTCGCCAGGGGTACGACGGTCAGGCCCACCTCCTCACGGACTTCCCGGACGACGGCCTCCCGCTGGGTCTCCCCTGCCTCGATCTTGCCGCTGAGGGGTTGCCAGTAGCCGGGGCGCGGCACGGCGGGACCGCGGCGGATGGCGAGTACGCGGTCGGCGCGGAGCAGGACCGCGACGATGGCCTCGCGCCGCGCCATCGCCGTACGGCCTAGACCTGGGGGCGGCCCGTGGCCACCGCGTAGAAGGCGACCGCGGCCGCCGCGCCGACGTTGAGGGAGTCGACGCCGTGGGACATCGGGATGCGGACCCATTCGTCGGCGGCCACCAGGGCCTGGGTGGACAGGCCGTCGCCCTCGGCGCCCAGCATCAGCGCGACCCGGTCCATCCGGTGCGGGGCGGCCTCGTCCAGGGACTTGGCCTTCTCGTCGGGGGTGAGGGCGAGGAGGGTGAAACCGGCCTCGCGGACCGACTCCAGGCCCTTGGGCCAGGTGTCCAGGCGGGCGTAGGGCACGGAGAAGACCGCTCCCATGGAGACCTTGACGCTGCGGCGGTAGAGCGGGTCGGCGCAGTCCGGGGAGAGGAGCACCGCGTCCATGCCTAGGGCTGCGGCCGACCGGAAGATGGCGCCGATGTTGGTGTGGTCGTTCACCGATTCCATGATCACGACCCGGCGGGCGGTCTGCAGGAGCTCGGCCGCCGTGGGCAACGGCTTGCGCTGCATGGAGGCCAGCGCGCCGCGGTGCACGTGGTAGCCGGTGACCTGCTCGGCGAGGTCCGGGCTGACCGCGTACACCGGGGCCGGGAGCTCGTCGATGACGTCGCGCATGACGTCGACCCACTTCGCCGAGAGCAGCATGGACCGCATCTCGTAGCCGGCTTCCTTCGCCCGTCTGATGACCTTCTCGCCCTCGGCGATGAACAGGCCCTCGGCCGGCTCGCGCTTGCGGCGCAGGTCGACGTCGGTCAGGCCCGTGTAGTCGCGCAGGCGCGGGTCGTCGGGATCCTCGACGGTGATGAGATCGGCCACAGGGTGATACTGCCTTGTCCTGGGTGCGGTGCCAACGGCTCGGAACGGATGGGTTACCCGCGGTTACGCGGAAGGGCTCGGTCCTACGTTCACGACCTCGCCGACGACGATGACCGCCGGGGGCTTCACGTCCTCGGTCCGTACGGTCTCCGCGACCGTCGCCAGGGTCGCGTCGACGCGGCGCTGGGCGGCCGTCGTGCCCTCCTGGATCAGGGCGACGGGGGTGTCCGCGGACTTGCCGTGTGCGACGAGGGTCTCGGCGATCCGGCCGATCTTGTCGACGCCCATGAGGATGACGAGGGTCCCGGTCAGCTTGGCAAGCGACGGCCAGTCGACGAGCGAGCGCTCGTCGTCGGGGGCCACGTGGCCGCTGACCACCGTGAACTCGTGCGCGACGCCGCGATGGGTGACCGGGATGCCTGCCGCGCCCGGCACCGAGATCGAGCTGGAGATGCCGGGGACCACCGTGCAGGGGATGCCGGCTTCGGCGAGTGCTTGCAGTTCCTCCATGCCGCGCCCGAAGACGTACGGGTCGCCGCCCTTCAGCCGTACGACCGACTTGCCCTGCTTGGCGTGCTCGATCAGGGCGTTGTTGATGGCCTCCTGGGCCATGAAACGGCCGTACGGGATCTTCGCCGCGTCGATCACCTCGACGTGGGGCGGGAGTTCGGCGAGGAGGTCGCGCGGGCCCAGGCGGTCGGCGATGACGACGTCGGCCTCGGCGAGGAGGCGGCGGCCGCGGACGGTGATCAGGTCCGGATCGCCCGGGCCGCCGCCGACCAGGGCGACGCCCGGGGTACGGGTGCGGTGGTGGGGGGCGACGAGGGTGCCGTCGCGCAGACCCTCGACGACAGCGTCGCGGATGGCGGCGGTGTGGCGGGGGTCGCGGCCGCGGGCGCTGGTGGTGAGGACGGCGACCGTGACGCCCTCGCTGTGGCCGGTGGCCGGGGTCCAGGCGGTGGCGGCGTCGGCGTCGTCGGAGCGGACACACCAGACGCGGTGGCGTTCCGCTTCGGCGGAGGCCCGGGTGTTCGCTTCCTTGTCGCCGGTGGCGATCAGGGCGTACCAGGCGTCGGCGAGGTCGCCGTCCGCGTAGGGCCGCCGTTCCCAGGTGATCTCGCCTGCGTCCGCCATGGCCTCGACCGACGGGGTGGCTTCGGGGGATACGAGGAGGATGTCCGCGCCTGCCGCGATCAGTGCCGGGAGGCGGCGCTGGGCGACCTGGCCGCCGCCGAGGACGACCACTTTGCGGCCGGTGAGGCGGAGGCCTACGGGGTAGGCGGGGTTTTCGGCCATGAGGGTGCGGCTCCTCTGTACGGCGGTGCAGTGGCCCTGACGTGCGGATTTTACGGGGCGGGTGGGGAGGGCGGGGCAGGTGTCCGGTGGCTGAGCGTCGTTGCCGGGTGCGGGTGCGTGGGTCTGGGCCCACCCGTTCCGCCCTGCGGAACGACTGCCCACAGACCCACGGAAGGAGTGCAATCACGCGGCCCGTCCACGAGGGACCCGGCGCTGTCGTAAGAAGTCCCTCGCCCGCACCACGGCATCCGCTACTTCTCAGTTACCCCCGCCGAATCGAACGTCGCCACCTCGTGCATAGCCCGCGCCGTGCTCTGCACCAGCGGCAGCGCGAGCAGCGCGCCCGTGCCCTCGCCGAGGCGGAGGTCGAGGTCGACCAGGGGGCGCAGGCCCAGCTTGTTGAGGGCGGCCACGTGGCCGGGCTCGGCGCTGCGGTGGCCGGCGATGCAGGCCGCGAGGACCTCGGGGGCGATCGCGCGGGCGACCAGGGCGGCCGCGCCGGCGCTGACGCCGTCCAGGATCACCGGGGTGCGCAGGGACGCGCCGCCCAGCAGGAGGCCGACCAGCGCGGCGTGTTCGAAGCCGCCGATCGCCGCCAGGACGCCGATGGGGTCGGCGGGGTCGGGCTGGTGGAGTTCGACGGCGCGGCGGACGACCTCGGTCTTGCGGGCGAGGGTCTCATCGTTGATGCCGGTGCCGCGGCCCGTCACCTCGGCCGGGTCGGTGTCCGTGAACACGGAGATCAGGGCCGCCGAGGCGGTGGTGTTGGCGATGCCCATCTCGCCGGTCAGCAGCGCCTTGTTGCCGGCCGCCACCAGGTCACGGGCCGTCTCGATGCCCACCTCGATGGCCTGCTTGGCCTCCTCGCGGGTCATCGCGGGGCCGGTCGTCATGTCGGACGTGCCCGCGCGGACCTTGCGGGGCAGCAGGCCGGGGGTGGCCGGGAGGTCGGCCGCCACGCCCACGTCCACCACGCACACCTCCGCGCCCACCTGGCCGGCGAAGGCGTTGCAGACCGCGCCGCCGCCGAGGAAGTTGGCGACCATCTGGGCCGTCACCTCCTGCGGCCAGGGGGTGACGCCCTGGGCGTGCACGCCGTGGTCGCCGGCGAAGATCGCGACGGCCGCGGGCTCCGGGATCGGCGGCGGGCACTGCCGCGAAAGCCCGGACAGCTGCGCGGAGATGATCTCCAGCATGCCGAGCGCGCCGGCCGGCTTGGTCATGCGCTTCTGCCGCTCCCAGGCCTCGCCGAGCGCCTTGGCGTCCAGCGGGCGGATCTGGGCGACGGTCTCGGCGAGCAGGTCGTGCGGCTCCTCGCCGGGCAGGGCGCGCCGGCCGTACGTCTCCTCGTGCACGACCCACGACAGCGGGCGGCGCTTGGACCAGCCTGCCTGCATCAGCTCGGGCTCGTCCGGGAACTCGTCGACGTACCCGACGCACAGGTAGGCGATGACCTCCAGGTGCTCGGGCAGGCCGAGGGCACGGACCATCTCGCGCTCGTCGAAGAAGCTGACCCAGCCGACGCCGAGGCCCTCGGCGCGGGCGGCGAGCCAGAGGTTCTCCACCGCCAGGGCGGCGGAGTACGGCGCCATCTGGGGCTGCGTGTGGCGGCCGAGGGTGTGGCGGCCGCCGCGGGTCGGGTCGGCGGTGACGACGATGTTCACCGGGGTGTCGAGGATCGCTTCGATCTTCAGTTCCTTGAACTGCTTCGCCCGGCCCTTGGGGAGCGACTTGGCGTACGCCTCGCGCTGGCGCATGGCCAGTTCGTGCATGGTGCGCCGGGTCTCCGCGGAGCGGATGACGACGAAGTCCCAGGGCTGCGAGTGGCCCACGGAGGGTGCTGTGTGGGCAGCCTCCAGGACGCGGAGCAGCACCTCGTGCGGGATCGGGTCGCTGCGGAAGCCGTTGCGGATGTCGCGGCGCTCGCGCATGACCTTGAGAACGGCCTCGCGTTCGGCGTCGTCGTAGGCGGGCGCTGCCGGGCCGGTGGACTGTCGCACTTCTTCCACGGCCGTGCTCTCTTCTGCGGGGGCTTCTTGGTCTTCCTGGTCGGCGGCCCGGGTGTCCAGGTCCTCCGCGTGCTGTACGAGTTCGGGGTCGCCCTCACGGGGTGCGGGGACCGTGGCGACGGGGGCCGGCGCCTCGTCCGTGGGGAGGACCGTCGGCTGCGGCGGGGTCGGCGCGAGGTGCGGGGTGGTCGGCACCGAGCCCTCGACCGGGACGAACTGACCCAACGACTGGTCGGGCGTGGGCTCCAGGCGCGTGACCGGTTCCTCGGAGCCGTCGGCGGACTGGGCTGCCAGGGGCTGGAGCTGCGGGCCGGCGGGTTCGGCGACGAAGGGCTGGGGGGCCTCGGCCGGTGCGGTGTCCGCCGACGGGGTCGGCTGCGGGTCGGTGGAGTCCGGGGCGGCGGCGTCTGTGGGGGCCGTGTCCGAGGAGGTGTCCGGGGCGAGCGGTTGGGCGGCCTCGGCCGGTTCGGCGCTGACATCCGGGGTCGGCTGGGCGTCCGGCATCTGGGCCGCCGGGTCCGCGACGGGGGGTTCCGCGTGGGGGTCGGTGGAGCTCACGGCTTCGGCCTGTGCTTCGGCGTCGGGGGCGGGGGCGCTCGCGGCCACAGCCTGCGCTTCGGCGTTTACGTCCGTCGGAGTCCCGTCCTGCGTCGGCTGCGGGGCCTGCGCGTGGTGGGGGTCCTGGACGGCTTCGGGGGCCTGCGTCTGCTGCGGGTCCGAGGCCTCGGCAGGCTGGGCGACCGGGGCGGAGGGCTCGCTCTCCTGCTCGGCGGCGACCTGCTCGACGTCCGCGGCCTGCGGGGTCGGTTCGGGGGCTACGACAGCGGAGGCGCCGTCGGTGGCCGCGGCGACGGCCTCGGCCGGCTGCGAGTCCGGTGCGATGTGCTCGGCATCCGCGGGCTGGGGGGCCTGTGCGGCGTCCGGCACCGGCGGGACGGGGGCGGCCTCGGGGGCCTGCGCCTCCGGGGACTCGGCGGCGGGCTCGGCTGACGCGGCCTCGGCTGCGGGGGGCTCGGCTGCGGGGGGCTCGGAGACCTGCGCCGGGGTCTCGGGCGCGGCAGCGTCGAGCACCTGGACGGCTTCGGGAGCGGAGGCGTCGGCGACCTGCGCGGTCTCGGGGTCGAGCACCTCGGGGACCTGCGCCGGCTCAGGGGCGGCACCCTCGGGCGCCTGCTCCAGCTCAGGGGCGGCACCCTCGGGCGCCTGCTCCAGCTCAGGGGCGGCACCCTCGGGCGCCTGCTCCAGCTCAGGGGCGGCACCCTCGACAACCTGCTCGACCGCAGCGTCCAGCGCCACGTCAACCTGCCCGGCGTCAGCGTCGACCGCCTCGGAAACCTGAGCGGTTTCCGGCGCGGTTTCCGCAGCGACCGGGCCAGGCTCAGCCGCCGGAACCTCCGTCACCGGCGCGGCTCCGCCGACGACAGCTTCGGCGGCCTCGGCAGGCACAGCGGCGACCAAGTCCTCCGGAGCCTGCCCGGGCTCAGCGCCCTGGCCGCCCTCCGGGGCATCGCCAACTCCCCCGGTCTGGGCGGCATCCGGGGCACCGGCACCGTCAGGCACCTGCGCGGCACCCGAGTCGGCTTCGCTCGCCGGCACTTCCCCGGCGGCGGTGCCGTCCTCACCCGCAGCCACCGCGGCCTCGCCGGCACCGGCGTCGTCCGCACCCGGCGCGGCCTCGCCGGCCTCCGCAGCAGGCACAGCCGCCGCAATCTGCTCGGCCTCAGCGGCAGGCACGGCGCCCGCGGCCTCGTCGGCACCCGAAGCAGCCGCCACACCCAAGGCCTCGTCCGCGCCCGGAGCAGCCGCAACACCCAAGGCCTCATCCGCGCCCGGAGCAGCCGCCACACCCAAGGCCTCGTCCGCGCCCGGAGCAGCCGCAACACCCAAGGCCTCATCCGCGCCCGGAGCAGCCGCCACACCCAAGGCCTCGTCCGCGCCCGGAGCAGCCGCAACACCGGCCGTCTCTCCCACACCCGGCTCCTGCGCGGCCGCCGGCATCGGACCGGAGTCCTGGCCAGGCACCGCCCCGGCCACCGGCGCGGCGGCGCCACCCGGCGGTTCCTGGCCGCCGTACACGCTCTCCTGCGGCACAGGCACACCCACCTCGGCGCCCTGAGCAGCGTTCGTCACCTCGTGCGCCGCGCCCGTCGTGGCACCGGCCTCCGTGGCCACCCGAGCCACCGCCGCCTGCGCCACGCCCACCGGCTCGCCGCCCGGCTGTCCGGTCGGGACAACCGTTTCGGCAGCCGGCACCTCCACGCCGAACGGCGCGGGGGCCGGAGCCTGGGCCTGGACGGCGGTCTGAACGGCGGCCTGGGCCGGGGCGCCCCAGGGAGTCGCCGGCTGCGGTACCTGTGCCTCGTGGTACTGGGGGGCGTCGAGGTACTCGGGGCCGGTCGGGGCCGGGCCGGGCTGGCGGGTGGGTGCGCCTACGGCGCCGCGGTCGGCGAGGGAGCGGACCGGGCTGGCGGAGGCGTCGGGGATGGGCGGGCCGAGGTGCAGGGGGCGTCGGGGTGTGATGGGCGGGATCGGCGTCGAGGGGGCCGTCGGACCCGGGAGGCGGACGCCGCTCAGGTCGACCGAGCCGCTGTCACGGCCGGAGATCTGGTGCGCGTCCGGCTCGTGCACGGCCTCGACGACCGGCTCCGGCGCGGGCGGGGCGACCTCGTTGCCCCAGGCTCCCTGGGAGCCGGGCAGCAGCAGGTCTTCGTCCTGGGCGGTGGTCTCGGAGAGGTAGGTGTACGTACCATGCGCCGCGGGGACGCCCGGCTGCTCCACCATGCCTGCGCTCTCCGGCAGTCCCTCGCCCGGGACCTGGCCGGTGTCGGTCATGCGTACCCCTCGCCCATCGATTAGTGCTTCTACGACCAGCTCACCGGGGACGGCGCACCGACCGCCCCCGCAGTGAAGAACGAGCGTGCGTGCCCAGCGGCACGAACGACCCGCCCAAAAAAGGCGACAAAGCCATTGAGTGGCATTGTCGTGGCCGTTCGGCCGTCGCGACAGGCTGATCCGCGACAGGCCGCTGTGGACTGCGCCACGTTGCGCGTCCTCCGGTTTCGCCGTACCACACCCACCCCAAACGGGGCGTGTTTTTCCGGACATTGACCGACGAAGTGCCGGGCGACCGAGTGCGGTACAACGATCGGCCAGCCTACCGCGCGCGGTATGACAACAGGATCACGGGGACGGGCGCACGGTCATACCGTGCGGTCGGGCAATACCCCGCTGAGCAGGAACGCGACACTGCGCTCCCGCTCCGTCCAGGCCCGCGTGTCGAGTTCGACGGACTGCAGGAGGGCGCACTCGACGTCGTAGCCGTGCGCGCTGAGGTCGCGTCCGACGATTTCGGCGGCGTCGCGGGTCGCGGCGTGCGTGACGATGCGCTGCGGGCGCCGTTCGGCGACGGCGGAGACGACGGCCGCTCCCCCGCCGCCGACGCGTACGACGTCCGGTTCGGCGAGGTTCTCCAGGGCATGCGGGGCCGTGCCGTGGACGATCTGCAGCTGGATCCCGAAGCCGCGCGCGTTGGCCTCGGTACGGGCACAGGCCTGCGGGTCGCGGTCGACGGCGATGACGGCGGCGCCGGCCCGGGCGGCCTCGACGGAGAAGGCGCCGCTGCCGCAGCCGATGTCCCACACCAGGTCACCGACGCGCGGGCCCAGCCGGGTGAGTTGGGCGGCACGCAGCGGTTCCAGCTCGCCTTCGCCCATGAGGCCGCCGTAGGACTCGGCGGGCAGGGTCCAGCCGCGCGGTCCGGCGCCCGGGTCGCGGCCGGCGATCCACCCGCCGCCCTCCGCCGCGGCGCCTCTCCCGGGGTGTCTGCCGATGACGATGACGACGTTCGGGTCCCGCCAGGTGTGGTCGGCGGCCTTGTCGGAGGTGACGACGGTGACGCCCTCGCGTTCGCTGCCCAGCGCCTCGCAGATGACGAAGGTGCGGTGGACGCCCTCCAGAAGCAGGCCGAGTTCGGCGGGTCCTGCGCCCGGTGAGGTGAGGACGGCGACCTTGGTGTGGGCGCGGCACACATTCACCGCGCGTCGCAGGGTGCGGCGGTGTGCGACGACCACCTGTGCGTCGTCCCAGGGCATGCCGGCCCGGGCGAAGGCGGCGGCGACCGAGGAGACGGCGGGGACGACCTCGACCTCCAGGCCGAACTCGGGCGCGCGCAGGGTCCGTACGACTCCGAAGAAGCCGGGGTCGCCGTCGGCGAGCACCACCGCGGTGCCGCGGTGGCCGGCGATCCGGCGGGCGGCGAGGGCGACGCTGCCGAGGCGGATGCGTTCGGCGGCGGGCGGCACCTCGGGGAGCGCCAGGTGGTGGGCGGCACCGGCCACGAGCGTGGCGGCACCGAGGGCGGAGCGTGCCGCGGCGGTCAGCGGCGAGCCGTCCCAGCCGATCACCGTGACGCGGTCGGCCATCGTCGTCAGTCTCCTGGGGTTCGCGCAGGTCGTCGTCGGCCAGCCCGAGGGGGCGGGCTCCGTGAGGGTACCCGTTCGGCAGGTCGGCACCCGCCGGCACCCGGGGGTTCGCTTCCGTCAGTTCCAGTCGCCGAACGAAGTGAAGCCGCCGACCGACTGCTCGCCGACGCCCTCCAGGTCCTCGGGCAGCAGGCTCCAGACAATGAGGTCGGTGCGGACGTCCGTCCACTCACCGCTGTCCGTCCTGCTGCGCACTATCCAGGCGCCGCGCAGCACTCCCTCGCTGATGCAGCCGATCTTCTGCGCCACCTGCTGGGAGGCGGCGTTGTCCGCGGCGGTGCGCAGCTCCAGCCGTTCGAACTTCTGGTCGTGGAAGAGCCATTGTGCGGTGGCGAGGGCAGCCTCGGAGGCGTAGCCCTCACCACGGGCCCAGGGGGCGATGACGTAGGCGATCTCGCTGGAGCGGACACGCCAGTTGGTGTTCTGCAGGTGCACGATCCCGACGAGGCGCTGGGTGAGGAACTCGGTGACGGCGAAGACGATGCCGCGCCCCTCGGTGCGTTCGGCGGGGGCGAGTTCGGTGATCCAGGCGCGGGCGTCGTCCTCGGTGTAGGGGTGCGGCACGGAGGTCCAGGCGGTGACGTGTTCGTCGTTCATCATCTCGGCGAACGCCTCGATGTCCAGGTCCTCGAAGGGACGCAGCACCAACCGCTCCGTGCTGATGGAGATGTTGGGGAAGGTGCTAGTCATGCGCCGCTCCGTAACCTTCGACAAAACCTTCAGGGCCTGCTGAACTGCCCAGCATGCAGCATGAAAGCACTGAGATGCACCACGGGGTCCACACCAAGTGAAGGAGTGGACCCCGTGCGTGGCGATACGCGGTAAACGCACCGTCAGATGGAGGTTGACCTCTCAGAACGCCGCGACGACGGCGCCGTCGTACTTGTCCTCGATGAACTTCTTCACCTCGGGCGACGTGAGCAGCTTCGCCAGCTTCTGCACGCGCGGGTCGTCCTCGTTGCCCTTCTTCACGGCGAGGAAGTTGCCGTACGGGTTGTCCTTGGGCGACTCGGCGGCGATGGCGTCCTTCGCCGGGCTGAGGTCGGCCTCCAGTGCGTAGTTGCCGTTGATGACCGCGGCGTCGACATCGCCGAGGGAGCGCGGCAGCTGGGCCGCCTCGAGCTCCTTGAACTGGAGGTTCCTGGGGTTGGAGGCGATGTCCTTGGGGGTCGCTGCGTAGCCGACGCCCGCCTTCAGCTTGATCACGCCGTTGGCTTCCAGCAGCTTCAGCGCGCGGGCCTCGTTGGTGGTGTCGTTCGGGACGGCGACCGTGGCGCCCTTCTTGAGGTCCGTCAGCTTCTTGACGCCCTGGGAGTACACGCCGAGCGGCTCCAGGTGCACGGTGGCGTTCGGCACGGCCACGATGTCGCCGCCGTTCTTCTTGTTGAAGTCGTCCAGGTACGGCTGGTGCTGGAAGTAGTTGGCGTCGACCTCACCCTGCTGGACGGCCGTGTTCGGCGTCGCGTAGTCGGTGAACTCCTTGACCTCGAGTTCGAGGCCGGCCTTCTGCGCGAGCTTGTCCTTGATGTACGTGAGGATCTCGCCCTGCGGGGTGGGCGTGGCGGCCACCTTCAGCGGGGCGCTCGCGTCGGTTCCGGAGTCCTTGTCCGAGCCGCACGCGGTGAGTCCGAGGGTGAGGGCTCCGGCGGCGAGGACGGCAGTGGTGATCTTGGCGGTGTTACGCACGAAAAGTGCCTTTCCTTATGGGTGGTGCGACCCCGACTTGGGTGTTCGGGGAGTTCTGGGTGCTCGTCCGGGGTGTTCAGACGGTCTTGCTCGTCGCCGTGGACGCCTTCAGCAGCCGCAGCTTCGGCGCCGGGCCCGAGCGGCCGCCGCGGCGGTGCAGGGAGCGGGCCGCGTAGTCGCCGGAGAACTGGATGAGGGAGATGACGACGGCGAGGATCGCGACGGTGAGCCACATCAGCTCGGTCTCGAAGCGCTGGTAGCCGTAGCGGATGGCGATGTCGCCCAGACCGCCGGCGCCGACGGTGCCGGCCATGGCCGAGTAGCCGATGAGGGCGACGATCGTGGTCGTCGCGCTGGCGATGAGGGACGGCAGGGACTCGGGGACGAGCACCTTCCGTACGACCGTCCAGGTGTTGCCGCCCATCGACTGCACGGCCTCCACGAGCCCGCCGTCCACTTCGCGGACAGCCGTCTCGACGAGGCGCGCGAAGAACGGGATGGCACCGATCGCGAGCGGCACGATCGCGGCCTCACGGCCGATCGTCGTCCCGGTGACCCAGCGCGTGAAGCTCATCAGCGCGACCATCAGGATGATGAACGGCATCGACCGGGCGACGTTCACGATCTGCCCGATGACCTTGTTGGCCAGGACGTTCTGAAGCAGACCGCCCCGGTCCGTGAGGACGAGGAGGATGCCGAGCGGGAGACCGCCGACGACGGCGATCAGGGTGGACCAGCCGACCATGTAGAGGGTGTCCCAACACGCCTGCTCCAGCAGGGGCTGCGTCTCGGACCAGGTCACTTGGCACCTTCCTTCACCAGCACGGGCTCCTGGCCCTCTCGGCCGACGACGTCTATCCGGAGGCCCTGTTCGCGCAGGAAACCGATCGGCACGACGTTGTCCTCGTAGCGGCCGGGCAGTTCGATGCGCATCCGGCCGACCTGGAGGCCGCCGACGGTGTCGATGGCGGCGCCGAGGATGGAGATGTCGATGTTGTAGGTGCGCGAGAGCTGGGAGATGACCGGCTGGGTGGCGGCCTCGCCCTGGAAGGTGACGTCGACGACGGTGCGGTCGTCCGCGGAGGCCTCGCCGCCCACCGGGAAGAGCGCGGAGGCGAGTTCGGAGCCGGGGGTCGCGAGGAGCTCGCTGACGGTGCCGGACTCGACGATGCGGCCCTTCTCCATGAGCGCGGCCGAGTCGCAGATCGACTTCACGACGTCCATCTCGTGGGTGATGAGCAGGACGGTCAGGCCGAGCTGCCGGTTCAGGTCGCGCAGCAGCTGGAGGATGGAGCGGGTGGTCTCCGGGTCGAGGGCGCTGGTGGCCTCGTCGGACAGGAGCACCTTGGGGTCGCCGGCCAGCGCGCGGGCGATGCCGACGCGCTGCTTCTGGCCGCCGGAGAGCTGGGCGGGGTAGGCCTTGGCCTTGTCCGCGAGACCCACCAGGTCGAGCAGCTCAAGTGCCTTGCGGGAGCGTTCCTTCCCGGACTTGCCGAGGATCTCCAGCGGCAGTTCGACGTTGTCCTGGACCGTCCGCGAGGACAGCAGGTTGAAGTGCTGGAAGACCATGCCGATACGGCTGCGCGCCTGCCGCAGTTCCTTGCCGGCCCGGGGACCGCGTCCCGCGAGGGCCGTGAGGTCCTGCCCGGCAACGGTCACCGTCCCGGCGGTGGGGCGCTCCAGCAGGTTGACGCAGCGGATGAGCGAGGACTTGCCGGCGCCGGACTGGCCGATGACGCCGTACACCTCGCCTTCGCGGACGTGCAGATCGACGCCGTCGAGGGCGGTGACCTCGCGGGCGCGGGAGCGGTGAGCCCGGTAAATTTTCGTCAGGCCCGTTGTGGTGATCACTGGGGTTTCCGTCACTGTCGAGTGCGCGGCACCTCGTGGGCGCCGGGCACGTGGCGTTCATGGTCGAAGGCGGCCAGGACGCAGCACGGCTCTCGCGGGCGCGGTGGAACCGGGGAGGAGAATCGTGTGCGCGGGGGCGGGGCTCAGTCCCGTACGCGTGGCGTACGTGCGGACATGAGCGGGCTCTCGCTTCGGGGCGCGAGGCTCAGGGTGGTACAGGGGCCCTCTAGAAGGCGCACATTCGACACATACAACGAGCACCGGGCGTCAGGGTCGCCTCGGTCGCAAAGGTGCGGCAGCTCGTCGTGGTCATGCGATCAGTAAACCAGACGTACGGTCCTTACCGACCGCCGCTGTCCGCATACTGGACAGCGGCGGACAGCTCTCAGCCGCGGACCGAGATCTCCACTCCCCCATCGGTGACCAGGGCGGACAGGGCCGACAGGTCCTTCACCACCAGGTCGGCGTCGAGCTCGTGGACCTCGTGGGTTGTGGTCAACGCCACGGTGATCATCCCGGCGGCGCGACCGGCCGCCAGACCGGCGGGGGCGTCCTCGAAGACGACGCAGTGGGCCGGGTCGACGCCCAGTTCGCGGGCGGCGAGGAGGTAGGGCTCGGGGTCGGGCTTGCCGCGGGTGATGTCGTCGGCGGTGACCATCGTCTTGGGGAGGATCCCGACGGCGTCGAGCCGGGCCTCGGCCAGCCTGCGGGTGGCGGAGGTCACGACGGCCCAGCGGTCGGCGGGCAGCGCGTCGAGGAACGCCTTCGTGCCGGGCAGCAGGCGGACGCCGTCGTTCGGTACGTCCTCCACCTCCAGCGTCTCGATCCGGGCGAGGGCCTCCGGCACGACGTCGGCGGGCAGCAGGTCGGCGACTATCTCGACGGCCGGGCGTCCGTGCAGTTCGACCTTGCCGAACTCCTCCGTGATGCCGTACTCCTCGGCCCACAGCGCCCAGCATCGGTCGACGGATGCGAGGGAGGAGACGAGGGTGCCGTCGTTGTCGAACAGGAGGGCGTGTGCACGGATCTTCATGCCGTCGACCCTACGGGGCCGCTCAGGGGGCGACCGCATCAGGCCTTTTGGCCCGTAATAGGCTCGCCGCATGCTTGATGCCCTGACGCTGGTGACCGGTGTCGCCGCGCTGCTGCTCGCCGCCTGGTGCGGGTGGGCCGCCTACCGTGACCAGCCGACGAAGGACTGGCACTTCATCGGGATGGCCGTGGTGACGGTGCTGACCCTGGTGCAGCTGGTGGTGGGGATCGTGCTGCTGGCGCGGGGCGAGAAGCCGGAGCAGGGCACGACGATCTTCGTGGCGTATCTGCTGGGCTCGTTCGCGTGCGTTCCGGCCGCGGGCTTCATGTCGCTGGCCGAGCGGTCCAAGTGGGGTTCGGTGACGGTCGCCGCCGGCGGTGTGGTGCTGGCCGTGCTGGAGGTGCGGCTCTATGACATCTGGGGAGGCTGAGGTGGCCGTGACACAGGACAAGCCCACCAGGACACGGCTGATCAGCGGGCCCGGAATACTGCTGGTGTGGCTGTACGGCGTGATGGTGGTCGGGGCCGTGTCGCGATCGGCGTACCAGATCGCGACCGAGTTCGACCGGGCGCCGCTCGCCTATGGGTTGTCGGCCGTCGCGGGTCTCGTGTACGGCTTCATCACGTACACCCTGGTACGAGGCGGGGAAACGGCCCGCAAGGCGGCGCTGGTGTGCTGCGCCGCCGAACTCGCGGGCGTTCTGATCGTCGGCACCTGGACCCTGGTGGAATCCTCGGCGTTCCCCGACGCGACCGTCTGGTCCGACTACGGCATGGGGTATCTGTTCATCCCCGTACTGCTGCCCCTGTCGGCCCTGTACTGGCTCCGCAAGGCACGAACCGTCACGCGGTAGTGGCGTACGTCCCCGCCGGCTTCTCCAGGACGATCATCGGGACGCCGTCCGCGCCCTTCGACGTGCCCACCGCCTCGTAGCCCACCTTGCGGTACAGGCGCAGGTTGCCCTCGCTGCGGTGGCCCGTGAAGAGGCGGAACTTCGTGGCGCCGCGCTCTTCCACCAGGGCGGATTCGGCCGCGCGGAGCAGGCGGGCGCCGATGCCGTGACCCTGGAGGCGGGGGTGGACGCAGAGCTTGCCGATGGCGGCGGCGCCGTCCGCGGTGAGGCTGCCGCGAACCGAGCCGACGACCTCCTCGCCCAGCCGCGCCACGAAGACACAGTCCGCGGCGACCTCCGCACGGACCGAGTCCAGGGTTTGGACCAGCGGGTCGATGCGGTAGTTGCCGTACAGCGCCGCCTCGCTCTGGAAGCACAGGTACTGCAGCCTGAAGATCTGCTCCGCGTCCTGCTCGGTCGCCGCCGAGATGGTCACGCTCATGCCCATGTGCGCACGCCTCCCGCTCACCTGATCGCCTGTCGTCCCTCACTCCTATCCCCGCACTCCGCGGGCCGCAACCTCCGGTGTGAGCAATCGCCGCAGACATCCCAGGCATCTGGAACGTTCCGGGCCGAGACTGCCCTGTGAGATACCCAACTCCCCCGCGATTTCCCGGTATGTCAGGTCGTTCGGGGAGAGGAGGGCCTCCATGAGGCGGGGGCAGCGGCCGGGGAGGCGGCGTACCGCCGCGCGCAGGTCCCGGTGACGGGCGGCCGTGAGGGCGAGGTGTTCGGGGTCGTGGCGATCGGTGTCGGCGGCGGGCTCACTCTCGTACGGCTGTTCCCGTCGCGTCGTACGGCGGCTTCGGCGCGCCTCGGAGCGGACGGCCCTGCGCAGCCAGCCCTGCGGGTCCGCGGGTGGGCCGTCCGAGTCGAGGCGTTCCAGGAGGCGGAGCCAGACCGCCTGCTCCAGGTCGCCCGGCTCCGTTCCGGCGGCGTGTGCCTCGGCGGAGGCCTCCGCGAGGAGCAGCGGGCGCAGGGCGGCAACCAGGTCGTCCGTCATATGCGGCACGACGCGGCCGCCCGGGCGCGGGGTTGCCCGGGCGGCCGACAGTCACCCCAACCGGGGCGCGGGGCTCAGCCGTTGACGAAGTCCTCGCGGGCCAGCACGCCCGTGTCGGGGTTGTCGGTGAAGACACCGTCGATGCCGGTCGCGAAGTACACCTTGTAGGCGCCGAAGACGTCGCCGTAGGCATCCGCGTCGGTGCCCTTGCGGAAGTTCGCCGGGAGGAAGGGGTTCTCGTTGCGCATCGTCCAGGGGTGCAGGACCAGGCCGACCTTGTGCGCGTCGGTCACCAGCGTGGTGGGCGTGGTGAGGTTGCCGTCCGCATCCTTCGGGATGACCAGGTCCAGGGTCGGGCCGATGCCCTGGGCGTAGGAGGCGATCTCCCTCAGGCCGGCCGGCTTGACCAGGTCGGCGACCGTGCGCGGGTCGCCCGTCTCGACGAAGTCCCAGGGGCGGGTGGTCGGGCCGGACAGCAGGACCACCAGCGGGTTGTCGACCAGCTTGTTCAGGCGCTGGATGCTGGTCGGCTCGAAGGACTGGATGATGACCGGCGAGTTCCGCTTGTCCTTGCCGTACTTGTGCAGCACCTTGGCGATCCGCTCCTCCAGGGCCAGGGCCTGCTTGCGGAAGTAGGTGGGGTGCTTGAGCTCGGGGTAGATCCAGACCTGCTTGCCGCGCTTGCGGGTCTGCTCGTCCTGCCACTTCAGGACCTCTTCGAAGGTGGGGATCTCCCAGCGGCCGTTGTAGAGGGTGTTGTGCGGCCGGTTGGCCGGGATGCGCTCGATCGCGCGCAGGGTCTTCAGCTCGGCGAGCGTGAAGTCCTCGGTGAACCAGCCGGTGGTGGCGACGCCGTCGAGGGACTTCGTCTTCTTCCGGTCGGCGAACTCCGGATGGTCGGCGACATCGGTCGTGCCGCCGATCTCCGGCTCGTGCCGGCAGACGAGGTGGCCGTCCTTGGTGGGCACCAGGTCGCCCGCCTCGACGATGTCGGCGCCCATGTCCAGGGCCAGCTGGTAGGAGCCGAGGGTGTGCTCGGGCCGGTAGCCGCTGGCGCCCCGGTGGCCGATGATCGTCGGCTTGGGCAGGCTCTTCAGGCCACCGCCCCCGCCACCGCCGGGCCGGGCCTCGGCCGCTCTCGCCGTACCGGACAGCCCGAGGACCGCTCCGCCCGCGCCGAGCACGGCCGCGCCGAGAAGCATCCGCCGTCCGGTTACGCCCGCCTGCTCGTTCTCCTGGGTTCCCATGAGGGCCCTCCCTGACCTTCCGCTCATTCAGTGCGCGCCGATCGTAGGTGCGTGCACATGACGGATGGGAGACCTTCGGCGGAACTCGCGGGTGACGCTGAGCGTCGTACGGGAAAGGTGAGGTGACGGCCCGTCGGAATGGGCCCGGCGGTGCGGGGAAGTCGTCCAGTAGGTCTCGGGGGCGATGTCCGTCACATCATGGCGGGGGCGTTACGCGCCCTCGACGACGCGCCACCGCAGGTAAATGTGCGTCAACAGTGCGTAAGACCTCGGTGAAGTCGGCCCACCCGATGTGCGGGAGCCCGGGAACCGCGAGTATCGTCCTCACCTGCACAGACTTATACAGATCCCTCACCATCCTCTTGACCCCGGAGGGCCCGTTGTCCCGCTTCGCGCTCATCAAGGCAGTGCTCGGACCGATCATGCGCCTGATGTTCCGCCCACAGGTGGAGGGCGCGGAGCACATCCCGGGCGACGGTCCGGTCATCCTGGCCGGCAATCACCTCACGTTCATCGACTCGATGATCCTGCCGCTGGTCTGCGACCGTCAGGTCTTCTTCATCGGCAAGGACGAGTACGTCACCGGCAAGGGCCTCAAGGGCCGACTGATGGCGTGGTTCTTCACCGGCGTCGGCATGATCCCGGTCGACCGGGACGGCGGCCGGGGCGGTGTCGCGGCCCTGATGACCGGGCGCCGCATCCTGGAGGAGGGCAAGGTCTTCGGCATCTACCCCGAGGGCACGCGGTCTCCCGACGGGAGGCTGTACCGGGGGCGCACCGGCATCGCGCGGCTGACGCTGATGACCGGGGCGCCGGTCGTCCCGTTCGCCATGATCGGCACGGACAAGATCCAGCCGGGTGGGGCGGGGATGCCGCGGCCGCGCAAGGTGACGGTGCGGTTCGGTGAGGCGATGGAGTTCTCTCGGTATGAGGGCATGGACCGGGATCGGTACGTCCTGCGTGCCGTGACCGACTCCGTGATGGCTGAGGTCATGCGGCTGTCGGGGCAGGAGTATGTGGACATGTACGCAAGCAAGGCCAAAGAGGCCGCGTAGCGCCGTTCCGGTTCTCAGGTACGGCGGCTGCGGGTCCGTTGTGGCTGGTCGCGCAGTTCCCCGCGCCCCTGAGGCCAACTGTCCAGCCGTTGGTCTCGAAGCATGAACCATGCTGCTGCCGCCGCAGCGAGCAGCACCGCCGCGCCCACCCCCGCCGCCAGCGCCAAGCCGTCCACGAAGGACTGGCGGGCCGCTTCCAGCAGGGCCTCGGACGTGTCTGAAGGCAAGTCCGCTGCCGCTTCCACCGCACCGCCCAGCGACTCGTGTGCCTCCGCAGGAGTGCCTGCCGGTCCCGTGAAGTCCCGGTAGACACCCGTCACGATCGAACCCAGTACGGCGATACCCAGAGCGGCGCCGAGCTCGTACGCCGTCTCCGACACCGCCGACGCCGCGCCCGCCTGCTCCTTCGGTACGGAGCCCAGGATCACGTCGGACGTCACCGTGAAGGAGAAACCGGCGCCGACGCCGACCACCAGCAGGGCCGCACCGAGCAGCGGATAACCCGTCGAGCGGTCGATCACCGTGAGCGCGGCCAGCGCGAGGCCGATCGCCGCGAGCCCGCCGGAGACGACGGCCCGTACCGAGAAGCGGCGGGCCACGCGGCCGGCGATCAGGCCGGCCACCACGGCGCCGATCGCGGCGGGCAGCTCCGCGAGGCCCGCCTCGAACGGGCCCCTGCCCTGCACGAGTTGCAGGAACTGGGAGAGGAAGAACACCAGGCCGGACAGGCCGAGGATGGTCAGCAGGTCCGCGAGCACCGCACCGCTGAAGCCGCGGTGGCGGAACAGCCGCATGTCCAGCAGCGGGGTCGGCAGGGTGAACTGGCGGCGGACGAAGCCGTACAGCGCGGCCGCGCCCAGCAGGCCCACGGCGAGCGTGACCCACGTGAAGCCGTGGGTGGCGGCCTCCTTGACGGCGTACACGATGCCGATCGTGCCGACGAGCGACAGTACGACGCTGACCAGGTCCCACGGGCCGGAACTCGGGTTTCGCGATTCGGGCAGCAGCTTGATGCCGACGAGGACGAGGACCACCATCACCGGCAGGTTGATCAGGAAGACCGAGCCCCACCAGAAGTGTTCGAGCAGGAAGCCGCCGGCGATCGGGCCGACTGCCGTACCGGCGGAGGCGGTCGCGCCCCAGATGCCGACGGCCAGGCTGCGTTCGCGCGGGTCGTGGAAGAGGTTGCGGATCAGGGCGAGCGTGGCGGGCATCAGGGTGGCGCCCGCGACGCCGAGCAACGCCCGGGCCAGGATCATCAGTTCGGGCGTCGTCGCGTAGGCGTTGAGCACGGATATCGCGCCGAACGCCGTGGCGCCGACGAGCAGGATCCGCTTGCGGCCGATGCGGTCGCCGAGGCTGCCCATCGACACCAGCAGACCCGCGATGACGAAGGAGTAGACGTCGCCTATCCACAGGAGCTGGGTGCCGGAGGGCTTCAGGTCCTCGCTGATGTAGGGGGTCGCGAGGCCGAGGACGGTCGCGTCCACGGCCACCAGCAGCACGGCGAGCACGAGGACGGACAGCGCGAGCCAGCGGCCCGGACGCTTCACCGCCTCGGTCGTGGCCGCCGACTGCAGGGTGCTGGTCATGATTCCTCTCTTCTGAGCGCGCCGCCGAGCAACAGCTCGACGATCATGTGGTGGAAGTCCTTGGGGGCGACCTTGCCGTTCTGCACGACCCAGGCGCCGGAGGCGAGCAGCCCGAACAGGGCCTCGGTGAGCCACGCGGGCGTGAGATCGATCCGGAACTCGCCGCTGTCCTGTCCGCGCCGGAACAGCGCGGCGATACGGCCGTCGATCCTGGACCAGCCCTCGTGCTGCTCCTCACCCTCGAACAGCTGGTTCTCGGTGTAGAGGAAGGCGAGGAGCCCGGCGGCGGACTCGATCTCGCGGACGAGGCGTCGTACGGCGCCACTCGCCGGCCCGTCGTCCAGCCGCGCCGCGTCCAGCGCCGCCTCGCACTCCGCGATGCCGAGCGCCTCCAGCGCCCGGACGAGCGCGTCCCGCCCGGCGAAGTGCCGGTGCAGCGTGGCCCGGCTGATCCCGGCGGCCTTGGCGACCTCGTCCATGGTCGCGGTGGATTTGCGGGTCAGCAGGGCTGCGGCGCTGCGCAGTACGTGGTCACGATCGACGGCCATGAGACAACCATGGCCCACATGAGACACTGATGTCTCATTCAAGGCATGCGGAGCTCACAGCCCCTTACAGAACTCACCGTCCTGCACTCGGCCGGCGCCTCAGTGCCAGGGCAGCTGCCCGCGCCGCTCCCAGTACGCGCCCGGCTCCTCCACCAGCGCGGCGAGCCGCTCCACCTGCTCGTCGTCGAGGTCCACGACCGCCGCGTGCAGGTTGGACGCGAGCTGTACGGTCGTCGCGGCGCCGGAGAGGACCACGCCGGCCCAGGGCTCGCGCAGGATCAGGGCGAGGGCGACGGCGTCGCAGCCCAGAGACGTTTGTGCGGCTACGGCCTTCAGCGCGTCCGGCGCGTACGGGTCCGCGAGCCGCCCGTTGGCCATGCCCTCCTTGACGATCACCGTGAGTCCGGCGTCGTGTGCCTCGGCGAGGGCGGGACCGGCCGAGGTCTCCAGGGCGTTGTACGTCGACTGGACGGTACGGAAGAGGGGCTCGCCGTCGACCGTCACGGCGAGGGCGGCGCGGATCGCGTCGGCCTGGGCGGGGCCGCTGGTGGAGAAACCGATGGTGAGGCCCTGGGCGGCGGCTTCGGCCAGCCTGACGTGCAGGTCCTTGTCGGTGAGGGCCGGGCTGTCCGGGGTCACCGAGTGGATCTGGTAGAGGTCGAGCCGGTCGCCGAGCAGGGCGTCGGTCTCGGCGCGCTGACGCTCGTAGGTGGGGAGGGCGTGGTCCTTGACCTCGTGTGTCTCGGCGTCCGCCGTCCAGTCGGCCGTGTAGGTGTAGCCCCATTTGCTGCCGATGACCACGTCGTCGATGCGGGGGTTCTTGTTGAGCCAGTCTGCGAGGAACTCCTCGGAGCGGCCGTAGGAGCGGGCGACGTCGAAGTAGCGGACGCCTTGGGCGTAGGCGGCGTCGAGGAGTTCGTGGGTGCGGGTGCGCAGCGTTTCGACACTGCGGTTCTCTCCGAGGTCCTGGTCTCGGCCGAGGTTGATGTAGCCGGGGCGGCCGACGGCGGCGAGGCCCAGTCCGAGGTGGCAGGTCGGGGTGGTTGCTGTTGCCAGTCGGGCGAAGGGCATCGCGGGCTCCGTTCGGTCGGTTCCAGTGCGGCTCCTGACCAACGTAACCCGCGATGACCTTCGCATCAGGGCTCGGGTTGTGCGGGGATTCGACGGGTGCGGGTCGTGTGTGGCTTGTCGCGCAGTTCCCCGCGCCCCTGAAGGGGCGCTGTCCCTCAGCCCTGCTTCTTGGCAGCCGCCCACTCGTGCTGGGCCGCCACGTCCTGCTTCACCTCGGCCAGTTGGACGGCCACCGCGCTCGGGGCCGTACCGCCCCGGCCGTTGCGGGAAGCCAGGGCGCCCGGGACGTTGAGCACCGAGCGCACCTCCGGTGTCAGGTGGGCCGAGATCTTCGCGAACTGCTCGTCCGTCAGGTCGTCCAGCTCCTTGCCCTCGGACTCGGCGACCTTGACGCACTCGCCGGCGACCTCGTGCGCGACGCGGAAGGGGACGCCCTGCTTGACCAGCCACTCGGCGATGTCGGTGGCGAGGGAGAAGCCGGCCGGGGCCAGTTCCTCCATGCGCTCGCGATTGACGGTGAGGGTGGCCATCATGCCGGTGAAGGCGGGGAGCAGGACCTCCAGCTGGTCACAGGAGTCGAAGACCGGCTCCTTGTCCTCCTGGAGGTCGCGGTTGTAGGCGAGGGGCAGGGCCTTGAGGGTCGCCATGAGGCCCGTCAGGTTGCCGATCAGGCGGCCGCTCTTGCCGCGCGCCAGCTCCGCGATGTCCGGGTTCTTCTTCTGCGGCATGATCGACGAGCCCGTGGAGAACGCGTCGTGCAGGGTCACGAAGGAGAACTCCTTCGTGTTCCAGATGATGATCTCCTCGGCGATCCGGGAGAGGTTCACGCCGATCATCGCGGTGATGAAGGCGAACTCGGCGACGAAGTCACGGGAGGCCGTGCCGTCGATGGAGTTGGCGGCGGACCCGTGCTCGAAGCCGAGGTCCTTCGCCACCGCCTCCGGGTCCAGGCCGAGGGAGGAACCCGCGAGGGCGCCCGAGCCGTACGGCGAGACGGCCGTCCGCTCGTCCCACTGACGCAGCCGCTCCGCGTCCCGGGACAGCGACTGCACGTGGGCCAGGACGTGGTGGGCGAAGAGCACCGGCTGGGCGTGCTGGAGGTGGGTGCGGCCGGGCATCGCCGCGTCCGGGTGGGCCTCGGCGAGGCCGATCAGCGCGTCCTGGAGGTCGGCGATCAGGCCGCCGATGATGCGGGCGCGGTCGCGGAGGTACATCCGGAAGAGGGTGGCGACCTGGTCGTTGCGGGAGCGGCCGGCGCGGAGCTTGCCGCCCAGGTCCGGGCCGAGGCGCTCCAGCAGGCCCCGCTCCAGGGCGGTGTGGACGTCCTCGTCGGCGATCGTGCCCACGAAGGAGCCGTCGGCGACGTCCGCCTCCAGCTGGTCGAGCCCGGCGATCATCCGGGTCAGCTCGTCCTCCGTCAGGAGCCCCGCCTTGTGCAGCACGCGCGCGTGAGCACGCGAACCGGCGATGTCGTACGGCGCCAGCCGCCAGTCGAAGTGGACGGACGCGGACAGCTTGGCCAGGGCCTCGGCGGGACCGTCGGCGAAACGGCCGCCCCAGAGCCGGACGTCACCGCTGTTGCTGCTCACTTGCTGCGCTCCTCGGAAGAGTCTGCGTGTGTGGCACCGCCTCCCCGTGGCGTGAACGGGGAGGCGGTCGTCAGGACAGTGCGCGCTCACCACACACTGACCTGCATGAGTATGCAGACCTCTGCATGATTCGTCAATCTGGCCCGCGGGAGACGGAAATCGAGCGACGGAAATTCGAAGCACCCATTGAACGCGGGAAACCGCTTACTCGTATCTCTCGCTGAACGCAGGCGCCGCGTTCGTAAACGACGACAGGTGAGGCATCCGCATGTCCAGGGCTCTTCCGAAGTACAACAAGCGTCGCGTCGCGTTCATCGGCGGCGCCGCCGCGGTGGCACTGTCCGGCACGGTGATCGCCGGTTTCGCCCTCGCCGGGGAGACGTCCCGGAGCAGCGGCACGAGCGCCCGGACGCTGGCCGGCCCCGGCACGATCACGTGTCCGGACGTCACCGGCCGGCTGCCCGCGATCCCGGCGTCCGCACAGGCCGAGGTCGACCGCAACCTCGCCCAGCTCCAGACCCAGATCAACGAAGCCAACCAGCGCCTCGTCGACACCGTCGGCCAAGGCGGCCCCAACTTCGTCCAGAACGCCATCCTCGGCCCCCTCGAAGACAAGCGCGTCGCCGCCCTCAACCGCATCGAAACCGCCATCGGCCGCGCCGCCGCCAAGCCCGAAGGACTGGAGGCATTCGCCGCCTGCACCCTGAACGCCGACGGCGGCGAGGAGGCCGGAGCGGGTGGCGAGGAGGCCGGAGCGGGTGGCGAGGAGGCCGGAGCGGGTGAGGAAGCCGGCGCGGGCGAGGACGCCGGCGCCGGTGCCGAGGCCGGGGCGGGCGAGGAGGCCGAGGCCACGCCGAGCGAGACGGCCACGGAGGAGGCCGGCGGCGCGGCGGGCGAGGAGGCCGGCGACGCCGCGGGCGAGGCGGGGAACGCCGGTGTCGGCACGATCACGTGCCCGGACGTCACCGACCGGCTGCCCGCGATCCCGGCGTCCGCACAGGCCGAGGTCGACCGCAACCTCGCCCAGCTCCAGACCCAGATCAACGAAGCCAACCAGCGCCTCGTCGACACCGTCGGCCAAGGCGGCCCCAACTTCGTCCAGAACGCCATCCTCGGCCCCCTCGAAGACAAGCGCGTCGCCGCCCTCAACCGCATCGAAACCGCCATCGGCCGCGCCGCCGCCAAGCCCGAAGGACTGGAGGCATTCGCCGCCTGCACCCTCAACCAGTGAGGTGACAGGCAGCCATGGCCGCCCCGTTGGCACGCCGGCCGGGGCGGCCATGGTGATGCCCCTTCAACTCGCTGAACCCGCTGAACCCGCAATTCCTTAGACAAGCGAATGACCCACACCCATACTCGGTGGACGTGGGAAAAACTTATGAACGCATAGACGGCAGACTCCGCAGGTTCATCGAGGAGCAGCCCCTCTTCTTCACCGCGACCGCTCCCCTGGACGCCGACGGCACGGTCAACCTCTCCCCCAAGGGGCTGCGCGGCTCCTTCGCGATCCTCGACGAACTCACCCTGGCCTACCTCGACTTCGCGGGCTCCACCGCCGAGACCGTCGCGCATCTGCGGGAGAACGGCCGGATCACCCTCATGTGGTGCGCCTTCCAGGGGCCGCCCAACATCGTCCGCGTCCACGGCCGCGGTGAGGCCGTCTTCCGCGACGACCCACGGTTCAAGGAACTGCTCGGCCACTTCCCCGACATCGACCACTCCCTGCACGGCCTGCGCGCGATCATCGTGGTGCGGGCCGAACTCATTCGGGACTCCTGCGGGTACGCGGTGCCCCTCATGACGTACGACGAGGACCGCGACCTGCACGCGAGGCGGTTCGCGCGCGAGGACGACGACTCGCTCAGCGCGTACTTCGCCAAGAAGGAGCACATCGCGACGAGCCTGGATGGCCTACCCGGGCTGCCGTTGCCGCTGCCCCCGTCTAGCGTCTGAGCCATGCGCCCCGGTGTCGTCGCCCTCGCCTCCGCGTCCCTCCTCGTGCTCGGCGCCACGCCGGGCGGCGGGCCGCCGCAGCCGCTGCCCGCGCGCATGGCCGACACCGGGGGCGGCTCCCAGCTCATCACCGCGGTGGCGCCGAAGACCGGCTCGACGTCGGGGACGGTCACCTGGTGGGACCGCGTCGACGGGCAGTGGGTGAAGAACGGTTCGACGCCGGCCCGGTTCGGGGCGAAGGGGCTGGTCGAGGGGGCCTCGCGCAAGCAGAGCACCAACACGACTCCCACGGGGCTGTACGGGCTGCCGTACGCCTTCGGCATCGAGGCGGCGCCGCGCGGTACCGCGTACGAGTACCGCCGTGTCCACCGGGACTCCTGGTGGTGCCAGGACAACGACTCCCGTGCGTACAACCGGTGGACCGAGCCTCTGGCGCGCGACTGCCGGGCCGCCGAGTCCGAGCACCTGATCTCGTACGGGGCGCTCTACGCGCACGCGCTCGTCATCGGGTTCAACTACGAGCGGCCGGTGAAGGGGCGAGGGGCCGGGATCTTCCTGCATGTGAAGGGGCGGGGGGCGACGGCGGGTTGTGTGTCGGTGCCGCGGGAGGCGATGCGGAAGATCGTGCGGTGGGTCGATCCCGTCCGGGCGCCGCACATCGCGATCGGGACCGAGTCGGGCCTGACCGCGATCACGCGGTACTGACAACCGGGCCCCGCTGCCGTTTGCCACCGGTGTCAGTGCCTGGTGACATCATGTCCCTCTGCGGGGAGGGCACATGGAACGAGCGCACAGGGCGCTGCTGATCGGGGTTGGGCAGACACCTGCCACCGACGGGTCGCTGGAGCCACTGGACTCGGTCGTCGAGGCCGATCTGCGGTTGATGGCCTCGGTGCTGGACGGGGTCGGCTACGAAGTAGAGGTTCTGCACGACGTGGACCGCGGCCAGATCCAGCGCAGGCTCTACCAGGTCGCCGGCGACGCACCGCCGGGCAGCACCCTGCTGTTGTACTTCACCGGGCACGGCGTTCGGGTCGGCGGCGCCGACTACCTCGTACCAGCCGACGCCGAGCCTTCGCCCGAGGGCGGCTGGGAGTGGCCTTACCTGGACTCCCTGCTGCCTGCGAACATCAGCCAGCTGCTGACGAAGTGCCGGGCCGGGACGGTGCTTTGGCTGATCGACGCCTGCCGTACGGATCTCGGCGACGACGAACTGGCCTTCGGTAACGCCATCGACAACGGTCCGCCGAACGGCGGCTTCGCCGTACTGACCGCCTGCTCGGCCGGCGAGCACAGCGGTTACACGGCCGAGGGCAGCTTCTTCACTCGTGGACTGGCGGACGCGCTCAGCCCACTGACGCCCGCGCGGACCGTCGAGGAGGTCTTCGACCTGGCCCGGGCCCGGACGGCCGCGGCGGCGCGTCGGCACCGGCTGACCCAGAACCCTCGGATCCGCTACGGCACCAACGCCGAGGCGGCGACGCGGGAGACGGAGATCTGTGAGGGCCGACCGCTGCTGGAGACCTGGCTGCGGGCGGCGCGCGAGACGCCGTTGTGGGGCCGGGTGCGCCCGGAGGACAAGGCCTCGCTGCAGGGGTTCCAGGAGCAGGTGGCTGCCTTCGTGGAGCGCTGCGCCCGAATGCTGCATCTGGCGCAGGGCAGGCTCCCGCGCCCCGATCCATGGTCGGACGAGGCGTTCCCGGTCCGTCTGGTCGAGAAGCGGCTGCCGCTGGTGATGCCGGGGACGCAGCCGCTGTCCGCTGTCGAGGTGGCGTTCCTCGTCACGGCTCCGTTCCTGTGGGAGGCGGCCTGGGCCGACAAGCTGAGTCAGGCCGTCGAGGTCGACCCTTACCGGGCGGACCGTAACCCGGGAACAGAGGCCCACCGCAGGCACTTCGAGCAGGTCAGCGACCAGCATGCGAGCATCGTACGCAAGGCGGACCAGTGCCGGGTCCGTGGCCGGGTGGAGGATGAGACCACGGTCGTCATGTGGCTGGTGCACCGCTGGATCGCCGACCGTTTCGAAACGGACGACGAGCCGGTGCCGGTGAGTCTCGCGGAGACGTTCGTCGAAGAACTGGGCGTGGCGTCCGACCGGGTGCACGAGGTGGCAGAGCTGCTGTGTGCGGCGGCAGCGGCCATCGGCCTCGACGAACTGCCCAACGATCCGGTGCCGTACGGCCGGGTGCCGGGCAAAGTGGTGCTGCCCAGCGGCCCCCAGCCCCTACGTGTACGTCCGCTGGCCGCGCTGCTGCGGCTCGCGGCCGTCCTCTCCCTGGACGTGCGGACCTTCCCCGAGATCGTGGCCGAACACCTGGCCGTGACGGACCCGGTCCTGCCCCAGCACGTCGTCGCCGTCGCGCACGGCCTGAGTTGGGAAAAGGAGGACTCGGCACTCCATATCGACGCTCCCTGTCCGCATCAGGCGGTGCACGCCGCGCTCGCCGAGATCACTGAGGAGGCGGACCAACTCGTCGCACGGATCCGCGACCGTGCCGACGGGTTGCCGGGCACGGAGGCGGATCTGCTGGCGGACATACCGAAGCGTGTGACCGCACGCGCGCTGCGTCCGGCCCGGACCAGTGGTGGGCACGAGCCGTACGAGGTGCCGCTGCTGCGTTTCCATCTCGCTCAGTCGGAGGTGCGGGAACTGCTGATGGGCGAGCAGTTGTACGGTGGCCAGCCGAACCTCGCGCTGCGCGAGCTGTACCAGAACGCCATGGACGCATGCCGGTACCGCGCGATGCGGTGGAAGTACCTCACGAGCAGTGGTGCTCGTCCCGCCGACTGGCGCGGGCGGATCACCTTCACCCAGGGCGAGGACGAGCGGGGACGGTACGTCGAGTGCCGGGACAACGGCGTGGGCATGAGCGCGGAGTTGCTCACCCACACCTTCACGCGCGCCGGCAGCCGCTTCGAGCGGTCCAAGTCGTTCCGCCGGGAGCAGTCTCGCTGGCTGCGGCACGATCGAAGCCTCCGGCTCTACCCCAACAGCCGTTTCGGCATCGGTGTGTTCAGCTACTTCATGCTGGCCGACGAGATGACGATCGTGACCCGGTATGTCAGCCCCGAGGGCATACCCGCCGAGCACGCGTTGCGCGTCGACATCCCCAGCAGCGGCAGCCTGTTCCGCATCCGCCGCCATACCGGACCGGAGGACGGATTGGCGGAGGGGGGTACTCGGGTCCGACTGTACCTGCGGCAGGGGGCGGCCGAGGAGGAGCTGTCGTGCACTCGGGTGCTGCGGGAGCTGGTACGCGTCGGTGAGTTCGGGCTGGAAGCGCTGGATGGGGAGGGGCACGCGCATCGGTGGGAACCCGGGGTGCTCCAGCATTCGGTGGTGGGCGGTGGGCACGAGTCCCTGAACGCCGTTCCCGGGGTGTTGTGGTGGGTTGACGGC
Source organism: Streptomyces sp. DT2A-34 (assembly GCF_030499515.1). Lineage (NCBI taxonomy): Bacteria > Bacillati > Actinomycetota > Actinomycetes > Kitasatosporales > Streptomycetaceae > Streptomyces > Streptomyces sp. DT2A-34. Next base: position 8,361,188 of record NZ_JASTWJ010000001.1, on the reverse strand, counting down.
GAGGGGGCCATCCTCTGCGACGGTATCGAGACCGATCAGAAGCCATTCGGGTACGTGTTGAACCTGACGGGGCCTCATGCGGGGAAGCTCAGTGTCAGCCGTACCGAACTGCAGCACTTCGATCGTGACTGGGCGGAGGAGCAGTGGCGGCTGGGGACCGAGGCGTTGTCCCGGTGGCCGGGGCTGACGGCGAGGTGGACAGCGGAGCTTGAGAAGCAGAGTCTGCGTGTGGCCCAAGTGCTCGACGCGGAGTGGCGGGGCAAGGGCGTCACGGTGGCCAGGAGGGTAGGTGAGCCTCTGTCACTGGACGAGGTGGGTTGGTTCCACCTCGACGCGCGCACTGCTTCCAGCACCAACAGCCTGCGCAGCCAGCCATGGCGCAACACGGTTCTCGGGAAGTCCCGGGACAACCACCTGCCCGCGCCTCCTCGAAGCCTCGTCGGCCATCCGGTACCGTCGCCCGGCGACGCGGACCTGGCAGTCAAGGGATTCGGTTCCTGGCACGATGTCGTCACCCATGCGGCCGAATACAGGATGCCCCTCGCCGACCTGCTGCACCGCATGCGCAGGCTGCGCATCGTTGACCCGTCGTTCTCACCGCCTCCGACCAGTGGAGAGGGCGAGCTGGCCCGGGTTCCCACGGAGCGGGAGGCCGCCCTCGCCCGAACTCTGAAAGGCGAGTCACGGCGCGCTGAGGACGTGCCCGCTCGCACTGCCAGGGAGGGGACCGGCATCGACGACTTCGGCGGCCTCGTTCTTGCGTCAGCGTGGCTGGGCAGGCCGCTCGGCGACGTGACGGAGACGCTGGCTCGTCTTACGCCGCTTCATTCTCTGGTGGTTCCCTCTCCGCCGGAATCCCACGTGAAGTACATCTGCACGGAGTTCGACATCCAGTGCCTGTTCGTGAACATGGGCAACAGGCGCCTGCGCCGCGTGGTCGGCGCAGCCGACGTCATGGCCCGACCGCTTCCCTCCGGGGTCTCGGTTTCCGACGTGGTCGCCCGTCTCTCGGAGTTCAGCTGGCTCGGTTGGGTGGCTCCTCTCCCCGCTGAGATGGCCCCCTGGCTGGAGCTGGACGACGAGACTCTCGGCATCGTGCGCGGCAGCAGCTCACGGCTGCCGGACGGCCGCCACCGACTGGACTGGGAAGCAACCGTCATGGCCGCAGAGGCCTTCCAGATCACCCTCGCCGATGCCGAGCAACGCATGGCCGAGGTTGCCGCGGCGCTCGGCCTGGCCCACGAACCGCGCTACGCCGACGGCGGGTCGGAAGGCACGACAGTGCCCTCGCCCGACACCACCGACTTCGTCGCGTATCTCTCGCTCGAGCTCGGAGTCCGCCTTGAGGACGGGGTCGACCTGGAGGACCTCTACATCGCCGGCATAGAGAACTCCGTCACGGACGAACGGGTCGAGGCCCTGCGCGCCATGGGTGTCCGCGTACCCGATGACCACAGGATCAGCGTGGCATGGCACACACTGGATCTGCGCAGCCGCTACGTCTTCTCAGGCCGGGACGCCGCGCAGGACGACGAAAACTTCCCTGCCGGAGCGCTCACTTCGGCGGTGTTGCTCAACGCTGCCACGTACTTGCAGGAGTCCCTCGGTGACGTGTGGCATCTCGCCGCCCAACGGGCCCCCTTCCTCGGGATCGACGTTCCGTCCCTCCCGCCCGCGCTGGTCGATGTCCGTCCCTCCCTGGAACTCTGCAACGCACTCTGCACGTTCGAATCACGCTACAGCGATGCTGGAACACCGACGTGGACGACTCTGACGCCCGTGGCCCTGGCTCGCTATGCGCGGACGCTTGCCCTCGATCCATCCACCGCGTACCAGCACCTGAGCCTATTCCGCGACCTCGGTGCCATCATTCCCGATCTCAGCGCGGAGGAGCTGGCTGCCTTCGGTGTCGGTGTCCCCGACGAGTGGGATCTCCTGGCCCTCTCCCCCGAGCAGCGACGTTTCGCCCCCTCCTCCCCCTACACACCCTTCGAGCTGGTCAGCATCGCCGCCCGCCTCGGCGAACCCGTCTCCGAGACGGTGCGCCGCATCAGGCCCTACCTTCCCCTGCTCACGGCCCTCGCCTCCCTGCCCACCGCCGCTGACACCGTCCCCTGCTGGCAGGACCTCACCCTGCTCACTCAGCACTTCGACGGCAGACTGCCCGCGATCGAAGGAGCCGTGACGCAGCGGCACATCACGCTCGCCGCCGAAACGACCCGGGAGAGCGAGGAGTGGATCAGGTGCCGACTGCACCTGTACGCCGGGATGTTCGGCCTGACCATCCCCGACACCGAGGACCAGAGCGAGAGCGAGACCCGCACCGATGACTGAACTCCCGGCACCCGGCCATGACTTCACGCTCGCCTACGCGGAAGAGGACATGGGGCACGCGCCCACTCCCTTCTTTCGCACGCCCTCCCCCGACGGGCACGGCATCGTGGTCGAGGGTGCCTGCCCACGCTGTCACGGGAGGACGTCGACGGAGTACCGGCACGGGACACCCGGAAGCGGCACCAAGGGACTGCTGTCCTGGATCACCGGCGGGCATCCCGCGCCCGACGGAAACGCCGACGCCGACCTGCTGAAACAGGAACTCCACTTCTGCGAGTGCGGGCATCCTCATGCAAACCTTCCGCACGACGCGCCCTTCATCGGATGCGGGGCCGGCTGGCGCGTCGGCTCGCTGGACGCGGGCGGTCCCTCGTGAGCGCACAGTCCGATCGGCGCTGGGCCCAGCTGGCCCGTGAGCTGGAGTTCACCCAGCTGACCGAGTTGAGGAAGCAGGCGGAGGGCTGGCGCAACGGGCTGGCCGGGCTCACGGCATTGCTCGCCGTTCTGGTGCTGCTCAAGGGGCGCGACGACCTGTCCAAACTCCCCTCGGCCGCCCGGCACACGGCCACGGCATTGCTCGCCGCCGCGTTCGTGCTGCTGGTCGTCGGCTCCGTACTCGCGGTGCGCGCCGCGCACGGCCGGCCCGGGAGTCGGGTGCTGCTCGCCGGGCAGGCGCTGCGCCGCTGGACCGAGGCCGAGACGGTACGGGTCACCGGGGCGTTGCGGCAGGCCTCCGTGTGCTGCGTCGCGGGGCTCGTGCTGGTGTGCGGCGCGGTCGGCGTCGCCTGGACGACCACCGAGTCGCCGCCGGACCATGTGGTGCGGGTGGTGACGAGGAGCGGTGAGCAGTGCGGGGAGCTGCTCGGCGCCGGGCCGGACGGTGTGTTGCTGCGGACAGACAGCCAGAAGCGAGTGGTGCTGCCCGTGCGAACCGTGCTGTCCGTAGTACCGGTGGATGCGTGTGGAGCCGGTGGCTGACCGACCCGCTCCAGGCCACGCACAAGGTGGCGGTTACCGCCAGTCACCCCTGGACGCACTCGACTCCGCACGCGGCTGAACACACGGACCTCCCCGCACGTATCTCAGGGCCAAGGGACCACGCCCATCACGCACCCCCTTGCTCCCGTCCCCGGAGGAACCGTGACCACCACGCTCGCAGGCGGCCGTGCCGCTCGCCGCCAGACGATGCGCCGCATCCGCCCGCGCCGCTCCCCGGCCGTCCCGCTGGTGATCGCCCTGTGGGCGGGTGCGGCGGCGGTGCTGTGGCTGTGGTGGGACAACACGCCGTCCCTCGCGGACAACACCGCCAAGATCCTCGCCGCGGGGCGGATCACCGGACTGCTGGCCGGCTATCTCATGGCGCTCGTGGTGCTGCAGATGGCCCGGGTGCCCGCGCTGGAGCGGCGGGTGGGGTCCGACCGGGTCGCGCGCTGGCACGCGATGAGCGGTCGTTACACGATCTGCCTGGTCATCGCGCACGTCTTCCTCACCATGTGGGCGTACGCGCTCCAGGCCGGCAAGACGCTCGGTGACGTCGTCCAGCAGACGATCGACTCGGTCAACACGCTGCCGGACATGGGCAAGGCGGCCATCGGCACCGGGCTGCTGTTCTTCATCGCGTTCATCTCGATCGGGGGGATCCGCCGCCGGATCCCGTACGACACCTGGTACCACGTGCACCTGCTGACGTACGCGGCGGTGTACCTGACGTTCTGGCACCAGATCACCACCGGCAACGAGTTCGCCGTCGAGCCGTCCGCGAAGACCTTCTGGTACGCGCTGTACGGGGTCGTGACCGCGCTGGTGGTCTGGTACCGGATCCTCACCCCGATCCGCCTCAACCTGCGGCACCGGATGTACGTCGAGGCGGTCATCGAGGAGACGCCGGGCATCGTGTCGGTGCTGATCGGCGGGCGCAAGCTGCACCGCATGGGTGCGCAGGCCGGGCAGTTCTTCCGGTGGCGGTTCAAGGCGCCGGGGATGCGGTTCAGTTCCCATCCCTACTCGTTGTCGGCGGCGCCCCGCCCCGACATGCTGCGGATCACGGTCAAGGCGATCGGCGACCACACCTCGCGGCTGCGCGATCTGAAGCCGGGCACCAAGGTGTGGGCGGAGGGGCCGTACGGCGCGATGACCGCCCAGCGCCGCAGCCGGGGCAAGGTGCTGCTGGTGGCGGGCGGGGTCGGGATCACACCGATGCGGGCCCTGTTCGAGACGCTGCCCGGTGCGTCCGGCGACATCACGCTGCTCTACCGGGCCAACAGCACCCAGGACCTGGCGCTGTGGGACGAGCTCGCGGCCATCGCCGACGAGCGCGGGGCCCGGCTGATGTACGCGGTCAACAGCCCGGACGGCGAGCGGCCGGACATCTCGGCGGAGCGGCTGCGCCAGAAGCTGCCGGACATCGACAAGCACGACGTGTTCATGTGCGGGCCGACCGGCTTCGCGCAGTCCGTCTACGAAGCACTGCGCGGCGCGGGTGTGCCCGCCCGCCGCATCCATCACGAGTCGTTCGAGATGTGAGCGACGGGACGTCACACACCGGACTTCGGACTTCAGGAGCTGTAGGAGCCATGAGGAAGAGTCACCCCATCCGGCGTGTCGTGCTGGCCGGCGCGGCCACCGTGTCCGGGATCGTGCTGCTGCTGTCGCTGAAGCCGGCGACCGACCCGGCCTCCGCGGCGGCGGGCGGCACGGCACCACCCGCGGCGGCGTCACCCCAGGGCGGCGCCCAGGCGGCCGGAACCGGCACCTTCACCGGTGACGCGGCAGAGACCCAGTACGGGGCCGTGCAGGTGCGGCTGACCGTGGCCAACGGGAAGATCACCCAGGCAGAGGCCGTGCAGGCCCCCAAGGGCGGCCAGAGCGACCAGATCACGGCGAACGCCGTACCCAAGCTCAACCAGGCGGCGGTCGCCGCGCAGAGCGCCGACATCGACGCGGTGTCGGGAGCGACGTACACCAGCGCCGGCTACAAGGAATCGCTCCAGTCGGCGGTGGACAAGGCCAAGGCGAGCGCCGGTTCGCAGGGTTCGGGCGCCGCCCAGGCGGCCACGGTCACCGGCGATGCCGTCCAGACCCAGTACGGCGCGGTCCAGGTCCGCATCACCGTCAACGGCGGAAAGATCACCAAGGCCGAGACCGTCCAGGCCCCCAAGGGCGGCCGGAGCGACCAGGTCACCGCCAACGCCGTACCCAAGCTCAACCAAGCCGCCGTAGCGGCCGGCACCGCCGACATCGACGCCGTCTCCGGAGCCACGTACACCAGCGCCGGCTACAAGGAATCCCTCCAGTCGGCCCTGGACCAGGCCGGTGGCTGACGCGGTGGTGGAACCGACAGAAGCTCCCGCCGCGGTACGTCATGCGGAGGAGGTCATGGGGACGGTCTTCTCCTTCGACGTCCGCGGCGGGGAACCCCGTGCCGTCGAGTCGGCACTGGAAGAGGCGGTCGCCGGACTGCACCGGGTCGACGAGGTGTTCAGCACCTACCGCGACGACAGCCAGGTCTCCCTGCTGGCGCGCGGCGAGCTGACCGTCGAGCGGTGCGATCCGGAGGTCTCCGAGGTGCTCGAACTGGGCGCCGAGGCGGAGCGGCTCAGCGAGGGCTGGTTCAGCACGTCGTACGAGGGCCGCCTCGACCCGACCGGCATCGTCAAGGGCTGGTCCGTCGAACGCGCGGCCCGCCGCCTCGCGCAGGTCCCCGGCGTGAGCGGCGTCAGCGTCAACGGCGGCGGCGACGTCCAGCTGCTGGGCGTGCCGGGCGCACAGCGCCCCTGGCGCGTAGGCGTCTCCGACCCCCTGCGCCCGGGCGGCCTCGCGGCCGTCATCTCCGCCGCCGGCCTGGACGAACTGGCGGTGGCCACCTCCGGCACGGCGGAGCGGGGCGCGCACATCGTCGACCCCCGCACCGGCCGCTCCGCGGTGACGGACCTGGTGGCGGTGACCGTGGTGGCCCCGCACCTGACCTGGGCGGACTGCTGGGCGACGGCGGCTTTCGCGATGGGTTCGCGGCAGGGTCTGCGCTGGCTGGAGTCGTTGCCTGAGGTGGAGGCGCTCTTGATCACGGCGGGGGATGAGGTCCGCTGCACAGGAGGCTTGGCCTCTCGACTCGGGTGAGTCGGCCCACCCAGGGGCGCGGGGAACTGCGCGACCAGCCACATTGCACCCGCAGTCGGCAAATGACCGCCACCACCCCCACTCAGTGCCCGTTCTGGGCCAACCGCAACAGATGATCGGCCAAGGCCTGACCCCCCGTAGGATTCCGGCTGATCAACAGCAACGTGTCGTCACCGGCAATGGTCCCCAAAATGTCCTGCAGCTCGGCCTGATCAATGGCCGAGGCCAAGAACTGCGCCGCCCCCGGAGGGGTCCGCAGGACCACGAGATTCGCAGAAGCCTCCGCGGAGATGAGCAGCTCCTGCGACAACCGCCGCATCCGCTCCTCCTTGGCCGACTCCCCCAGCGGCGCCCGAGGCGTACGAAAACCGCCCTCGCTCGGCACCGCGTAGATGAGATCGCCCTCGTTGTTGCGGATCTTCACCGCATTGAGCTCATCCAGATCCCGGGAGAGCGTCGCCTGCGTGACGCTCAACCCGTCGTCGGCGAGCAGCTTCGCCAACTGGCTCTGCGACCGCACGGGTTGCCGGTTGAGGATGTCCACGATCCGGCGGTGGCGGGCGGTGCGCGTCTGCGGCACGGCAGGCCCGGCGGCCCCGTTGTGCTCGTGGTCCTGCGCCTGGCTCATCGTCGTCTCATTCCCCGGATCATCCGTCCCCGTCGGCCACGTCAAGGATGCCGGGCAGCGCCTGAAGAAGCGCCTCCACTTCGTCGTCGCCGAGGTTCAGCGGCGGCATGAGCCGTACGACATCGGGGGCGGGCGCGTTCACCAGGAAACCGGCGTCCTGAGCCGCCTGCTGCACCTTGGCGGCGTGCGGCTCGGTGAGCACGATACCCAGGAGCAGTCCCGCGCCCCGGACATAGTCGATCAACGGGTGGCCCAGCGCCTCGATCCCGTCGCGCAACTTCTCGCTCTGCCGCTTGACGTTCTCCAGCAACCCGTCGTTCGCGATGGTGTCCACAACCGCCAGCCCAGCGGCGCACGCGACGGGGTTGCCGCCGAAGGTCGTCCCGTGGTGACCGGGCTGCAGCAGCTCCGCGGCCCGCCCGAAGGCGACCGTCGCACCCAGCGGCAGCCCGCCGCCGAGCTGCTTGGCGAGCGTGACGATGTCGGGCAGCACGCCTTCGTGGGCCTGGTACTCGAACCAGTTCCCGGTACGGCCGATGCCGGTCTGCACCTCGTCGAGGACGAGCAGCGAGCCGTTGGCGGCGGTGATCGCCCGCGCGGCCTTCAGATAGCCGGCCGGCGGCACGACGACGCCGTTCTCGCCCTGGAGCGGCTCGATGATCACCAGGGCCGTCTCCTCGGTCACCGCCGCGGCCAGCGCCTGCGCGTCGCCGTACGGCACATGCGTGACATCGCCCGGCAGCGGCAGGAACGGCTCCTGCTTGGCCGGCTGGCCGGTGAGCGCGAGGGCACCCATGGTGCGGCCGTGGAAGCCGCCCTCGGTGGCGACGATGTGGGTCCGCCCGGTCAGTCGGCCGATCTTGAACGCGGCCTCGTTGGCCTCGGCGCCGGAGTTGCAGAAGAAGACCTTGCCGTCCCGGCCGAAGAGCTGGAGCAGCCGTTCGGCGAGGGCGATCGTCGGCTCCGCCATGAAGAGGTTGGAGACGTGCCCGAGGGACGCGATCTGCTTGCTCACGGCCTCGACGATCGCGGGGTGCGCGTGGCCGAGCGCGTTGGTCGCGATGCCGCCGACGAAGTCGATGTACCGCTTCCCGTCGGCATCCCAGACCTTGAGCCCCTCACCGCGTACGAGAGGGAGCCGCGGGGTGCCGTAGTTGTTCATGAGCGAGCCCTGCCACCGCTGGGTGAGCTCCTGATTCCCGGTCATACGGCGTCGTCCCCCTCTTGCGCGTCCGGCACGACCATCGTGCCGATGCCTTCGTCGGTGAAGATCTCCAGCAGGATCGAGTGCTGGACCCGGCCGTCGATGACGCGGGCGGTGGTGACGCCGTTGCGTACGGCGTGCAGGCAGCCCTCCATCTTCGGCACCATGCCGGAGCTCAACTCCGGCAGCAGCTTCTCCAGTTGGGAAGCGGTGAGGCGGCTGATCACCTCGTCGCTGTGGGGCCAGTCCTCGTAGAGGCCCTCGACGTCGGTGAGGACCATGAGGGTTTCGGCGCCCAGCGCAGCAGCGAGTGCCGCAGCCGCCGTATCAGCATTGACGTTGTAGACATGTCCGTCGTCCTGGCTACGGGCGATCGACGAGACGACCGGGATGCGGCCGTCGGCGAGCAGGGCCTCGATGGCGCCCGTGTCGATCGCGGTGATCTCGCCGACCCGCCCGATGTCGACCAACTCGCCGTCGATCTCGGGCTGGTGCTTGGTGGCGGTGATGGTGTGCGCGTCCTCGCCGGTGAGGCCCACGGCCAGCGGGCCGTGCTGGTTGAGGAGCCCGACGAGCTCGCGCTGGACCTGCCCGGCCAGCACCATCCGTACGACGTCCATGGCGTCCTCGGTGGTGACGCGCAGGCCCGCCTTGAACTCGCTGACGATGCCGTGCTGGTCGAGGGCGGCGCTGATCTGCGGTCCGCCGCCGTGCACGACGACGGGCTTGAGGCCGGCGTGGTGCAGGAAGACGACGTCCTGGGCGAACGCGGCCTTCAGGTCCTCGTCGATCATGGCGTTGCCGCCGAACTTGATGACGACGGTCTTGCCGTTGTGCCGGACCAGCCAGGGCAGCGCCTCGATGAGGATCTGGGCCTTGGGGAGCGCGGTGTGCTTACGCGTAGTGCTCATGAGGAGTAGGCGCTGTTCTCGTGGACGTAGTCGGCGGTGAGGTCGTTGGTCCAGATGGTGGCGGTCTCGGAGCCGGCGGCGAGGTCGGCGACGATGTGCACCTCGCGGTAGCGCATGTCGACCTTCTCGCGGTCCTCGCCGACACCGCCGTTCTTGCACACCCAGACGCCGTTGATGGCCACGTTGAGCTGGTCCGGCTCGAAGGCGGCGGAGGTGGTGCCGATCGCGGAGAGCACGCGGCCCCAGTTGGGGTCCTCGCCGTGGATGGCGCACTTGAGGAGGTTGTTGCGGGCGATGGAGCGGCCCACCTCGACGGCGTCGTCCTCGGTCGCGGCGTTGATCACCTCGACCTTGATGTCCTTGCTGGCGCCCTCGGCGTCCCGGATCAGCTGCTGCCCGAGGTCGTCGCAGACGGCCCGTACGGCCTCGGCGAACTCCTCGTACTCCGGGGTGACTTCGGCCGCGCCCGAGGCGAGCAGCAGCACGGTGTCGTTGGTGGACATGCAGCCGTCGGAGTCGACGCGGTCGAAGGTGACCTTGGTGGCGGCGCGCAGCGCCTTGTCCAGTACGTCGCTGTCGAGGGCGGCGTCGGTGGTGAGGACGACGAGCATCGTGGCGAGGCCGGGCGCGAGCATGCCGGCGCCCTTCGCCATCCCGCCCACGGTCCAGCCGTCCTTGGTCACGACGGACGTCTTGTGGACGGTGTCGGTGGTCTTGATGGCGATGGCGGCCTTCTCGCCGCCGTGCTCGGAGAGCTGGGCGGCGGCGGTCTCGACACCGGGGAGCAGCTTGTCCATGGGCAGCAGCACACCGATGAGGCCGGTCGAGCAGACGGCGACCTCGATGGCGCCGCGGCCGAGCACCTCGGCCACCTTCTCGGCGGTGGCGTGGGTGTCCTGGAAGCCCTTGGGTCCCGTACAGGCGTTGGCGCCACCGGAGTTGAGGACGACGGCGGAGACCTGACCGCCCTTCAGGGCCTGCTCGGACCACAGCACCGGCGCGGCCTTGACGCGGTTGGAGGTGAAGACGCCCGCGGCGGATCGGCGGGGCCCGGTGTTGACCACGAGGGCCAGGTCCGGGTTGCCGTTCTCCTTGATTCCGGCCGCGATGCCCGCGGCCGTGAATCCCTTTGCTGCCGTCACACTCACGGCGCGACTCCGATCGTCGTAAGGCCGGTGGTCTCGTCGAGACCCAGGGCGATGTTCATGCTCTGGACGGCACCGCCCGCGGTGCCCTTGGTCAGGTTGTCGATGGCGCTGATCGCGATGATGCGGTTCGCGGCGGCGTCGTACGCGACCTGCACCTGAACGGCGTTCGAACCGTAGACGGACGCCGTGGCGGGCCACTGTCCCTCCGGGAGGAGGTGGACGAAGGGCTCGTCGGCGAAGGCCTTCTCGTAGGCGGCACGGACGGAGTCCGCCGTGACGCCGGGGCGTGCGCTCGCGGTGCACGTGGCGAGGATGCCGCGGGGCATCGGCGCGAGGGTCGGCGTGAAGGAGACGCTCACGGTTTCACCGGCCGCCGCGCTGAGGTTCTGGATCATCTCGGGCGTGTGCCGGTGGCCGCCGCCGACGCCGTACGGCGACATGGAGCCCATGACCTCGCTGCCCAGCAGATGCGGCTTGGGCGCCTTGCCCGCGCCGGAGGTGCCGGAGGCGGCGACGATCACGGCCTCGGGCACGGCGAGGCCGGCGGCGTAGGCCGGGAAGAGGGCGAGCGAGACGGCGGTCGGGTAGCAGCCGGGGACCGCGATGCGCTTGGACCCCTCCAGCGCGGCGCGGCCACCCGGCAGCTCGGGAAGGCCGTAGGGCCAGGTGCCGGCGTGCGGGGAGCCGTAGAACGTCTCCCAGTCGCCGGCGTTCTCCAGCCGGAAGTCGGCCCCCATGTCGACGACCAGCACATCCGGGCCGAGCTGCTCGGCGACGGCGGCGGACTGGCCGTGGGGCAGGGCGAGGAAGACGACGTCGTGCCCGGCCAGCACCTCGGCCGTGGTCTCCTGGAGAACACGGTCGGCGAGGGGCAGCAGGTGCGGCTGGAGCGCACCGAGCCGCTGGCCCGCGTTCGAGTGACCGGTCAGGGCGCCGATCTCGACCTCGGGGTGTGCCAGGAGCAGACGCAGCAGTTCCCCGCCCGCGTATCCACTCGCTCCGGCCACTGCCGCACGTACCGCCATGGAAACCTCCTCCTAGACGGCATGACTATACGTTTCGATGCACGTTTATGCAATCTCGTCGGGTGGGTATGCAGCTCGATCGGCAGGTGCGTGCCGATCGCCGGCCGCATGCCGCCACCCCGGGCGGTCGCGGGCCGGCGGCCACCTGTCTTCGGCGATGGTGCGGATGTCGTTGCAGGGCGGGTGCATAGGATCGCCGGCATGGCACTGCGACCTGTTCATGTGATCATCAAGGCTCTTGATGCCTCGGCGGTCGGCCGGTTCTGGGCGGAGGCGCTCGGCTGGAGTGCCTACAGCCCCGGCGTGACCACCTACGTGGGACCCGGCGGCGGCCTCGTTTGGCCGGACCCGGTCGTCGTCGGCATCGACGTCGTTCCCGTCCCGGAACCCAAGACGACGACAAAGAACCGTGTGCACCTCGATCTCGCCACCACCTCTGCGGCGCATCAGGCGGAGCTGGTCGCGCGCCTGAAGGCTCTCGGTGCGGCGCCCGCCCACATGGGCCAGGGCGACGTGCCGTGGACGGTCCTCGCCGACCCGGAGGGCAACGAGTTCTGCGTGCTGGAGCCTCGGGAGGTCTACCGGGACACCGGGCCGATCGCCGCGGTGGTGGTCGACTGCGCGGATCCGCGGGCCATGGCCCGGTTCTGGGGTGAGGCGATGGACTGGGCGTTGCACGAGGTGACCGACGATCATGCGGTGCTGCGCTCCGCCAAGGGTGTCGGCCCGTTTCTCGAGTTCCTCCGCACGCCCGACGTGAAGACCGTGCCGGACCGCGTCCATCTCGACCTGCTGCCGTACCCCGGTGACGACAAGGCGGCGGAGGTGGCCCGGCTGCGAGCCCTCGGCGCCACCGACCTCGACCTCGGCCAGGGCGACGTCCCGTGGACATGCCTGACCGACCCGGAGGGCCACGAGTTCTGCGTCCTCGCGCCGTCCTGAAGCGGAGGTCGATTCGGTCAGTGCCCGGGGTTTCCGCCCTGCACAACGTCCTGGCCTCCCGACCGGAGCAGCCGGACACCGGGTCACAGGCTCGCAAGGAGGTCGTCGAGGGGCGCCGGTACCTGTTCGGGCTCCAGGGCCTCGACGAGGAGGTGGCCGTAGCGGATCTTGCGGCCCTTCTTCGTGCCGAGGAAGCGCCGCAACTGCTGCTGCCGGGGCCGGCCGTGCTGTGCGGGCTGGCGCAGGAAGGTCTGCCAGGCGCGCAGGTCGCCCTCGGTCCGGACGATCTCCTCGACCCTTGCCGTGCCCAGCGCGCGAATCAGCTCGTCCTCGAGGTCCCGCACGCACACGAAGAACGCCGAGTGCGACGCCGCCCGGACCCGCTTCAGGGCGCGGTCGTAGAAGCGCTGCTCGCCCTCGTCGCACAGTCCTGCCAGGCGCAGACCGAGGCCGGACGGCCCGAGAAGGCCGGCGTAACGGCCGACGCTCATCGCCCCGCCCATCGGCACGACGCACACCCCCTCGGCGGCCAGGTCCCGGCCACGCCGTGCGGCCAGCGCCTCGACGGCCGCGAGGTCACTCGGGCCTTCCAGCAGCACCGCCGTCCGCACCCTCAGCCGCACAGCCAGGTCACTCGCCGCCCCGCCGGGACCACCGGCCGCCCAGCCACGGACCTCGTCCCGGAACGCTCGCATGTCCGCCATGGAGCGAGTCTGCCCCTCCACCGACGACACGGCACGCACGATTCCGACGCGCCCGCGCGACCTGCCCGGGACCGTGTCACCTGGGCGGTAAAGACGCGGGCCGCTGCCGCTCGGACAGCGGCCCGCGCCGATCCGGCTACCTCTGCTTGATCCGCAGGAAGGTGATCGAGTTCGCCGGGAAGGTGTACGTGAACTCGTCCGCGACCCCCGAGAAAGTGGACGTCACCGGCGCGACCGGCGTCTCCGTCTCGCTGTTCACGGCGTTCGGGTCGGCGGACAGGGTCGTCACCCGGGCCTTGGACGCGACCTTCGCGCCGCCCAGGTCGATCGCGGTACGGGCCGCCGACGACTGGGCGTTGACGACCTTGACGATCAGGTCACCCGTCTTCGCGTCCTTGGTGACGACCTGGCGGAACGGCTCGGCCGGCTTGTCGTCGGTGAAGCTGCCCCACTCCTGGCCGTCGAGGTACAGGGTGACCTGGCGGCCGCGCACCTTGATGTCGATGTCGTAGGTGCGGCCCGTCTCGATCGTCCCGGCCTTGGAGATCAGCGTCGACTTGCCGCCGTCCACGGCCTGCTCGACGGCGGACTGGGTGTTGTTCCAGCCGCCCAGGTTCCACCAGTAGTAGTTGCCGGTGTCCTTGACGCCGAAGGCGACGAGGAAGCCCTCCTTGCCGGACTTCTTGGTGGCCTTCGCGTGCAGGTCGTAGTCGTGCCAGGTCGGGTCGCCGGCCGAGACCATCGTGTCCTCGGCGGCCGCGTCCGTCTGGACGTACTGCCCGTCCTGGATGCTCCAGCTGCCGCCGCCGGTGTGTGTCCACTTGGAGGCGTCACCGGAGAAGTCGTCGCTGAGCAGCGTCTTGCCGTCGGCGTCCGTGACCGACACATCGTCGTACGCCGCACTGGTCGCCCACGTCGACAGGCCGACCGCACCGGTGATCGGGCCCATCAGTGACGGCGTTCCGGTGGCCTTGGAGGGGACCACCCGGTCGCCGACGTTGTTCATGAACAGCTTCTGGACCTCGTAGTTGGCGGAGTTCCAGGAGGCGTGGTTGTTGAACCACACCATGTCGGGGCTCCACTGCACATAGTCCTCGTTGGCGAACAGCGGTGCGTAGGAGGCGAGTTTGACGACGTCGGCGTTGCGCTCCAGGCCGGTCATGAAGGCGGCTTCGGCGAGGCCGTTCTTGAAGGCGTTGCCCCAGGAGGCGTACTCGCCGAGGAAGACCTTCGGGCCGCTGCGGTCGTAGGAGTCGTAGCGGTCGTTGTTCTGCAGGAACCACTGCGGGCTGTTGTAGTAGTGCTCGTCGACCATGTCGACCTTGTTCTCACGGTTGAGCTGCCAGGCCGTGTCGAAGGTCTGACCCGCGTCGTCCGGACCGGAGTTGGAGACGACGGTGATCTCGGGGTACTTCGCCACGATGGCGGCGCGGAACTGCTTGAACCGGGCCATGAACTCGACCGGCAGGTTCTCCTCGTTGCCGACCCCGATGTGCGTGAGGTGGAAGGGCTTCGGGTGGCCCATCTGGGCCCGCTTCTTGCCCCAGGTCGAGGTCACCGGACCGTTGGCGAACTCGATGAGGTCGAGGGCGTCCTGGATGTGCCGCTTGAGCAGGGCCTCGTCGTCGACGGCCTTGTTCTGGCCGCAGCCGGTCACCAGGGCCGGGACGACGGGCAGCGGCATGGCGCCGATGTCCTCGGCGAAGCGGAAGTACTCGTAGTAGCCGAGTCCGTAGGACTGGTTGTAGCCCCAGAAGTTGGCGTTGGTGGCGCGCTCCTCGACCGGGCCGATGGTGTCCTTCCACTGGTAGGAGCGCTTGCGCTGCCAGTTGGAGGACTCGCTGTAGTCCTCCATGGAGTCCGTGTTGACCAGACAGCCGCCGGGGAAGCGCAGGAAGCCGGGGTGGAGGGCCGCGACCTTCTCGGCGAGGTCCTTGCGCAGGCCGTTGGGCTGGTTCTTGTACGTGTCGCGCGGGAAGAGGGACACCATGTCGAGGGCGGCCGCGGCGGAGGAGCCCACGGTGAGGCGGCCGTCGCTGCTGGTGCGGGTCGCGGTGAAGGTGGCGGTGTACTTGGCCCAGCCGCTCTTGGTCACGGCCACCTGGCGAGCGGTGGCGAGAGTGCCGTCGGCGTCCTGCAACGAGACGGTCAGGGTCGTACCGCTCTCGGCGCGGGCCCACACCGAGAAGTCGTACTTCTTGCCCGCCTCGACTCGGATGCCGGTGTTGTAGCCGGCGTTCGTGACGGACGAAGCGGCGCCCAGGGAAAGGTAGTTGCGGTTGCGCTCGTTGAGCCGGCCGGCATCGTTCACGACCTGTGCGGTGCCGTCGACCGTCCAGGAGGTGAGCGGCGTGTACGACCGGTTGTCGTCCGTGGAGTACTCGAAGGACCGGTTCTGCACGAGCTCGGCGTACAGACCGCCGTCCGCGGCCCGGTTGATGTCCTCGAAGAAGACGCCGTACATCGTGTCGTCGATCTTCGCGCCCTTGGTGGCGGGGTCGACGGTGATGGCGTAGTCGGTGACGTCCTCGGCGTGGGCGGGAGCCGGGACGAGACCGGCGGCCACCAGGAAGGCGGTCGCCGTCAGACCCAGTCTCCAACGGGTGCGCGTGCGTGACATGGATACTCCGCGGCTCGATGTTCGAAATATCAGACGCTGATCAGTACTTCGAACGGCAAGATAGGGAGGGGATCCAACTGCGTCAACAGGTCGCGCGGCATCGAAAGTGTCGGAAGAGCCGGAAGGGCCAAAAGGACCGGAGGAGAGGGACGGATGGGCGAGTTCTGGCCAGTACCGGATGCACTGACATATCTGGCCGGGAGTTGGCGGGTCGAGCGGTCCGTACGGGACCTCGCCGACGGGGCGGCCGGGGAGTTCTCCGGCACGACGGCCTTCGGTCCGCTGGAGGGCGGCGGACTGCTGCACCACGAGTCGGGCACGTTCGCCTGGCAGGGCGTGCCCCGGCCCGCCGAGCGGACGCTGCGTTTCCTGCCCGGCGCCGGGCGCGGCACGGCGGACGTACGGTTCGCCGACGGGCGGCCCTTCCACGACCTGGACCTGACGTCCGGGCGGTACACCGCCGATCACCCGTGCTCGGCGGACCTCTACCGGGGCGAGTTCACCGTCCTCGACGAGGACCACTGGCGGACGGTGTGGCGGGTGCGCGGCCCGGCCAAGGACCTCGTCCTCACCACCGACTACACGCGCGAGGACTGAGCCGGCGCCCCGTCGAAGCGGAGGTACCAGCGGCCCGCGCGGCCGGTCACGGTGGTCGTCGACAGCGGGCGTACGTCGATGTTCCAGTACGTGGCGGGCGGCGCCTTCAGCGCGTACACCAGGGCGGCACGGATCACGGACGGTTCGGCCACGGCGACGATACGGCCGCCGTCCTCCACGGGCCGGGTGTCGAGCCAGCCGCCGACCCGGCCGATGAACGCGATCAGCGACTCGCCGCCGTGCGGCGTGCCGCGCGGGTCGGCCAGCCAGGCGTCCACCGCCTCGGGTTCCCGGGCCATCGCCTCGCCGAGCGTGAGCCCGCGCCAGCGGCCCATGTCACAGTCGCGCAGGGCGAGTTGCACCAGCGGGGAGTATCCGAGGGCGTCGCCGGTGGCGCGGCTGCGCGGAGTCGGCGAGCAGTAGCGCAGCTCGGCCGCCGCGAGCGGCAGCAGGTCGTGCGCGACGCGCTGCACCTCGTCCCAGCCGGCCTGATCCAGCGGCCGGTCGTCCTCGAAGCGGTCGGCGAGCAGCGGGGAGCTGCGCGCGGCGGCGACGAACGTGACCCGAAGCGACATGCGGCGATGGTGTGTCGCGAAAGTGCGCAGGTCAAGAGGCGTTGTGCAGACGTGACCGAGGGTGGACGAAACCTTACTGCGGGGTCAGGACCAGGCGGACAAGTCGCTGGAAAACGGCTGTTGGACATTCAAGTACAGCCGCCGGAGGCAAGAAGACGGGGCAAGGGAAGCGGCAACTAGAAGGAAAGCGCCATCCATTGGTCCGGCTTCTCCAGCGGCGCGAACCCGAGCTTCTCGTAGACCCCGTGCGCGTCATGCGTGGCGAGCAGCATCCGCTTCAGCCCGTACGGCAGCAGCTCCTCGCGTACGGCCCCGACGAGCGCCGTCCCGATCCCCTTGCCGCGCACCGACGGGTCGACGTACACGTCACACAGCCACGCGAAGGTCGCCCGGTCGGTGACGACCCGGGCATACGCCACCTGCTCCCCCGAAACCGTCTCGTACACCCCGAAGTTCAGCGAACCCTCGATCGCCCGGCCCTGCTTCTCCCGCGCCCGCCCGATCGCCCAGTACGCGTCGGTGGACAGCCACTGGTGCACGCGCCCGGCGTCGATGCGGTGGGGGTCGGTCGAGATCTCGTAGCCGTCGGCGAGGGGCGGGGTATCGGTCATGCGACGAGATTCGCAGGCCGACGGCGGCGGCGTCGAGCGGTTTTCCCTGGTGGGCGGGGCATTGTCGGTGGCGGGTGCGATGCTGCGGACATGACTGGGAAGACGACTGCCGCGGACTACGCGTGGCTCGACGAGCAGTACGGGCATCTGATGGAGGCCTACTGCGTCACGCTGGTGGGCGGACTCAGCCCCGAGGCTCTCCTGAGGGAGTTGAAGGCCGAGCCGGAGCCCGGCCTCACGGGCGTGGACGCTTTGAACGAGCCCTGTTTCGACGCATGGGACCACTGGGAGGGCGACAGCTTGTTCGTCGGCGTCACGGCCGTCGGCGACTGGTCGCTGATGGTCGAGTTCAACGGCTTTCTGGGGATCACGACGGAGGTCGCGCTCCCGCTCTCGCGCGGACGCAGGGTGGTCTCCCACTTCCGCAACGTCAACGCGGTGGACCACTTCTACTGGTTCGAGGACGGCGACACGCGCCTGCACTTCGAGCCGCTGTTCCCGTTCGCCCGCGACGGCAGCCATGCCGACGAACTCCTCACGGAGATGCGGGAGTCGGGCTTCGACCTCCGGGAGAGCCGCGAGCGTGACTACCGCATGCACACGGAGGCCGCCTTCGCCCTGGCCGACCGCCTCACAGGCATACGCCTGACCCCGGAACTCTTCGCGTCCGCCCGCTTCACCTGCGGCATCGCCCCGGTACCCCGCGGCTAGGTCCTGCCGTTTGGATCATCCCGGCATCGCGGGGTCTGGCACGCGCATCTGCCGCGTTGTCGTCACTCGCCGACGCTCCGCGTCACCAACCTCTCCGGACAGCACACCTAGAGCACCTCGTCGCAAGCCGCCCGCAGCCGCCGTACCCCTTCCGTGATCTCGCCCGCCCCCGCCACCGCCGCGAAGCTCAACCGCACATGCCCGGCCGGCGGTTCCGCGCTGAAGTACGGGCGGCCTGGGGCGATCGCGACCCCCGCGCGCAGGGCGGCGGAGGTCAGTGCGGACTCGTCGGTTCCGTCGGGCAGGCGGAGCCACAGGTGGTAGCCGCCGGACGGGATGTGCGGGAGGGCGAGTTCGGGGAGGCCGAGGCGCAGGGCGGCCGTCATCGCGTCGCGGCGGGTCTTCAACTCGGCCGAGATCGCCCGCAGATGGCGCGGCCAGGCGGGTGAGCCCACGAGTTCGAGCGCGGCCTCCTGCAGGGGCCGGGGCACGAAGAAGGTGTCGACGACCTGGATGGCGCGCAGCCGCTCCAGCACGGGGCCACGGGCGGCGAGGGCGCTCAGCCGGAAGCTCGGTGAGGTCGCCTTGGTCAGGGACGAGACGTGGACGACGACGCCGTCGGGGTCGTCGGCGGCCAGCGGACGCGGCAGGGGCCCCGCGTCCTCGTGCACCAGCCGCCGTACGAAGTCGTCCTCGACGACGAAGGCACCGGCCTCGCACGCGATGCGCAGCACCTCGCCGCGCCGGTCGGGAGCGAGCAGCGCGCCGGTCGGGTTCTGGAACAGCGGCTGGCAGACGAAGACGCGGGCGCCCGTCGCCCGGAAGGCGTCGGCGAGCAGGGGCGGCCGTACACCGTCGGCGTCGACCGGGACGGGGACCGGCCGCAGACCGGACGCGCGGGCGATCGCCAGCATGCCCGGATAGGTGGGCGACTCGACCAGGACCGGCGCCCCCGGCGGGGCGAGTGCCCGCAGCGCGGTCGTCAGGGCCGACTGGCCGCCCGCGGTGATCAGCACCTCGGCGGCCGTGACGGCACCGCCCGGCCCGCCGATGCCGCGCGCGAACCACTCCCGCAGCTCCGGCAGCCCCTCCATCGGCGGTCGCCCCCACGCCCCGGGCCGACGGCCGGCCCGTGACAGCGCGGCGGCCATCGCGCGCTCCGGCTGCAACGACTGGTGCAGATAACCGCCGTTGAACTCGATCACGCCGGGCGGCGGAGCCGTGAGCGAGGCCAGTACGCCGGAGGCGTCCACCGAGCGGGGTACGAGTTCCGCGGCGGCGTCCGCACTGAGCGCCACCTCCTGCCAGGAGGTGTCCGCGACGGAGGCGGACGGCGCGTGCGGCTCGGCGCGGAAGGCTCCGGCGCCGGGCCGGGTCACCACCAGCCCCTCGGCGGCCAGCTGCGCCAGGGCACGGGAGACGGTCACCGGGCTCACCCGGAACCGCTCGACGAGGGCTCGGCTCGACGGGAGCTTTCCACCGGGAGAGTAGCGGTTCAGCTCTCGTCGCAGCTGATTCGCCAGTTCGTCGACACTGCTACGCTCCTGCATGGGAACAGAGAATAGCGCTACCGCTCCGAGCTCGATAGCAGTCACCACCCCGCCCACGCCAGGCGCCGCGACCGCTCCGTCGGCCACCCCAGCCGCTCCGACCGCCCCGGTCACCCCGGCCGGGACGCCGCTCCGCGGCACGCTCCAGGCCGCCCTCGGTGTCGCGGCCTTTTCCCTCACCTTCCCCGCCACCGCCTGGGGCCTTGAGGGCTTCGGCCCCTGGTCGCTGGTCGCCGTGCGCAGCGTGCTGGCCGCGCTGATCGCGGGCAGCTGTCTGCTCGCCGTGGGCGTGCCGCTCCCCGCCCGCCGGCACTGGGCGGGCCTCGCCGTGGTAGCCGGCGGAGTGGTCTTCGGCTTCCCCCTGTTCACCACACTCGCCCTCCAGACGTCCACCACCGCCCACGCCGCCGTCGTGGTGGGCCTGCTCCCGCTGACCACCGCCCTGTTCTCCGCCCTGCGCGTCGGTACCCGCCCCTCCCGCACGTTCTGGACGGCGGCGCTCGCGGGCGCGGCCGCGGTGGTCGCCTTCACCGTGCAGCAGAGCGGCGGCGCCCTGACCACGGCCGACCTGTACCTCTTCGCGGCGCTGCTGGTGTGCGCGGCCGGCTACACCGAGGGCGGCCGGCTGGCCCGCGTCATGCCGGGCTGGCAGGTGATCGGCTGGGCGCTGGTGCTGTGCCTGCCGCTGAGCGTGCCGGCCGCCGTGGTGGCGCTGTCGTACGAACCCGTGCACCTGACCTGGCACGGCGTGACCGGACTGCTGTGGGTCGCGGCCGGCTCGCAGTTCCTCGGCCTGGTCGTCTGGTACCGGGGCATGGCGGCGATCGGCATCCCGAAGGCCAGCCAGTTGCAGTTGGCCCAGCCCCTGCTCACACTGGTGTGGTCGGTGCTGCTGCTGGGCGAGCACCTGACAGTGGCCGCCCCGCTGACGGCCGCGGCGGTGCTCGTGTGCATCGCCGTGACCCAGCGCGCGCGTGGCTGAGCGGGCTGCCCGGACGACCCACCTCCAACCACCGCTCCACGCCGTAGACTCAAGGCCACGGACCGCTGCTCCCGCTCCTGGTGAGGAGGACCGACAGATGCGTGCAACCGTGGGCGACCAGCTTGTCCAGCACGGCAGGGTGGTCGGGCAACACGACAAGGTCGGCGAGATCGTCGAAGTCCTGGGCCAGGAGGGCAACCCTCCGTACCGCGTCCGTTTCGAGGACGGGCACGAGGGCCTGTGCTCCCCCGGCCCCGACACCGAGATCCGTCACAGGGACACGATGAAGTAACTCGGCGAGCAGATCAGCGCGGCGGAATCGCCGGCCGCCCGTAGTGGTCGGCGACCACCCGTGCCATCGCCCCGATCCGGTCCGTCGCCACGTCCTTGGCGGCGAAGTAGACGTGCCCGCGTGCCTCCGCGTGTTCCTTGGCCAGGGTGAGGTGCCGGGACAGCTCGGCCGGCTCCTGCCAGGCCGCGGGCTGCGCGGGATCACCGGCCTTGTAGAGCGCCTCGCCGAGGTACAGCTTCGTCCGGCTGCCCCGAGCCACCTCGGCCCACCAGGGCACGAGCTTGGCGTAGTCGGCGGCGGCGAAGTCGATGTTCCAGTACAGCTGCGGGCAGATGTAGTCGATCCAGCCCTCACGGACCCACTTGCGGGTGTCCGCGTACAGGTCGTCGTACGTCTGGACGCCCGCCCGCGAGTCGGAGCCGAGGGGGTCGGTGGCCGCGTTGCGCCACACGCCGAACGGGCTGATGCCGAACTCCGTGGCGGGCCGGATCTTCCTGATGCCGGCCGCCATCTCCTGGACCAGCTGGTCGATGTTGTCCCGCCGCCATTCGGCCCGGGTCGCGAAGCCGCCGCCGTAGCGGTCGTAGGCGTCGTTGTCGTCGAAGGTCTGGCCCGCCACCGGGTACGGGTAGAAGTAGTCGTCGAAGTGGACCGCGTCGACCCGGTACTTCTCCACCGCGTCGAGCATCGCCTTCTGCACGAACTCACGGACCTCGGGCAGCCCGGGGTTGTAGTAGAGCTTGCCGCCGTACGTCACCACCCAGTCGGGGTGCCGGCGAGCGGGGTGGGAGTCGGCCAGCCTGGTCGGGTCGGTGTGGTTGGCGATGCGGTACGGGTTGAACCAGGCGTGCAACTGCAGGCCGCGGGCGTGGGCCTCCTTCACGGCCGTGCCGAGCGGGTCCCAGCCGGGGTTCTCGCCCTGAGTGCCGGTGAGGACCTGCGACCACGGCTCGTACGGCGAGGGCCACAGGGCGTCGGCCGTGGGCCGTACCTGAAGGATGACCGTGTTCAGGCGGCTTTCGACCGCCGTGTCCAGGTGAGCGATCAGCTCGGCGCACTGTTCGTCGGCGGTCAGCCCCTGCTTGGAGGGCCAGTCCCGGTTCGCCACGGTCGCCACCCACATGCCGCGCATCTCGCGGGTCGCCCGTGGCCGGGCCGGCTTCGTCGTTCCGCCCGCCATGGCGGAACCGGCCGCCACCGCGCCTCCTCCCGCCACGAGCGCCGACAGGGCGGTCACCGAGAACGCCCGCCGCGAGATCCGCGGCTTCCGGTGCAGCATCTTCTTCGTACCTCCGTGTGCCGTGGTCAGGGGCCCACCCCGTGATAGATCCGTGCTTTCCGGATCGCGCCCTGCGTCAGCCTTTCATGAGGCACCCGAACGATCGATCATGTTTCGCCGAAGGTAACGTGCAGGTTTGGAGCAGGCGTCGAACAACGGCGGACCTGCCGCAGTCGTGGACCAGCGAAGGGGTCGATGTGACCGGCATCTCCGGAGATATTGCACGCGTCGGTGTGGTGGGCTGCGGCCAGATGGGAGCCGGCATCGCCGAGGTGTGCGCCCGCTCCGGTCTGGACGTGAAGGTCGCCGAGACCACCGGCGAAGCCCTGGAGATCGGCCGTACCCGGCTGTTCACTTCCCTGTCCAAGGCGGCCGAGCGCGGCAAGATCAGCGAGGAGGAGCGGGACGCCACGCAGGCACGGCTGTCCTTCACCACGGACCTCGGCGAGTTCGCCGACCGTGACCTGGTGATCGAGGCCGTCGTCGAGAACGAGCAGGTGAAGACCGAGATCTTCCAGGTGCTCGACCAGGTCGTGACCCGGCCGGACGCGATCCTGGCCTCCAACACCTCCTCGATCCCGCTGGTGAGGCTGGCGGTCGCCACCTCGCGCCCCGACCAGGTCGTCGGCATCCACTTCTTCAACCCGGCCCCGGTGCAGAAGCTCGTCGAGCTGATCCCGGCGCTCACCACCTCCGAGGGCACGCTGGCCCGTGCCCAGCAGTTCGCCGAGAAGCTGCTCGGCAAGCACGCCATCCGCGCCCAGGACCGCTCCGGCTTCGTGGTGAACGCGCTGCTGATCCCCTACCTCCTCTCCGCGATCCGGATGTTCGAGACGGGCATCGCCAGCCGCGAGGACATCGACAACGGCATGGAACTCGGCTGCGCCCACCCGATGGGCCCGCTGAAGCTGTCCGACCTGATCGGCCTGGACACGGTCGCCTCCGTGGCGCAGAGCATGTACGACGAGTTCAAGGAGCCGCTGTACGCCGCTCCCCCGCTGCTGCAGCGCATGGTCGACGCGGGCCGGCTCGGCCGTAAGACCGGCTCGGGCTTCTACACCTACGGCTGATTACAGACCGTCAGATTCCGGCCAAGTACACGGGCCCGGCACCGAGAAGGTGCCGGGCCCGCGCCATTCACACACCGTGTGCGCTCCGGGCTCGCATATGCCCCTCGCACACTCTCCCCACGGGCCCACCAGGCGAGTTCACTTTCCCTGCGCATGCCAGGGATTGAAGATGACTACGGAAAGGAGCGGACACGTGACCGCCGATCCCGAGCATCCCGTCGTCCAAGGAGAACTCGCAGAGTTACGACGTCGCCTCGACGTCGCCTACGCCCGCGTGGAGGGCGGGCTGGCTCTGCTCACGCACCGCACCGAGGAGACCGCCAAGGAGATCGACGAGTTGAACACCCGGATCCACACACTGGAACACACGCGCTGGCCGCTGCCCGCGGTCGCCGCCCTCACCGCCGTGGGTGCTCTCGTCGTGGCGATCTGGCAGGTCGTCGGGCGTTAGATCCGCAGAGCCGGGCCGTCACGTCAGGGCAGGACGTCCTGTCCGAGCCGGAGATGGTGCAGCAGCAGTAACGCGGCCGCCATGTTGGCGGCCGGGACCTCCCCACGGGCGACCATGTCGGGGACGAGCTTGAGCGGGACCCATTCCCGGCGGTCCGACTCGAAGTCGTCCACGGGGTGCCCGACGTACTCGCCCTCGTCGGCCCAGTAGATGTGGTGCCGGGCGTCGGTGAGCCCGTTGGAGGGCTCCACGCTCATGAGGTGGTGCAGGGGTCCCGGCCGCCAGCCGGTCTCCTCCTCGAGTTCCCTGGCGGCCGCGCGGACGATGTCCTCGCCGTCCTCGACGACGCCCGCCGCGAGTTCCCACCCCCAGCTGTCGGTGATGAAACGGTGGCGCCACAGGAGGAGGACCTCGTTGGCCTCGTTGACCACCGTGGCCACGGCGACCGGCCGCAGCCGTATGAGGAAGTGGTCCAGGTGCCGCCCGTCCGGCAGCTCCACGTCTGCCAGGTTGACGGTGAACCAGCGGTTTTCATACACAGTTTGTTCGTTCTGTTTCGTCCACTGCACGGTTCTGCCACCTTCCGTCGAGTAAGTGGCAATATCGCAGCAGGGACTATGAAGGTGTCTGTGTACGAGTACCAGCCTGCACCGGCCTAAAGCGGTACGCGCAGCGCCCCGTCGATGAGTTCGGCGGCCTCGGCCGTGCCCGCACAGCCGCTGCGCACCAGGTGTTCGCGTACCACCCGGAGTCTGTCGCGCAGGCGCTGGGACTCCATTCCGCGGGCCTGCTCGGCCATCTGCACCGCCGTGGCCACCGCCTTGTCGGCGTTGCCCTTGCGCAGCTCGATCGTGCTGAGCATGGCCAACCGGTGCACCCGGCCGCGGTCGTGGGCGGGATTGTCGACGGCTGC
This sequence comes from Streptomyces sp. DT2A-34, assembly GCF_030499515.1. Lineage (NCBI taxonomy): Bacteria > Bacillati > Actinomycetota > Actinomycetes > Kitasatosporales > Streptomycetaceae > Streptomyces > Streptomyces sp. DT2A-34. The sequence goes on along the minus strand of NZ_JASTWJ010000001.1, from coordinate 8,336,525 downwards.
CGCGGCGTGCTCCCCGGCGGCCGCCAGCTCCCCGAGGCTGAGCAGCGCCTCCGCCACCTGGACGTTGACGAGTCCGGGCTGGACATAGCCCGTCTCGTCGGGTTCGTATCCGCGACGGATGCGTTCGGCGGCCTGCTCGGCACGCCGGATGCAGGACAGGGCGCTCGTGCCGTCGCCGAGGTGGGCGTACGCCTTCGCCTGCATCGCGTACAGGTCGGAGGCGAGCGCCGGGGTGATGTGCTTGCCGGCGGCCCGCAGTGCGGCCTCCGCGAAGGCGACGGCCTGCCGGAACTCCCGCATGAACAGCGCCTGGTTGACCAGCAGCGCGATCACATATGCGCCCAGCCCCCGGTCCCCGCTCGCCTTCGCGAGCCGCAGCGCCTGATGGAAGTACCGCTGGGCGAGTCCGTGCGCGTCGGAGTCGTACGCGCAGATCCCGGCGACGGCCACCAACCCGCCCGTGGCCCGGTGCAGTTGACGTCCCGTGGCATCGGTGTAGCTGCCGCGCAGCAGCGGCGCCGCCTCGGCGTTGAGGAAACCGACGATCCGGGTACGGGTCGCTATCCCGCCGGCCTTCCGGTACATCTGCTCGTAGTGGGCGCGCGCGGCACGCAGCATCTCGATGTCGGCAGGGGTGACCCGGTGCCGGCCGCCGCGCGACACGTCCACGTCCTCGGGCGGGTTCTCCCACTCCCACACCGGCATGACGGCAGGGGTGCCCGTGACCGCGGGCGCGCCCAGGATGTGGGGCCGCTGCTGCTCGTCGCAGCGCCACAGCGCGGTCGCCCGCTCCACGAAGCCGGACAGCGAGGTGGTGTGCGTGACCGACGGGTCGCCGGGCACGCCGAGTCCGATGTCGTCGAGCGTGACCGTACGGTGCAGCCGAGCGGCGAGCACCTCGCAGATCAGGTCGGGCACCTGACCGCGCGGCCGCTGCCCCTTCAACCACCGCGCCACGGCGGTGTGTTCGTATCTGAGCGCGAGCCCGCGCGCCCTCCCCGCCTGGTTCACGTGTGCGGCCAGCCCCGCGTGCGAGACCCCGGCCTCGTCCAGGATCGCGTCGAGCAGAGTATTGGGCTGCATAGAGGCCCCCCGGTGGCTCGGTGCCGACAGAGTAGTGCGAACCGCTTCACACGGGGTGTGAACGGAGTGCGCGAATCCGCAGCGTGCGCGCGCTGTTGCGGAGAGTTCCCAGCGGGTTGACTGAAATGCCTCGCAAGAGGCCGGCCGGGCCGCGGCTCCCCCTCGCACAATGCGGCGGCCCGCATCCGCGCCGTCCGCCCAGCTGCCTGCCCGACACTCCGTGGCTGGGCGGATGGCGACGGCGGCGCCGCGCTGGCTACGGCGGGCGACCAAAGGCCGTTGCACTAACGGTGGTTGGTCGGCTGCGGGTTCGTCGTGGTTGGTCGCGCCCCCAGGGGGTTGCAGGCAAGCCTCGTTCGATCGTTCCGTAGGACCAGTAGCGCTAGGTCGTCTGCCTGCTTTCCTCTCGTGTGGCGGATCAGCGCCGTGAAGAGGGTGCGCAGGATTGTCTGTGGAGTGATCGGGGCGTCGCGTACGGCGCCGATGAGGGCCGCCTGCAGGGAAAAGAACCGGCCTCGTGCGTCCCTCGCATCCTCGACACCGTCCGTGTACAGGACCAGGGCGTCGCCGGGGAGCAGGGAGCCGCAGGGCAGCGGGGCCAGATCGGCCGGGAGGGGGAACGGGCCCAGGGGTGGGAGGGGGTCGGCTCGGGCGACGGGCGCGACGCTGGTGCCACTCAGCAGATACGGCCAGGGGTGACCGCAGTTGAGGGCGGTGATCTCGCCGTCCCGCCCGATCTCCAGCAGCAGGACGGTGACGAACTCCTCGGCGACCGGGGTGTCGGGCTCCAAGCCGGACGCGGGGTGCTCGTCACGGGCCCGCTCCCGCAGGTGCCGGCCCAGGGCCCGCTCCAGCCTGCGCAGCACCCGGCCCAGGTCGGGTTCGTCGTGGACGGCCTCGCGGAAGCTGCCGAGGACTGCGGCGACGGTGCCCATGGCGGCGATGCCGTGGCCGCGTACGTCGCCCATCACCGCCCGTACGCCGTGCTCGGTGGCGATGACCTCGTACAGGTCACCGCCGACACAGGCACTGCGATCCGCGGAGAGCTGGGCGGCGGCGACGTTCAGCCCGTCGATGCGCGCGGGCAGCGGCCGCAGCAGCGCGCTCTGCGCGGCACCGGCGACCTCGCGGACCTGCCGCAGCTCACGCAGCAGGGCTTGTCTGACGTGCAGGATCAGACCAGTCCCCACGGCGAAGAAGACGGCGCTGGTGACGAGCCGGGCGCCGAGGCCGGCCTCCTGGGCGAGCGGACAGGTCAGCTTGTACGTGATCGCCATGGCACCCCAGGCGGTGGGCAGCCCCCACGCGAGCACCTTCCGGGGAACCCGACCCTTGATGCGGAACATGCCGATGGCCCCCCAATAGGCCCTGACAACGCAGAACGGACCGACCCCGAAAGGCCGGTCCGATTCTGTCGAGAGATGCCCCGGAAGTACCAGATCACCCAGAGAAGTCACCCTATTGAGTGAGGTGACTACAACGCGCCCCTCCAGGGGCGCGGGACTGTGTCGATATGCGGCTCCGCCGCGTGGGCGCGAGCAACCACGAACAACCCGCAGCCGCCAAACAACCGCAGTCCCCCGCCCCTTGGGCGAACTAGCCCCTCAGAACAGCTCCCGTACGCTCGCCCGCGAGGGCAACCGCAGCATCCCGAGCCGCCGAAGCCTCATCAACGGTCAGCGTCCGGTCACCCGCACGGAAGCGCAACGCATACGCGAGCGACTTCTTCCCGTCACCGAGCTGCTCATCATTCACGTACACGTCGAACAGCCGGATCGCCTCAAGGAGTTCACCCGCCCCGTCACGAAGCGCGGCCTCGACCTCCGCGGCCGGCACCGGCTTGTCCACCACGAGGGCGACATCCTGCGTGGCGACGGGGAACGTGGAGATGCTCGGCGCCTGAGGCGTACCGTCGCCGACCTGCTCCAGCGCGTCCAGGTCCAGCTCCATCGCACAGGTGCGCGCAGGCAGACCGAGCGCCTTGAGCACCCTCGGGTGCAGCTCACCGGCGTGCCCGATGACCCGCTCGGCGCCCTCCACGGTGATCGCCAGCGCAGCGCACCGCCCCGGGTGCCACGGCCCGTACTGTCCGGCCCGCACGATCAGCTCGGCCCCGGCTTCCCGCGCCACGACACGCGCCGCCTCGACCGCGTCCGCCCACCCGGCCGGACGGCCACCGCCCCACCAGCCGGCCTGCTCACGGGCACCGGCGAGAACGGCGGCCACGTGCCGCGGCTGCTCGGGCAGCACGGCGTTCAGCGCGGCGATCTCCTCGTCGGTCGGGCGACGGTCGACCGGCAGATGCCCGGCGACGCGCTGCTCCTCACGCGGCTGGAAGACCAGGCCCGTCTCGAACAGCGCCAGGTCGTGCGAGCCGCGCCCGTCGTTGCGCCGCAGCGCACCGAGCAGCCCCGGCAGCAGCGACGTACGCAGCGCGGGCTCCTCGTCGTTGAGCGGGTTGACCAGCTTGACGACGCGGCGGGCCGGGTCGTCGGCCGCCAGGCCGAGCTGGTCGAAGACCTGCTCGCTGACGAAGGGGTAGTTCGGCGCCTCGACATAGCCCGCACCGGCCAGCGCGCGGCCGACCCGGCGGTGCAGCCGCTGGCGGTGGGTCAGGCCACGGCCGGACGGCGGCTTGGGCAGCGTGGAGGGCAGGTTCTCGTAGCCCTCCAGGCGGATGACCTCTTCGGCCAGGTCGTTCGGCTCAAGGAGGTCGGGCCGCCAGGACGGCACGGTGACGATCAGCTCGTCCTGCCCGTACACGTCGCAGCCGATCTCCTGGAGTCGCCGTACGACGGTCTCGCGGCCGTACACGACGCCCGCCACCTTGTCCGGGTGGTCGGCCGGGGTGGTGATGGTGTGCGGCCCGGACGGCGTGACGACCTCGGTGACGCCCGCCTCCGCCGTGCCGCCCGCCAGCAGCACCAGCAGATCCACCGTCCGCTGCGCCGCCGCGGCGGCGGCCGCCGGGTCGACGCCGCGCTCGAAGCGGCGGGACGCCTCCGACGAGAGCTTGTGGCGGCGGGCCGTACGGGCGATGGCGACCTGGTCGAAGTGGGCGGCCTCGATGACGACGTCGGTGGTCGCGTTCTCCACGTCGTCGTGGTCGGCGATCTCCGTGTTGGCGCCGCCCATGACGCCCGCGAGGCCGATGGGGCCGCGCTCGTCGGTGATGACCAGGTCCTCGGCGTGCAGCTTGCGCTCGACGCCGTCGAGGGTGACGAGCTTCTCGCCCTCGGCCGCACGGCGTACGCCGATCGTGCCCTGGACCAGGTTGCGGTCGTAGGCGTGCAGCGGCTGGCCGAGCTCCATCATCACGTAGTTCGTGACGTCGACGGCGAGCGAGATCGGGCGCATGCCGACCTTCTGCAGACGGCGCTGCAGCCAGATCGGGGAGCGCGCCTCGGAGCTGAGGCCGGTCACCGTGCGGGCGGTGAAGCGGTCGCAGCCGAGCGGGTCGGAGACCTGGACCGGGTAGCCGAAGGCGTTCGGGCCGGGGACGTCGAGCAGGGCCGGGTCGCGCAGGGGGAGGCCGTAGGCGATGGCGGTCTCGCGGGCGACGCCGCGGATGGACAGGCAGTCGCCGCGGTTGGCGGTGACGGCGATGTCCAGGACCTCGTCGACCAGCTCCAGGAGCTCGATGGCGTCCTTGCCGACCTCGGTCTCGGGCGGCAGCACGATGATGCCGTGGGTGCCGTCGTCGCCCATGCCCAGCTCGCTGGTGGAGCAGATCATGCCGTGCGAGACGCGGCCGTAGGTCTTGCGCGCGGCGATCGCGAAGCCGCCGGGCAGCACGGCGCCGGGGAGGACGACCACGACCTTGTCGCCGACCTGGAAGTTGCGGGCGCCGCAGATGAGTTCCTGGGGCTCGCCGGTGCCGTTGGCCTGGCCGACGTCGACGGTGCAGAAGCGGATCGGCTTCTTGAACTCGGTCAGCTCCTCGATGGTCAGCACCTGGCCGACGACGAGCGGGCCCTTGAGGTCGGCGCCGAGGTGCTCGACGCTCTCGACCTCGAGACCGGCCGAAATGAGCTTGGCCTGGACGTCACGGCCGGTTTCGGTCGCCGGCAGGTCGACGTACTCCCGCAGCCAAGAAAGCGGGACCCGCATCAGATCTCCATCCCGAACGGCCGGGTGAACCGGACGTCACCCTCGACCATGTCTCGCATGTCTTCGACGTTGTGGCGGAACATCAGCATCCGCTCGATGCCGAACCCGAAGGCGAAGCCGCTGTACTTCTCCGGGTCGACGCCGCAGGCGGTGAGCACCCGCGGGTTGACCATGCCGCAGCCGCCGAGCTCGATCCAGCCCTCGGAGGAGCAGGTACGGCAGGGCCGGTCGGGGTTGCCGACGGACTCGCCGCGGCAGACGTAGCACACCATGTCCATCTCGGCGGACGGCTCGGTGAACGGGAAGAAGTTCGGCCGCAGCCGGGTCTTCATGCCCTCGCCGAACAGGGACTGGACCATGTGGTCCAGGGTGCCCTTGAGGTCGGCCATGGTCAGGCCCTCGTCGACGGCGAGCAGCTCGACCTGGTGGAAGACGGGGGTGTGGGTGGCGTCCAGCTCGTCGGTGCGGTACACGCGGCCGGGACAGATCACGTAGACCGGCAGCTCGCGGTCGAGCAGGGAGCGGATCTGCACGGGCGAGGTGTGGGTGCGCAGCACGACGCCGGACTCGGTGCCGCCGCCCTGGCCCTGCACGAAGAACGTGTCGGCCTCGCCGCGCGCGGGGTGGTCCGGGCCGATGTTGAGGGCGTCGAAGTTGAACCACTCGGCCTCGACCTGCGGGCCCTCGGCGACCTCGTAGCCCATGGCCACGAAGATGTCCTCGATGCGCTCGGAGAGCGTGGTGAGCGGGTGGCGGGCGCCGGCCGGTACGCGGTCGTACGGCAGCGTGACGTCCACGGCCTCCTCGACCAGCACCCGCTGGTCACGCTCGGCCTCCAGCTCGGCCTGGCGGGCGGCGAGACCCTTGTTGACGGCGCCGCGGGCCTGGCCGACGAGTTTTCCGGCGGCGGCCTTGGCGTGCGGGGGCAGGGCGCCGATCTCGCGGTTGGCGAGGGCCAGCGGGGAGGTGCCGCCGGTGTGGGCGGTCTTGGCCTCCTGGAGCGCGTCGAGGGAGTCCGCGGCGGCGAAGGCGGCGAGCGCCTCGTCCCGCATGCGCTCGATCTCTTCCGGTTTCAACGCCTCGACCTCTACAGGGTCGTACGACTTATTCGGTGCCGACATCTCTTCCCGTGCTTCCGATTGGCTGGCGGATGGTCCCCGTGACCGGCTCTGCGTCGCTCGGAGGGCCGTGTGCAGGACACAAAGGTGCCAAAGGCCGAGTCTAACGGGGTTGAGGTAGGCGAATGCGCCCGTGGGGCTCGGTCCGGATCTCAGGTGAGATACGCCGGTGCCGCCACGGGCAACGTAAATCGGAACTGCGCGCCGCCGCCGGGGGCGCGGCCGACCTCGACAGCGCCGCCGTGCGCCTCGACGATGCCCTTGACGATGTAGAGCCCGAGGCCCGTGCCGCCGCGCTTGCTGCCCCGCCAGAAGCGGGTGAAGACGCGGTTCATGGACTCCTCCGGGATGCCGGGCCCCTCGTCGCTCACCGTGACCGACGTGCCGGTGTCCTCCCCCTCGCGTGGGGACGCCGTGGCCGTGATGTCAATGGTGACCGTTCCGTCGCCGTGCCGCACGGCATTTTCGATGAGGTTGCTGAGCACCTGGTCGATCTTGTCGGGGTCGGCCCACAGGTCGGGCAGCGGCTGCTCGACGCGGAGCAGGAAGCGGTCGGCGGGCTGGCCGGCGGCGACGTACGCCTGGATGTGCCGCCCCACGGCCGCGCCGATGTCGACGGGCTGGCGGCGCACCTCCAGCCTCCCGCTGTCGATCCGTGAGATGTCGAGCAGCTCGGCGATGAGCCGGGTGACCCGGTCGGCGTCGGCGTCGACGGTCTCCAGCATGAGCCGCTTCTGGTCGTCGGTGAACCGTTCCCACTTGGCCAGCAGGGTGGCGGTGAAGCCCTTGACGGAGGTGAGCGGAGAGCGCAGCTCGTGGGCGACGGTGGCGATCAGCTCGGCGTGGCTGCGCTCGGTGCGGCGACGGGCCTCGGTGTCGCGCAGGGAGACGACGACGCGGCATACGGGGCCGGTGGGCTCGCTACGGACGTACCGCACCGAGACGAGCACCTCGCGCCCGCCGGGAAGGAGGAGATTGCGCTCAGGCTGCAGCCGGCGAATGGCGAGCCCGCCGTACGGATCGGTCAGCTGCCACCAGCGCCGCCCCTCCAGGTCCTCTAACGGCAGGGCCTTCTCCAGCCGCTGCCCGAGGGCGTCGGCGGCGGGGACGGCGGTGATGCGCTCGGCGGCGGCGTTGAAGCAGATGACGTGCCCGTGCTCGTCGGCGACGACGAGGCCGTCGGGCAGATCGTCGGGATCGAACCCGAGCTCGGCGACATCACCGGGCCGGGACGCGGACGGCCGCCGCGTCTCTTGTGCCCCCGGCGCGCTGCTCGTGCCGACACTCATCCCCGTACCCCACCTCTCACGACGGCTTTGGGGCCCCGAGCTGGTCACCCTACTAGCTCTCGGTGACGGTGCGGCACCCTCCGGAGGCGCGCTGTGCACGGGCCGACGCGTAGAGACATACGGCGGCGGCGGTGGCGAGGTTCAGGCTCTCGGCCTTCCCGTGGATCGGGACGCGCACGACGGCGTCGGCCAGCGCGCGGGTCTCCTCCGGGAGCCCCCAGGCCTCGTTGCCGAACACCCAGGCGGTCGGCCCGCCCATGCTCCCCTTGTCCAGCTCGTCGTCGAGGTCGTCCGTCCCCGCCCCGTCGGCGGCGAGAATCCGTACCCCGGCGTCCTGGAGCCCGGCCACGGCCCGTTCCACGGGCACCCCGACGGCGACGGGGAGGTGGAACAGCGACCCCACGGAGGCGCGTACGGCCTTGGGGTTGTAGAGATCGACGGAGGCATCGGTGAGTACGACGGCCTCGGCCCCGGCGGCATCGGCGCACCGCAGCACGGTGCCGGCGTTCCCCGGGTCCCGCACATGGGCGAGTACGGCGACCAGCTTGGGCCGGGCGGCGAGGATCTCCTCGAAGGGGGTGTCGATGAACCGGCAGACACCGACGAGCCCCTGCGGTGTGACGGTGGTGGAGATGTCGGCGATCACCTGCTCTCCGGCCAGGTGCACTCGGGCGCCCGCGGCGCGGGCCTCGCCGATGATGTCGGCGTACCGCTCGGCGGCGTCGAGCGTGGCGAACAGCTCCACCAGAGTGTCCTGGTGCCCGGCCGCCTCCCGTACAGCCTGCGGTCCCTCGGCCAGGAACAGCCGCTCCTTGCCCCGGAAGTTCCGCTTGGCGAGCCGCCGGGCGGCGGAGACGCGGGAAGAGCGGGGGGAGATCAGCTCGGGGGCGCCGGAAGGCATGGGGCTCACTTTCAAAGGATCTTTCCGCCAACACAACGGACCCGCAGGTAGATCCCACGGGTCCGTTCAGTCACGTCGGTCAAGCCGAGCGCAGCGGTCACGCAGCCTTCGGCGCGTTGACGTCGCTCGGCAGCGCCTTCTGGGCGACCTCGACGAGTGCGGCGAACGCGTTGGCGTCGTTGACGGCCAGCTCGGCCAGGATCTTGCGGTCGACCTCGATGTTCGCGGCCTTCAGACCCTGGATGAAGCGGTTGTACGTGATGCCGTTGGCGCGGGCAGCGGCGTTGATGCGCTGGATCCACAGCTGGCGGAAGTCACCCTTGCGCTTCTTGCGGTCGTTGTAGTTGTAGACCAGCGAGTGGGTGACCTGCTCCTTGGCCTTGCGGTACAGACGCGAACGCTGACCGCGGTAGCCGGAAGCCTGCTCGAGGATCGCCCGGCGCTTCTTGTGGGCGTTGACTGCCCGCTTGACGCGTGCCACTTGTTAACTCCTTGTAGCGGGGCCGTGGTTGGACTCACACGACCCGGTATCGATTGGGTCCCGGTCAGAGATCAGGCGCGAAGGTCGAGGCGATTCGATCCGCGCCCGACGTCACTTGCCGAGAAGCTTCTTGATCTTCGCGGCGTCGCCCGGGGCCATTTCGGCGTTGCCGGTCAGGCGACGCGTCACGCGGGACGACTTGTGCTCGAGCAGGTGGCGCTTGCCGGCGCGCTCGCGGAGCACCTTGCCGGAGCCGGTGATCTTGAAGCGCTTGCTGGCACCGCTGTGCGACTTGTTCTTCGGCATAGCGCCGTTCTCTCCTCGTAGATGGCGCTCCGATGCCCGGTCGTGAAACCGGGCACTATGGAGCGTCGCTCTTGTATCGGTTACGTCCTGGGGACTTTCGTCCCCCGGGATCACGCCTCGGCGGAAGCCTCGGCAGAAGCCTCGGTCTCCACGACGTCCTCGGACTCCACGGCGTCCTCGGACTCCGCGGCGTTCTGCGACTTGCCGGGGTTGGCCTTCGCATCGGCCTTGCGGGCTTCCTGCGCCTGGCGGGCCTCGGCCATCGCCTCGGTCTTCTTCTTGTGCGGACCGAGAACCATGATCATGTTTCGGCCGTCCTGCTTCGGGTTCGACTCTACGAACCCGAGGTCCTCGACGTCCGTCGCGAGACGCTGCAGCAGTCGGTAGCCCAGCTCGGGCCGGGACTGCTCGCGACCACGGAACATGATCGTGATCTTGACCTTGTCGCCCTGCTTGAGGAACCGGACGACGTGACCCTTCTTGGTGTCATAGTCGTGCGGGTCGATCTTCGGCCGGAGCTTCATCTCCTTGATGACCGTGTGCGCCTGGTTCTTGCGCGCCTCACGGGCCTTCATGGCCGACTCGTACTTGAACTTCCCGTAGTCCATGAGCTTGCACACGGGCGGACGGGCGTTCGCCGCGACCTCGACCAGGTCCAGGTCGTACTCCTGCGCAAGCTCCAGTGCCTTGGCCAGGGGGACGATGCCCACCTGCTCGCCACTGGGACCGACAAGTCGCACCTCGGGAACGCGAATCCGGTCGTTGATGCGGGGCTCGGCGCTGATGGATCCTCCTCGGTTAGCACCACACGGCGGTCTGGCGGACAGCCGCGTATGTCTTCTTTCGTAAGACCAACCGCGCCGAGGCACAAAAAATGCCCCGGACGATCACAGGCGGGGCTCCAGAACACTACCGGAGCACCGCGCGATGATCGCGGGGCGCGATTCGGGCGACTCCATCGTCCGTACGGAACGATGGTGGCCGCCTGACCGGGTGACCCGCCGTCCCGGGGGACGGTCAGGTGGGAAGTCGGAGCCTCCACTTGTTGGGCTGGGCAGTAGCTGTCCAGCCGGTCATTACACAAGGTTAGCAGCTACCCGGGGGTGGTGCTAATCCGCGTACACCGGGGCCTATCGTGTGGGACATGAGTGACACCCCTGCTGAGCCCTCCGAGGCTCCCGACTTCGACGACATGACCCGCGACATCGCCGAGGTCCCGGCCGTCGAGGTGATCGTGACGGTCGCCGTCAACCTGATGAGCGCCGCCGCGGTGAAGCTCGGCCTGACCGAGGAGGGCGAGAAGCACAAGGACCTGGACGAGGCCCGCAAGCTGGTGCACGCCCTCGCCGGTCTGCTCGACGCGAGCGCCACCGAGATCAGCTCCTTCCACGCGGCTCCGCTGCGTGACGGCCTGAAGTCGCTCCAGCTGGCGTTCCGCGAGGCGTCGATCGTCCCGGACGAGCCGGGCCAGGGGCCGGGCGAGAAGTACACCGGCCCGGTCTACGGCTAGCTCATCCCCGTACGTACAGGGGCTCGCCCGGTGGCGTCGCCTCAGCCGGCAGCAGTGCCAGGTCGAGGCCGCGCACCAGGCGGGCCCTCAGTGTTTCGTCGGCGGCGAGGCGCTCCGCCACCGCCCGGGCGGCCCGGGCCGGGGGTGCGGCCGGGTTCAGCACGAGGGCGAGGGTGCCGTCGGCCTGACCGGGCCCGAGGTGGGCGCGCAGGACCGAGGGCTCGGCGGCGACGGCGGCGCGTACGGCCGCCACGACCGCCGGGTCGGCGAGCGGGTCGGTCGTCGTACGGCCCTCGGCGAGCGCGAGCAGGGCGCGCCCCGTCAGCTCGTACGGCACCGGGCCGGCCATGTCCAGCACGATCGTGTCCGCCTTCTCGTGCGCCGCGGCCTGCAGGGCCTGGTGCAGGGGTACGGCCACGGGGCGGGCCGCCGGGTCCCAGCGGGCGAGCGAGTCGGTGGACGTGAAGGCAGGCAGGGCGGTGCGAGCGCCGGCCTTGAGGGTCGGTACGGCCATCTCGCTGGTCTTCTCGTGGCGCAGGCCGTTCTCGTCCTCCTCGACCTCGCCGAGCACGGCCACGACGGGGACGAGCAGCCGGGCGCCCTTGAGCGCCTCGAGCACGGGTCCCTCGGCGGTGCGGTCCTCGGCCCAGGCGGCGAGCGCCGCGCTCAACCGGGGGTCGGCGGTGCCGTCGTCGTCGGAGAAGAGGGAGTCGGGAATGTTCTTGTTCGCCACGGTCACCGACCCTATCGGGGGGATGCTGCTGCGCTTGTGCGGGCCCGGAAACCCCGCTGTGACACCTTTCACCGGAATCTCAGATTTCCCTGACACACATCTAACGTCCGTCTAACGGGCCGCACAGTCGCCGCCCCGACGATCGCGGACATGGAGTCTTCCAGAGTCCGCCGACATCGCCGGCCCCTGCCGTACACCGCGCTCGCCCTCGTCGTCATCGTCGGCGGTGCGGCCGCGGGAACGGTGTACATGCAGACTCAGGCGCACTCGGGCGGGGGCGCCGTATCGTCGGCGGTGGCGCCGTCGGCGTCGGTATCGGCCCGGGCGGGCGGGGAGGCTTCTGTGGAACCCGTGGCACAGCCGACGGTGGATCACGACATGCTGCTGGCCGAGGCCATGGAGTCGGTGCCCGTCGAGGACGGTGCCGAGGTGTCGGTGGCGGTGCTGGACCTGGAGTCCGGTGCGAGCGCCACGTACGGGGACGGCGGCTTCGACACGGCGAGCATCGTCAAGGTCGACATCCTGGCCGCGCTGCTGCTCCAGGCGCAGGACGCGGGGCGTGAGCTCACCGCGACGGAGAAGTCGTACGCCGTCAACATGATCGAGAACAGCGACAACACCGCCGCGTCGGCCCTGTGGCGGGCGATCGGGAAGGCCGAGGGGCTCGATACGGCGAACGAGCGCCTCGGGCTCACGGACACCGCGGGCGGTGACGGCATGTACTGGGGACTGACGCAGACCACCGCGGCCGATCAACTCACGCTCCTGCGGCAGGTGTTCGGGGAGGAGTCGGAGCTGAGTGCGCGGTCGCGGGCGTATCTGCGGGAGTTGATGGGCCAGATAGCGGTCGACCAGCGGTGGGGGGTGTCGGCCGCGGCCGACGGCTCGGCTTGGGCGTTGAAGAACGGCTGGCTGCCGCGCACCGCCACCGGGCTGTGGGACATCAACAGCATCGGGCGGGTGACAGTGGACGGCCACGACTGTCTGGTGGCCGTGCTCTCCGACGGCAACTCGACGAAGGGGAAGGGGGTTTCGCTGGTCGAGGCGGCGGCTGAGGCGGCGGTGTCGGTGTTCGCCGGCGAGACCTCGTCCGCTTCCCCGGCTACGGCAACGTCCGCGTCCGCCTCGTAGCGGCCCGGCCGCTAGAAGTCGTGGCGTGCGCGGCGGCCGCGCCACAGTGCGACCGCCGAGACCAGCAGGACACCGCCGGCGCCGCCCGCGAGCCAGGCGGTCCAAGTCGTCGCCTCGTCCTCCGACTTGGCGGCGTCGGGGCCCGAGCCGAAGTACTCCTCGCCGTACGCCACGGCCGTCAGGCGCTCCGGCTTGATGCGGGAGGCCTTCTTGATGGCGGCCGCCGGGTCGATGAAGCCGTAGCCGCGGGAGTCGTCGCGGCCGTCGTCGGGGGCGTTGCGGGCCGTGTCCTCCAGGAGCTTCTTGATCTGGGCCGGGGTGAGCCCGGGGTGGGCGGCCTTCACCAGGGCCACCGCTCCGGAGACGAAGGCGGCCGCGGCGCTGGTGCCCCAGCCCTCGTAGTACTTGTGGTCGGGGTCGGCGATGATCACGTCGACGCCGGGGGCGCTGACCGTGGCGTACCAGCGGCGGGTGGAGAACGAGGCGCGGGTGCCGTAGCGGTCGACGGCGGCCGCGGCGATGACGCCCGGGTAGGCGGCCGGGTAGGAGATGTGGTCGCCCTTCTCGCCGCCGTTGCCGGCCGAGGCGACGACGACGGCGCCCTTCTTCAGGGCGTACTGGACGGCCTCGTCCTCGCCGGCCTCGGGGTGGGCGGACTTGGAGTCGTCGCCGAGGGAGAGGTTGATGACGTCGGCGCCGTGGTCGGCGGCCCAGCGGATGCCGTCGGCGAGGGCGTTGCCGCGGGTGCTGCGGGCCTTGGCGCGGGCGGGGTCGCCGTCCTCGAGGATGACGCGGACGGGGAGGATCTTGGCCTCGGGGGCGATGCCCATGACGCCGTCGCCGCCTCCGGCGCCGTGTCCGTGGCCGGCGATGATGCCGGCCATCGCGGTGCCGTGCCGGGCCCAGGCGCGGTCGCCGCGCTCGGCGCCGAAGCCGACCATGTCCTTGCCGTCGAGGACGTTGCCCGACAGGTCGGGGTGGTCGGCCTCGACGCCGGTGTCGAGGACGGCGACGGTGACGCCCTTGCCCTTGGTGGTCTGCCAGGCCTCCTCGGTGTGCATGGCGTCCAGGGCCCACTGCCGGGCCCGTATGGAGTCGGCGTGCGCGGCGGTGGGGGGCAGGAGGGCGAGACAGGCGCCGAGCAGGACGGCGAGGGGGCCGGTACGCCGGGTCAGGGCGGTCTTCACGGCACTGGTCGCGGCGGGGCTCACCGCGGGGGGCGCCGCGCTGTTCGGGCCGGTGTTCATGACGACTGCTCCGTGGACGGGCTGACGTTTTTGCGCAGGGCGCGTTCGACGCGGTCGGCCAGGCCCTGCGCCTCGTGGCCGAGGCCGGCCTGGGCGACGTCCGTGGTGGCGCCGGACTGCATGGCCTCCTCGGCGGGCGCGGGCTCGTCGACCGTGCGGTCGTCGGCCCAGCCGGAGACGGCGTAGACGACGACCGGGGCGTCGGTGAGGACGGAGACGGTCCAGGAAGCGCGTTGTTCGTCGCCGAATCCGGCGGCCAGGGTGCCCTTGGCGGCGTAGGGGCGGGGCATGAGGTCGCTGCGGCGGTCGAGGCCCTCTTTGGCGAACTGGGTGTCGAGCGCGCGCATGGCAGCGGCGTCGGCCTTGGTGAAGAGCAGGCCGACGGTGGTGACGTAGCTCTGGGTGGCGTCGATGTAGGTGGCGCGCAGGAGGCGCTGGCAGCCGGCGGGGGCGAGGGCCTTGCGCAGCAGCGGGTCGAAGGCGTTCGCACAGCCGGTGTCCGGCGCGACGGCGACCCGCGTCCAGGTCCGGTCGGCGCCGCCGGGTCCGGCGCCCTGCCCGATGACCGTGGGCGGGAACAGCTTGTCGACCGGGACGCTGTGCCACAGGCTCCCGGCCGCGGCGAAGGTGTCCTGAGCGCCGGCCTCGCCCGAGTCGCCGATCAGCCAACTCCCGGTCAGGGCCCCGCCGATGAGCCCTAGTCCGAGTACGACACAGGCGGCCGCCCCGGCGACCCGTGGCCGGATCCGCATGCCCAGGGGCCGTGGTCGCGCCTGCGCGTCGTACCCCTCGGGCTCCCCGAACGACACGACCGGACGCTGGGCGCCCAGTGCGCCGCCCGGCGCCATGGGGGCGCCGGCGCTCCAGGAGAGGGACGGGTCCGGGGAGAAGGGGGGCTGCCCGGCGTAGGTGGGCCCGGCGGAGGTCGAGGCCGCGTATCCCCGGCCCGCCGACCCGTCTCCGGCCGGGGGCTCCGGTGTGGGACGCAGGGGAGGCAGGGGGACGGAGGCAGCGGGGCGAGCGGACTGGCCGGGTGCGGAGCCGGGGCGGACGGCCGGCTCCGTCGGCATGCCGACGGAGCCCTGCGCGGGCGCGGAGCCCGGCCGGGAAGACCCACCGGCAGGACCCTGCCCGGAGCCGGCGCCCGGCTTCGGCGGCACCCCCACGGAGCCCTGCGCGGGCGCGGAGCCCGGCCGGGGAGACCCACCGGCAGAACCATGCGCGGGCATGGCGCCCGGCCGGGAAGAACCACCGGCAGGACCCTGCCCGGGACCGACGCCCGGCTTCGGCGGCACCCCCACGGAGCCCTGCGCGGGCGCGGAGCCCGGCCGGGGAGACCCACCGGCAGAACCATGCGCGGGCATGGCGCCCGGCCGGGAAGAACCACCGGCAGGACCATGCCCGGGACCGACGCCCGGCTTCGGCGGCACCCCCACGGAGCCCTGCGCGGGCGCGGAGCCCGGCCGGGGAGACACGCCGGCAGAACCATGCGCGGGCATGGCGCCCGGCCGGGAAGACCCACCGGCAGGACCCTGCGCGGAGCCGGCGCCCGGCTTCGGCGGCACCCCGGCGGAGCCCTGCGTGGGCCTGGGGCCAGGTTGGGGACGTGCGGGGGACGGGCGGTTGTCGGCCTCGGGGGACGGCTCCGCGGGGATCGGACGGAGGCGGAAGGTGGTTTCCGCGGCGGTCTCGGCGGGGGCGCCCGTACGGCGTGGCGTCGAGGGACGGTCGGCCGGGCGGGGCGGTGCGGCATCGGGCGTGGCCTGTCCGGCGCCCTCGTGGCGCAACGATCCGCCACTGTCCCGACGCCCTTCACCGGCGTCGGCACGCCCCGCCGTCGGCGGCGCGTCCGGGAAGCGCGCCGAGGCGCGGGGCGGGGGCGGGGACGTGGGGGCGGTCGGGTCGGTCCGGTCGCCGCGCGGGGACGACGAAGGGACGCCGGAGCCGTCCCCGGCCACCGACCGGGCGCCTACGCCACTGCTCCGAGGAGACGGCACGGCACCTGAGCCGTCCGAGCCCCGCGATCCGGCCCAGGCACGCGGATCCGGGGATCCGGCGCCACCGTCGGCTCGCCGAGGCGCGGCGGCTTCGCCACGTACCGGCCCTTCCGACCCCGAGACCGGCCCACCGCCGACACCGCCAGGCACCGATCCCTCCGTTCGCGACCCCTCGCCGGTCGCCCGTGTGGCCTGCGCTCCCGGGACCGGCTGCTCGCCCTGCGGGTCGCCGGGCGTCGATGGCCGCGTGGGGCTCGGCGGTGTGGTCGGACGGGGCGGGGCGGCGGGCGGCGGGGGCACCGTGGGGCGTGGGGGGACGGGGGCGCGGCGCGCTTCCGTGCTCATGCACCCCCCGTTTCCTCGTGCCCGGGCTCGTCCTCGTACGCGGGCCGTCGTCGCGTTGTCCGTCTGCCCGGTGCGGACTCGTCCGACCAGGCACGCATACCCGCACGGGCGGGGTGTCATCCCGGCGCGGTCGTGCGGCCGGGGCGTTCCCCCACATGCGTGCGCGTCACTCTACGGGTTGATCCTGGGCGAACGGGAACCAGTCCGGGACCCCGTGTGCATCTGCCCGGAACATCCCCCTACCCTGCGGTAATCCTGCATGGCAGGCTTCGTTCATGACTGCGCGCGCCGCCGACCGGGCCCGTTACGACCGGGCCACCGCCCATCTCGACGCCCCTCTCGCGATCGTGGACCTGGACGCCTTCGACGCCAACGCGGACGACCTCGTCCGCCGCGCCGGCGGAAAGCCGATCCGCGTCGCCAGCAAGTCCGTACGCTGCCGTGCCCTGCTGGAGCGGGTGCTCGCGAAGGACGGGTTCGCGGGGATCATGTCCTTCACGCTCGCCGAGTCCCTGTGGCTGGCACGGTCCGGGTTCGACGACGTTCTCCTCGCCTATCCGTCCGCCGACCGTGCCGGATTCGCCGAGCTGACCAGTGATCCCAAGCTCGCCTCCACCGTCACCGTGATGATCGACGATCCGGCACAGCTCCGGCTCATCGACGAGTCCCGGGACAGGGGGCGTGAAGTCGTGCGGATCTGCCTGGAGTTGGACACCGCGCTGAAGCTGCTCGGCGGGCGCGTGCGCGTCGGCGCCCGGCGTTCGCCGCTGCACTCCCCCGCCCAGGTCGCCGACATGGCTCGGCTCGTCGCCCGGCGGCGGCCGGGGTTCGAGGTGGTCGGGATCATGGCGTACGAGGGGCACATCGCCGGGGTCGGGGACGCCGTGGCGGGGCGGCCGTTGCGGTCGCGTGCCGTGCGGCTGATGCAGGCCGCCGCGCGCCGGGAGCTCGCCGAGCGGCGGGCCGAGGTGGTGCGGGCGGTGCGGGCCGTGGTGCCGGGGCTTGAGTTCGTCAACGGCGGCGGGACCGGCAGTGTGCAGCACACGGCCGCCGAGGACTGCGTCACCGAGATCGGGGCCGGGTCGGGGCTGTATGTGCCGCGGCTGTTCGACAACTACACGTCCTTCAGCGGGCGTCCGGCCGCGCTGTTCGCCCAGCCGGTCGTGCGCCGGCCGGGGGTCGGGGTGGTGACCGTCCTCGGTGGTGGGTATCCGGCCTCGGGTGCGGCCGGGCTGGACCGGCTGCCGGTGCCGTATCTGCCCGAGGGTCTGCGGTACGACCCTCAGGAGGGGCCCGGCGAGGTGCAGACGCCGCTGCTCGGCTCCCCCGCCGACGATCTGCTGATCGGCGACAAGGTGTGGTTCCGGCACGCCAAGGCGGGTGAGCTGTGCGAGCGGTTCGAGAAGCTCCACCTCATCGAGGGGGAGGCGGTGACGGCCACCGTGCCGACGTACCGGGGTGAGGGGCACACCTTCCTGTAGCTCGGCTTTCGACGGCTCAGTCCGTCGTGGGCCGGATGCCCCGCGTGAAGCGGTCCATGTCGGCCAGAGGCGGCCCGTCCTCGCCCGCGTCGAAGACGTAGCGGACGATGACCGGTGCCTCGGTGCCGACGGGGGACGCGAAGGCGAGGGACTGGACGTATCCGCCCGGTCCCTCGGCGGTCCTGACCCGCCAGCGCACGAAGTAGCCGGTGCGGCCCGCCACCTTGACCGGGCCGGACTTGACGACCTGGTGGGACTCGATGCCGCCGAAGGGTCGCCGGCCGACGCGGTCACGGTCGTAGGCCTCGTCGGCCGCCTCCTTGATGTCCGCCTCGGCGAGGGCCTCGGGGGCCGTCTCGCCGTTCTGGGGCGTCGCCGTGCGCGAGATGACCTTGCCGTGCCGGCAGGAGCCGAAGTCCTCGGCGGGGCATTCGTAGGTGCCGTCCGTGGACATGAGGACGTCGGCCTCGGTGTAGGTCTGTGGCCTGACCCAGCCGTCGAGCAACGGCAGGGTGATGCCGTTGAGTTGGTCCACCACGACGGCCGGGTCGTCGGCGGAGGGCTCGGAGGTGGACTCCGACGGGGTGGGGGTGGGGGTGTCGGTGGCCGGCTCACGGGGCGCGGGCTGCGAGGTCGCGAGTGTCGGCGCGGTGTTCACCTCCGTGCCCCCGTCCTCCTCACCGAGCACGATCGCGCCCGTGACGATCGCGGTGACCAGTACGGCTCCGGCGGCGGTGAGGGCGATGACCTTGGACCGCAGCGCGGAGGCGTCACCGGCGGACGGCGGACCGGGCGGCGTCGGCGCCTGCGGGCCGGGGTCCGGCGGCCCGTACGCCTGCGGCGGGCCGGGCACGGGCGGCGCCGGCACCGGCGGTCCCGGAACGTCGGGAGTGCGCCGGTGCTCGGTCCAGGCCGTTCCGTCCCACCAGCGCTCCAGATGCGGGGCCTTGGGGTCGCGGTACCAGCCGGGCGAGGGTGTCATGCTCATCCCGGCCACTGTAGGGCGGCCTACAGCGGCGTGACGTACGCCCCGGAGATTCCGCCGTCGACCAGGAAGTCGGTGGCGTTCACGAACGAGGAGTCGTCGCTGGCCAGGAAGGCGACCGCGGCGGCGATCTCCTCGGCCTCGGCGAAACGGCCGACCGGGATGTGGACGAGGCGGCGCGCGGCGCGCTCCGGGTCCTTGGCGAACAGCTCCTGGAGCAGCGGGGTGTTGACCGGGCCGGGGCACAGGGCGTTGACCCGGATGCCGTCGCGGGCGAACTGCACGCCCAGTTCGCGGGACATGGCCAGGACGCCGCCCTTGGAGGCCGTGTACGAGATCTGGGACGTGGCGGCGCCCATCCTCGCCACGAAGGAAGCCGTGTTGATGATGGAGCCCTTGCCCTGCTGCCGCATGTAGGGGATGGCCGCCTTGCAGCACAGGTAGACGGAGGTCAGGTTGACCTCCTGGACGCGCTTCCAGGCCTCCAGGCCGGTCTCCAGGATGGAGTCGTCGTCGGGCGGCGAGATACCGGCGTTGTTGAAGGCGATGTCGACGCTGCCGTAGGTGTCGTACGCCGTCTTGAACAGCGCCTCGACCTGCTCGGGGTCGGTGACGTCGACCTTGACGAAGATCCCGCCCAGCTCCTCGGCGGCGGCCTTGCCGCGCTGTTCGTCGACGTCGCCGCAGACGACGTGGGCGCCCTCGGAGGCGAGTCGGCGGGCGGTGGCGAGGCCGATGCCGCTGCCGGCTCCGGTGATGACGGCCGTACGGCCGACGAGGCGACGGCACACGATTGCTTCGGTCACTGTGCGGGGCCTTCCGTGCTGATGAAGACGTTCTTGGTTTCGGTGAAGGCGGTCAGGGCGTCCGGGCCCAGCTCGCGGCCGATGCCGGACTGCTTGAAGCCGCCGAAGGGGGTCCAGTAGCGAACGCTGGAGTGGGAGTTGACGGACAGGTTGCCGGCCCGGACCGCCTGGGAGACGCGCAGGGCGCGGCCGACGTCGCGGGTCCAGATGGAGCCGGAGAGGCCGTAGTCGGTGGCGTTGGCGAGGGCCACGGCCTCTGCCTCGTCCTCGAAGGGGAGCACCACGGCGACGGGTCCGAAGACCTCCTCGACGGCCACGCGCGCGTGCGGGTCGACGCCGGTGAGGACGGTGGGCGGGAACCAGAAGCCGGGGCCTTCGGGGGCCTTGCCGCGGATGCCGTTCAGGTCGTCGGTGACGTACGAACGGACCTGGTCCAGCTGGGACTTGGAGATCAGCGGGCCCATGTCGGTCTTCTCGTCGGCCGGGTCGCCGACCGTCACCGCCTCGATCGCGGGGCTCAGCAGCTCCAGGAAGCGGTCGTAGGCGGAGCGCTGGACGAGGATGCGGGTGCGGGCGCAGCAGTCCTGGCCGGAGTTGTCGAGGAAGGACATGGGGGTGGCGGCCGCGGCGGCTTCGAGGTCGGCGTCGGCGAAGACGATGTTGGGGCTCTTGCCGCCGAGTTCGAGGGTGACGCGTTTGAGGAGCGCCGAGCCCTTCGCCAACACCTGTTTGCCCACGGCCGTTGACCCCGTGAAGACGATCTTCGCGACGCCCGGATGCTCGACGAGGGCGTTGCCCGCGACGGGACCGTGGCCGGGGAGCACCTGGAACAGGCCCTCCGGAAGCCCGGCCTCCAGGGCCAGCTCCGCCAGCCGCAGGGCCGTCAGCGGGGTCGTCTCGGCGGGCTTGAGGACGACCGCGTTGCCGGCCGCGAGCGCCGGGGCCGTGCCCCAGGCCGCGATCGGCATCGGGAAGTTCCAGGGTGCGATGACGCCGACGACGCCGAGTGGTTCGAGGATCGTGACGTTCAGGCCGCCGGGGACCGGGATCTGGTGCCCCGTCAGCCGCTCCACTCCCCCGGCCGCGTAGTCGAGCAGATCGCGGACGTTGCCCGCCTCCCAGCGGGCGTTGCCGACGGTGTGCCCGGCCTCGCGGACCTCCAACTGGGCGAGTTCTTCGAGGTGTTCGTCGACGGCGACGGCGAACCGGCGCAGCAGCCGGGCGCGTTCACCGGGTGCGAGGGCGGCCCATCCGGACTGCGCCTTCGTGGCCCGTACGACGGCGGCGTCGACGTCGGCCGCGGTGGCGGCCGGGACGGTGGCGACGACCTCTTCGGTGGCCGGATTGAGTACCTGGAGCTGGTCGGACAAGAAGGGCCTCACATGCGTTCGAAGGAGCGGCGCAGCTCCCAGTCGGTGACCGCGGCGTCGAAGGCGTCCAGCTCGACGCGCGCCATGTTGCGGTAGTGCGCGACGACCTCGTCGCCGAAGGCGGCCTTGGCGATCGGGCTGTTCTCCCAGAGCTCGGCGGCCTCGCGCAGGGTCGTCGGGACGTGCTCGAAGTCGGCGGCGTAGGCGTTGCCGGGGCAGGGCTCGGGCAGCTCCAGTTTCTGCTCGATGCCGTAGAGGCCGGCCGCGACCAGTCCGGCGACGGCGAGGTGCGGGTTGACGTCGCCGCCGGGGAGCCGGTTCTCGAAGCGCATCGAGCGGCCGTGGCCGACGACGCGCAGGGCGCAGGTGCGGTTGTCGTAACCCCAGGCGACGGCGGTCGGGGCGAAGGAGCCCGGCTGGAACCGCTTGTAGGAGTTGATGTTGGGGGCGTAGAGGAGCGAGAAGTCCCGCAGGGCCGCCAGCTGTCCGGCGAGGAAGTGGCGCATGACGTCGGACATGCCGCCCTCGCTGTCCCCGGCCATGACGTTGTTGCCGGCGGCGTCCGCGAGCGAGAGGTGGATGTGGCAGGAGTTGCCCTCGCGCTCGTTGTACTTGGCCATGAAGGTGATCGAGACGCCCTCCTGGGCGGCGATCTCCTTGGTACCGGTCTTGTAGATGGCGTGCTGGTCGCAGGTGACCAGGGCGTCGTCGTACTTGAACACGATCTCGTGCTGGCCCGGGTTGCACTCGCCCTTGGCGGACTCGACGGTGAGGCCGGCGCCGGTCATGTCATTGCGGATGCGACGGAGCAGGGGCTCGATACGGCCGGTGCCGAGGACCGAGTAGTCGATGTTGTACTGGTTGGCCGGCGTGAGGCCGCGGTAGTTCGCGTCCCAGGCCTGCTCGTAGGTGTCCTTGAAGACGATGAACTCCAGCTCGGTGCCGACCTTGGCCGTGTAGCCGTGTTCGGCGAGGCGCTCCAGCTGGCGGCGCAGGATCTGGCGGGGTGCGGCGACCACGGGCGAGCCGTCGCTCCAGGCGAGGTCGGCGACGAGCATGGCCGTACCGGCGTTCCAGGGCAGGCGGCGGAGCGTGGCCAGGTCGGGGTGCATGGCGAAGTCGCCGTAGCCCCGGTCCCAGGAGGACATCGCGTAGCCGTCGACGGTGTTCATCTCGGTGTCGACGGCGAGGAGGTAGTTGCAGCCCTCGGTGCCGTGGTGCAGGACCTCGTCGAGGAAGAAGCGGGCGGCGAACCGCTTGCCCTGGAGCCGCCCTTGCATATCGGGGAAGGCCAGGACGACAGTGTCGATCTCACCGCTCGCGACGAGGGCGTGCAGCGCCTCGACGCTCAGCGGGGGTGTGCGGTCTGCCACGGGAGAGCCTCCATTCGGCTACTTCGGTCAGCCGGGAGCCATAAGGTATTGCCGGGGACCATTGATTGGGAAGGGGGTCCGGCCACATGCCGCAGTCCGATCACGCGTCGCAGTCCGATCACACACCGCAGTCCGACCACATGCCGCAGGCGGGCACGGAGCACGGGGCGTCCGGAGCGCCCGAGGCCGACGACCGGCTGACGTCGGTGCTGCGGCCGGTGCGAGCCGGCAACGGCTTCGAGGAGGCCCTGGAGCAGATCCTCCAGGTCGTCCGGCTCGGCCTGGTGCCCGGCGGCGAACGGCTGCCCGCGGAGCGCGAGCTGGCCGACCGGCTCGGGATCAGCCGGGTGACGCTGCGCGAGGTGCTGAAGGTGCTCCAGGACCAGGGCCTGGTCGAGTCGCGGCGCGGGCGCTACGGCGGCACGTTCGTGCTGCCGCGCCCCGAGACCCCCGGCGAGGAGGAGCTGCGCCGCCGCCTGAAGGACGTGGACGTCGAGGACACGCTGCGCTTCCGCGAGGTCCTGGAGGTGGGCGCGGCCGGGCTGTGCGCGGCGCACGGGCTGGACGAGGAGCAGGCCGACCGGCTGCGCGAGGCCCTGGCGCGCACGCACGACGCCCCGCTCGCCGAGTACCGCCGCCTGGACACGCTGCTGCACCTGACCCTCGCCGAGCTGTCCGGCTCCCCCACGCTCACCGCCCAGTACGCGGCCGTCCGTGCCACGGTCAACGACCTGCTCGACTGCATCCCGCTCCTGGTACGCAACCTGGAGCACTCCCAGCGGCAGCACACCGCCCTGGTGGAGGCCGTGGTCGAGGGCAACGCGGAGTGCGCGCGGGAGATCATGCGCGAGCACTGCGGGGGTACGGCGGCGTTGCTGCGGGGCTTCCTGGGCTGAACCGCACCGACGCCCGGCGGGCCGAGGATTTACGGGCGATTAACGCACGGGTATTGCCATCCCCCGCCCAACCCCGCAAAGGTATGGATCCATTCCATTGAGCCGGAGCTCGGTCGACCCCACCGTGCCCGGAAATGCCCGGTGTCCGCCACCCGTGGGGAGTCCACCCATGTCCCTGGAATCCACCAGCACACCCGCCCCCGAGGCGGACGACTATCTGGAGCGCAGAACGCTGCGCCGCGGCAGCGCCGGCTGGGTGCTGCTGACCGGTCTCGGCGTCGCCTATGTCGTCTCCGGCGACTACTCGGGCTGGAACTTCGGCCTGGCCGAGGGCGGCTTCGGGGGCCTGGCGATCGCCATGGTGCTCATGGGGGCGATGTACGCCTGCATGGTCTTCGCCCTCGCCGAGCTGTCCTCGATCCTGCCCACGGCGGGCGGCGGCTACGGCTTCGCCCGGCGGGCGCTCGGCCCCTGGGGCGGCTTCCTGACCGGTACGGCGATCCTCATCGAGTACGTCCTCGCACCCGCCGCCATCGTCATCTTCATCGGCGACTACGTCGAGTCGCTGGGCCTGTTCGGCCTGGAGTCCGGCTGGCCGATGTACCTGGTCTGCTTCGCGATCTTCCTCGGTATCCACCTGTGGGGCGTGGGCGAGGCGCTGCGCTTCAGCTTCGTGGTCACCGGCATCGCGGTGGTCGCCCTGGTCGTGTTCGCGCTGGCGGCGCTGCCGGACTTCTCCTTGGCCGGGCTGGACGACATCCCGGTCGACACGTCGGCGGCGGGGTCGAGTTCCTGGCTGCCGTTCGGCCTGCTCGGCATCTGGGCGGCGTTCCCGTTCGGCATGTGGTTCTTCCTGGGCGTCGAGGGCGTGCCGCTGGCGGCCGAGGAGACCAAGGAGCCGGCCCGTACGCTGCCGAAGGCGATCCGCTGGTCGATGGCCATCCTGGTGGTGCTGGCGGTGGTCACCTTCTTCGCGGCGGCCGGGGCGCGCGGTTCCGCGGCGATCCAGGAGGCGGGCAACCCGCTGGTGGAGGCGCTCCAGCCGGACGGCGAGGCGACGACCCTGAGCCGGATCGTGAACTACGCGGGCCTGGCGGGCCTGGTGGCGTCGTTCTTCTCCCTGATCTACGCCGGCTCGAGGCAGCTGTTCGCTCTCTCCCGCGCGGGCTACCTGCCCCGCTTCCTGTCCCTCACCAGCCGCCGCAAGGCGCCGTACCTGGGCCTGCTGGTGCCCGGCACGATCGGCTTCCTGCTGGCGGCGGTGTCGGGTGACGGCGCCCGGATGCTGAACATCGCGGTCTTCGGCGCGACCATCTCCTACGCGCTGATGTCCCTGTCGCACATCGTGCTGCGCCGCAGGGAGCCCGAGCTCGCGCGACCGTATCGCACACCGGGCGGGGTGCTGACGTCGTCGGTCGCCCTGGTGCTGGCCTGCGCGGCGCTGGTGGCCACGTTCCTGGTGGACGTGACGGCGGCGTTGATCGCGCTGGCGGTGTACGTCGTGGCCGTCGGGTACTTCGGTCTGTACAGCCGTAAGCGGCTGGTGGCGCAGGCGCCGGAGGAGGAGTTCGCGGCGCTGGCGGCGGCCGAGGCAGAGTTGGCACGGGACTGAGACGTCGACTGTGAGGGAGTTGTGGTGGCCAGGCCGTTGATCGGTGTCAGCACCTATCTGGAGTCCGGTGCGCGCTGGGGTGTGTGGGAGCTGGACGCGGCGCTGCTGCCGGTCGGCTATCCCCGGCTGGTGCAGCGGGCCGGCGGCCTGGCCGCGATGCTGCCGCCGGACGACCCGGCGCACGCGGCCGCGGCCGTGGCCCGGCTGGACGGGCTGGTCATCGCGGGCGGCCCCGACGTGGAGCCCGTACGGTACGGCGCCGAGCCGCATCCGCGCACCGGGCCGCCGGCGCGGGCGCGGGACGCCTGGGAGCTGGCGCTGATCGACGCGGCGTTGGCCGCGGGGGTCCCTGTGCTGGGGATCTGCCGGGGGATGCAGCTGCTGAACGTCGCCCTCGGCGGCACGCTCGTGCAGCACCTCGACGGGCATGCGGAGGTCGTGGGCGTCTTCGGCAGCCACACCGTGAAGCCGGTGCCGGGGAGTCTGTACGCCGGGGTGGTGCCGGAGGCGGCGTCCGTGCCGACGTATCACCATCAGGCGGTGGATCGTCTGGGTGCGGGCCTGGTGGCGTCGGCGTACGCGGAGGACGGGACGGTGGAGGCGATCGAACTTCCCTCTGCGTCTTGGGTGCTGGGCGTGCAGTGGCATCCGGAGATGGGTGATGATCTGCGGGTGATGCGGGGGTTGGTGCGGGCGGCTGGTGGCTGACGCAGAGGTTTTCGCCCCCGCCGCCCCTACCCGTCCCATCCCTGGGGGCCTGCGGCCCCCAGGCCCCCGCTGCGGCCCTGAACGGGCCTCGTCCTCAAACGCCGGACGGGCTGAAAGATCCAGCCCCTCCGCCCCTTCAGGATGGGACGGGTAGGGGCGGCGGGGGCGACAAACTACCCCCGCGTCAGCGACAGCAGGTCCCGGGCCGGCCCCACCGGACGGTGCCCCGTCGGCCACACCGCCCGCAGGTCCCGCGCCAGGGACACATCCGCCACCGGCACACTCACCAGCCGCCGCATCGCCAGCTCCTCCCCCACCGCGAGCTCGCTCAGCACCGCAGGCCCCGCCCCACTCACCGCCGCCGCCTTGACCGCGGTGGTCGAGGACAGCTCGATCAGGGGCCGGGCCAGCCCGCCCAGCGCCGCGTCCAGGACCTGCCGCGTACCCGAACCCTTCTCCCGCAGGATCAGCGGAGTCACCGCGAGCTCCGAAGCCTCCAGGGGGCGTCGGCGGCGGGACCAGGCGTGCCCCGGCGCGGTCACCACGATCAGGTTGTCGTGGGCGATGACCACGGAGTCCAGCCCGGTCGGGGCGGTCAGCCCCTCCACGAACCCCAGGTCCGCCTCGTCCGCCAGCAGCCGCTCCGCGACGGCCGCCGAGTTCCCGGCGAGCAGCGACACCGCCGTGTCCGGGCGCTGGGCGCGCAGCGCGAGGAGCCAGCCCGGCAGCAGGTACTCCGCGATCGTCATGCTCGCCGCCACCCGCAGCCGCGAGTCACGCCGGTCCCGCAGCGCCTGCGCACCCGCGTCGAAGGCCTCGGCGGCCTCCACGACGCGCCGCGCCCAGTCCGTCACCAGCGCCCCGGCGTCCGTGAGCCGCGACCCCCTCGGTGACCGGTCCACCAGGGCCACGCCCAGCTGCCGTTCCATCGACCGGATCCGGCTGCTCGCCGCCGGCTGGGTGATGCCGAGTTCTCGCGCCGCCCCGCCGAGACTGCCGAGCCGCGCCACCGCCAGCAACAGCTCCAGCGCGCCGAGATCCGGGACACGATGTGCCAGGGTTCCCGCGCGAAACTGCCCCTCCGCCGCTTGAGTCATAAGCCCAGTTTATGTCGCCATAGAGGCAGACTCCCTGGTGGCAGGCAACCCACGCGGCGACGCTGAGCGCATGGTCACCGCCGTCCGTCATCTCGGACCCAACTGGTACGCGTCCGTCATGGGCACCGCCGCCGTCGCCACCGCCGGAGCCGGACTGCCGCTGCACCTCCCCGGCCTGCGTACCGCCTGCACGGCCGTCTGGGCCTTCTCCCTGGCCCTGCTCGTCACCCTGCTCGGCGCCCGTGCCCTGCACTGGACCCACCACCGCGACCAGGCCCGCGCCCACCTCCTCGACCCGGCCACGGCGCCCTTCTACGGCTGCCTGGCCATGGCCCTGTCGGCCGTCGGCGGCGGTGCCGTCACCGTGGGCCGGGACTGGATCGGGGTGGGAGCGGCGGTCGCCCTCGACGCCGTCCTCTTCACCGCCGGTACGGTCCTCGGGCTGGCGGCGGCGATCGCCGTCCCGTACCTCATGGCCGTACGCCATCGCATCGAGCCGTCGCAAGCCACGCCCGTGTGGCTGTTGCCGCTCGTCGCGCCCATGGTGTCCGCCGCGCTCGGGCCGCTCCTGGTGCCGCATCTGCCGCCCGGCCAGGCCCAGGAGACCCTGCTGCTCGCCTGCTTCGCGATGTTCGGGCTGAGTCTCCTCGCCACCCTGCTGATGCTGCCGCTGGTCTTCGCCCGGCTGGTCGCCGGCGGGCCCCTGCCCCTCGCCCTCACCCCGACCCTGTTCCTGGTGCTGGGCCCGCTCGGGCAGTCCACCACCGCCGTCGGCATGTTCGCCGACATCGCCCCCGGCGTGGTCGCGAGCCCCTACAGCCAGGGCTTCGGTGTTCTCGCCGTGCTCTACGGCGTGCCCGTCCTGGGCTTCGCGCTCCTGTGGTTCGGGCTCGCCACCGCCCATGTGCTGCGGGCACGGCGGCACGGCATGAGGTTCGCGATGACGTGGTGGGCGTTCACCTTCCCCGTCGGCACCTGTGTCACCGGCGCCGCGGCACTGGCCCGGCACACCGGGCTCGTGGTGTACGGATGGATCTCCGTCGGGCTGTATGTCGTGCTCGTCGGCGCCTGGGCCGTCGCCGCCGTATGCACCGCCCGCGGGCTGCTCAGCGGTGCGCTGCTCGCAGGGCCTCGGCCAGCACCCGCGGTGCCTCGGCCAGTGACGGGCCGTACCACGTCAGGTGCCGTCCGCTGACGAGCGCACAGGGCAGGCCGGGGAAGGCCTCCGGGCCGTCTTCGGCCGTGAAGCGGTACGGCTCGTCGGGGAGGACGACGACGTCGGGGGCCGCCGCTCGCAGGTCGTCCAGCGGGATGCGGGGGTAGCGGTCCTCGTGCGTCGCGTAGAGGTGGTCCACGCCGAGGCGGGTCAGTACGTCGCCCGCGAAGGTGTCGCGGCCCAGCACCATCCAGGGGCGCCGCCAGATCGGGACCACGGCCGTCGTACGGCGTTCGGGGAGCGGAAGCGACGACCAGGTCCGCTCCGCCTCGTCCAGCCAGCGCGGGCGGGCCGTCACCCCGCAGGCGTCCAGCACGCGCGCCAGTTCCCGGAAGGCCCCCGGGACGTCCCGCACCTCGGTCACCAGGACCTCGATGCCGGCCGCGCGGAGGGCGGCGAGGTCGGGCTCGCGGTTCTCCTCCTCGTTGGCGATCACCAGGTCGGGGGCGAGGGCGACGATCCGGTCGAGCTTGGGGTTCTTGGTGCCGCCGACACGGGTGACGTCCAGGTCGGCCGGATGGGTGCACCAGTCCGTGGCGCCGACAAGAGCGCCGGGGGCCGAGACGGCCACCGCCTCCGTCAGGGACGGCACCAGACAGACGACGCGCATCAGCGCCCCGGCCGGTCCCGGACCGCCTCGATGTGCTCCGCCACCGCGACGACGACCACGCGTGTGTCCGGCACGGTCGCCCGCCAGCGGTGGCGCACCCCGCCGGTGAGGTACAGGGTGTCGCCCCGGCCGAGCCGGTAGGCGCGGCCCTCGGCCTCGATCTCCACGGCGCCGTCGGCGACGTACATCAACTGGTCGTTGCGGTACTGGAATTCACGGCCCGCGTCATGGTCGCCGGTGAACTCCGAGGCATGCATCTGATGGTGACCGCGCACCAGGGAACGCATCCGCGGTTCCGGCTCCAGCTCGGTGGACTCGGCCCGCACCACGTCGACACTGCATGCCGGGTCGGCGGCGGCGAGGAGCTCCACGGCGGTCGTACGCAGGGCGTCGGCGACCTTTTCCAGGGAGCTTCGGCTGGGGCGTGCCCGGTCGTTCTCGACCTGGCTCAGGAAGGGCACCGACAGGCCGCTGCGCTCGGCGACGACGGCAAGGGTGAGGTCCAGGGCGCGACGACGCCGCCGTACGGCCGCGCCCACTCGAAGGGACTGTTCTTTGTGGTCGCCCATCGCTCCGGCTCCCTCCTTCGCTCGTCGGTCCGATGTCCTCGCGTCCGCCTCCCGGCGCACACCTTCTGTTGAGTTCTCTGCACCCTACGCATGTTCGGCAAACCGTTTCATGCGCCCGTCACATCGACGACACCTCAGGGGGAGTACGACCCATCGGTTCGCGCCAGCGGGATCGGCGCCCCGGACGTGACGGCCGCCCGCGCGGCACCGCTGACTCCCGATCAGCACGAGTACCCCGTGTTCATTTCAATGCTGCGGCGGCCTCCCGTGTTCCCTCTTGGTCGCCGGTGGAGTGCCTGGCCGAGGCTGCGGGACTCGGGTGGTGGCGTAGCGCTGTGTGGTTGGCCGGATCCTTCTCGTAGGCATGGACAGGTCTCGGTCCGGCCCAGGGCGGTGGTGACGCAAACAGAAACGGGTGCGGGATTCACATACGCGTGAATCCCGCACCCGGCGCATTTCTCTACGTCGGGCCCGCGGAGCTATCCCGTCACAGGCGCCAGCTCGTCCTCGATACCCGGATGGGCGTCCATCCAACGGCGTGCGGATTCCTTCTCGTTTCCGGCGCCGCCCTTCTGGATCTCCACCTCCAGTGAGGCGAGTTGCTCCTCGGTGAGCTTGAAGTCCTTCAGCCAGCCGTTCAGTTCGGGGAATTCCCGGCCGAAGTCCTTCTTGGCCACGGTGTGGATCTGCTCGCCCTTGCCCCAGGCGCCCTTCGGGTCCTTGAGTTTCTTCAGGTCGTACTTGCCGTAGGCCCAGTGCGGCGTCCACAGCGTCACGACCACGGGCTCACGCTTCTTGATCGACCGGTCCAGCTCCGCCAGCATCGACGACGTACTCGACGAGACGACCTTGTACTCACCGTCCAGGCCGTACGCCTTCAGCACCGACTTGTTCAGCGTGCCCATCATCCCGGCGCTCGCCTCGATACCGATGATCTTCCCGCCGAACTTCTTCCCCTGACCCTTCAGATCGGCCAGCGAATCGACGCCCTTCACATAGGAGGGGACTGTCAACTCCAATGACGTCGGCCCGTACCACGGCCCGAGGTCGTCCAACTTCCCCTTGAAGCGGTCCACATATTCCTTGTGCGTGGTCGGCAGCCAGCCGTCCAGCTGGACATCCATCTGCCCCTGCGCGAGCGAGGTGTAGAGCGGGCCGGGGTCGAGCTGCTTGACGTTCGGCTTGTAGCCGCGGTCCTCCAGGATGTTCTGCCAGAGGTAGGTGGCGGCGATGGCCTCGTCCCACGGGAAGTAGCCCATGTCGACGGTCTTGCCCGCGTCCTTGCCCTGCGCCTTCGCGCCGCCGGGAACCGGGGCGAGCTTGTCGACCAGGCCGGGGTTCTTCTTCAGCCAGGTGCGCACGCCGTCCTGCTCCTGGCCCTCGCCCGCCGCGCGGATGTCGTTCTCCAGGCTGGTCAGTTGCGTCTCGGTGAGCTTGAAGTCCTTCAGCCACTTCGCGGCGGTCGGGTCCTTCTTGTCGAAGCCCTTGTGCGCGACGGTGTGGATCTGCTCGCCCTTGCCCCAGGCGCCCTCCGGGTCCTTGAGCTTCTTCAGGTCGTACTTGCCGTAGGCCCAGTGCGGCGACCACAGCGTCACCACGACGGGCTCACGCTTCTTGATCGACCGGTCCAGCTCCGCCAGCATCGACGACGTACTCGACGAGACGACCTTGTACTCACCGTCCAGGCCGTACGCCTTCAGCACCGACTTGTTCAGCGTGCCCATCATCCCGGCGCTCGCCTCGATACCGATGATCTTCCCGCCGAACTTCTTCCCCTGACCCTTCAGATCGGCCAGCGAATCGACGCCCTTCACATAGGAGGGGACTGTCAACTCCAGGGACGTCGGCCCGTACCAGGCGCCGAGATCGTCGAGCTGGGAGCTGTACTTGTCCCAGTACGCCTTGTGTGTGGTCGGCAGCCAGGCGTCGGTCTGGAAGTCGATGTCGCCGCGGGCCACGCCCGAGTAGAGCGGGCCGGGGTCGAGCTGCTTGACGTCGGTCTCGTAGCCGCGCTGCTCCAGGAGCTCCTTCCACAGGTATGTGGTGGCGGTGCCCTCGTCCCAGGGGATGTAGCCGATGTTGATCTTCTTGCCCTGGCCCACGTTCGTGCTGTTCCCGGCGGCGGTCTGCTCGCTGCCGCCGGAGCCGGCCAGGTTCATGCCGCCGGCGACGAGGGCGAGGACCACGACGCCGACGACCGCCACCGCGCCGCCCGGCTTGTAGTGGGCGAGCTTGAAGCGGCCCGCGGCGGCGACCGCCGCTTTGGCCGCGGCGCGGCGGCCGAGCGGGGAGACCCGCCGGCCCAGCGCGCCGGTCATCCGGTCCAGGTACATCGCGAGGATGACCACGGCCACACCGCTCTCGGCGGCCAGGCCGACCTTGAGCTGGGTGATGGCGGAGTAGACCTGCTCACCGAGGCCGCCGGCACCGGCCATGCCGCCGATGACCACCATCGACAGGGCCAGCATGATGACCTGGTTGACGCCGGCCATGATCGTCGGCAGCGCGAGCGGCAGCTGGACGCGGGCCAGGGTGGTGCGCGGGCTGGTGCCGAACGCCTCGGCCGCCTCGATCAGTTCGCCGTCCACCTGCCGGATGCCCAGCTCGGTCATCCGCACGCCCGGCGGCATGGCGAAGATGATCGTCGCGAGGAGGCCGGGGGTGGTGCCGACGCCGAAGAACATGACGCCGGGGATGAGGTAGATGAAGGCCGGCATCGTCTGCATGACGTCCAGCACCGGCCGCAGCTGGGCGCTGACCCGGTTGCTGCGGGCGGCCCAGATGCCCAGCGGCACCGCGAACACGATGGTGATGACCGCGGCGACGAGGACGAGCGAGAGCGTGTGCATCGCGTCGTCCCACAGGCCGAGCGAGTCGATCAGGGCGAGGCCGACGAAGGCCAGCGCACCGGGCAGCAGACCGCGCAGCCAGCACGCGATCACGGCGAGGATGCCGGCCGTCAGCAGCGGCTCGCCGCCGCCGAGGACGGCGTCGACCGCGTCGTACATGCCGCCGAGGACCGCCTTGACGATGTCGAAAACCCAGGTCAGGTGGGACTGCAGCCAGTCCACCAGGTTTTCGATCCAGTCTCCGAAGTGGATCCTAGGCATTGGCGATCACCTTCCCGTCGCGGGCGCCGCGCGGGTTGTCGCAGGGTTCGGGCTCGCCCTGCTGGTCGCCGAGGAGGCCGATGAGGCGTTGCCTGGGGACGCGGCCGACGAGTTTCCCCTTGGCGTCGAGGACTGCCACGGGGTGCGTCAGGCGGGCGCTGATCGCGCAGAGCTCGGTGAACGGCGTGTCCGGCGTCGCGGTCTCGCAGCCGCAGCTGACCTCGCCGCCGCGGACGTCCTCGTCCATGACGGCCGCCGTGGTCAGGACCCGGGAGCGGTCGACGTCCTGGATGAAGGAGGCGACGTAGTCGTTGGCCGGGCGGATCAGGATGTCCTCGGCGCTGCCGGTCTGGACGATGCGGCCGTCGCGCATGACCGCGATGCGGTCGCCGAGCCGCATGGCCTCGTTGAGGTCGTGGGTGATGAAGACGATCGTCTTCTTCAGGGTCTGCTGGAGCTGGAGCAGCTGGTCCTGCATGTCACGGCGGATCAGCGGGTCGAGCGCGCTGAACGACTCGTCCATGAGGAGCAGGTCGGCGTCGGTGGCGAGCGCGCGGGCCAGGCCGACGCGCTGCTGCATGCCGCCGGACAGCTCGTCGGGCCATGACTTCTCCCAGCCGGCCAGACCGCACAGTTCCAGGGCCTCGGCGGCGCGCCTCTCGCGCTCGGCGCGGGGCACGCCCTGGACACCGAGGCCGTAGGCGGCGTTCTCCAGGACGCTGCGGTGCGGGAACAGCGCGAAGTGCTGGAACACCATGCTGATCTTCTGCGCGCGGACCGCGCGCAGCTCGCGGTCGCCGAGCGCGGTCAGGTCCTGGCCGTCGAAGCGGACGTGACCCGCGGTCGGCTCCAGGAGCCCGTTGAGCATGCGCAGCAAGGTGGACTTGCCGGACCCGGACAGGCCCATGACGACGAAGATCTGGCCCGGTTCCACGGTGAAGGAGGCGTCGATCACGGCGGCGGTGGTGCCGTCGGCGCGCAGCTCCTCCCGGTCGGCTCCCTGGCGGAGCCGCTCGACAGCCTCGTCCGGTCGTCTGCCGAACACCTTGTAGAGATGCTCGGCCTCAAGTCTGGATGACACGGGTACCTCTGTTTCGACGGCAAATGAAAGGGAGCGACGGGCGCAACAGTTGAATGCGCAAGCGCGTCGCTCCGGGCGGGCGCCTGCCCTCGTTCCCTGAGCACAAACGCACAAGTGCTCCAGCCCACAGGGCACGCGCACACCGCAACACGTTGCGCAGGGAGGGCGGCGGCTTGCGCACCAGCGGGCCGGTGTCAGTGCCGTACGGCATGATGCGTGGCGTGACCGGACGACTGATGCTCCTCGACACCGCCTCGCTCTACTTCCGCGCCTACTTCGGCGTCCCGGACTCCGTGAAGGCCCCGGACGGCACGCCGGTGAACGCCGTGCGCGGGCTCCTCGACTTCATCGACCGCCTGGTCAAGGACCACCGCCCGGACGCGCTGGTGGCCTGCATGGACGCCGACTGGCGGCCGCAGTGGCGGGTCGAGCTGATCCCCTCCTACAAGGCGCACCGCGTCGCCGAGGAGCACGAGGTCGGGCCGGACGCGGAGGAGGTGCCCGACACCCTGTCGCCGCAGGTGCCGGTCATCGAGGCCGTCCTCGACGCGCTCGGCATCGCGCGCGTGGGGGTGGAGGGGTATGAGGCGGACGACGTGATCGGCACCTTCACCGCGCGGGCGAAGGGCCCGGTCGACATCGTCACCGGCGACCGCGACCTGTACCAGCTGGTGGACGACGCGCGCGGGGTGCGGGTGCTGTATCCGCTCAAGGGCGTGGGCACCCTCCAGCTCACCGACGAGGCGTGGCTGCGCCAGAAGTACGGCGTCGACGGCCCTGGGTACGCGGATCTGGCGCTGCTGCGGGGCGACCCGAGCGACGGCCTGCCGGGCGTGCCCGGCATCGGTGAGAAGACGGCCGCGAAGCTGCTCGCCGAGTTCGGTGACCTGGCCGGGATCATGGCGGCGGTCGACGACCCGAAGGCCAGGCTCACGCCCTCGCAGCGCAAGCGGCTGGACGAGGCGCGACCCTACGTCGCCGTCGCGCCGACCGTGGTGCGGGTCGCCGCCGACGTCCCGCTGCCCGACGTCGACACGGCGCTGCCGCGTGCACCGCGGGATTCGGCGGGGCTGGACGAGTTGGCGGTGCGGTGGGGGCTGGGCGGGTCGCTGCAGCGGCTGCTGGTGACGCTGGGGGCGTGAGGACGCCCGGGGGGCGCGCGACGCTGCGGGCGTGCGGGAGGCCGGAGGCGGTGCATGGGGTTCCTGGCGCGGGGAATTCGTTCCTTGTGTGTGCGAGGTGCGCCCTTTCATGAACGGGTCATAGCGAGTCACAGCGCCATTCACCGAGCGAAGGTGCTAACTTAGGTAAACCTAAGCTTGGAACGAGGGAGGCCAGTGATGGCGCTACGCCCTGCCCGCAAGCCGCGGAAGCCCCACTCCGCGCAGGTCGTCCGTACCGAACGGCTGACCCCGCACATGCAGCGTGTGGTGCTGGGCGGCGAGGGGCTCGCCGACTTCGCGGCGGACACCTGCACGGACCACTACGTGAAGATGCTGTTCTCCCCCGAGGGCGTGAGCTATCCCGAGCCCTTCGACCTGGAGCGCATCCGCGAGGAGCTGCCGCGCGAGCACTGGCCGGTGACCCGGACGTACACCGTGCGAGCCTGGGACCCCGAGCACCGTGAACTCACGCTGGACTTCGTGCTCCACGGCGACGAGGGCCTGGCGGGTCCGTGGGCGATGCGCGCCCAGCCCGGCGAGACCGTGCGGTTCATGGGCCCCGGCGGTGCCTACGCACCCGACCCGGGCGCCGACTGGCATCTGCTCGTCGGTGACGAGAGCGCGTTGCCCGCGATCGCCCGCTCCTTGGAGTCGCTGCCCGACGGCGCCCGGGCGTACGCCTTCGTGGAGATCGCCGGCCCCGAGGAGGAGCAGAAGATCGACTCCGATGTGGACGTCGTCTGGCTGCACCGCGGCTCCCGCCCCGTCGGCGAGGCGCTGGTCGAGGCCGTGCGCGCGCTGGAGTTCCCCGAGGGCCGGGTGCACGCGTTCGTGCACGGTGAGGCGCACTTCGTGAAGCAGCTGCGCCAGCTGCTGCGGGTCGAGCGCGGTGTGCCCCGCGAGGACCTGTCGATCTCCGGCTACTGGCGGCTCGGCCACGACGAGGACGGCTGGCAGGCCTCCAAGCGGGACTGGAACGCGCGGATCGAGGCGGAGCAGGAGGGGACGGCGCCGGCGGCGTAGCCCTGCGTGGACCCCAAGGGGCGGCACCTTCACGGGCGCCGCCCCTTCGCTGTGCCCTGGGAGCCCGTCGGCTGCCGCACCGCGCCCCGGGAGCCCGTCGGCTGCCACAAGAGGCCTGCGACGCCCATCCGTGAGGACTTAGGATCGGCTCGGACATGAGCACGTCATGCATTCGAAACAGCCCCTCCCTAATTTCTGTCGCCCGACAGGAACTCTCGCGCCGCTGTGCGAAAGCAGGTTGCCGCCATGACGAGCACCGCCCCCGCCCCCCCTCGCCCCGATCCGCCGCACGACCCTGACGCCCGCTCCCTCGCCGCCTTCGGATACCGCCAGGAACTGCACCGCAGCCTCGGCCGGTACGCGTCGTTCGCGGCGGGCTTCTCCTTCATCTCCGTCCTGACGACCGTCTTCCAGTTCTTCGCCTTCGGGTACGCGTTCGGCGGTCCCGTCTTCTTCTGGGCCTGGCCGGCGGTGCTCGTCGGGCAGTTGCTGGTGGCGGCGTGCTTCGCGGAACTGGCGGCGCACTATCCGATCTCGGGCGCGATCTACCAGTGGTCGTCGCGGCTCTCGAACGTCACCTTCGGCTGGTTCGCCGGCTGGATCATGGTGATCGGGCAGATCGTGGTGGTCGCGGCGGCGGCGCTGGCCCTGCAGATGGTGCTGCCGGCCCTCTGGTCCGGCTTCCAGCTGATCGGCACCGACCCCGCGCCGACCTCGGCGGACGGCGCGGCCAACGCGGCCGTGCTCGGCGTCGCCCTGCTGGCCCTCACCACGCTCGTGAACCTCGTGGACAACCGCGTGTTGTCGCTGATCAACCGCGTCGGCGTGACCGCCGAGATCATCGGCGCGGTCCTCATCATCGCGCTGCTGCTGACCCACTCCGAACGCTCCCCCGGCATCACCTTCCACACCGAAGGCGCCGCCGAGTCCGGCCTGTTGGGCGCGCTGCTGGTCGGCTCCTTCACGGCGGCGTACGTGA
This sequence comes from Streptomyces sp. DT2A-34, assembly GCF_030499515.1. Taxonomy (NCBI): domain Bacteria; kingdom Bacillati; phylum Actinomycetota; class Actinomycetes; order Kitasatosporales; family Streptomycetaceae; genus Streptomyces; species Streptomyces sp. DT2A-34. Next base: position 8,300,195 of record NZ_JASTWJ010000001.1, on the reverse strand, counting down.
TGATCGGCTTCGACAGCGCGGGCGAGATGAGCGAGGAGACGCGCCATCCGCGCCGCACCGCGCCCCGCACGATCCTCACCGCACTGGGCGCCGCGGGCCTGCTCGGCGGCCTGCTCGTCCTGGGCGGGCTGCTCGCCGCACCGAGCCTCACGGACGGCCGGCTGGCGGTCGACGGCCTGAGCTACGTCCTGACGAGCAGCCTGGGCGACGGCGTGGGCCGGGCGCTGCTGGCCGACGTGGTGGTGGCGATCACGGTGGCCACCCTCGCCATCCAGACGGCGGCCTGCCGGATGCTGTTCTCGATGGCCCGCGACGGCCAACTCCCGTTCTCCCGCCGCCTCGCGAAGGTCAACCCGCGCACCGGCATGCCCCCCGCACCCGCCGTGGTGGTCGGCGTCCTCGCGGCGGCCCTGCTGCTGCTCAACTTCGCCTCGCCGGAGGCGTTCCTGGCCATCGGCACGACCTGCATCGTGATGCTGTACCTGGCGTACGCGATGGTGACCGGTCCGCTGCTGATCGCCCGCCTGCGCGGCCGCTTCGCTGCCGACGGCACCGACGAGACGGGCGCCCGCCTGTTCTCCCTCGGCCGCTGGGGTGTCCCGGTCAACGCCCTCGCGCTGCTGTACGGCCTGGTCATGACCGTGAACCTCGCCTGGCCGCGGGCGGCGGTGTATGACCCGGCGGGTGGGCACTGGTACTTCCAGTGGTTCACGGTGCTGTTCCTGCTGGTCACGGTGGGGCTCGGGGTCCTGTTCCGGCTGACGCGCGCGCAACGGGTGCGCTCTGCTGCGGAACCTGTGGAGGCACTCCGGGAACCGACTCCGTAGCGCCGCCGTCGTGTCTTCGTAGCCCGGAGTGCGGCACCTCATGGACGCTCGGGGGTCGAATGTCCTGCCTCGGCAACGAACCGCTTTCCCAGCTGCCGCGAACGGCCCGGACCAGCGGCGCACCGGCCGTGGGATATGAGACCGCGCATGCGGCGGCCACAGGGTCCGCCCACGCGCCCGGGTGCACGCCCTTTCCGGCGGCCGGAAACCATCGCATGGTGCGTAGTTAGAAGTCATCTCATTTGGCTGACTCGGTAGGCTGTAGCTCGTGGGGATCGTTGAGCGGCTGGTGCCGGATGAGTTGTGGGATTTGTTCCAGCGAGTGGTGCCAGAGGCTCCCTCGCGGCCTCAAGGAGGTGGCCGACGCCGCCATGGTGACCGGGAAGTGCTGGCCGCGATCGTGTTCGTGGCGACGTCAGGCTGCACGTGGCAGCAGTTGCCGTCCGCGTCGTTCGGGCCGTCGGGAGCGACGGCCCATCGGCGCTTTGCCGAGTGGACGAAGGCCAGGGTGTGGGCCAAGCTCCACCGCCTGGTCCTCGACGAGCTCGGCGCTCGCGGCGAGTTGGACTGGACCCGCTGCGCGATCGACTCCGTGAACATGCGGGCCCTGAAAAGGGGGACCTGACGGGTCCGAATCCTGTCGACCGGGGCAAGTACGGGTCGAAGATCCACCTCATCACCGAGCGGACCGGTCTGCCCTTGTCTGTCGGAATCTCGGGGGCGAACCTGCACGACAGCCAGGCCCTGATCCCTCTGGTGAAGGGCATACCGCCAATCCGTTCCCGCCGTGGACGCCGACGTCGCAGGCCGGGCAAGCTCCACGCCGACAAGGGCTACGACTACTCCCACCTGCGTCGATGGTTACGCCAACGTGGCATCACCCACCGCATCGCCCGAAAGGGCATCGAGAGTTCGCAGCGACTGGGCCGCCACCGCTGGACCATCGAACGCACCATGGCCTGGCTCGCCGGCTGCCGCCGCCTCCACCGACGCTACGAGCGCAAAGCCGACCACTTCCTGGCCTTCACCAGCATCGCCTGCACCCTCATCTGCTACCGCAGACTCGCCAAATGAGATGACTTCTTAGGGCTGTCAGGGCGAGTTGACGGCATGAGACGTGTCGTACCCGGGCCCATGGGGGTGGTGTCCGGATGCCCGCGATGCTCGGCAGTGCGCCTCGGGATCGCTACAACGAGCCGGCCGAGCTGGGGCGGTACCGCCTGGCCACGGGGAACGGCGTCCCATGGCGACTCGGGAATGCGGCTCCGGGAAACGCGCCGGTTCGGTCGCCGAGAATATGAGGCCGGCTTCTGCTGGACGCGCTCTTCGCGAGGCTCCGCGAACGCCTTCCACCAGCCCCGCCTCGCTTGAACAGTTGACGAAACCCATAGGGGCACTGGAAGGTGGAGGTGATCCACGACCGCGTCGCCGACGCCGCGGTCGTGGCGGGGGTGACCACCGATTATCCGCGCCGTCCGGCGGTCGAGGCCCGGGCCGACCAGTTCGGTCAACAGGCCCAAGACGTACACGAGTCAGCCATGCCGCGGTGGCAGCGTATGGAGCACAGCGCGTAGTTCATGAACTTGGTCGACTCCGCTAACCGGAGGGCATCATGAAAGGCTCTGCTCGCTCCCCGTTACCTCGGGCCGTCCCCCCATGCGCCCGTCGGCCGATTCCGACCGGCTCGCCGGCACCCGGGCCGCACGAGCAGAGGACGCCACCGCTCATCTCGGTTGGAGAGCCACCTACGTCACCGATCGAATTCGATGGTCCTCCGGACAAAGATCCCGAGGCAGTGACACCCGCAGACACCAGGCAGCGACGACCACCCGACCTCCTGGGCCAATAAGCATGCTGAGGCAGAAACTGGGAGAGAGTCATGCCCCAGAACATCACCATCAATTTACCCATTCCACCCCGACTGAACTCCGGTTTGGCAGCCGCCAGGGACCGCAATCTGGAATGGATGCGCCGGCAGAAACTGGTGTTGGGACACAGTGCCGCCCGTCGCTACGTATTCTCGGCAGTGGCGGATCTGGCTGCCTACAGCTACCCGGACGCCGCCGGCGAGGACCTGGACCTGGCCTTTGACACCATGGGCTGGTTCTTCCTGTTCGACGACCTGTTTGACGTCCCTGAGGGGCGCACAGCCGATGAAGCCGTCGACGTGTGCCAGCAACTCATCGCACTCATCACCCACCCCTCGCCGCGCGGAGCCGACCACGCTGCACCTCTGGTGAGCGCCTTCGCCGACATCTGGCGCCGAGCCAGGACGGGCATGTCCGAAGAATGGCAGCTACGGGCCGCCCACAACTGGGTGGACTACCTGTCGGGAAACCTCACTGAGGAAATCGACCGTCGCACATGGGCCCCCCAGGACTTCGCCACCCGGATGAGGATAGGGCACCGCACCCTGGGGCTGATCCCCTCGCTCGACCTTGCCGAAAGGGTGGGGCACTTCGAGATCCCACAGATCATTTGGCACAGCAGCCATCTGGAATCGATGAGACGAGCGGCTGTCGACGCCGTCAAACTCATCAACGAGGTGATGTCCCTGGAGAACGACGACGCACGAGGTGATCCCAACTTGGTGCACTGCCTCATGCGGCAACGCGACTGCTCCCGACAGGAAGCCATCAGAGTGGCCGTCACTCTCGTCCAGGCAGCGGTCAGCCAGCTCTTTGAACAGGTGAGGCGGACCCCCCTGTTCTGCTCCCGGCTCGGGCTCACGAGCACGGAGGCCGACAAGGTCCAACGCTATGCGACCGCCATGTTCACGTGGATTCGCGGCAGCTACGACTGGAGCCGCAACAACGGCCGCTATTCCCCACACACCGCCAGCGCCCTGAGCCCGGATGTCACCGGACAGCTTCACCCAGCGAACCTCGCACCGGTGTCTCCATAGTGTCCCGCCCAGAGAAACGCTGTTTCGTGGGACGGTGCAGACGACTGACCGCCGTGCACCGTCCCACAAGACAGTCCGGGCGGTGACCGACGCTTCAAGCGCTGGAAGCGCACTCCTGCCCGATGACCACCTGCAGCGCCCCGCCCGGCTCCCCAGCGGGGGCCGCTGAGGGCCGCCGTGGCGCGTGCGGCTACGCCCTGTCCTCGAGCCGCCCCGACTGCGCTCGTCCGGGTGCCCCGCCTCATCCCCTCGCTGTCAGTCACCACTCGTAGGCTTGGTCCCGATGAGACGCCGTACGCCACCCCCGCCCTCTCCCCTGCCGCAGCGCGACGGGGTCGATCCGGTGCGCGTGCGATTGCCGGCCGGGGACGCGTGGGCGACCGTGCGGGATCATCTCGTGGCGCGGCTCGCGGCCGGGGCCGGGGTGATCGACGCGATGCTCGACGCGGGGCAGATCGTGGACGTCGCCGGGCGTCCGGTGCGGCGGGACATGGCGTACGCGCCGGGGATGTACGTGTGGTTCCACCGTGAGCTGCCCGACGAGGAGCGGGTGCCGTTCGCGGTCGACGTCGTCTACCAGGACGAGCACGTGGTGGTGGCCGACAAGCCCCACTTCCTGGCGACCACGCCACGCGGCAGCCATGTCGCCGAGACGGCCCTGGCGCGGCTGCGGCGGGAGCTGGGCGTCCCGACGCTGAGCGCGGCGCACCGGCTGGACCGGCTGACGGCCGGGCTGGTGCTGTTCACCGTGCGACCGGAAGAGCGCGGCGCGTACCAGACTCTGTTCCGCGACAAGCGGGTGGCGAAGGAGTACGAGGCGGTGGCCCGGTACGACCCCGCACTGGACCTGCCACGCACCGTGCGCAGCCGGATCGTCAAGGAGCGCGGGATCCTCGCGGCCCACGAGGTCGAGGGTGAGCCCAACGCCGTCAGCCGGATCGAGTTGCTGGAACACCGGGACGAGCGTGCCCGGTACCGGCTGACACCGAGTACCGGGCAGACGCACCAGCTGAGGGTGCACATGAGCGCCTTGGGGGTGCCGATCTTCGGCGATCCCCTCTATCCGGTGGTGACCGACCCCGTGCCGGCCGGTGACTTCCGGCAACCGCTCCAACTGCTGGCGCGCGTCCTGGAGTTCACCGATCCGGTCACGGGGAGGGAGCACCGGTTCGTCAGCCCGCGCGTACTGCGGGCCTGGTCGTCGTACGAGGAGTGGGCGAGGTAGCCCCGAGGGCCGGGTCGGCTCAGTCGCCGCGCCACCAGCGCAGGAGGCGCCGGAACACGCCCGGGCGACCAGCCGGTTCGGGTGTCGGCGTCGGCGTCGGAGCCGTGGACGGAGTGGCAGGCTCCGGAGTCGCCGACTGCGGCTGTGGCGGGCTGACCGGCCAGTTACCGGGACGCTGCGAGGCCATCGGATGCGCGGGCCGCGCCATGACGTCCTGCTGGGGTTTGGGCGCGAACTTCACCGGCAGTTCCACCAGGTGCCGGTTCGAGATGGACGCCCGCCAGCACAGCTCGTCCTCCTCGCAGGAGAGTTGGACGTCAGGCAGGCGGGTCAGCAGCGCGTCGACGCCGACCTCGGCGATGGCGCGGCCGATGTCCTGACCCGGGCACTCGTGGGGGCCGCCGCCGAAGGCGAGGTGGGAGCGGTTGCCCTGCATGTTGGCATTGAGGTCGGGCCGAACGCGCGGGTCGACGTTGCCCGGCGCGATGCCGAGGACGAGGCCGTCGTTCTTGCGAATGCGCTGGCCGCCCAGCTCGGTGTCCTGCTTGGCGATGTAGGGAAGGACGGTACTGAACGGCGGCTCGTCCCACAGGGACTGCTCGACCGCCTCGGGCACCGTCATCTGGCCGCCGCTGAGCTGGGCACGGAACCGCGGGTCGGTGAGTACCACCCGCAGGACGTTGGCGATCAGGTTGGCGGTGGCCTCATACGCGGCGACCAGGATGATGCGCAGGTGCTGGCCGACCTCGTCGTCGGTGAGCCGCGCCGGGTGGTTGATCAGATGGCTGGTGAAGTCGTCCTTGGGTTCGGTCCGGCGGCGGGCGGTGAGCCGCATCAGGACGTCCATGAGGTACGCGTTGCTGGCGATCGCGGTCTCGGTGCCCTTGGGCATGTCGCGAGCGGCCTGCACGATCTGGTCGTTGTACTCCTCGGGCATGCCGAGGATCTCACACATCACCACCATCGGCAGGTGCTCGGCGAACTGGCTGACCAGCTCGGCCCTGCCCTCCTCGCAGAACTGGTTGACGAGGTGCTGGGTCGCGCGGTTGATGTAGCGGCGGATACCCCGGTGGTCGATGGTCGACATGGCGCCATTGACCGCACCGCGCAGCCGCAGATGCCCGTCGCCCTCGGCATGACTGCAGATGGGCTGCCAGGCGAAGTGCGGCATGAGCGGATGGTCGGGCTTGACCGTGCCGTCCTGCAGGGCGGCCCACTGCCGGGTATCACGGCAGTACTGCGAGGGAGTGCGCACCATGTGCAGGTTCTCGCTGTGGCCGAGCACCACCCAGATCGGCACATCGTCGTGCAGCAGCGCCGGAGCCACCGGGCCGTGCTCGGCACGGAGCTTCTCGTACACGGCTCCCAGGTCCTCCGCCTCGGGGCCGTACAGCCGGCGCAGCCCGCCGGGGCCGATGCCGTGCGCGGGGCAGCCGGGGGGCGGGGAGGCCATGGGCTCGTCCGTACCGGTCGGGAAGAGAGATTCAGGCGTCACGATGGTCGCTCCGAAGCTGAAGTGGTTCCGGTGTGCAGAGGTGAAGGGCTCCCCCGGTCCGGGCGGTTCGGCGAAGCCGGGACCGGGGGAGGAGGTGTGCGCGGGGTGTGCGTGCCTTACGCCGGAGCCTTCGCCGTGGCCAGCGCGTGCAGGAAGTGCATCAGGGTCATCAGGACGTCGCGGCTGGAGGCCCGGCGGCGGACGTCACACTCGACGATCGGGATCTCCTCGGGCAGGTCGAGTGCCGTACGGAGTTCGGAGACGGGGTAACGGGGAGCGTCCGGGAAGGTGTTGACGGCCACCACGAAGGGCACGCCGCACTCCTCCAGTCGCCCTATGACGTCGAAGCTGACCTCGAGACGGCGGGTGTCGACCAGCACGATCGCGCCCAGCGCGCCCTCGAACAACCCGTTCCACAGGAACCAGAAGCGTTCCTGGCCGGGCGTGCCGAAGAGGTACAGCACCAGTTGTTCGGTGATGCTGATGCGGCCGAAGTCCATCGCGACGGTGGTGGCCGTCTTGGTGTCCGAGCCGTAGTTGTCGTCGACGCCGATGCCTGCCTGCGTCATGGTCTCTTCGGTGGTCAGTGGCTTGATCTCGCTGACCGCACCGACCATGGTCGTCTTGCCGACGCCGAAGCCGCCCACGATCACGATCTTGACCGCGGCTTCGGCCGTGTGCGGCAGCTGGTCCTCGGTCCGTGGACCGGGGATGATGTCAGAGCCTTTGAAGTCCATGCATCACCGCTTCGAGAATTGAACGGTCGGCGACGGCCTGGCGCACGATCGGGGCGCGCGCCGTCACCAGTCCGGCCGTCAGCATGTCGGTGAGCACGACCGTCATCATGCTGAACGGCAGGTTGAGATAGGCCGAGAGCTCGGCCACGGACAGAGGGGCGGTACAGAGCCGGAGCAGCGCCGATTGTTCCGGCGGGGCGGAGGGCGGCGGGTCGGCGCGCGCCACGATTAAGGTGACCAGGTCGAGGTCCCCGTCGCGCTCGCCGCCGTCCGGGCCGGCCACCACGAAGAGCCGTTCCGGGTTCTTCTGCTTCCCGGTCTTGGCGGGCGGCGGTGGTGGAGGCGGTTGTTCCTTGGGGGATCGCCGCTGGCGTTGCGGAGGAGTCATACGGTCTGCCCGTTGCGCCGGGGCGGACTGGTGAGATGGGCGCCGATGCGGGCGACCAGGTCGGTCATGCGGTTGCTCATCCGGCCCGGTTCGGCGAACGTGTCGGAGAGCACCGCGAGATAGGCGTTGGCGCCGGCGGCCATCAGGTAGAAGTAGCCGCCGTTGATCTCGATCAGGACCATCTTCATCTTGCCGTCGCTCTTCGGGATCTCCGAGGCGACGGCGCTGGCCAGGCTCTGCAGGCCGGCGCAGGCCGCGGCGACGCGGTCGGCGGTGTCCGGGTCGCCGCCGTAACGGGCGATGCGCAGTCCGTCGGCGGAGAGCACCACGATCATCTGGATGCCCGGTACGCCGTCGTGGAGCTCCTTGAGCATCCAGTCGAAGTTCGCGCGCTGCTGAATCACTTGAGGTCCCCCTCCTCGTCGGCCTCGGGGCGGGCCGGTTGGGTTCGCGGTTTGAGTGTGAGCGGGTCCGGACCGTCCTTGAGTCCGTTCCAGAACGCCTCGACCCAGGCACCGGGGGCGGGCTCGTCCGCCGCCGGCTCGGGGTCGGGCTCGGGCTTGCGGGTCGACCAGATGGTCGGCCGGCCCTCCCGTTCGGCCTGCTCGATGGCCGCCTGCTCGGCGATCCGCTTGCTGAGCGGGGTCTTGACCCGGCTGCGACGCTGGGGCAGCCCGCCCGCGGTCCACTCGGTGACGACGGGGACGTCGTCCGACAGGGAGACCGCGGCGGGGAGCTTCGGGCTGGTGGGGCGCCGCTTCTTGGGGGCGCGCTTGGGGCCTTCGATCACATCGGGGCCCTCGGCCTTGGGCGCCGACCCGGCGCCGATGCCGTGGGCGAGTCCGGGCGCGGGGTCGGTGGTCATCATCTCGCGCGGCACCACGAGCACGGCGCGGACGCCGCCGTAGGCGGAGGAACGCAGCGAGACCTGCATGTTGAAGGCCGTGCAGAGGCGGCCTACGACAGCCAGGCCCAGGCGCGGGGATTCGCCGAGGTCCTGGAGGTCGGTGCCCTGCTTGGCGCGTTCGAGCATGCCCTCGACCCGGGCGCGGGCCTCCTCGCTGAGGCTGACGCCGGCGTCCTCGATCTCGATCGCGACACCGGTCTGCACCTCGGTGGCGGTGACGTGGACCTTGGTCTGCGGCGGCGAGTAGCGCGTGGCGTTGTCGAGGAGTTCGGCCGCGGCGTGGATGATCGGCTCGACGGAGATGCCGGCGATGTTGACCTTGACGATGGAGTCCAGGCTGATGCGGCGGTACTCCAGGATGCGGGACATGGCGCCGCGCAGCACGCTGTACAGCGGTACGGGTTCGGGCCACTGGCGGCCGGGGCGGCCGCCGCCGAGCACGGAGATGGAGTCGGCGAGGCGGCCGATCAGCATGGTGCCGTGGTCGATGCGCAGCAGGTCGTCGAAGACCTCGGGGTTGCGGCCGTGGTCCTCCTCCATCTCCCTGAGTTCCACGGCCTGTTGGTGGACGATCGCCTGGACGCGGCGGGCGATGTTGACGAAGGAGCGCTGGGCGGAGTCGCGGATGGCTTCCTCGTGGTCGATGATGTCGACCATCGCCCTCACGAACTCGAGCTGCACCGGTGGGAGTTGGGCATAGGACGGGTCGATCTCGGCGAGGTCGCGCATCACCTCATAGGGTGAAGCGCCACAGCGCAGCCGGTGGATCGCAGCGGGCGTGATCTCCGTGGCGAGGCGGACCATCTCCGCGTCGTGGGCGGCGACGCGCCGTTCCAGATACGCGGTGTGACGGGCGTGCTCGGCCCGCGCCTCCCGCAGAGCGCGGCCGCGGCGCACCGCTTCGGCCGCGGACGCCAGCACCAGCAACAAGGCCACGGCACCGCACACGCCGACGGCCGTCCGGGCCGGTTCCGCCACCACGGCGACGGCGGCTCCGGTCGCCGCGGCCATCACTATGACCGGCAGCAAAAGCACGCGCGCGTACGGGAGTTCACGCCGACTGGGCGGGGATTGAACGCTCACCATGTGGGCCCTCTGAAATGAATCGGGTGGGTGTAGGGGGAGCTTGCAAGGGGGAATGTCATGGGTATGTCGGAATCTTCTGCATGATTGGGAACAAGCGCACGATTACACCTCAACTCGGTGCGCTGCGGGCGAGCTTAGTCCGACAGGATCACCGCCGTGTCATATTCAGCAAGCGCCTGAAATGACGCGTGTGACAGGAGTACGCTCGGCTCTTTTATACGCTAAGCTCATATTCGAACACGGCCCGTAATCGCGTTCGGACGTGCGAAGAACACTCACCGTGACGAGTGAGACACCAGGTTTCGACGAACCACCGACAGGGGTTGGCGCCGCTTCGGCCGCCCCCTCAGACCTGCGGCCGACCCCCTCAGATCCCCGCGATACGCAGCGCCGCGTCGGCCGTGGCCTCGGCGAACACCGACACCGGGCGCTCCGGGTCGGAGCGGTGGACGAGGATGACACCCTCGATCAGACCGAAGAGCAGATCCGTACGCAGTTCCAGCTCGCTCTTGGCGAGTGCGCCGCCCGCGGGCGTGGCGGCGAGCAACTGGCGGTAGGCGTCCTTGAGTTCGGCGCGCACGGCGTGGAAGCCGGCGAAGCGTTCGGCGCGCACCTCGGGCAGCAGATACAGCCCGCCGAGGTTGTGCGGGCCGCCGCAGAGCAGCTCCACATCCGCCCGGCACAGCTCCCACAGCCGGCCTCCGGCCGGGGTCGAGTCGTCGGCGAGGAGTTCACGGGCGTACGCGAGCGAGGGCGTGACCGTTGACTCCAGGAGCTCGGCGAGGAGTTCCTCCTTGCCGGAGACGTAGTGGTACATGGACGCCTGCCGCATGCCCGCACGCTCGGCGACGGCGCGGGTGGTGGTGGCGGCATAGCCCCGGGTGGTGAACAACTCGGCGGCGGCCGCGAGGAGTTCGGCGCGCGGCTCCAGACCGCTGTCCAGCCGCTGAGCGGCCCGCGGCCTGCCGACCCGGCGACTGCCCGGCTCACCTGACGTACCCATGGATTCGATCCTCGCACACGGGGGCGCACGACGATCTCCGCGAGCACCCATTCGCGAACTCGCGGTAACCGCACGGCAACACTGCGGTAATCCTCCCGACCCACCCCGCCCCTAATTTCTGTCGGGCGACAGAAATGATCCAGGAGGCCGACACCGAAGCGGAGGTCCCGCGCATGGCGACAGAGACCACGTACGGAGCCCGTGACCATGCCCGCGCCCAGGAGGGGAGCCGGGCCGAGGCCATGCCCGTCGTACCGGCCCGGGACTGGCCGGCGCCGCCCGGTGAGGCGGGGCGACTGGTGTGGGCCGAGACGGTGGCGGGCGGCAACTACACGCACCGGGTGCTGGCCCGCGGCGCGCAGCTGCGGCTGACCGATCTGCGCGGCGAGGCGTGCGCGCATCTGCTGCTGTACGTGGCCGACCGCCCCTGGGAGCGGCTGAACGTCGCCGACACGGTCAAGGTCCAGTGGAACGCCTACCTCGGCGAGAACCGACTCCTGCTCTCCGACCAGGGCCGCGTCCTCGCCTCCGTCGTCGCCGACACCTCCGGCCGGCACGACGCGCTGTGCGGCACCTCCACCCTCGTACGCAACACCGAGCGCTACGGCGACGGCAGCGCGCAGTCCCCCTCCCCCGCCGGCCGTGAACTGTTCAAGCTGGCGGCCGCGAAGAACGGCCTCGAGCCCCGCGACCTGCCGCCGTCCCTGTCCTTCTTCCAGGGCGTGGAGGTGCGCGAGGACGGCACGCTCGGCTTCACCGGCTCGACCGGGCCGGGCGGCAGCGTGACCCTGCGCGCCGAGCAGGACGTGACCGTGCTGATCGCCAACGTGCCGCATCCGGCCGACCCCCGCACCGAGTACGTCAGCACCCCACTGGAGGTGCTCGCCTGGCGCGCGGCCCCGACCGGCCCCGACGACCCCCTGTGGAATGCCACCCCCGAGGGCCGCCGCGCCTTCCTCAACACCGCCGAATTCCTTGCCGCGAGGGGGCTCGCATGACCACGAACACGACCACGAACACGACCACGAGCACGACCGTCGTTCCGGCCCGTGCCCCCTGGTCGTCCGTCGTCCGCGCCGGCGAGACGCTCACCATCACCGACCTGCACGGCAACCAGGCCGTCGACTTCCTCGTGTACGACGCCCACGACACGTCCGTCCGCTACAGCGCGCCCGACACGATCCAGGCGCAGGGCGGCATCTTCCTCACCACGTCAAGCGTGCTGATGTCCAACGAGCACACCCCGCTGATGACCGTCGTCGCCGACGGCGTCGGCCGGCACGACACCCTCGGCGGCGCCTGCTCCAAGGAGTCGAACACGCTCCGGTACGGCCACCACACCTGGGCGCAGCACGCGTGCGTGGACAACTTCCTCGCCGAGGGTGCCGAGTACGGCCTCGGCAAGCGCGACCTCGTCTCCAACATCAACTGGTACATGAACGTGCCGGTCGAGAAGGACGGCACCCTCGGCATCGTCGACGGCATCTCGGCGCCGGGGCTGTCCCTGACGCTGCGCGCCGAGCGCGACGTCCTCGTCCTCGTCTCCAACTGCCCCCAGATCAACAACCCCTGCAACGGCTTCGAGCCGACGGCCGTGGAGATGACGATCACGGAGGCGGGCGAATCCACCAAGCCGGGCGAAGCCACCAAGCCGGGCGGCGCAGCCGAGGCGGGCGGCGCATGAGCTTCGACACGCTGCTCGTCGCCAACCGGGGCGAGATCGCCGTCCGCATCATCCGTACGGCCCGCGAGCTCGGCCTGCGCACGGTGGCCGCGTACTCCGACGCGGACCGCTCGGCGCCCCACGTCCGGCTCGCCGACACAGCCGTACGGCTCGGCCCGACGCCCGCCAAGGAGTCGTACCTCGATGCCGAGCTGGTGCTGAAGGCGGCCAAGGACAGCGGGGCCGGCGCGATCCACCCCGGCTACGGCTTCCTGTCCGAGGACGCGCTGTTCGCCCGGCGCTGCGAGGAAGCCGGGATCGTGTTCGTGGGGCCGACGCCCGAGCAACTGGAGCTGTTCGGCGCCAAGCACACGGCACGGGCGGCGGCCGAGGCGGCCGGCGTACCGCTGGCGCCGGGGACGGGGCTGCTGGGGTCACTCGCCGAGGCACTCGAAGAGGCCCAGGTCATCGGCTATCCCGTCATGCTCAAGGCGACCGGCGGCGGGGGCGGTATCGGCATGTCGGCATGTCGCTGCGCCGATGAACTGACCGAGGCCTGGGAGCGGGTCCAGCGGATCGCCGCCGCCTCCTTCTCCTCCGCCGGCGTCTTCCTGGAGCGGCTCGTCGAGCGGGCCCGGCATGTCGAAGTGCAGGTGTTCGGCGACGGCGAGGGCAGGGTGGTCACCTTCGGCGACCGGGACTGCACGCTGCAACGGCGCCACCAGAAGGTGGTGGAGGAGGCCCCGGCACCCGGTCTCCCCGCTCACCTGCGCGAGCAACTGGCTGCCTCCGCCCGCGACTTGTGCGCCTCGATCGACTACCGCTCCGCCGGAACCGTCGAGTTCGTGTACGACGCCGCCCGCGAGGAGGCGTACTTCCTGGAGGTCAACACCCGCCTCCAGGTGGAGCACCCGGTCACCGAGGAGATCTACGGCGTCGACCTGGTCGCCTGGATGCTGCGCCTGGCACGCGGCGAGCGGGACGTCGTCCGCGCCCCGGGCCCACCGCGCGGCCACGCCGTCGAGGCCCGCCTCTACGCCGAGGACCCGTCACGCGAACACCGGCCGAGCTCGGGCCTGTTGACGAGGGTCGAGTTCCCGCACGGGGTGCGGGTGGACGGCTGGGTCGAGACGGGCACCGAGGTGACGACGGCGTACGACCCGATGCTCGCGAAGATCATCGCGTACGGCCCCGACCGCGCGCACGCCCTGCAGCGGCTGGACGAGGCGCTGGCCCGCACCCGCGTCGACGGCATCGAGACGAACCTCGGCCTGGTGCGGGCGGCGCTGGCGCACCAGGACTTCCTGGCCGCCGCCCACACGACGGCGACCCTCACGACCGTGCCCGACCCGACGCCCCGCATCGAGGTCCTCGCCGGCGGCACCCTCACCAGCGTGCAGGACTGGCCGGGCCGCACCGGCTACTGGCAGGTCGGCGTGCCGCCCTGCGGCCCGATGGACGACCTGTCCTTCCGGCTCGGCAACCGCGCCCTGGGCAACCCCGAGGGCGCGCCAGGTCTCGAATGCACCCTCCAGGGACCGGAGTTGCGGTTCTCGCACCCCACCACCGTGTGTGTGACGGGCGCCCCGGCCCCGGTCACGGTCGACGGCGGGGCGGTGGCGCAGTGGGAGCCGGTGACGGTGCCGGCGGGGGCCGTACTGGAGGTCGGAGCGCCGGCCGAGCACGGTCTGCGGACGTACGTCCTCGTCGCGGGCGGTCTCGACGTCCCCGCTTTCCTGGGCAGCGCGAGCACCTTCACGCTCGGCCGGTTCGGCGGGCACGGCGGACGCGCGCTGCGGACGGGGGACGTACTGCACGGCGGCACAGTCACCGAGGGGACGGCGGTCCCCTTGCCCGACCGCCCCTCCTTGGGTGCCGTATGGCACATCAAGGCCGTCGAAGGGCCGCACGCCGCCCCGGAGTTCTTCACCGAGGACGACATCCGCGACTTCTACGCCGCCGACTGGAAGGTCCACTTCAACTCCGCGCGGACCGGCATACGGCTCATAGGTCCCCGGCCGCGCTGGGCGCGCGCCGACGGCGGTGAGGCGGGCCTGCACCCGTCGAACATCCACGACACGCCGTACTCCGTGGGTGCCGTCGACTACACCGGCGACATGCCGGTGCTGCTCGGCCCGGACGGCCCGTCGCTGGGCGGGTTCGTGTGCCCGGCGACGGTGATCAGCGGCGAGCGCTGGAAGCTGGGGCAGCTGCGGCCGGGCGACACCGTACGGTTCCTGCCCGTGCGGGCCGACGGCTCCGCGCGCCCGGAGATCGCCGACGGCGGTGTGCTGGCGCGGGACGGCGATGTGACGTACCGCCGCAGTGGTGACGACAGTCTGCTGGTCGAGTTCGGGCCCATGCGGCTGGACCTGGCCCTGCGCATGCGCGTCCACGCGCTGATGGAGGCGGTGGCCGAGGCGGGCCGGGACGGGATCACCGACCTGACCCCGGGCATCCGCTCCCTCCAGATCCAGACGGACCCGGCCCGTCTGCCGCAGCACGAACTCCTCGCCGAGGTACGGCAGATGATCGCCTCCCTGCCGCCCACCGACGAGCTCGTCGTCCCGTCCCGCACGGTCCACCTCCCCCTCTCCTGGGACGACCCGGCGACGCGCGAGGCCATCGCCCGCTACATGGCGGGCGTACGCGACGACGCGCCCTGGTGCCCGTGGAACATCGAGTTCATCCGCCGCGTCAACGGCCTGGAATCGGTCGAGGACGTCCACCGCACGGTCTTCGACGCGGAGTACCTGGTCCTGGGGCTGGGCGATGTGTACCTGGGCGCCCCGGTCGCGACCCCGCTGGATCCCCGGCACCGCCTGGTGACCACGAAGTACAACCCGGCGCGCACCTGGACTGCGGAGAACTCGGTCGGCATCGGCGGGGCCTATCTGTGCGTCTACGGCATGGAGGGGCCCGGCGGCTACCAGTTCGTGGGCCGTACGACCCAGGTGTGGTCCGGGTGGCAGCAGCGCGGGGCGTTCGAGCCGGGCTCGCCCTGGCTGCTGCGGTTCTTCGACCGGATCAGGTGGTATCCGGTGAGCGCCGAGGAGTTGCTGGAGCTGCGGGCGGACCTCACGTCCGGGCGGTTCGTGCCGCGCATCGAGGAGGGCACCTTCTCGCTCGCCGACCACCGCGCCTTCCTGGCCGAGAACGCCGAGTCGATCGCGGAGTTCAGGGCCCGGCAGCAGGCCGCGTTCGCGGCGGAACGGGACGCGTGGGAGGCGGCCGGCGAGTTCGCGCGGGCGGAGCAGGCGACGGCGCCGGTCGCACCGGCGGCCGAGGTGACCGTCCCGGCGGGCGGGCGGCTCGTCGAGGCCGAGTTCGCGGCGTCGGTGTGGCAGCTGAACGTCCAGCCGGGTGACGAGGTGACGGCCGGACAGCCGCTGCTCGCCCTGGAGGCGATGAAGATGGAGTCCAGGGTGCACGCGCCGATCGCCGGCGTGGTCGTGGAGGTCCTGGTCAGGCCCGGGGATCAGGTGGCGGCGGGGACGGCGTTGGTCGTCCTCGCGCCCACCACGCCCTGAACGGCAAGGAGAACAAAGACATGTCGAGCGCTCTGTCCCGAGTCCGCGCCGCCTACGCCCGGATCGAAGCCGTGGACCGCCCCGAGATCTGGATCGGCCTGCGCCCGCGGACGGCGGTCGAGGCCGAGGCCCGGATCATCGACGAACGCGTGGCCACGGGGGAACGACTCCCTCTCGCGGGCCGCCTGTTCGCCGCCAAGGGCAACATCGACGTCAAGGGCCTCCCCACTACCGCGGGGTGCCCTTCGTACGCCTACGACCCCGAAGCCGACGCACCGGTGGTAGCCCGTCTCCGTGCCGCCGGCGCGCTCGTCCTCGGCACCACGAACCTCGACCAGTTCGCGACGGGCCTCGTCGGCACCCGCTCCCCCTACGGCGCCGTTCGCCATGCCCACGACCCCTCGATGATCAGCGGCGGTTCCAGTTCCGGCTCGGCCACAGCGGTAGCGCTCGGCATCGTCGACTTCGCGCTCGGCACGGACACGGCCGGCTCGGGCCGGGTTCCCGCCGCCTTCAACGGCATCGTCGGCCTCAAACCCACCCGGGGTCTCGTCCCGACGCAGGGCGTCGTCCCGGCCTGCGCGTCCCTCGACTGCGTGACGGTGTTCGCACGGACGCTCCCGGAGGCCGAGCAGGCACTGTCGTTCATGGCGTCCCCGCCCGGCCGCGCCCTGCCCCCGCTCCCCCAGCGCACGCCGGGGCCATGGCGCATCGCGGTCCCTCCGACGGACGGACTCGGCGAGCTGGACGAGGGCTGGGCCGAGGCCTACGAGGCAGCCGTACGCCAGCTCACCGCCGCGGGCGCCGAGATCCGCACCCTTGACCTCACCCCCTTCACCGAAGCCGCCGCCATGCTCTACGAGGGTGCCTTCGTCGCCGAGCGCTACACGGCCGTGGGGAGCTTTGTCGACAAGGCGGTGGCAGCGGGCGACGACACCCTCGACCCCACCGTCGCCGGCATCATCACCCGCGCCCGCGACATCCCGGCCCACCGGCTCTTCGCCGACCAGGACCGGCTCGCCGCCCTGCGCGCACGCGCCGAAGCCGAACTCGCCGACGCGGACGCCCTGTTGCTCCCCACCACGCCCGGCCACCCCACCCTCGCCGAAGTGGCCGCCGACCCGCTGGGGGCCAACGCCCGCCTGGGCCGTTTCACCAACTCCACCAACCTCTTCGACCTGGCGGCGGCCGCCGTCCCGGCCGGTGAGGTGAACGGCCTGCCCTTCGGCGTGATGCTGATCGGCCCGGCGTTCACGGACGAACGGCTCGCGAGGATCGCGGGCCTGCTCCGCCCGGCGGTCCCTCTCGCCGTGGTCGGCGCCCACCTGTCCGGCCAGCCCCTCAACCCCCGACTCCTGTCCCTGGGCGCCCGATTCGACCGTACGACCGCCACGGCTCCCGTGTACCGCCTGCACGCCCTGTCCACGACCCCGCCCAAGCCGGGCCTGGTCCACGTCGGCGAGGGCGGAGCCTCGATCGAGGCCGAGGTGTGGCGGCTCCCGGCGGAGGGGCTCGGCCGGCTCCTCGCGGAGCTGCCCCGCCCGATGGCCCTGGGGCGCGTGGAGCTGGCCGACGGCAGCCACGTCCCGGGGTTCCTGTGCGAGCCGGCCGCCCTCATGGACGCGGAGGACATCACGTCGTACGGGGGCTGGCGGGCGTATCTCGGGGGCGGCCGCTCCTGACGGCGGGGCCGGGGAAACCAGGGAAGGCCCCGAGAAGGAAAACAGGGAAGGCCCGGAGAAACAGCGAAGGCAAGGAGCTCACTCACTCCTTGCCACTCTCAACTTATAGCGCACCGGGGGGCTTGCGGCAAGGCCCCCATCGTCCCGCACAATCGTCGACCTGAGCCCAGGACCTGCGGAAATAGGGGGATTCGCGAAGTGCGCGTGCTGTTGACTACGTATGGATCGCGCGGGGACGTCGAGCCGATGGTGGGACTCGCGGTGCAGCTGAGGGCGCTCGGCGCGGAGGTGCGGATGTGCGCGCCGCCGGACTTCGCGGAGCTGCTGGACGGTTTCGGCGTGCCGCTGGTGCCGGTCGGCCGGCCGGTGCGTGCCATGACGAAGGGGGTGGTGACGGGGACGACGCCGATGCCGGCGAAGACCCTGCCCCAGCGCGCGGCCGAGTTGGTCGACTCGGCGTACGACGCGCTCGCCCCGGCGGCCGAGGGCTGCGATGTGCTGGTGGCGACCGGTTTGCTGCCGTTCGCGGCGGCCGGGCGGGCGGTGGCCGAGAAGCTGGGCATCCCGTATGTGTTCGTGTCCTACTTCCCGTCCTACCTGCCGTCGCCGCACCACCCGCCGCTCGAGTGGCCGGGCCGGCCGCTCCCGCCGGACGTGACCGACAACCGGGTGCTGTGGGACCTGAACGCCGAGCACCTGAACGACCTTTTCGGTGACGCGGTGAACACCCACCGGGCCTCGATCGGCCTGCCGCCGGTGGACAACGTCCGCGACCACGTCCTGACCGACCGGCCGTTGCTGGCGGCGGACCCGCTGCTGGGGCCGTGGCCGGGGCCGGCGGATCTCGGTGTGGTGCAGACCGGCGCCTGGATCCGGCCGGACGAACGGCCGCTCCCGGCAGATCTGGTGGCGTTCCTGGACGCGGGCGCACCCCCGGTCTACGTGGGCTTCGGCAGCATCCCCCTGCGCGACGCGGAGGACGTCTCCCGGGCGGCCATCGAGGCGGTACGCGCGCAGGGCCGCCGCGTACTCGTGGGGCGCGGCTGGGCCGACCTGACCCTGATCGACGACCAGGACGACTGCTTCGCCGTCGGCGAGGTCAACCAGCAGAAGCTGTTCGGCCGGGTGGCCGCCGTGGTCCACCACGGCGGGGCAGGCACGACGACGACGGCCGCCCGGGCCGGTGCGCCCCAGCTGGTGGTGGACCAGCTGGCCGACCAGCCGTACTGGGCCGGCCGGGTCGCCGAGCTGGGCATCGGCGCGGCGCACGACGGTCCGACCCCGACCTTCGAGTCCCTGTCGGCCGCGCTCAAGACCGCCCTGGCCCCGGAGACCCGGGCGCGAGCGACCGCTGCGGCCGACAAGGTCCGCACGGACGGGGCGACGGTGGCGGCAAAGCTGCTGATCGACGAGTTCAGCCGATAGGCCGGCCCACAGAGCACAGAACTGGAGAACCGGCGGGATTCGCCCCGCCGGTCCGGACGCCTTGCCACGCGCACGGTCGCACACCGCCTCATTCGGAGCTGATGACGTGAATCACCCCCTGACCACCAGCGCGTTCGACCTTCCCGACCGCCTCTGCGCCAAGGCCGACCCGGCGCTGATCGCCGACGACGAGCAGCACTTCGCGGCCATCGCGGAGTGCCTGGAGCAGTCGATCGCCGAGCTGACCGACCGTCTCGACGCCGAACGCAGGGCACCCGGCGGCGCGGGCCGACAGGCGATGGACCGGGACGCGGAGATCCACCGGCTGACCGCCCGGCTGCGCGCACTACGACGCTTCGGTCTGGACCTGTGCCTCGGACGCATGATCGGCGCGGACGGCTCCGAGCCCCGGTACATCGGACGGCTCGGCCTCACCGACAGCTCGGGCCGCCGACTGCTGATCGACTGGCGCTCCCCCGCGGCGGAACCGTTCTTCGGAGCCACCCACGGCAACCCGATGGGCCTGGCGAGCCGCCGCAGGTATCGCTGGACCGGCGGCCGGATCAGCGACTACTGGGACGAGGTGTTCACCGCGGACGGTCTTGCCGGGCACGCCGCGCTCGACGACCAGTCCGCCTTCGTCGCCAGCCTGGGCAGCAACCGTTCGCCCCGGATGCGGGACGTGCTCGGCACCATCCAGGCCGACCAGGACGCCATCATCCGCGCGGGATCCCGCGGCGCCCTCGTCGTGGACGGCGGTCCGGGTACGGGCAAGACCGTGGTCGCCCTGCACCGCTCCGCCTACCTCCTCTACTCCGACCCGCGCCTCGGTCACCGTCGGGGCGGCGTACTGTTCGTCGGCCCGCACCGCCCGTACCTGGCGTACGTCGCCGACGTCCTCCCCAGCCTCGGCGAGGAGGGCGTGCAGACCTGCATCCTGCGGGATCTCGTCGCCGAGGGAGCCACGGCAGGGATCGAGGACGATCCGGAGGTGGCCCGCCTGAAGTCGTCCGCGGATCTGGTGCACGCGATCGAGAAGGCCGCCAGGTTCTACGAGGAGCCGCCGACCAAAGGGATGACGATCACGACCCACTGGTCGGACATCTGGCTGAGCGCCGACGACTGGGCCGTGGCGTTCGAGGCGGCGGAGTCCGGTACTCCGCACAACGAGGCCCGCGACCAGGTCTGGGAGGAGTTGCTGGCGATCCTGGTGGACAAGCACGAGGGCGACGCCCCGCAAGAGCTGCTCCGCAAGTCGCTGACGCGGAACAGGGAACTGCTCACGGCCTTCAACCGCGCTTGGCCGCTGCTCGAGGCGACGGATCTCGTGGGCGACCTGTGGTCGGTCCCGGCCTACCTGCGGATGTGCGCTCCCTGGCTCAGCCGCGACGAGGTCCAGCTGCTCCAGCGCGAGGACGCCCAGGCCTGGACGGTGTCCGACCTGCCGTTCCTGGACGCGGCACGGCAACGGCTCGGTGACCCGGAGGCGGCACGGCGAAGGCGCCGGCAGAAGGCCGCCCTCGCCGTCCAACGCGAGGGCATGGCGCGGGTCGTCGACAACCTGATCGCGGCCGATGACGACGGTGAGGGCCTCATGACGCAGCTGCGCCGAGAGGACTTCCAGCGCAACCTGGTCGACGAGTCGGAGCTGGCCTCCATCGAACCGGACCTGCTCGCCGGCCCGTTCGCGCACGTCGTCGTGGACGAGGCCCAGGAACTGACCGACGCGCAGTGGCAGATGCTCCTGCTGCGCTGCCCGTCCCGGAGCTTCACCATCGTCGGGGACCGCGCCCAGTCCCGGCACGGCTTCACGGAGTCGTGGCAGGAACGGCTGAAGCGGATCGGCCTCGACCGGATCAACCTGGCCTCCCTGAGCATCAACTACCGCACGCCGGAAGAGATCATGACGCAGGCCGAGCCGGTCATCCGGGCCGCGCTCCCCGACGCCAACGTGCCGACGTCCATCCGCAGCGGCGGTGTCCCCGTCCTCCATGGCTCCGTGTCGGACCGCGACTCGATCCTCGACAGGTGGCTCGCCACGCATGCGGAAGGAACGGCCTGCGTCATCGGCGACCCCGACTTCCAGCCCACGAACCGAGTCCAGTCACTGACCCCGGAGCTGTCGAAGGGGCTGGAGTTCGACTTGGTGGTGCTCATCGCCCCGGAGACGTTCGGCGAGGGCATCGAGGGTGCGGTCGACCGCTATGTGGCGATGACGCGGGCCACACAGCAACTAGCAATTCTGACCGGTACCTCTTGAGGGGCGACGAGTGCACGCGCTAAGGGGCGCGGGGAACTGCGCGACCAGCCACGACGACCCCCGCACCCGCCCACAATCAATCACCCCACCGACGAATAGGCGACAACCCCCCGCAGCAACCCGTCCACAGCCTTACGCGCACTCTTCGCCACGGTCGAGCCCTCCGCAGGAGACGCCGCCGAGATCTGCCCCAGCACATCGATCACCTGCTTGCACCACCGCACAAAGTCCCCCGCCGGCATCTCCGCCTCACGCAACACCTCATCGAGCCCCTTACCGCTGGCCCACATATAGGCAGCCCAGGCAAAGCCCAGGTCGGGTTCACGCTGCCCGACCCCTTCGCTCTGGGTGATCCGGAAGTCCTCCTCAAGGGCATCCAGCCGCCCCCAGATCCGAACCATCTCACCCAGCGAGGCCTTGGCCTTGCCCGAAGGCAGCTTCGGCGCCATCGCATCGTCCCCGACCCGCGCCTCGTACACCAACGCCGAGACGCAGGCAGCCAGTTCGGCAGGGCCGAGGCCCTCCCAGACGCCCTCCCGCAGGCACTCGCTGGCCAGCAGGTCGAGTTCGCCGTACAGCCGCGCGAGCCGCTTGCCGTGCTGGGTCACTTCGTCACCGCGCAGATAGTCCAGCTCGGTCAGCAGCGCCACGATCCGGTCAAACGTACGAGCAATGGTGTTCGTGCGGCCTTCGATACGGCGCTCCAGCTGCGAGGTGTCCCGCAGCAGCCGGTGGTAGCGCTCGGCCCAGCGGGCGTGGTCCTCCCGGTCGTTGCAGCCGTGGCAGGGGTGCGCGCGCAGGGCCTTGCGCAGCCGCTCGATCTCGCGGTCGTCGGCCGCCTGGGAGCGCCGCTTGCGGTGCCGGTCCGGCGGGATGTGCCCGGCCTTGGTACGCAGCGCGGACGCGAGGTCCCGACGGGACTGCGGGGAGCGCGGGTTGAAGGACTTCGGGATCCGCATCCGCTCCAGCGCCTCGACGGGCACCGGGAAGTCCATCGACGCCAGCCGCTTGACCTGCCGCTCGGCGGTCAGGACCAGCGGCCGCGGGCCGTCATGGTGCTCGAAGCCGCGATGGCCGTTGGACCGCCCGGCGGGCAGCCCGGGGTCCAGCACCAGCGCGAGACCGGCGTACTTGCCCGTCGGTACATGGATGACGTCACCCGGCTTGAGCTTCTCCAGCGCGACCGCGGCCTCCGCGCGCCGCTGGGCCGCACCCTGCTTGGCCAACTCGTTCTCGCGGTCCTTGAGTTCGCGGCGCAGTCGCGCGTACTCCTCGAAGTCCCCGAGGTGGCAGGTCATGGACTCCTTGTAGCCCTCGAGCCCCTCCTCGTTGCGCTGCACCTGCCGTGAGATCCCGACGACCGACTTGTCGGCCTGGAACTGCGCGAAGGACGTCTCCAGCAGCTCGCGCGAGCGGTGCCGTCCGAACTGCTCGACGAGGTTGACCGCCATGTTGTACGACGGCTTGAAGCTGGACCGCAGCGGATAGGTACGCGTGCCGGCCAGCCCCGCGAGGTGGTCGGGGCTCATGCCGCGCTGCCACAGCACCACCGCGTGGCCCTCGACGTCGATCCCGCGCCGCCCGGCACGACCGGTCAGCTGCGTGTACTCACCCGGCGTGATGTCGGCGTGCTGCTCGCCGTTCCACTTGACGAGCTTCTCCAACACCACGGACCGGGCAGGCATGTTGATGCCCAGCGCCAGCGTCTCCGTGGCGAACACCGCCTTCACCAGGCCGCGGACGAACAGCTCCTCGACGACCTCCTTGAACGTCGGCAGCATGCCCGCGTGGTGGGCGGCTATACCGCGCTCCAGGCCTTCCAGCCACTCGTAGTAGCCGAGGACGTGCAGATCCTCGGTCGGGATGGCGGCAGTGCGCTCCTCGACGAGGGCGCGCACCTTTTCCCGCGCCTCCTCGTCGTTCAGCCTCAGCCCCGCGTACAGGCATTGCTGTACGGCGGCCTCGCAGGCGGCCCGGCTGAAGATGAAGGTGATGGCGGGCAGCAGGCCCTCGGCGTCGAGCCGCTCGATGACCTCGGGACGCCCCGGCGTCCACACCCGGGACCGCTGTCTGCGCTCCCGCTCCCGGTCGGCCTCGCGCATCGCTCGCCCGCGTCTGCGGTCCTGGTACGACGGGCGCTGGGCCTCCATCCGGGCCAGCCGCGTCAGGTCGGGGTTGACGGCCTTCTTGTGGCCCTCGCCCTCCTCGAACAGGTCGTACATCCGCCGCCCGGCAAGCACATGCTGGAACAGCGGCACGGGCCGGTGCTCGGAGACGATCACCTCGGTGTCGCCGCGGACGGTGTCGAGCCAGTCGCCGAACTCCTCGGCGTTCGACACGGTCGCCGACAGCGAGACGAGGGTGACCGACTCGGGGAGGTGGATGATCACCTCTTCCCATACGGCACCGCGGAAGCGGTCGGAGAGGTAGTGCACCTCGTCCATGACCACATAGCCGAGGCCGAGGAGGGTCTGCGACCCGGCGTACAGCATGTTCCGCAGCACCTCGGTCGTCATCACGACCACCGGGGCGTCGGAGTTGATGCTGTTGTCGCCGGTGAGCAGACCGACCATGCCGTTGCCGTAACGGCGGCACAGGTCGGCGTACTTCTGGTTCGACAGCGCCTTGATGGGCGTCGTGTAGAAGCATTTCTTGCCCTGCATCAGGGCGAGGTGGACGGCGAACTCGCCCACGATCGTCTTGCCGGAGCCGGTGGGCGCGGCCACCAGAACGCCCTTCCCCGCCTCGAGCGCCTCGCAGGCCTCGATCTGGAAGGGGTCGAGGCCGAAGTCGTACATCTCGCGGAAGGAGGCGAGCGCGGTGGCCTGCTCGGCAGCGCGCCTGCGTGCTGCCGCATACCGCTCGGCCGGTGAGAGGTCCTCTGTCATCGTGCTTTCGAGCGTACCGGGCGCCACTGACAACAGGACGATCATTATCCGGATCCGGTCTCCGTAAACCCCTGATCCCCGCAGCTCACGGCCCTACGGCCTGCAGAGCAGAGACCCGGGCGGCTACCCGTCGGCGTACCCGGTGCTGTGTTTGGTGAGGATGCGCCAGATGCAGCGGCCTCGCAATCACCGAGCGGGGGCGCGGGCCGAGATAAGCACCGGCATCGAAGCTGCTGCCTATATATGTCTACTGAGTCACATTCTCAAGGGAAGCTCAGAAAAGTGAAGATTAGTTGACGGAGTGCAGATGACTCGCGCAAGATCTTCGAGGCGGAGCCCGCAGGGGAACGACAAATGGGCACGCCATCACGGGGACTGGGGGATTGTCGTGCATGCCCACGGTGGCACGCTTCACCCTTTCCTGCTGCTCGATTTCACATCTCGAAATCAGACCACGCAATAGGAGAATTCACAGTTATGCGTTCATCGATTCGCAGAGGTTCCGTCGCTTCCCTGAGCCTGGCCGTGGCGGCGCTTACTCTGGCCGCACTGCCCGGTACGGCCGCCGCGGACTCGGCTCCCTCGCCGGCGACGGCCTCCCCCGCGAAGTACGTCGCCTACCTGGAGGGCCTGGCGCTCAAGGGGGATACCGAGGCCGGCAAGACGGCGAGTCAGTTCAAGGCTCTCTCTGCCGAGGAACAGAATCGCTTCCTCGATCTGATCAACGACCCGAAGACCACCAAGGCGTTCGTCGAAGAGGCCGA
The DNA here is from genome assembly GCF_030499515.1 of Streptomyces sp. DT2A-34. Lineage (NCBI taxonomy): Bacteria > Bacillati > Actinomycetota > Actinomycetes > Kitasatosporales > Streptomycetaceae > Streptomyces > Streptomyces sp. DT2A-34. The sequence continues at coordinate 8,275,410 of NZ_JASTWJ010000001.1, read as the reverse complement.
CAAGGCGCCCGAGACGGCAAAGGCCCGGACTGTGCGGGCCGGCGGGGATGTGGTGATCGAGCGCGTGAGCGAGACCGGCGGTGCGAAGACCCGAGCCGCCGCCAAGGACATGTGGGCCTCGTACTCGCTCCACGACACCGTGCTGGGCATCAAGGTCACCAAGGTCACCATCCGTACGAACTACCAGGTCAAGGGCAAGGACACCACCAAGGTGTACCCGGGCACCGCCGAGCACTACAACTACGTGCCCGCGTCCTCCTTCTCGCACTCCCCCGTCAAGGAGTGGATCTCCTCTCCGCCTGCCGACAACGCGCAGGCCGAGACGGTCTGGACGGCCAGGTGGACGGGCAACCTCGGCGAGTGGAGCGCTCGCGAGCGGGTGTGGGGGGACTACCGCGGCTTCGTGGGCGGCTACCTGAAGTAGCCCCGCGCCTAATCCGGGGTTCCCTGGGTGTTGCGGGCGGCGTCCTGCCGCTCGTAACACCCCTCTGGCGCCGGGCCGGGGCTCCCTTGACAACCAAGCTGGTGTACGCCGCCCAGGGCAGCAACTGCGTTACCGGCTGGACTGCAGGATAGCCCGGCCACGGCGAAGGCTCATTCGGGCTGGACTGCAGGATAGCCCGGCCACGGCGAAGGCTCATTCCTGAACCCAGCGCCCGTGTCGACTCCATCCCGCGTTAATGTGCACAAAATGCCGCGACGGGGCAGAGCATCTTCGCCCGCCCTGCTGGGTTGGTGGCGCAGCCGGCGAAGATCGCCGCCCGGGTAGGCGTCACAAACGTCAATCTATTGGTACTGAAGAACAGCCGCGCCAAGGCCATTCGGTTCAGCACCCTCACCCACATCTGCGAGGTGGCGGGATGCCACGCCGGAGATTCATCAGCGTTCGAACCGATAAGAGCGACAGCACCGAACGTCACCCGGAATAAATTCTCAAATACTGGGCCATCATGTGTGACCCGGTCTTGTCGAGCAGTTTGCTTGTCGAGCGTGGAGCGGTCTTGATTCTTGAGCCAGGCCACCCCGCCGATGGCTCCGGTCAGGATCAGCTGTAACGACCGCATGCCCCATGTGGGGAGCCAGCAGTCGGGCGCAGACACAGACAGCAGTACGGGCTGGCACCTTCAGCGCCACCCCGTCGGAGTCCTCCTGCGAGGCGCTCGACAGACGCTCCGACCTGCGTGCTGTACGGACTGGCGGTTCTCTCGGAGTGGCCGTCGGCGATGGTGTCCAAGCTGGAGACCAGACGCCAGACGACCACCCCGACCACCTCACATCCTGGGCCAGCATCCTGGGCCACGAGGAATCCCTAGGTCACGGAGGGACTGCTGACGCGTCTCCAGGGTCTGGAAAGGCACAGCCACTCGTGGCATCGTCGGCTGCGCGCCTCAACGAGGCAGGCCAGGATGCCACCCTTGCAGTTGATCTCAAATTCCCCGTTGCGCGCGATGTGATCGTGGCGGGTGGCGCGGGCGCGCTCGATGGTCGCGTGGAAGGGCACGTTCTACTGTCCGCTCACGCACAGCAAGAGGCCACGCGCGCAATGACCGGCTCGGGATCCTGAACCGTGGTAGTGCCGGTCAGTTCGATCGGCTCCAGGCGGACAACCTCCTCCTCCAGGAATGCCGGCGCCTTCTCCTGGGAGAGACCTGGCGCTGAGCGAGCTGCGGGCCGAGCCGCCTCCGGTGCCGAGGACGTCGCCCGCAGCGCGCTGCCACAGCTCGTCGAGTTCAGCCTTGTCCGGTCGCTGTTGGCCCTCGGTGTTCTCCCCGAGGACCGTCCGCACGGTGAATCCGGCGGGCCTGCAATGCGTAGGCGGCCAACTGCGCAGCGTGCGCGCCCCGGCCGCGCCCCGCGGTGGGACTGACGAAGAGGCCGATCTCGCTGGTCACTGTACTGACCCTACGAGCTGCGCCCCGAGCCTGTCGTTCCTCAGGTCACGTCGTCATAACCGTTGACCCGGTCCGTGCTCGCCTGCTCGGGCAGCGCCCGGCTCGCGGAGACCGTCTCGATCTCCCCGATGTCCTCGGGGGTGAGGTCGAGGTCGGAGGCCTCGTCGTCCGCCGGGCCTTCCGCCTCACGGCGCGCCCGACGCTTGTCGTTGGCAAGGGCGATGGCCGTCGCAGCGAAGTACAGGATCCAGATGGGGCCCGCGAGCGCCAGCATGGAGATCGGGTCCGTGCTGGGCGTGGCGACCGCCGCGAAGACCGTGATGCCCATGATCATCCCGCGCCACCAGCCGGCCATCTTCTTGCCGGACAGCACGCCGCCGAAGTTCAGCATCACCAGCAGCAGCGGAAGCTCGAAGGAGAGGCCGAAGACGACGATCATCCGCATGATCAGCTGCAGGAGATCGTCGAGGGGCAGCTGGTTGTCGCTACCGATGATCGAGAACTCGAGCATCACCGACGCCATCTTGGGCAGCGACCAGTACGCGAAGTAGGCGCCCATGATGAACAGCGGGAAACCCGCGCCCACGAAGGCGAGGCTGTACTTCTTCTCGTGCCGGTGGAGGCCGGGCGCGACGAATCCCCAGAGCTGGTAGAGCCACACCGGGGCGGCCAGCACCACTCCCGACGACAGGGAGACCGTGAGAGCGAGCGTGAACGGACTCAGCAGACCGTTCTGCACGATGCGCGCGCACTTGTTCTCACTCGTGTTCTTGGCCAGCTCGGCGAAGCTGTAGTCGCATCCCACCGCCTGGAGGATGGGATCCGTGAAGAACTGGATGATGTTCTTGTAGAAGAGGGCCGCCACGATGGTCGTGACGAGGATCGCCAACAGGCTCTTGACCAGCCGGTTACGGAGCTCACGCAGGTGCTCCGCGAGGGGCATCCGCCCCTCGGGATCCATCTCCTTCTTGCGGGCAGACTTAAGCAACCCACGTCCTCATCTCATGCTCAAGGCCGGAGACGTCCGGCCCTGCGTCAACGCTTCGTGGTGTCCGTCGGCTCGCTGACCGGGCGCGAGCTCGTCACGTCGCCGGGGGCGGCCTGGATGACGCGCTGAGCCGGGGGCTGCTCGTCGTTGTTGTTGTTCGGCGGGTCGGCCGGGGCGGGGGACTTGCCCTCGTCCTTCATCGCCTTGGCCTCGCTCTTGAGGATGCGCGCCGACTTGCCGAGGGAACGAGCCATGTCCGGGAGCTTCTTGGCGCCGAACAGCAGGATGATGACGACGAGGATCAGAATGATCTCGGTGGGGCCGAGCCTACCCATAGCTGTTTACCTTCTTCACCGAGGCGACATGGTCCGAATACCCGGCAAGTCGAATATTCATCCGACCGCCGCGCTGCCCAGGGATCGTAACGCTCAAGGGTGAACGCGTGACAATCCCTGTACATACTCCCAGTCCGCGGACCCGCGCCTCGCTCTCGGGGCCGCAATTCAGCAGCGTACCTGGCAGGGGCAGCAAGTCGACAGGGCGGAGTGGCCCAAAACGCACGCGGCCCAGGACTCACACCCAATACTTGACAGGCCTACAACGAGTCCACAGCCCGGGCCGCGCTCAGACTGGCCCGCTCCAGGTCCTCGGCCGCCCTGCTGATGCGTCGCGCCGAGTCCCTGACCTGCCGGCCGAGGCACTGCGCCGCGAGGAAGACCCGCACGGCGAGCACACCGAGGACGGCGAGACCCACGAAACCCACAGCTACCGCGAACATCGGCCAGAACATGGGGGCGAGCCTACGAGCTGTTCCGTAATTACGCATAGTCAATGTTGAGGTTGTGGAGCATGGCGACGGCGCGGGTGGCGTCGTTGATCGTGCCGCCGCGTCGGCGGTGTCGGCGGAGGGCTTCGAAGTCCTTGAGGCGGGCGATGCCGTGTTCGGCCCGTGCCCGGCGTTTGGCGAACGGCTTGCTCTTGGTCTTGCTGGTGATGACGGCGGAGTGGCTGCGGTACGCGCCGTCGCCGATGGTCAGGCAGTGTCCGGCGAGCTGGTCGGCCATGGTTTCGCGGAAGACAACGATGTCGTTGCAGTTGCCGGTCCAGGCGTCACCCACGGCGACTACGCGCCGGTCTCGGGCGCGGAAGGTGAACCGTACGTTCACCGATCGCCGGTAGTTCTTGGAGCACTTCTGCTTCTGGTCCTCGACGGGGACGAGCGTGCTATCCACGACCCGCAGGTCCGAGCAGGAGCCGCGGGCGGTTCGAGGAGCCCGGCGACCAGCGGGGTGAGCCGGTCGAGGATGCGGTGCACGGTGGCCACGCCGACACCGAAGAAGTCGGCGAGTTGGCGGTGGGTCAGGTTGGTGCGCCATGCCATGGCGGCCGCCAGGACGCGATTGTCCAGTAGGAGCGTCCATGGCCGCCAGCGCCGGGTCTCGGATGGAAGTAGGGCGGCGACGCGGGCGACCAGGACGAGGAACGCCTTGATGGGGAGCCCGGTCCAGTGCAGCGGTGAGCGGGGCCGCAGGCTGGTGACATTGATCCTCGACACAGACGGACACAACGCCCCATTAGTTCACTTACTTCCCGTTCGGGAAAGGGTCAGCTAATCTCCGCGCTTTGGGTGCGCTGCCCGCCAGGCGTCCAGCCGGTCAACCGGCCACAGCGGTGTGCGGCCGACGTAGACGGGCGAGGGGAAGTCGTCGCGGCTGGAGTTGAGGTTGTAGACGTGTTGGACGGTCACCTTGAGCCGCGCCGCTGCCTGCTTAGCGTCTTCGAAACCAGGAATCTTAATGGCCATGAAGCCCATTCTACCCTCGGTTGTCATAGCTGAACTACTCACGTAGCCTGCCGTAGGTCAGCTAATTCACTGACGGGGAGGTGACGAGTGATGCAGGCTGCCCAGACTCGGAAGTTCCGGGGCAAGAACAGGGCCCCGAAGTGGAAGAAGCCCAACGACGGGCAGGTCTCCGTGATCGTGCTGCCGCTCACCGTCACCGACCCCGCCGACCTTGCCCGCGTGGAGAACCTGTTCGGGGCGATGTGGTCGCTCAAGCGGGCCGTCCAGCGTGACGCCCGCGCCAAGGTCGACGCGTACTGGGCCGCCTTCCATAAGCGGAACGAGCAGGGCGCGAAGGCCGTACGGCAGCGCCTCGGCCTCTCCCGTGAAGCGCTGGAGCGCAGCGCGTACAAGCACCTCGAAGACTCGGGGCACTTGAAGCACCACGCCTCGAAAGCTCTGGCCATGCACATGGCTGACGAGGTGTGGAACGGCGTGCAGCGCCACCTGTTCCCCGATGCCACCGGCCATCACTCCGGCCGCCCCAAGACCGGCCGCTGGCACGACTTCACCCGCATCCCCGGCCGCGCCCGCTCCCACACCACCGAGAACAAGTGGGAGACCTTCCGCCTGGTCGGCACCCTCCGCGGCCACGTCATGGCCTACACCGACGGCGGGCAGCACGCGCTGATGCAGCCACGGACGATGCCGAAGCCGACCCTGCCGGACGGCAAGGTGCCCACGGGCAAGCTCACCGCCGCCGGGAAACCGGGCAAGCGCCGGGCGAACTGGTGGGACCACACCGGCCCGCTCGCCGTGGTGTTCGCGGGCGGTCCCGAGGGCGAGCGCGGTGACCTCGTTCTCCCCGTTCGCATCCCCCAGGGCGACGGGCAGTGGGAGCGCGTACAGCACTTCCTCGACAATCCGCTGGGCTGGCACAAGGTGGACCTCGTACGCCGCCGTAAGGCGTCCGCGCCGGGTGGCTGGGTATACGAGGCGCACCTGATGATCCTCGGGCCTGGGTACTCCTCCCCGGCCGTACGACAGATGCGCGATGAGGCCGCCCAGCTCGACCGCATCGGCGGCATGGACGGCAACGTCTCCAACCTCTCCATCGTGTCCTTCCCCGCGTCGCTGGACGGCGGCAACCCCGTCTCCACCGAGATCACGCTGACCGAGGAGGAGCGCGCCCGGCTGGAGAAGGCCGCGAAGAAGCGGCGGGGCCGCGCCAGGGCACTGGAGCGCTCCCGCCGAGCGACCAACTGTGCCCAGTACGGGCTGTCGAAGAAGCAGGCCCGCAGGGCGGAGCGCAGGGCCGCCAAAGGGCTCAAGCCCAAGGCTGTGGCCGTGCCCGGCGGTGCCCGTGACGCACGGTCCGATGGTGTGCCGAAGCAGGCGTTCCGCCGTGACCGGCTCTCCGCCAACTACCGCACCCAGCGCTCCCGCCAGGCCGAGCACGCCGCCTCGCTCGCCGAGCACCGCAGGCACCGTGCCCGCCTGGTGGCGCGGGAGATCATCGCCGCCCACGGACCCGTGCTCGTGGTCGAGGACTGCGACATCCGCACCTGGTACCGGCTGTGGGGTAAGCGCCTCTCGCAGACCACACCCGGCATGCTGATCTCCGCCCTCAAGGTCGAGTGCGAAGCCGCCGGGGGCAGGCTCGTACGGGCCTCCACCTGGTCAACGGCCCTGTCTCAGCACTGCCTGTGCGGCGAGCGCGTACGCAAGACCCTCCGCGACCGTGAGCACAAGTGCCTTGCGTGCGGCCTCGTTGGCAAGCGCGACCTCGTGTCCGCCGCCCTGGCCACGTTCGTCCACTTCGAAGACGTGGGCGACCCCAAGACCGCGTACCTGGACACCACGTTGTCCCGGCACGCACAGATCACCTATTCAGAAGCGCTGGAAGAAGCGCTGAGGGAGTCAACCACACCGAGCCCGAAACCGCCCCGGTGGTCGGGTCGCGTGGCAGTCCCACGGCAACGTCGTGAGACCTCTGCTCCCCGAACCGCCGGACAGCGGAACCGAGCAACCCCGGATGAGTCACGACCTCGTGGCCACGCCGGAAAGCCCGGTCCCCGCACGGCGTGCAGTCCACAGCTCACCCTCTGGTGAATTGCGGATCAAGTCTCAGACCGTCCTACAGCGTGCAGCCGCAGGGTGCTGACCCCGCCGCCGGTCAGCAGCTCGACGATCCGCTCGCCAGCCGGCTTGCGCACGGACGCACCGCACTCGGGGCAGGTGAAGGAGTAGAACGTCGTACGGCTGGACGCGCCGATCGCCAGTCTCAGGGCGCTCGCGGCGAGCTCGAAACGGCCCCGGCAGTCCGGGCAGCCCGCCTTGAACACCACCGGAGCCACGCTTCTCATCCCGGCGAACGCCGACGTCACCGTCATACCCCGCACCCCGGACCCGGACGTAGCCGACTCACTCAAAGCCCTCGCTCCTGCCTGTCGTCCTGCCGCTCCTGAACCGCACGCGCCCCGTGGGACTCCTGCACCTCGACCCCGTCGTACGCCGCCAGCGCCTCGCTGGCCGCCTGCCGGGCGCTGTCGGCCAGCTCGGGCGGCGAGACGATACGGCCGTCACGCCCGAGCCGTAGCGCCAGGCGCCGCAGCGACGTCGGGTCCGGGGTGCGCAGGGTGATACGCAGACCGCCGTCCGCAAGCTCATCCGCGCTGTCGTGGGGGTAGTACTCGGCGACCCAGCGTCCGCCCGGGCCGACCTCGACGACGACCTCCGGATCCTCCGCGGCGGGCTGCACCAGCCCCTCCGACAGGTCACGCAGTTCGATCTCCGGCGGCGCCGACGGCTCGTCCAGGATCTTGATCTCGGCGACCCGGTCGAGCCGGAAGGTGCGCCGCGCCTCGGAGCGACGGCACCAGGCCTCGACGTAGGTGTGACCGACGCTGACCAGGCGGATCGGGTCGATCTCGCGCTCGGTGACCTCGTCGCGGGCCGGCGAGTAGTAGCGGATCCACAGCCGGCGCCGCTCGGAGATCGCACGGTCGACGTCGGCGAAGACACCGCCCTCGGACTCGAAGGTCACCGACAGCCGCGAGCTGGCACCGGCCGCCTCCCCGGACGCGGCCTCCACCTTGGCGGTCGCCCGCAGCAGCGCCTGCCGGTCGCTCTCGCGCAGCCCCGGCAGCGTGGACACGGCCCGGGCGGCCACCAGCAGCGCGGTCGCCTCGTCGGCGGCGATCCGCAGCGGCTCGGCGACGTCGTCGGGGTTGTGCCACCAGATGCGCTCGCCGTCGGTGTCGATGTCGAGCAGGTCACCGCCGCGGAAGCTGGTGCCGCACATGGGCAGCACATCCAGGTCGGAGACCAGCTCGTCCTCGGAGATGCCGAAGGCGCGCGCGACGTCCTCGACACGGGCGCCGGGGCGCTCCCTCAGATACGTCACCAGCGAGAGCATCCGCCGGGTCTGGTCGATGGCGTTGACGGGCCGTACCGGTTTGCCTGCCACTGTCTCGCTCCGCTCCCCCTCAGCCCTTGGCCACGGCACGCAGCCGGTCCACCACGTCGGCCCGCAGCTCGGCCGGCTCCAGGACCACCACGTCCGGCCCGAACTCCACCAGCCAGGCATCCAGGCCGTGGCCGTACGGAATCTCCAACTCGTCCCAGCCGTCCCCGAGTTCCCGCACCGAGGTGGCCTTCGCCCGAAGGGGGTACCCGGCGCCCGTACGCAGCCGGATCAACGCGGAGCGGTCGGCGGTCTCCCCCGCCCAGCTCGCCACGGTCTCCCGCACCGTGACGACATCCGGGACCTCGGCCGTGAAACGGCCGGCGCGGCTGCGCACCTTGCCGGTGATCCGGGACAGCCGGAAGACCCGCTCGGCACCGCGGTCACGGTCCCAGCCCGCGAGATACCAGTGACCGCGCCAGCACTCCAGCGCCCACGGCTCGACATGCCGGGGTTCGGGGCGGGCGGCGGTGGCCTTGCGGTACTCGAAGACGACCGGGCGACGATCACGGCACGCCAGCATCAGCGGCTCGAAGGCCGCCTCATGCACCGGAATACGGGGCTCCAGGGCGCCGTGCGCCTCGTACGGGTCGACGTCCTCCGGCATCCCGGCCGCGCGCAGCTTCTGCAGGGCGCCGCTGGCCGCGCCCGCGAGCCGGGCCTGCTGCCACACCTTGGCCGCCAGGCCCAGGGCGGCGGCCTCCTCGGCGTCCAGGGTGATGGGCGGCAGACGGTTGCTGTCGCGGCGGGCCAGATAGCCGACCTCGCCGTCGAGGTTCTCCACGGTCTCGATGACCAGGCCGAGTTCGCGCAGGTCGTCCTTGTCGCGCTCGAACATCCGGTTGAAGGAGTCGTCGGAGCCGGCTTCCAGATAGGCCTCGATGGACTCACGCAGCTCGCGCTTGCTCAGCGGCCGCCGCGTCCCGAGCAGACACAGCGCCAGGTTCATGAGCCGCTCGGCCTTGGCAATGGCCATCGACGCCCTTCGCCTTCCCTATGGTGCTTACGGACGATGACCGTACCGCCCCGCGGTGGCGTGGCAAAAGCCGAGGGCCCATGCCCGGACAGGCATGGGCCCCAGGTAGTCGAGTCCGGTCGTACGCCGATCAGTCGTACGCCGTCAGACGCGACGATCAGACACCGAGCAGGTCGACCACGAAGATCAGGGTCTCGCCGGGCTTGATCGCCGGGGTGGGGCTCTGGTTGCCGTAGGCGAGGTGGGCCGGGATGGTCAGCTGGCGGCGGCCGCCGACCTTCATGCCCTGCACCCCCTGGTCCCAGCCCTTGATGACGCGGCCGCCACCCAGCGGGAAGCGGAACGGCGTGCCGCGGTTCCAGCTGGCGTCGAACTCCTCGCCCGTGCTGAAAGCGACACCCACGTAGTGGACGGTGACGGTCTGGCCCGCCTGCGCAACCGCGCCGTCGCCCTCCCAGATGTCCTTGATCTCGAGGTCCGCCGGGGGCTCGCCGCCCGGGAAGTCGATCTCGGGCTTGTCGATGCTCACGTCTTACGCTCCATGCTTGTTGTGGAAAGGCAACGGCCCTGGGGCCTGTCCCAGTCTTTCATCACCTCGGGCGGCCTCACATCTTCGCCAGGATGTCCACCGTGAACACCAGCGTGGCCCCCTTGGCGATACCGCTGCCCTGCGGCGGGTTGTCGCCGTAGCCCAGGTCCGGCGGGATGACGATCAGCACCCGGCTGCCCACCTTCTTGCCGGTCAGCCCCTGCGACCAGCCCTTGACGACCTGCTGCAGCGAGAACGACACGAGCTGCTTGTTGGCATACGTCGAGTCGAACTCCTTGCCGGTGGCCCACTGCACGCCCTTGTACTGCACCAGCACCGTGTTGTCCGCACCGACCTCGTCGCCGTCGCCCTCGATCACGTAGTTGGCGACCAGCTTCTTCGGCGGGTCCGTCTTGGGGATCTCGATGGACGGCGCCTTGCCGTCGGTGTTGGCGCCGGCCTTGGGCAGGTCGATGTTGTCCTGGGCGACCTCGGTGCCCTTGGCGGAGCTCTTGGTGTTGAACGTGTCCTGGATGTCGAGGACGAACACCAGCGTGTCGGTGCCCTTGACCCCGGCCTGCTCGTTGCCCTCCTTGCCGTAGCCCCACGCCGGAGGGACGGCCATCTCGACACGGCTGCCGACCTTCTTACCGGCCAGCCCGTACCGCCAGCCTTCGTAGATCTGACCCTGGGCGAGCGGGACGAGCGCCGCCGTCTTGGCGTCGTAGGAGTTGGCGAAGACCTTCCCGGTGTTCCAGATCTGGCCGAGGTAGTGGGCCTGGATGTAGTCCTTCTCGGCCACCACCTTGCCGCCGCCCGCGATGACCGTCTTCACCGCGAGATCCTTCGACGGATCGCCGCTGCCCTTGGCGACCGTCGGCTTCTCACCGAACTTCGTGCCCGCGGTGATCGCCGGCAGCGGACCCTCCACGATCTTCGGCGACGGAGCGGCCGACGCCTCAGGAGTCGAGGGCGACGCGCTGGCGTTCCCCTCGGCCGAGTCGGCCCCGTCCTCGTCGCCACATCCGGCGAGCGTGACCAGTCCTGCGGGTACGGCGATGAGAAGTGAGCGTCGGCGCACGGTGGGGGCCTCGTAATCGTCGATCTTGTGGATGGCGTGCGCGCAACTCTACGGCGTGAGAAGGGCGCCGTACGGTAAACGTACGGCGCCCGTGTTGCGTTCCGAAATCCACCCGGAACCCGATGCTCACATACCGGCTCACATACCGGCGATCAGTTTCTCCACCCGGTCGTCCACCGAACGGAACGGGTCCTTGCACAACACCGTGCGCTGCGCCTGGTCATTGAGCTTGAGATGGACCCAGTCCACGGTGAAGTCGCGGCGCTGTTCCTGAGCCCTGCGGATGAAGTCGCCGCGCAGCCGGGCCCGAGTGGTCTGCGGCGGAACGGACTTGCCCTCGAAGATCTTCAAGTCGTTGCAGATACGCGCGGCTTGACCCTTCTTCTCCAGCAGGTAGTACAGGCCGCGACGGCGGTGGATGTCGTGGTAGGCGAGGTCTATCTGCGCCACCCGCGGATGCGACATGGTCATGTTGTGCTTGGCCCGGTACCGCTCGATGAGCTTGTACTTCATGACCCAGTCGATCTCGGTGCCGATCCGGTCGAGGTCCTCGGCCTCGATCGCGTCCAGCGTGCGGCCCCACAGCTCCAGGACCTGCTCGACGGTGCCGGTGCGGATGCCCCGGCGCTCACAGAAGTCCACGGCCTTCTCGTAGTACTCGCGCTGCACCTCCAGCGCGGAGGCCTCCCGGCCACTGGCCAGACGCACCTTGCGGCGGCCCGTGATGTCATGGCTGACCTCGCGGATCGCCCGGATCGGGTTCTCCAGGGTCAGGTCGCGCATCACCGTGCCCGCCTCGATCATGCGCAGCACCAGGTCGGTCGCGCCGACCTTGAGCAGCATGGTCGTCTCGGACATGTTCGAGTCGCCCACGATGACATGCAGGCGCCGGTAGCGCTCGGCGTCCGCGTGCGGCTCGTCGCGCGTGTTGATGATCGGCCGGGAACGGGTCGTCGCCGAGGAGACGCCCTCCCAGATGTGCTCCGCCCGCTGACTGACGCAGTACACCGCGCCACGCGGAGTCTGCAGCACCTTGCCCGCACCGCACAGCAACTGGCGCGTGACAAGAAACGGGATGAGGATGTCCGCGAGCCGGGAGAACTCGCCATGGCGTGCCACCAGATAGTTCTCGTGACAGCCGTAGGAGTTGCCCGCCGAGTCGGTGTTGTTCTTGAAGAGGTAGACGTCGCCCGCGATTCCTTCCTCGTGCAGGCGTCGTTCGGCGTCCACCAGGAGTCCTTCGAGAATGCGCTCGCCTGCTTTGTCGTGGGTGACCAGTTCGGTCACGTTGTCACATTCGGGTGTCGCGTATTCCGGATGTGAACCCACGTCGAGATACAGGCGGGCGCCGTTTCGCAGAAAGACATTGCTGCTGCGGCCCCATGACACGACACGGCGGAAGAGGTACCGCGCCACCTCGTCAGGCGACAGGCGGCGCTGTCCCCTGAACGTGCACGTGACGCCGTACTCGTTCTCCAGCCCGAAAATGCGGCGGTCCATGACTGAACATTACGCCCGATCCCCCGAGCTGAAACGGGGTTCGACGGCACGGTTTGGATCATTTTCCGATGAAGACGCAACCACCGCACCCCTCACGGGAGCTGCGAGGACCCGCCCCGTGGCCAGCAGGACCAGCAACGACACGGCCCCAGCGGCACTCGGCACGGCAAACCCCCACAGAGCCCCGCCCGCCTCGACGACCGGCCCCGCCACACCCGTTCCGACCGACGCGCCCACCGTGAACGTCGTCACCAGCCAGGAGAACGCCTCGGTGACCGTACCGCGCGGCGCATGCCGGTCGACCAGCACGAACGCACAGGCGATGCACGGCGCGAGGAACACCCCCGCGAGCACGGCCAGCAGCGTCATCACGACCGCACCCGGCATCAGCATCAGCGGCAGGTAACACACCGCCAGAAGCGCCACCAGCAGCCGCAGTCGCCGCGCCGGCTCACCACCCCACTGCCGCGCCCCGTACACCACGCCACCGATCAGCGCACCCAGCCCGACACCCGCCATCAGCCAGCCGTACACCGCGTCACCACCATGGTCGTCCGCGTACGAGACGGCCGCCACCGCGATCGAACCGAGCGCCATCCCGATGAACAGGAACGAGGCAAGCAACGCGAGCAGCCCCCGTGAACGCAACGCCCCCAGCCAGTGCGCCTCACGCGGTTCCGAACGCCACGCGCGCGAAGGCGGCGACACGACCACCGAGAGAGCACCCAGCACCCCGACCACGTTCAGCAGAAGCAGCGCCACCTGCGCCGACCACACCGACGCGCCCAGCGTCAGCAGCAACGGTCCGGCGGTGAACATGACTTCCTGCGCCACCGCGTCCATGGCATACGCCGTGTGCACCTGATCCTCCCTGTGGAGGACCGACGACCACAGCGCCCGCAGACCACCCTCCAGAGGCGGCGTGAACAGCCCGGCGGCCGCGACCGCGGCGTACGCGAGCGGCAGCGGTCCGATCCCCACGAAGGCGAACCCGGCCATCGCCAAGGCCGAGGCGACCGCCGCGGGCAGCTGCACCCGCGGCTGGCCGTACAGGTCCACCAGCCGGCCCAGCACCGGCTGCCCCACGGCGTTCGCCACCCCGTACACGGCCGCCAGACCGCCGGCCAGGCTGTACGAGCCGCCCTCCTCCCGCACGAACAACACGATCGCGATCGCGGCGACGGCGTTCGGCAGCCGCCCCGTGAGCGTGCCGGCCAGCAGCCGGGCGGCATGCCTCGCCCTGAGGATCTCCACGTATGCGCCGGTCATCAGCCGCGCCGCCCTCCGCTGGCTCAAGTTTTACGTATAACGTCCGTCGTCATACGTACCATGAGCGCTGTTCACGAGTCCAGACGACAACAGCGAGCCACCGGGCCGAACCGCCCACAGGCCAACGACCACGAGAAGGGAAGCAGGCGAACGGTGGCACACGGCAGCACCCGCCCCACCAGCCGAGACGTCGCCCAGGCCGCAGGCGTCTCCCAAGCCGCGGTCTCCCTCGTACTCGGCGACAAATGGCGCGGACGCGTCTCCGAGACCACAGCCGAACGCGTCCGCACGGCCGCCCGCGACCTCGGCTACCGACCCAACCTCGCCGCCCGCAACCTCCGCCTCGGCCACACCCGAACCGTCCTCCTCGTCGTCCCCGCCCTCACGACCGAGTTCTTCGCCGGCGTCTACACCGGCGCCGCCCGCATCGCCGCCCAGAACGGCTTCGGCGTCGTCCTCTACCCCTCCCCCGAAGGCATCGGCCCCGCCCGCGACCCCTTCGCCTCCGCCCAAGCCGCCCTCGACGGCGTCATCGCCTCCTCCATGGCCGCCGACGCCCTCACCGCCATCCGCGGCGACCAGCTCCCCCTCGTCATGCTGGACAGCGACCCCAAAGGCAGCCTCGGCGCCGCCACCGTCAACCTCGACATCACCGACGGCATCCGCCAAGTCACCGAACACCTGCTCACCCTCGGCCACCGCCGCATCCTGCACCTCGCCGCCGACGTGCCCTCCTGGACCTTCGACGTACGCGCGCGCGAACTCGCCGCACGCATCGGCGAGGTCCCCGGCACGTCCCTGCTCACGATCCGCGCGCCCATCTCCATCGAAGGCGCCCGCACCGCAGCCGAAACCGCACTCTCCGCCAAGGGCCCCCGCCCCACCGCGATCATCTGCGACGACGACAAACTCGCCGCCGGCGCCTACAAGGCCGCACGCCGCCTCGGCCTGCGCATCCCCGACGACATCTCCGTCACCGGCCTCGACGACCTCGCCCTCGCCACCGCCATCGACCCGGAACTCACCACCGTACGACTGGACGCCGAACTCTTCGGAGAACGCGGCATGCAAGCCCTCCTGGCGGTCCTGGAAGGCCGCGAGCCCGACGCCGGCGACATCCCGGTCCAGCTCGTCGTACGGGCCTCCACAGCGCCACCCAGCACGCCCTGAACGCCACTATCAACGCCCTGTGCCCCGGCCGAGCAGGCGGCCGGGGCACAGTACGGGCGAAGCGAAGTCGGCGAGCGAGGTCACCGGGTGAGATCGGCGCTACTCCTCGGAACCGCCGGACTCCTCGGAATCCTCCGCACCGTCCGCACTCTCGGCCTCGGTGGACGCTCCGCCCACCTCCAACAGCCGAGCCAGCTGACGACCGACGATGCGCTTGAACTTCCGCGACTGCGGACGCGTACGGTCCAGCACCGCGACCTCCAGCCGCTCCGCGGGAATCTCCCGCTGAGTGCCGTTCGACTCACGCGACAGCGCCTGGACCGCCAGCTTCAGAGCCTCGGCCAGACTCATACCGTCCTGATGACGCTGATCCAGATAATTACTGATCAACTCGGCATTACCGCCGACCGCGACCGAGCCGTGCTCGTCCACGATCGAGCCGTCATGCGGCAGCCGATAGATCTGGTCACCCTCCGGCGTCTCACCCACCTCGGCAACGACCAACTCCACCTCATACGGCTTCTCCGCCGCGGAAGAGAAGATCGTGCCCAACGTCTGGGCATAGACGTTGGCCAGACCACGAGCGGTCACGTCATCACGGTCATAGGTGTAACCACGAAGATCGGCATACCGCACACCGCCGATCCGCAGATTCTCGTACTCGTTGTACTTACCGGCCGCCGCGAAGCCGATCCGGTCATAGATCTCGCTGAACTTGTGCAGCGCGCGGGACGGGTTCTCGCCGACGAAGACAATGCCATCGGCATACTGCAGCACGACCAGGCTGCGGCCACGGGCGATGCCCTTGCGGGCGTACTCCGCCCGATCGGCCATGGCCTGCTGGGGTGAGACATAGAACGGCGTCGACACCGGTTATCCGTCCCTTTCTGTCGAAGTCACAGGATCACCTTGATAAGACCGACCCGCCGCCTACAGCAGCGCGGCCCGCGGGCCGTCGGGCTGCTCCAGACGCCGCTCCAGAATGGAACGGGCGATCTCGGACGACTCCTCATCGCCGAGCCGGCGGAAACCGTCCTCGGTGATCACGGTGACGATCGGGTAGATCCGGCGGGCGACATCGGGACCACCGGTCGCCGAGTCGTCGTCAGCCGCGTCATACAGGGCCTGCACCACGAGCGTCGTGGCCTCGGCCTCGTTCAGGTCGCCACGGTAGAGCTTCTTCATGGCGCCACGCGCGAAGATCGACCCCGAACCGGTCGCGGCGTAACCCTGCTCCTCGGAACGACCACCGGTCACGTCATAGGAGAAGATCCGCCCCTTCCCCCGGTCGACGTCGTACCCCGCGAAGAGCGGCACGACCGCCAGCCCCTGCATCGCCATCCCCAGGTTCGACCGGATCATGGTCGACAGCCGGTTCGCCTTACCCTCCAGCGACAGCTGCGCACCCTCGACCTTCTCGAAGTGCTCCAGCTCCAACTGGAAGAGCTTGACCATCTCGACGGCCAGACCGGCGGTACCGGCGATACCGACGGCCGAGTACTCGTCCGCCGGGAAGACCTTCTCGATGTCACGCTGGGCGATGACGTTGCCCATCGTGGCGCGACGGTCACCGGCGAGCACCACGCCCCCCGGGAACGTCGTGGCGACGATGGTCGTGCCATGCGGCGCCTCGATCACACCCTGGGTGGGCGGGAGTTGACGGTTGCCGGGCAGCATCTCCGGCTGGTGCTCCGAGAGAAAGTCCATGAACGAGGACGACCCAGGCGTCAGGAAGGCAGCTGGTAGACGCCCGGTGCTACGAGTGTTGGCTTCCACGCGTTTCCTTCCAGGTAGTCGGCAGCTCGGTTGATCACGTCGGGGTCATCCCTCAACAGGCCGAGGCCGGAATTGCAGTTGAAGCACAGTACGCCACGGACCCTACCCGTCTTGTGGCAGTGATCCACATGAACGGCCGGGGCCTTGAGACAGATCACGCAGAGCCCCCGTTGAACGGCGACCATCTGATCACGCTCGGCTGCGGTCATGCCGTATTCACGCCTCAGGTGATCCGCATGGTTTTCGACGGCGCGACAGGCCCTGCAACGCGACGCCAACCCGTCTGGGGCCGAGGCCTTCCGATGCCAGTCCGAGTGCGGCTTGCTCTCTCCGCACCCTTGACAGTGCTTGTAACCCTCCGGGACGGACCCACGAACAGGGACTGTCCTACCCATGGCCTGCTGCCGCTTCCGATCGGACTCGGCAGCGCAATCACGACAACGGTGCTGCAAACCGGCGAGGTTCGTGCGCTTGGACCCGAAGGCTGCGCGCGGCTTGGACTCGCCGCACCGCACGCAGCGCTTCATCTCCGACTCGCCGACCACCACTCCACCCCGTTCACCTTCAAATCGAAGGGAAAAGTGGCCTACTGTCCACCCTTTTGAACGAATGAGCGCACGAAGTCCTCGGCATTCTCCTCCAAGACGTCGTCAATCTCGTCAAGGACGGAGTCCACGTCATCCGACAACTTCTCTTGCCGCTCCTTGAGATCCTCAGAAGCCTGCGTCTCCGCCGCCTGCTCCTCGACCTCCTCAGTGGAACGTGTGGCCTTCTGCTGTCCGCCGCCGGTGTCCTTGGTTGCCATATCCCTCACCCCGCTCAGTTCGCCCGACATGGTCGACAGGTCGGCTTTCCTGCCGATCGGTGATGATCAGACCCTACAAGCCGGGTCTGACATCGGCCCCGCAGTTTCTCCAACGTACGGGGGCCATCTCGATGATTCCCGGACGCCGGGTTTTCCACCCTGCCCAGCGGACGTCCGATCGATACCGCCCGAGTACCCTCAGTTGCCTGACAGGACCCTGACCAGGTCTTCCGCGGTGCGGCAGCGGTCCAGGAGCTCCTTGACGTGATTTCGCGTTCCGCGAAGCGGTTCGAGGGTTGGAACGCGCTGGAGGGAGTCCCGGCCGGGCAGGTCGAAGATCACCGAGTCCCAGGAGGCCGCGGCGACGTCGTCGGCGTACTGCTCCAGGCAGCGTCCGCGGAAGTACGCGCGTGTGTCCTCCGGCGGCTTGGCCTTGGCCCTCTCGACGTCTGTCTCGTCCAGCAGGCGCTTCATGCGGCCGCGGGCCGCCAGGCGGTTGTAGAGGCCCTTCTCGGGGCGTACGTCGGCGTACTGGAGGTCGACGAGGTGGAGGCGGGCGGCGTCCCAGTCGAGGTCGTCGCGGCGGCGGTAGCCCTCCATGAGCTCTCGCTTGGCCACCCAGTCCAGTTCGCCGGCCAGGCTCATCGGATCCCGTTCCAGGCGGTTCAGGGTGTCTTCCCAACGGGACAGGACGTCCTTGGTCTGCTCGTCCGCGTCCGCACCGAAGCGCTCCTCGACGTATTTGCGCGAGAGCTCGTAGTACTCCATCTGGAGCTGGACCGCCGTCAGGGTACGGCCACTACGCAGCGTGATCAGGCGCTTGAGGGACGGGTCGTGCGAGACCTGGTGGAGTGTGCGTACGGGCTGGTCGACGGCCAGGTCGACCGCGATGAAGCTGTCCTCGATCATCGACAGGACCAGGGCTGTCGTGCCCAGTTTCAGGTACGTCGAGATCTCGGAGAGGTTGGCGTCGCCGATGATCACGTGCAGGCGGCGGTATTTCTCGGCGTCGGCGTGGGGCTCGTCTCGGGTGTTGATGATCGGGCGCTTGAGAGTGGTCTCCAGCCCGACCTCGACCTCGAAGTAGTCGGCCCGCTGGCTGAGCTGGAAGCCGTGTTCGTGGCCGTCCTGACCGATTCCGACGCGGCCTGCTCCGGTGACGACCTGGCGGGAGACGAAGAAGGGCGTGAGGTGGCGCACGATGTCGGAGAAGGGGGTTTCCCGCTTCATCAGGTAGTTCTCGTGCGTGCCGTAGGAGGCGCCCTTGTTGTCGGTGTTGTTCTTGTAGAGGTGGATGGGCTGGGCGCCGGGGAGCTGGGCGGCGCGTTCGGCGGCTTCGGCCATGATGCGTTCGCCGGCCTTGTCCCACAGGACGGCGTCGCGCGGGTTGGTGACCTCGGGTGCGCTGTATTCGGGGTGTGCGTGGTCGACGTAGAGCCGCGCGCCGTTGGTGAGGATGACGTTGGCGAGGCCGATGTCCTCGTCGGTGAGCTGGCTGGAGTCGGCGGCCTCGCGGGCGAGGTCGAAGCCTCGCGCGTCGCGCAGCGGGTTCTCCTCCTCGAAGTCCCAGCGGGCTCGTCGGGCCCGGTGCATCGCCGCCGCGTAGGCGTTGACGATCTGGGATGAGGTGAGCATGGCATTGGCGTTGGGGTGGCCGGGGACGGAGATCCCGTACTCCGTCTCGATGCCCATTACTCGCCGTACGGTCATGCGGCCCTCCTTGCCCGGCGGCGCCCTCGGTCGTGGGCGTCGCGCAGATACCGCTGGCGCTCGGTTGCGTGTGCGGTGCCCGTCCCCGCACTGCGCGACTCGGCGGTATGGAAGAGCCTAGAGCGCCTCTGCGCTGGTGGGGAGATCATTTGCGTCATTGCCTTGCACGCCTCGTGTTCCGGTCGTGGCCTGGAAAGCAGTGGGCTGCGGGTACCCGGTGAGGGCACCCGCAGCCGCCCTGCCTTTTACAGGTACTGACCGGTGTTTGCCACCGTGTCGATGGAGCGTCCGGTGTCTGCGCCCTGCTTTCCGGTGATGAGGGTGCGGATGTAGACGATCCGTTCGCCCTTCTTTCCGGAGATTCGGGCCCAGTCGTCCGGGTTGGTGGTGTTGGGCAGGTCCTCGTTCTCCTTGAACTCGTCCACGCATGCCTGGAGGAGGTGGGCGACGCGGAGGCCCTTTTGGTTGTGTTCGAGGAAGTCCTTGATCGCCATTTTCTTGGCGCGGCCCACGATGTTTTCGATCATGGCGCCGGAGTTGAAGTCCTTGAAGTAGAGGACTTCCTTGTCGCCGTTGGCGTAGGTGACTTCCAGGAAGCGGTTTTCCTCGGATTCTGCGTACATTTGCTCGACGGCGGTCTGGATCATGCTCTGGACCGTCGTCGACTTGTCACCGCTGTGCTCGCCGACGTCCTCGGGGTGGAGGGGGAGGCGCTCGGTGAGGTACTTGCCGAAGATGTCCTTGGCGGCTTCGGCGTCGGGCCGCTCGATCTTGATTTTCACGTCGAGGCGGCCGGGGCGCAGGATGGCGGGGTCGATCATGTCCTCGCGGTTGGAGGCGCCGATGACGACCACGTTCTGCAGGCCTTCCACGCCGTCGATCTCGGCGAGCAGCTGGGGGACGATGGTGTTTTCCACGTCCGAGCTGACGCCGGATCCGCGGGTGCGGAAGAGAGATTCCATCTCGTCGAAGAAGACGATGACGGGTGTGCCCTCGCTGGCCTTTTCGCGGGCTCGCTGGAAGACGAGGCGGATCTGTCGTTCGGTTTCGCCGACGTATTTGTTGAGGAGCTCGGGGCCCTTGATGTTGAGGAAGAAGCTCTTGCCCTGGGCTTGGCCGGTGACTTCGGCGACCTTTTTGGCCAGCGAGTTGGCGACGGCCTTGGCGATGAGTGTCTTGCCGCATCCGGGGGGCCCGTACAGGAGGACGCCCTTGGGTGGGCGCAGTTCGTGCTCCTTGAACAGGTCGGGGTAGAGGTACGGGAGCTCGACTGCGTCGCGGATCATTTCGATCTGGTTGCCCAGGCCGCCGATCTGCTCGTAGCCGATGTCGGGTACTTCTTCGAGGACGAGTTCCTCGACCTCGCTCTTCGGCACGACCTCGTAGACGTAGCCGGAGCGGGGTTCGAGCAGGAGGGCGTCGCCGGGGCGGATGGTGACGTCCAGCAGCGGCTCGGCGAGCCGTACCACCCGTTCCTCGTCGGTGTGCCCGACCACGAGGGCGCGTTCGCCGTCCTCGAGGATCTCCTTGAGGGTGACGATGTCGCCGACGCTCTCGTACTCCATGGCTTCGACCACGTTGAGTGCTTCGTTGAGCATCAGCTCCTGGCCGCGCCTGAGGTCGTCGAGTTCGACGCTCGGGCTGACGTTCACGCGGAGTTTGCGACCTCCGGTGAAGATGTCGGCGGTGCCGTCGTCGTTGGCTTGCAGGAAGACACCGAAGCCGGCCGGTGGCTGTGCGAGCCGGTCGACTTCTTCCTTGAGGGCCACGATCTGGTCGCGGGCCTCACGGAGCGTGTTGGCAAGTCGCTCGTTCTGTGCGGAGACGCCGGCCAGGTTGGTCTGCAGCTCGACGATCCGCTCTTCGAGAATCCTCGTGTGTCGCGGAGAGTCGGCGAGCTTGCGTCGCAGGACGGCGATCTCCTGCTCAAGGTAGGCAATCTGCCCGGCCGGGTCGTCGGACCCGCGTCCCGGGCGGATGCCGCGGTTCATGTCGTCGTCGTGGGCTGCCACGGTCCTCACCTCCTCCAAGGGGAGCTGGACGCTTCCAGACCCTACCTGGGTGGGTGTCGATTGAAACCCCTAGATCACAAAGACTGTCGAGGTGTGTCCGATCTTCACCCTTGCGCTCTCCCTCACGCCAGGGGAATACCCACCGAACATGATTGGAAAGCCGCCGGAGGTAGGGTCGAAGCGTTCAACACCCGTCAGAGCTGGCCGGATTCCCGTGCGGCTCGGCGTAGCAAACGGCAGGAGAGATGAGCGTGGAGCAGGCGGCCGGGGTCGACAGTGAGGCGCTGGAGGTCTGGATCGACCAGGATCTCTGTACTGGTGACGGCATCTGCGCCCAGTACGCGCCCGAGGTGTTCGAGCTGGACATCGACGGTCTGGCCTATGTGAAGAGCGGTGAGGACGAGCTGTTGCAGGCCAAGGGGGCCACAACGCCTGTGCCGTTGCCGCTTCTCACGGATGTGGTGGACTCGGCGAAGGAGTGTCCGGGTGACTGCATCCATGTGCGTCGCGTTTCGGACAAGGTCGAGGTGTACGGTCCGGACGCCGAGTGACCTTGCATATACGGGGTGTTACGACTGTCTGATTTCTCACACGTGCCGGTGGCATGGGTCAGACACTGTGGGCGCCGGCGGGTGTCGAGCGGACGAACGCGCCGTTCTTCCACTGCCACTTCGCGCTCTTCTTCACGTCGGGGCAGCAGCGCGGTACGTCGGTTGACGAGTAGCCGAGCAGGTCGGTGACGACGGCTCCGTCACTGACGGCGACGTCACTGACGGTGATGTTGTCCTTCGGGTTGATGAGGGTCGCGATGAGGCGGGGCGTGGCGGTTTCGGTGGCCCGGGTGAGGACGTAGAGGCCGTCGGGCGGGGTGCCCATGGGTGAGTCGCAGTGGACGACGGCCACGGTTTCGGGGCTGCCGTCACCGTCCAGGTCTCCTGTGGCCTTCTTGACCACGACGGCCTTCACCGGCCCGCATTCGAGCGGGAAGTCGACGCTCGTGGGGTCGGGGGGTGTGGTGGCCGCGGGGGCGTTCCTCGCTTCCGGTCCGGCTGTCTGGGCCGCCGTCGCCGAGTTGGGTTGCAGGACCGAGGAGAGCGCTACGACACCGGCGAGGGCTGTGGCGGTGGCGAGCCAGTGGATCGGCCGGGTGTGGGTGTGTGCCAGTTCCGGGACGGCGGATTGCTGCACTAGGAGCGTCTCCTGTGAGGGCTGTGCCGGTGGGGTGGCCAGAATGGTGCCACACGTCACAGTCGGGGGGAACGTCGGGGTGTGGAGTTCCGGTGCCGGATGGCCGGTGGTTGGGGGTGCGGAGGGGGCGTGCGGGTGTCGTGCGACGTTCGGATTGTCGGCTGTTGGTGGTGCGGCAACGCAAAGGCGCTGTGGTCGAGTTCCGGGGGTGTTCCGGGAACTCGGCCACAGCGCTTGTACGTTGGATGCGGCATGGGGCCGTCTCAGCGGCCGGCGCCTCCGTCGGCGTTGGGGCCTTCGTAGTCCTCGCCGTAGGCGCCCTTGGCGGGGCGGCGGCGGCGCATGGGGGGCTCGACGCCGTCGGCGAGGCGGCGGGCGGTGAGCAGGAAGCCGGTGTGGCCGATCATGCGGTGGTCGGGGCGGACGGCGAGGCCCTCGATGTGCCAGTTGCGGATCATCGTCTCCCAGGCGGTCGGCTCGTTGAAGCAGCCGATCTCGCGGATGGACTCGACGGTCCGGGCGAGCTGGGTGGTGGTGGCGACGTAGCAGCAGACGATGCCGCCGGGGACGAGCGCCTTGGAGACGGCTTCCAGGCACTCCCAGGGGGCGAGCATGTCGAGGATGACGCGGTCGACGTCGGTGTCGCTCAGGTTGTCCTGGAGGTCGCCGACGGTGAGCTGCCAGGCGGGGTGGGGGCCGCCGAAGTAGCGCTCCACGTTCTGCCGGGCGATGTCGGCGAAGTCTTCGCGGCGCTCGTAGGAGTGCAGCATGCCCTGGTCGCCGATGGCGCGCAGCAGGAAGCTGCTGAGCGAGCCGGAGCCGACGCCGGCCTCGACGACGCGGGCGCCGGGGAAGATGTCGGCGAAGGCGAGGATCTGTCCCGCGTCCTTCGGGTAGACGACGGCTGCCCCGCGGGGCATGGACAGGACGTAGTCGGGGAGCAGGGGGCGCAGCGCGAGGTAGGCGACGTTCCCGGTGGTGCGGACAACGCTGCCCTCGGGAGCGCCGATCAGTTCGTCGTGCGGGAAGGAACCCTTGTGGGTGTGGAAGTTCTTCCCGGCCTCGAGCGTGAACGTGTAGTGGCGGCCCTTGGGGTCGGTCAGCTGTACCTGGTCCCCGACCTTGAAGGGCCCGCGCCTGCGGGCGGCACCGGTCGGTTCGGACATGTGAACAGCCTACCGGCGTTTCGGGGGGTCGCCGACCACGCGTGTGTGCCGGTCTTCAGCTGGGGCGGGCCATGGCCTTCACGAAGGCGCGCTCCACGTCCGCCGCGGACAGGACGCCGTAGATCTCGCCCGTCTCCTCGACGACGAGGTACTCGGTGGCCGGGGTCGCGCGCAGGGCGTCGAGGAGTTCCTCTCCGGCCAGCTCGGCGGAGACGCGCATGCCGTCGGTCAGGTCCTGGGCGAGGCTGCTGACGGCGACCCAGGGGCGGCGGTGTTCGGGTACGCCGGCGATGGCGGCCTCGCGGACGAGGGAGAGGGGGTGGCCGTCGGCGTCGACGACGACGAGGGCGCGGGCGCCGGCGGCGTTGGCGCGGCGCAGGGCCTCGGAGAGGGGGGTGTCGGTCTCGACGGGGACGGCGCGGCGGGTGAGGGTGCGGGCGCGCAGTTCGGGGAGGTGTTCGCGCAGGCGGGCCATGCGCAGGCTGTTGCCGGCGCCGGTCCAGATGATCGCGGCGAGGATGGCGGCGAGCAGGGCGTCCATGACGGTGTCCATGCCGACGTTGTCGACGGCGTCGGAGCCGAGGGCGCCGGACTGGGTGAGCAGGGGGAGCCCGACGAGGACGGCGACGGCGAGGGCGCGGCCGATCCAGGCGGCGGCGATGGTGCCGGCCATCGGCTTGCCGGTGATCTTCCAGACGATGGCGCGGAGCATGCGGCCGCCGTCGAGGGGCAGGCCGGGGAGCAGGTTGAAGGCGGCGACGATGAGGTTGGAGACCATGAGGCCGGCCAGCAGGACGCCGGGGACGGTGCCGGGTTCGACGGTCTGCATGGCGGCGTAGAAGACGCCGGCGAGGACGAGGGAGAGCAGCGGGCCGACGAAGGCGAGCACGAACTCGCGTCCCGGTGTCTCGGCTTCCTTCTCGATCTCGGAGACGCCGCCGAAGAACTGCAGCTGGATCCGGCGGACGGGGAGTTTGAAGCGGAGGGCGGCGACGGTGTGGGCGAGTTCGTGGACGAGGACGGAGGCGTAGAAGGCGACGGCGAAGAAGAGGGAGACGAGATAGCGGGCGGCGCCGAGTTCGGGCAGCACCCGGTCAAGCTGTCCGCCGAACACCCAGGTGATGAGGGCGGCGACGAGGAACCAGCTGGGGGCGACGTAGACGGGCACGCCGAAGGGCCGTCCCATGAGCAGGCCGCCTCGGGGTTCCTTGGGGCGCTGGGGCGGGCGGGTCTTTCCCGCGTCGGGGGCCGGGGCCGGTGGACGGGTGGCGCTGCGGCTGTCGTTCTCGTTCGCGCTCGGGGGGTCGGCTTGGTGATCGTCTGGGGTGCGGGGGTCGGCGGAGCCGCTGGGGGCGGGGGCGGTGTGCTCCGTGGTCCGGTCAAGTGCGTCGTCGCCGTCGGCGTTGCCGCCGTTCCCGCTGCTCTCGCTGTCGCCGTTCTCGCTGTCGCCCTCGCCGCTCGGGGCGTCCGCGTCTCGTGAGCGCCCCGGGGTCTCGTCCTGCGGGCGGTTCTCGGCGCCGAGCGGCGGCCGGGTGGCTTCGTGCTCGGCGTTGTCGCGGTCGGTGTCCAAGGGCTGTGTGTCCGAGGGCTGTTCCGTGTTCGGGGACGGGTCGGGGCGTGTGGGGTCGGTGGCCGGGGTCATACGGTCTGCTCGGCGCTCGGTCGACTCGCCGGTGCCGGACCGCGGCTGCCCGCTCCCGCCGCTCTCGTCCACGGTGTCCCCTCGTTCGAAGCGTCTTCCGCGCCTGCCGGGCGGATGGGTCTCGGGTCGATGGTATGCGGCCGTGGTGACGCCCTTCGCCCCGGCACCCCTCAGTTTCCCCTGCCGCCGCGGGTGTGACAGCGGCGGCTGGGTCACTGTCAGTGGCGGGCCGTAAGGTCTGTGGGCATGGAGACGAGCACGGAGGGTGCCGCGGCGGACTGCGGCAGTGACGTCGCGCCCGTGACAGGGGCCGTGGCGGACGGGGACCCAGCGGGGGCGGAAGCGTCCCCGGCGCGGGCGGACAGTGTGGTGGCGACGGTCGATGCGGGTGAGGGCGCGGCCCCTGCGGTCGGTGTGGCCGCGCGCCCGGCCATACCGCCGGCCTCGCTGTCGCCGTCCCGTGCCAGTGACTTCATGCAGTGCCCGCTGCTCTACCGGTTCCGGGTGATCGACCGGCTGCCCGAGAAGCCGAGCGCGGCGGCGACCAAGGGGACCCTTGTGCACGCGGTGCTGGAGCGGCTCTTCGACGCTCCGGCCGCCGAGCGGACCGCCCCGCGTGCCAAGTCCCTCGTCCCGGGCCAGTGGGACCGGCTGCGCGAGAGCAGGCCGGAGGTGGTGGAGCTGTTCGAGGACGATCCCGAGGGGGAGCGGCTGGCGAGGTGGCTCGGTGAGGCGGAGCAGCTCGTGGAGCGCTGGTTCAGCCTGGAGGATCCGACGCGGCTGGAGCCTGCCGAGCGTGAGCTGTTCGTCGAGGCCGAGCTGGACTCGGGGCTGCGGTTGCGCGGGATCATCGACCGTGTCGATGTGGCGGCCACGGGTGAGGTGCGGATCGTCGACTACAAGACCGGCAAGGCTCCCCGGCCCGAGTACGCCGAGGGTGCGCTGTTCCAGATGAAGTTCTACGCGCTCGTGGTGTGGCGGCTGAAGCAGGTGATTCCGCGCCGGCTTCAGCTCGTCTACCTGGGCAGCGGTGATGTGCTGACGTACGACCCGGTCCTGGCCGATCTGGAGCGGGTGGAGCGCAAGCTGCTCGCGTTGTGGGAAGCGATCCGGCAGGCGACGGAGAGCGGTGACTGGCGTCCCCGGCCGACCAAGTTGTGCGGCTGGTGCGACCACCAGGCCCACTGCCCGGAATTCGGCGGCACTCCCCCGCCGTATCCGTTGCCGGTGACAGTGGCCGAGCCGGGTTCGGCCGGGGGTCCGGGGGGTGCCCCCCGGGCGACGCAGTCGTTGCCGGTCAGGGCGGGCGAGTCCGGTGGCGGCCCGCAGGGCAGAATGGGGCCGGACTAGCGAAGGAGACTTACGTGGCCATCCGCGTCCTACTGGTCGACGACCAGCCGCTGCTGCGTACCGGCTTCCGGATGATCCTGGAAGCGGAGCAGGACCTCGCGGTCGTGGGCGAGGCCGGTGACGGCCTCCAAGCTCTCGATCAGGTGCGGGCCCTGCAGCCCGACGTGGTTCTGATGGACATCCGTATGCCACGGATGGACGGTGTCGAGGCGACCCGGCAGATCACCGGGCCCGGGCGGGACGGCCCGGCGAAGGTGCTGGTGCTGACCACCTTCGATCTCGACGAGTACGTGGTGGAGGCGTTGAAGGCGGGGGCCAGCGGCTTCCTGCTGAAGGATGCCCCGGCCAATGAGCTGGTGCAGGCGATCCGTGTGGTCGCCGGTGGTGAGGCGATGCTGGCGCCGAGCATCACGCGTCGGCTGCTCGACAAGTACGCCACGCATCTCCCGTCGGGCGACGAGCCGGTGCCGGACACCCTGCACACGCTCACCGACCGCGAGGTGGAGGTGCTGAAGCTGGTGGCGCGGGGCCTGTCCAACGCGGAGATCGCCGCCGATCTGTTCGTCAGCGAGACCACCGTGAAGACACACGTCGGCCATGTGCTCACCAAGCTGGGTCTGCGTGACCGGGTACAGGCCGCGGTGTACGCGTACGAGAGCGGGCTGGTGCGCCCCGGCGCCCAGTAGGAGCTCGCGTTACGGCGAAGAGGGCGCCCCTTCTCGAGACCTTTCTCGAGAAGGGGCGCCCTCTGTGCGTGTACGGCGGTCACGGCCGTCCGTCAGGCCTTGCTGAGCTCCCAGAAGCGGAAGACGGTGGAGGCGTCGAGGCAGTACTCCAGGCCGTAGACGTCGTCGTGGACGACCGCGTACTGCTTGGCCTGCCAGATCGGGAGGACGGGGAGTTCCTTGGCCACGATGTCCTGGAGCTGGTCGAACTCGTCGTCGGTCGCGGAGCGGTCGCTCTCGGCGGCGGTGCGCGGGATGAGCGTGCCGGTGATCGAGCGGTTGCTGTAGTTGTTGCTCAGCACGTTGCCCTTGCCGAAGAAGGGGGCCGTGAAGTTGTCGGCGTCCGGGTAGTCCGGGATCCAGCCCTTCACGTAGACGCCGTACTTGCCGGCGGCTACGTCCTTCTCGTACTGGTCGAAGGCGACGGACTGTACGTCGGCGTCGAACAGGCCGCTGTCGTTGAGCTGCTGCGCGATCGCCTTCAACTCCTGGTCGGTGGCGGGGCCGTAGCGCGACGGGGTGGACCACAGGGTCAGCTTGACCTTGCCGGTGATGCCGTCGTCCTGCAGCGCAGCGGCGGCCTTGGCCTTGGAGGGGCGGGCGCCGTAGGTGTCGAAGAAGGCCGTGTTGTGGCCGCCGATACCGGCCGGGATGATCGAGTACAGCGGGCTCGCCGTGCCCTGGTAGACGTCCTTGATGAGGGCGTCGCGGTCGATGAGGTAGGCGATGGCCTTGCGGACGCCGAGCTTTCCGGCGACCGGGTCGTCCATGTTGAAGACCAGGTGCTGGACCTCGGCGCTGCTGCCCTCGACGACCTCGACTCCGGAGTCGCCGCCGGACTTCTCGATGTCGGCGATGCCGCCCGCGGTGAGGCCTCGGTAGGCGATGTCGACCTCGTCCGCGAGGAGGGCCTTCTTCAGGGCGTCCTGGTCGCCGTGGAAGAACTTCAGCGTGACACCGGAGTTCTGCACCTCGGCGGTGCCCTTGTAGTTCTCGTTGACGGAGAAGACCGCTTCGTCGCCGTCGAACGTGTCCAGCTTGTACGGGCCGGAGCCGACCGCGTCGCCGTCCTTGCGCAGGCCGTCCGCGTCGTACTGCTGCTCGTCGACGATGGAGCCGGCACCGGAGGCGATCTTGCTGGGGAAGGTGGCGTCGGGTGTGTTGAGCCGGAAGACGACGGTCTCGTCGTCCGGTGTCTCGACCTTGTCGAGGGTGGGGAACATGACCGCGGGGCCGTCGGGGTCGTTGATCTTCAGCATGCGGTCGAAGGAGAACTTGACGTCCTCGGAGGTGAGGGCGTCACCGTTGCTGAACTTCAGCCCGTCCCGCAGTGTGCACTTGTAGACCTTGGCCTCGGTGTCGGAGAAGGAGCACTGCTCGGCGGCCTCGGGCTGCGGTTCGGTGGCGCCCTTGGGGAAGCTGAGCAGCGACTGGAAGACGTTGTTGAACAACAGCCAGGAGCCGGGGTCGTAGCCGGAGGCGGGGTCGGTGGCCAGGACGTCGTCGGACATCCCCATGACCACCGAGGTTCCGGTCCCCCCGGTGTCCCCCGTTTCGGTTCCGCAGCCGGTCAGCAGGCCGGAGGCCAGCCCTGCCACGACGGGCAGGACCGGCCACTGGTTACGCATGTTCACGTACGAGTGCCTTGTCGTCGGTTGTGAGAAGCCCGAGCCGCATGCTGCTGCCCGGGCCTGATCCCGCGCCCTGGTCGTGGGCGCCGGGCACGGGAGACGTCAGCCGCTCACGCCACGGCCGAGCTCCCACAGCTGAAGGGTCGAGGAGGAGTTGAGCGCATACGCCGTACCGGTGACGTCGTCGCCCGCGGCGACGTACTGCCTGCCCTGCCACAGCGGCAGGACGGGCACGTCATTGGCGACGATGTCCTGAATGTCCGTCAGGCTGCTGGAGGCGGACAGTCGGTCGGCCGCGCGGCGGGACTCCGGGATGAGGGTGTTGCGGATCGTGCTGTTGGCGTACGGCGAGCCGAGGAAGTTGTCCTTGTCGAGGAACGGGGCGAGGTAGTTGTCGGCGTCCGGGAAGTCCGGGAACCAGCCCATGCCGTAGACCTCGTACTCGCCCTTCTGCTCGGCGGGGCGGAACGTCGCCCAGGGGGTGCCCTGGATGTCGGCGTCGAACAGGCCGCTGTCGTTGAGCTGCTTCTGCAGCAGCTCGAACTCCTTCTTGGTGGCCGAGCCGTAGTGGTCGGTGGTGTAGTGCAGGGTCAGCTTCACCGGGGTCGTGATGCCCGCCTTCTCCAGCAGCGACTTGGCCGTGCTCACGCTCGGGTCGCCGTACTTGTTGAAGAACGCGTTGGAGTGGCCGGTGATGCTGGCGGGGACCAGCGAGTACAGCGGTTGGGCCTGGGAGCCGTAGACCTTGGAGACGAGTTCGCCGCGGTCGATGATCTGGGCCATCGCCTGGCGGACGGCCTTGCCGCGTACGGCCGGGTCGTTGGTGTTGAAGGCCAGGTAGCGGATTTCCAGACCGGACATGTCGACGAGGTCGACGCTGTCGTCGGAGTCGGCCGACAGCTTCTGGATCTGCTCGGGCGACATGGTGCGGGTCATCAGGTCGAGGTCGCCCTTGGCGAGGGCGGTGCCCATCTCGTCGGCGTTCGCGAAGTTGCGCAGTTCGACCTTGCCGTTGTTCACCTTCAGACTCCCCTTGTAATCGGGGTTCTTGGTGAACACGGCGGAGACCAGTTCGTCGTTCTTGACCTCGGCCTTGAGGGTGTAGGGGCCGGAGCCGTCGACCTCGAAGCCGTCGCGCAGCTTGTCCTTGGCGTAGATGTCCGGGTCGACGATGCCGGCGACCGGGGTGGACAGCTTGAACGGGAAGGTGGCGTCGGCGGTCTTGAGGTGGAAGATCACCTCGCGGTCGCCCTGGGTCTCGACGGTGTCGATGGTGGACAGCAGCGCGAAGACGCCGCTGTCGGCCTTGAGGGAGCGGGCGCGGTCGATGGAGTACTTCACGTCTTCCGCGGTGACGGGGTCGCCGTTCGCGAACTTCAGGCCCTCGCGCAGGGTGCAGGCGTAGCGTTCGTTGCCGCTGTCGGTGAAGCCGCAGCTCTGGGCGGCTTCGGGCACCGGGTCGCCCTCGCCGCGCGGCTGGATCATCAGGGTCTGCACGGTCTGGCGCAGGATGTTCCAGGTGCCGACGTCGTAGGCGTAGGCGGGGTCGAGCGGGGCGGGAGCCTCCTTCGAGGCAGTGAACGCGTCCGTGGTGCCGACGACGATCGCGCCGCCGCCGTCACTGCCGCTGTCGGTTCCGCCACAGGCGGCGAGAACCGGCGCGAGCAGGCCGATGACGGCCGGCAGCACCAAAGTTTTGCGGTTCATGCTCGGGTTTCTCCAGCTGTCGACTCCGTGTACCCGGCATGCAGGGGTGGTGCGGCGGATCACGGGGGAAGTGCGATGTTCTCGCGACGAGGTTAGTCCGCGCCCGCAGGAGGGTTCGCCGCCACCGGAGTTGGGACTCCATCACGCTGTGGAACCGGTCGCGGACGCACCGAGAACCTTTCACCGGAAGGATTCGTGCACCGGTCCATCAATCGGGACACAAGGGTGCGCTCGAAGCCCCCGATGGAGGGCGTGCGGCACGCGGCAGGGCGCCCGTCACCCCCTTCACGAGTGGCGAACGTCACAAACTGAACAGTCTTGGCGCCCACTGGAATTCAGCCATCGGGCTCCATTCGAATTCCTTCGTGGAATTCCCGCGCTATCGATGTTGCACGCTGGGTGAACGCCGTATCTATTTCTGTTGTCAGGCCGCCATCAGCCCGCGCAGAAATGCCAGATCGACCTCTTCGAGGGAGGTCACCACGGTGCGCCGGGTGGCCGGGGTGATCGGGGCCACGGACGGCACGGCCACCACATGGCAGCCCGCGGCCTCGGCCGCCGCGACGCCGGTCGCCGTGTCCTCGACCACCGCGCATCGGGCCGGGTCGACGCCCAGTCCGGCCGCCGCGAGCAGGTACGGGTCCGGGTGCGGCTTGGTGCGCGGCACCTCGTCGCCGGCGACGGTCAGCGCGAAGTGCTGAGGGCCGAGCGAGGTGAGCACCCGGTCGATGATGCGCCGGTGCGAGGCGGAGACCAGGGCGGTGGGGATCTCGAACGCGGCCAGCTCGGCCAGCAGCCGGGCGGCCCCCGGCATCAGCGGCAGGGCGCGGTCGATGCGGTCCTCGAAGCCCTGGTTCAGCAGCACGGTGAGCTCGGCGAGGGAGATGTCGGCGCCGGTGGCCTCGATCAGGAATCCTGCGCTGCGGCTCATGGGGCCGCCGACGACGACATGGCGCCAGGTGTCGTCGAGCATGTGACCGAGGCCGGCGAAGATCTCGACCTCGACGTCCCACCAGAAGCCCTCGGTGTCCACCAAGGTTCCGTCCATGTCGAGCAGCACGGCCTGCAGGGCTGAGCCCTCGGCCGTACGGGTTCCTGGTGCGGGGACCGTGCTGGTCATCCACGTACCTCCTTGAAGGGGCGATCAGGCCGGTTCCCACGAAGGGAACCGGCCTGCGGTGGACCGACCAGTGTACGACTCCCGCGGCCGGAACGCCTGGTTTGATCGATCGGCGCGCGGAGCGGTCTCAGCGGGCGTTGAAGTACTTCGCCTCGGGGTGGTGGATGACGATCGCGTCCGTGGACTGCTCGGGGTGCAGCTGGAACTCCTCGGAGAGGTGGACGCCGATGCGCTCCGGCTGGAGCAGGTCGGCGATCTTGGACCGGTCCTCCAGGTTCGGGCAGGCGCCGTAGCCCAGCGAGAAGCGGGCGCCCCGGTACTTCAGCGCGAACATGTCCTCGATGTCGGCCGGGTCCTCACCGGCGAAGCCCAGCTCGGAGCGCACGCGCGCGTGCCAGTACTCGGCGAGCGCCTCGGCCAGCTGTACGGACAGGCCGTGCAGTTCGAGGTAGTCGCGGTAGGCGTTCGCCTCGAACATCCGGGCCGTCTCCTCGCCGATCCGCGAGCCGACGGTGACCACCTGGAGGCCCACGACGTCCGTCTCGCCCGACTCCTGCGGGCGGAAGAAGTCGGCCAGGCACAGGCGGCGGCCGCGGCGCTGGCGCGGGAAGGTGAACCGGGTGCGTTCGTTGCCGTGCTCGTCCAGGAGGATCAGGTCGTCGTCCTTGGAGACGCACGGGAAGTAGCCGTAGACCACGGCCGCTTCGAGGAGGTTGTCCGTCTGGAGCCTGTCGAGCAGGCCGCGCAGGCGCGGGCGGCCCTCGGTCTCGACGAGTTCCTGGTACGACGGGCCGTCTCCGGTGCGGGCCTCCTTCAGGCCCCACTGGCCCTTGAAGAGGGCGCCCTCGTCGAGCCAGGAGGCGTACTCCTTGAGCTGGATGCCCTTGATGACGCGGGTGCCCCAGAACGGCGGTGCGGGGACCGGGTTGTCGGTGGCGACGTCGGAGCGGACGTGGCCTTCCTCGGGACGCTCCTCGAGTACGGCCGTGGCTGCGGTGCTCCTGACCCGGCGCTGCTTGAGCTCGGGGAGCTTCGCGCCGGGCACGCCCCGCTTGACGCCGATCAGGGCGTCCATCAGGCGCAGGCCCTCGAACGCGTCGCGGGCGTAGCGGACTTCGCCCTCGTAGATCTCGTGCAGGTCCTGTTCGACGTACGCGCGCGTGAGGGCGGCGCCGCCGAGGATGACCGGGTAATTCGCCGCCAGGCCTCGCTGGTTGAGCTCCTCCAGGTTCTCCTTCATGATCACCGTGGACTTCACCAGCAGCCCGGACATGCCGATGACGTCGGCCCGGTGCTCCTCGGCGGCCTCCAGGATCGCCGAGACGGGCTGCTTGATGCCCAGGTTGACCACGTTGTAGCCGTTGTTGGACAGGATGATGTCCACCAGGTTCTTGCCGATGTCGTGCACGTCGCCGCGCACCGTGGCCAGCACGATGGTGCCCTTGCCCTCGGCGTCGGACTTCTCCATGTGCGGTTCGAGGTGGGCGACGGCGGCCTTCATCACCTCGGCGGACTGGAGGACGAACGGCAGCTGCATCTGGCCGGAGCCGAACAGTTCGCCGACGACCTTCATGCCGTCCAGGAGGGTCTCGTTGACGATGTCGAGGGCGGGGCGCTCCTGAAGGGCGTCGTCGAGGTCGGCCTCCAGGCCGTTGCGCTCGCCGTCGATGATGCGGCGCTTGAGGCGCTCCTCCAGCGGGAGGGCGGCGAGTTCCTCGGCCCTGCCGGCCTTCAGGGACTTCGTGGTGGCGCCCTCGAACAGGGCCATCAGCTTCTGCAGCGGGTCGTAGCCCTCTGCGCGGCGGTCGTAGATCAGGTCGAGGGCGGTCTGCACCTCTTCCTCGCTGAAGCGGGCGATCGGCAGGATCTTCGACGCGTGGACGATGGCCGAGTCCAGGCCCGCCTTGACGCACTCGTCGAGGAAGACGGAGTTGAGTAGGATGCGGGCGGCCGGGTTGAGGCCGAAGGAGATGTTGGACAGGCCGAGAGTGGTCTGGACGTCCGGGTGGCGGCGCTTGAGTTCGCGGATCGCCTCGATGGTGGCGATGCCGTCCCCCGGGACTCCTCCTGGCCGGTACAGATGGTGAAGGTCAGGGTGTCGATGAGGATGTCCGACTCGTGGATGCCCCAGTTGGCCGTCAGGTCCTCGATCAGCCGCTCGGCGATCTCGACCTTCTTCTCGGGGGTGCGGGCCTGGCCCTCCTCGTCGATGGTCAGCGCGATCAGCGCGGCGCCGTGCTCCTGGGCGAGCCGGGTGACCTTGGCGAAGCGGGACTCGGGGCCGTCGCCGTCCTCGTAGTTGACGGAGTTGATGACCGCGCGTCCGCCGAGCTTCTCCAGGCCGGCCCGGATGACCTCGACCTCGGTGGAGTCGAGGACGATCGGCAGGGTGGAGGCGGTGGCGAAGCGGCCGGCCAGCTCCTCCATGTCGGCGACGCCGTCGCGGCCGACGTAGTCCACGCACAGGTCGAGCATGTGCGCGCCCTCGCGGATCTGCTCGCGGGCCATCTCGACGCAGTCGTC
Organism: Streptomyces sp. DT2A-34; assembly: GCF_030499515.1. Taxonomy (NCBI): domain Bacteria; kingdom Bacillati; phylum Actinomycetota; class Actinomycetes; order Kitasatosporales; family Streptomycetaceae; genus Streptomyces; species Streptomyces sp. DT2A-34. The sequence goes on along the minus strand of NZ_JASTWJ010000001.1, from coordinate 8,241,401 downwards.
CCAGCGGGCGGCCAGCATGGCCTCGCGGAACTTCTTCGAGCCGTTGGCGTTGGTGCGCTCGCCGATGGCCAGGTAGGAGGTGTCCTGGCGGAAGGGGACCGTCTGGTAGAGGGAGGCGGCGCCGGGTTCGGGCTGCGGCCGGCGCTCCCCGGGCGTGGCTTCCCGGACGCGCTCCACGAGCTGCCGCAGGTGCTCGGGGGTCGTGCCGCAGCAGCCGCCGATGAGATTCAGCCCGTAGTCCCGTACGAAGGTCTCCTGGGCGTCGGCCAGGCCCTCGGGGTCGAGCGGGAAGTGGGCGCCGTCCTTGGTGAGGATCGGCAGACCGGCGTTGGGCATGCACAGTAGCGGGGTGCGGGAGTGCCGGGCCAGGTAGCGCAGGTGCTCGCTCATCTCGGCCGGACCGGTCGAGCAGTTCAGGCCGATCATGTCGATGCCGAGGGGCTCCAGCGCGGTCAGCGCGGCGCCGATCTCGGAGCCGAGCAGCATGGTGCCGGTCGTCTCGAAGGCCATCGAGACCAGCAGCGGGACCTCGGTGCCGGTCGCCTCCATGGCGCGCCGGGCGCCCAGGATCGACGACTTCGTCTGCAGGAGGTCCTGCGTGGTCTCCACGATCAGGGCGTCCGCGCCGCCGGCGAGCAGGCCCTCGGCGTTCGCCTGGAAGCCGTCGCGCAGGGTGCCGTAGCCGATGTGGCCGAGGGTCGGCAGCTTCGTACCGGGTCCGATCGATCCGAGCACCCACCGCTGGCGGCCGTCGCGGGAGCCGAAAGCGTCGGCCGCCTCGCGGGCGATACGGGCGCCCGCCTCGGACAGCTCGTAGACCCGGTCGGCGATGTCGTACTCGGCCATGGCCGAGTGGTTGGCGCCGAATGTGTTGGTCTCGACGCAGTCCACGCCCGCTTCGAAGTAGGCCTCATGGACGGATCGGACGATGTCGGGCCGGGTGAGGTTGAGGATCTCGTTGCAGCCCTCAAGGTTCTCGAAGTCCTCAAGGGTGGGGTCCTGGGCCTGCAACATGGTGCCCATCGCTCCGTCGGCGACCACCACACGGGTGGCGAGCGCCTCACGGAGAGCGGACACACGGGTCCGGCTGTCGGCGGAAGGGGTCGGTGGCAACGAGGCCATGAAAGGGCTCCCTGGAATGCGACGGCTGTCGGCTTTGCGCCCTCTACGGGTCCGTCCGCAGGGGGCGCACGCCGCAAGGGTAGCCGGGACCGCCGCCGAATGGTCAGGGCGTCCACGGGGCGGGACGAGGATGACGGCCGGGCCGATTCCCGGATACGGGTGGCGCAACAGAAGCGGCCGGATGGCGACCGACCATTAGCGGGAGGTCGGCATCGACTAGTAGTGTTCGACATTGCCGAACAGCGGCAGCGACGTCGCGTGGTCGACGCTCGAAGGGGACGGAGGCAGTACGGCGATGGCACGGAACATCCAGTCGCTCGAACGGGCGGCCGCGATGCTGCGGCTCCTCGCGGGCGGTGAGCGGCGGCTCGGCCTGTCGGACATCGCCTCGTCGCTGGGCCTCGCCAAGGGCACCGCTCACGGGATTCTGCGCACCCTCCAGCAGGAGGGCTTCGTCGAGCAGGACGACGCCTCCGGGCGCTACCAGCTGGGCGCCGAGCTGCTGCGCCTGGGCACCACCTATCTGGACGTGCACGAGCTGCGGGCGCGCGCCCTGGTGTGGACGGACGACCTGGCCCGCTCCAGCGGGGAGAGCGTCTACCTGGGCGTTCTGCACCAGCAGGGCGTGCTGATCGTGCACCACGTCTTCCGGCCCGACGACAGCAGGCAAGTGCTGGAGATCGGGGCCATGCAGCCGCTGCACTCCACGGCCCTGGGCAAGGTCCTGTCGGCGTACGACCCGGTCGCGCACAGCGAGGCGATCGAGACCGACCGCAAGGCCTTCACCGACCGGACCGTGTGCGAGCTGGACAGCTTCGAGCACATCCTCGACATGACACGCGCGCGTGGATACGCCGCCGACGTCGAGGAGACCTGGGAGGGCGTCGCCTCCGTCGCCGCCGCCATCCACGACCGGCGCCGCATGCCCGTCGGGTCGGTCGGGATCACGGGCGCCGTGGAGCGGCTGTGCCGGGACGGCGAGCTGCGGCCCGAGCTGATCGCGGCGGTACGGGACTGCGCCCGCGCGGTGTCGCGGGACCTGGGCGCCGGGCGGTTCTGAGCGCCCGCGCGGGGTGAGTGTGGCTGCCGGGACGCCGTAGAGCGTTCCGGCCTTCGTCGTTTCCCGGCCCAGCCATCTCCATGTCGATAAATCAACACAACCGACAACGATCGCGCATTCGACGACACAGCTCTTGACGCACATATGAAGCCGGGGCAAGACTCCCGTCCATCGGTCGGCATTGTCGAACACCTACCGGCAATACGCGCTAGAGTGTGACAACGCCAAGGGCCGGCATCGCTCTCACCCCCGAGGGCAACGCGAACCACCGGAGGGACCCGGGGTTCGGCTTCCCCTGGACGAAGGACAAAGGAGTCGCGGGTGTCCAGCTCCGACATCTTCATCGGCGAGACCATCGGTACCGCCATACTCATCCTGCTCGGCGGCGGCGTCTGCGCCGCTGTCACGCTGAAGGCCTCCAAGGCTCGTAACGCCGGCTGGCTCGCCATCACCTTCGGGTGGGGCTTCGCGGTGCTCACGGCCGTCTACACCTCGGCGCCGCTGTCCGGCGCCCACCTGAACCCGGCCGTGACCGTCGCACTCGCGATCAAGGACAACGACTGGAGCAACGTTCCGACGTACTTCGCCGGACAGCTGCTCGGCGCCATGATCGGTGCGGCCCTGGTCTGGGTCGCCTACTACGGCCAGTTCCACGCCCACCTCACCGACAAGGAGATCGTCGGTGGTCCGGGCGCGCAGGCCACGGCGGCCAAGGCCGTCGAGGCCCAGGAGAAGGGCGCCGGCCCGGTCCTGGGCATCTTCTCCACCGGTCCCGAGATCCGGAACGCGGTGCAGAACCTCCTCACGGAGATCATCGGCACCGTCGTGCTGGTGCTCGCGGTCCTGACCCAGGGCCTCAACGACAGCGGCAAGGGCCTGGGCACCCTGGGCGCCCTGATCACCGCGCTCGTGGTCGTCTCGATCGGTCTGTCCCTCGGCGGTCCGACCGGCTACGCGATCAACCCGGCCCGTGACCTCGGTCCGCGCATTGTCCACGCCCTTCTCCCCCTGCCCAACAAGGGCGGTTCCGACTGGGGCTACGCCTGGATCCCGGTGGTCGGCCCGCTCATCGGCGGCGCCATCGCGGCAGGCATCTACAACGTCGCGTTCGCCTAGGAGAGCAAGCTTCACCCGTTCGGGTAGGCAGGATCGAAACTCTCAGCGCGCGCCGTACGTAAAGCCCCATAACCACGGAACTTCCAGGAGCACACAGTGACCGACGCCCACACCGCCGGCCCCTTCATCGCCGCCATCGACCAGGGCACCACCTCCAGCCGCTGCATCGTCTTCGACCGCGACGGCCGCATCGTCTCCGTCGACCAGAAGGAGCACGAGCAGATCTTCCCGAAGCCGGGCTGGGTCGAGCACAACGCCACCGAGATCTGGACCAACGTCCAGGAGGTCGTCGCCGGAGCCATCGCGAAGGCCGGCATCACCCGCGACGACATCAAGGCCATCGGCATCACCAACCAGCGCGAGACCACCGTGCTGTGGGACAAGAACACCGGTGAGCCCGTCCACAACGCCATCGTCTGGCAGGACACCCGCACCGACGCGCTCTGCAAGGAGCTCGGCCGCAATGTCGGCCAGGACCGCTTCCGCCGTGAGACCGGCCTTCCCCTCGCCTCCTACTTCGCCGGCCCCAAGGCCCGCTGGCTGCTGGACAACGTCGAGGGCCTCAAGGAGCGCGCCGAGGCCGGCGACATCCTCTTCGGCACCATGGACACCTGGGTCATCTGGAACCTGACCGGCGGTGTCGACGGCGGCAAGCACGTCACCGACGTCACCAACGCCTCCCGCACCATGCTGATGAACCTCCACACCATGGAGTGGGACGAAAAGATCGCCGAGTCGATCGGCGTGCCCCTGCAGATCCTGCCCGAGATCCGCTCCTCCGCCGAGGTCTACGGCGAGATCACCGGCGGCAAGCTGGGCGACCTGCTCGGCGGCATCCCGGTCGCCTCCGCGCTCGGCGACCAGCAGGCGGCCCTGTTCGGCCAGACCTGCTTCGCCGAGGGCGAGGTCAAGTCGACGTACGGCACCGGCACCTTCATGGTGATGAACACCGGTGAGAAGATCATCAACTCGTACGCGGGTCTGCTGACCACGGTCGGCTACAAGATCGGCGACCAGCCGACGGTCTACGCCCTGGAGGGCTCGATCGCCGTCACCGGCTCCCTGGTGCAGTGGATGCGCGACCAGATGGGCCTGATCTCCACCGCCGCCGAGATCGAGACGCTCGCGCTCTCGGTCGAGGACAACGGCGGCGCCTACTTCGTGCCGGCCTTCTCCGGCCTGTTCGCCCCGCACTGGCGCTCCGACGCCCGCGGTGTGATCGCCGGCCTGACCCGGTACGTCACCAAGGCGCACCTCGCGCGTGCCGTTCTGGAGGCCACGGCCTGGCAGACGCGGGAGATCGCCGACGCCATGGTGAAGGACTCCGGCGACGAGCTGGTGGCGCTCAAGGTCGACGGCGGCATGACCGCCAACAACCTGCTGATGCAGACGCTCTCCGACGTCCTGGACGCCCCCGTGGTGCGCCCGATGGTCGCCGAGACCACCTGCCTCGGCGCCGCCTACGCCGCCGGTCTCGCCGTCGGCTTCTGGAACAGCACCGACGACCTGCGCGCCAACTGGCGCCGGGCCGCCGAGTGGACCCCCCGCATGGACGCGGAGACCCGCGACCGTGAGTACAAGAACTGGCTCAAGGCCGTCGAGCGGACCATGGGCTGGCTCGAGGACGACGAGAGCTGACGAGAGCCGACGAAGGCTCCGACGCGAGCTCTGATGAGGAGTAAGAACCCGAAATGACCAGTCAGTCCACCCTGCAGTCCGTGCCTGCCCTCGGTACGCGCCCGGCCTCCGGCTCCAACCCGAGCCGCGCCGAGACCCGGGAGCAGCTCGCCAAGGCGTCGTACGACCTTCTCGTGATCGGCGGCGGCATCCTGGGCATCTCCACCGCCTGGCACGCCGCGCAGTCCGGCCTCAGGGTGGCTCTGGTCGACGCCGGCGACTTCGCCGGCGCCACCTCGTCCGCCTCCTCCAAGCTGCTCCACGGCGGTCTGCGCTATCTGCAGACCGGCGCGGTGAAGCTGGTGGCGGAGAACCACTTCGAGCGCCGTGCGGTCTCCCGCCAGGTGGCACCTCACCTGGCGAACCCGCTCACGTTCTACCTCCCCGTGTACAAGGGCGGGCCGCACGGCGCCGCGAAGCTCGGGGCGGGCGTCTTCGCCTACTCCGCGCTCTCCGCGTTCGGTGACGGAGTGGGACACCTGCTCTCGCCGGCCAAGGCCGCGCAGGACGTGCCCGAGCTGCGCACCGACAACCTCAAGGCCGTGGCCGTGTACGGCGACGACCAGATGAACGACGCGCGCATGGCGCTGATGACGGTCCGCGCGGCCGTCGAGGCGGGCGCCGTCGTGCTCAACCACGCCGAGGTCAGCGGCCTGCGCTTCACCAAGGGCCGGGTGACGGGCGCGGAGCTGCGCGACCGCCTCTCCGGCGACGAGTTCGGCGTGAACGCCCGCCTGGTGCTCAACGCGACCGGCCCGTGGGTCGACCACCTGCGCAAGATGGAGGACCCGAATGCCGCGCCGTCGATCCGTCTGTCGAAGGGCGCGCATCTGGTCCTGAAGCGGACCTCGCCCTGGAAAGCGGCGCTCGCGACGCCGATCGACAAGTACCGCATCACCTTCGCCCTGCCCTGGGAGGACATGCTCCTGCTGGGCACCACGGACGAGGAGTTCGAGGGCGACCCGGCGGACGTCGCGGTCAACGACAAGGACATAGCCCAGATCCTGGACGAGGCCGCGTTCTCCATCCGGGACCAGCAGCTCGACCGCGACCTCATCACGTACGCCTTCGCGGGTCTGCGCGTGCTGCCGGGCGGCCCCGGTGACACGGCGAAGGCCAAGCGCGAGACCGTGGTGACCGAGGGCAAGGGCGGCATGCTGTCCGTCGCGGGCGGCAAGTGGACCACCTTCCGGCACATCGGCCGTACGGTCATGCAGAAGCTTCAGGCGCTGCCGGGCCACCCGCTGGGCGACGACTTCGAGCCGATCGCCTCGCTGCCGAAGAAGCTGCCGCTGCCGGGCATCGCCAACCCGCGCGCGGTCGCCCACCGTCTGCTGACCGACCGTCCGGCGCCCGGCCCCCGCATGGCGGCCGACACGGCGAAGCACCTGGCCACGCACTATGGTTCGCTGGCCTTCGACATCGCCCGCATCGCGAACGAGAACCCGGAGCTGGGCGAACGGGTCCACCCGGACGCCCCGGAGATCTGGGCCCAGGTCGTCTACGCCCGGGACAACGAGTGGGCCGAGACGCAGGACGACGTGCTGCGCCGCCGGACGACGCTGACGATCCGGGGTCTGGCCACGGACGACGTCCGGGCGAAGGTGCAGGACCTGCTCGACAAGAAGTAAGCCTCGCAAGGCGCCCAGGGAGGTTTTCGCCGGATGAGGCTCCCTGGGCGCCGGGTTCGGCCACTCCCCTGACCGGGCCGGACCGCACGAGGGCGGCCCCTTCCGCACCGGGGCCGGCCACCATCGGAAGGGGCGGCTCCACGCCGATGGAGCCGCCCCTTTCGCATGCGGAATTTCGGTGTGCCAGAAGTGCCAGAGGTGCGCCGTTGTTGTCTGCCGGTGCGGCGTGGCTGGTCACGCCCGCGCGGCGGCGCCGCATATCGATACAGCCCCGCGCCCCTAGGGGGTCTGCGCCAGCGCCCTGACAACGTTCGGGTTCTTCAACTCATCGCGGCGCACGATCAGTTCACGGCCCAGCAGCAAGGCCCGCCGGGACGCCGGTACCGGGTCCGGCAGGGTCGTCAGGTCCGTCAGGTGGGCGAAGCCGATGATGCGGCGGACGATTTCCGTGCCGGCGTAGCCGAGGGACTCGGTCCACACGCGGCGCAGGAAGCGGTCGAGGTAGGCGTCGTCGAAGAAGGTGTCGACGCGGCTCGGCCACAGGCGGCGGAACTCCGCTTCGAAGGCCTCCCAGGACAGGCGGAGTTGGCTGCCGTGGTCGGACAGCGTGCCGAGCGCCCGTGCCCGCTCCTCGGACACCAGGACGTTCGCCCAGTACAGGCCCAGGTCGTAGCCGACGGGGCCCACGAAGGAGAACTCGGGGTCGAAGACCCGTACCACGTGGGCGCCTTCGCGCTCGCCGACCATGACACTGCCGGTGTGCAGGTCGCCGTGGAGGAGGGCCTGGGCGCTGGTCATGAAGGTGTGGCGGAGGTCGGCGACCTCGGTGCGCAGCCGGGCGTCGGCGCGGAACTCCGCCGCCAGGTCGTCCAGGCCCTCGTGCCAGTGGTTGTGCTCGTGCTCGATGTACGGCTCGGACAGGACCACGTCCTCGGTGATCTTGCAGAGCTCCGGGCTGACCGACGCCGCGACGAGTGCCTTGCGGTCGGCCGACTCCATGCCGAAGTCGCTGGTCGCGAAGGAGAGTTGGGCGACGAACTCGCCGATGCGGGCGGAGGTGTGGGGGCCGTACGGCTCGCCCTCGTTCAGGCGGGTGCGCAGGACCTCCAGGTCCGACATGTCCTCCATGACGAGGGCGTAGTTCTCGGGGTCGTAGCCGTGGATCGCCGGGATCTTGTCGGGGGCGACCTTCGCCACCTGGTCGTACGCACGGGCCTCGGCGTCGGCGCGGTCGGGGTTCATCGGCCAGGAGGGGCCGGCGACCCGCACCCAGGGCAGGGCCTGCTTGACGGCGAGGCTGCGGGTGCCGTCGGCGGAGGGCGCGAGGAACACCCGGTTCATGTTGCCGTCCGACACCTCGCGGACGCGGATGTCGGTCCCGTCGTCCCAGTGGCCGCGCTCGCGCAGGTAGCCGGGGATGTCGTCGGTCTCCAGGATGCGGTAGCCCATCGTACGAACTCCTCGAACTTCCTTATGCGGTACGGCGCTTGGACAGGGTGAAGCTGAAGACCAGGGCGAGGATGAGGACCGCGCCCTCGACGACGTCCTGGGTGTAGTACGGCAGGCCCTTGATGGTCAGGCCGGTCGTGATGATGCCGATGAGGACGGCGCCCAGGGCCGTGCCCCAGACGTTGGGGCGGCCGCGGCCCAGGACGGAGGTGCCGACGAGGGCGACCGCGACCGCCTCCAGCAGCTGCGAGGTGCCGGCGCTCACGTCGCCCTGGCCGATGCGGGATGCCAGGATCAGGCCGCCGATCGAGGCGAGGACGCCGGAGAGGACGTAGGCGAGCGCCCGGTACGCGCCGACGCGGATGCCGGCCAGGCGGGAGGCCTCGGGGTTGGCGCCGATGGCGTACAGGACGCGGCCCCAGCGGGTGCGGGCGAGGAAGACCCAGGCGGCGATCGTCAGGCCGCCGAAGATCAGCACGGAGATGGGGATGCCGAGGACCGTGCCGCGGTCTATGCGCAGGAAACCGTCGGTGAACCTGCCGGGGGCCGTGGTGCCGTCGTCCAGCGTCATGCCGGGGGTGATGGACTGGCCGTCGACCAGGATTAGCTTGCTGCCCTGGATCACGAACATGGTGCCGAGGGTGGCGAGCATGTCGGGGATCTTCAGTACGACGATCAGGAGCGCGTTGAGCAGGCCCGCCAGGGCGCCCGCCGCGAGCACGGCGACGATCGCGACCGTGCCGATCTGGTTGAAGACGACCATCGTCTGAGCGGCGACCGAGACGCCGAGGCCCGCCACCGCGCCGACGGACATGTCCATTCCGCCGACGGCCATGGTCAGGGTGACGCCGAGGCCGAGGATCGCGGCGACGGAGACGTACCGGAGGGTGTCGAGGAGGGTCGCCGACTCACGGAAGGAGCCCTCGCTCAGCGCGAAGTACAGGAACAGCGCGACCGTGACGAAGATGAAGCCGTACTTGATGACGGCGTTCTGGACGCGTACGGCGGTGCTGGTGGCGGGCGGGATCGCCGCCTTCACCGGGACCTCGGTGCTCTGCTGGGTGGTCATGGGGTGCTGCTTCCTTCGGGCGTACGAGGCCTACGAGGCATACGAGGACTACGAGGCGTACGCGTCTTACGAGGCCTACGACTGGCGGGCGGCATCAGACGGACGCCGAGATCGTCCGGATCACGCGGTCGCGTTCGGCGTCCTCGCCGTACGCGTCGAGGTGGATCTCCCCGGCGGCGAGCACCACGACCCGGTCGGCGATCTCAAGGACCTCGTCGACGTCGGCGGAGAGGACGAGAACCGCGGCCCCCTCGGCGGCCAGCGCCCGGGCGCGGCGGCCGATGTCCCGGCGAGCACCGATGTCCACGCCTCGGAACGGTTCGTCCAGGATCAGGACGCGAGGGGTTTCGGCGAGCCAGCGGCCGACGACGACCTTCTGCTGGTTGCCGCCGGACAGTTCCTCGACGGTGCTGTGCTCGTCGCGGGCGACGACGCCGAGGGCGGCGATGGTGTCACGACCGAGGGCGTCCTCCTTCGAACGCTGGACGAGTCCCACTCGCGACAGCGACTTCAGGAACGGCAGCGAGATGTTCTGGGCCAGCGACCAGCCGGGTACCAGGGCGTCGGCGTGCCGGTCCTCGGGGACCAGGTGGACGCCGTCGCGGATCGCGTCGGCGGGGCGGCGGGGCTCGTACCGCTTTCCGTCGAGTTCGACCGCGCCCGCCGCGAAGGGCTCGGCGCCGAACAGGCCGCGGGCCAGCTCGGTCTTGCCCGCGCCCAACAGGCCTACGACACCGGTGACTTCACCGGTGCGGAGGTCGAGGTCCAGGGGGGCGCTGCCCTCGAAGAGGCGGACGCCGCGCAACGAAAGCACCGCCTCGCCCGCGGCCCCGTCCCGGACCGGGCGGGCGGTCGTCGCCTCCTGTGCCTGGGCCAGCATCGCACGCAGGGCGGCGTCCCAGTCGAACGGCTTGGCCTGGTCCTCGGTGAGACGCCCGTCCCGCAGGACGACCAGGCGGTCGGCGAGCGCGTCGATCTCGCCGAGGCGGTGGGAGACGTAGAGCACCGCGATGCCGTCGTCCCGCATCTTCTCGACGAGCGCGAAGAGGCGCTCCGCCTCGGCGGCGGACAGGGCCGACGTCGGCTCGTCGAGGATGAGCAGGCGGGGGCGGGTGGCCAGGGCGCGCGCGAGGATGAGCAACTGGCGGTCGGAGATGCCGAGTTCGGTGACGTCGCGGCGCAACAGGGAGTCGCTCCAGTCCAGGCCCAGGCCCGCCTGGATCTCGCGGGCGCGGGCCAGCAGCCTGGTCCCGTTGAGGAAGGGGTTGCCGCGGCTCTGCGCCAGCTCCTCGAAGACGAGGTTCTCGGCGACCGTGAGGCCGGGCACGATGCCCTCGCCGATGCGCTGGTGCACGGTCTGGATGCCCAACTGCCGTGCGGCGAGCGGCGACTGGAGAGCCGCGGGCTCCCCGGCGACCCGCACCTGCCCGCCGTGGTCCGTGTGCACGCCCGACAGGATCTTGATCAGCGTGGACTTGCCGGCGCCGTTCGCGCCGAGCAGCGCGACCACGCTGCCCGGTGCGATGTCGAGGGAGACGGAGGCGAGGACCGTCTTGCCGCCGAAGGACTTGCCGACGTCCCGGAGGCTGACCGCGGGAGTCACGTCAAGGAGTTCCGAAGGCTCAGTGGGCGACATTCGAGATCCAGTCCGCGGTGCTGACCTTGGCGAGGTTCAGCGCGGGCAGCGCCTCCCGCAGCTGGTCCATGTTCTCGATCTTCTTCTCGCGCAGGAAGTCCTGGGTGATGGCGACGGCCGGGAACTCGACCGAGGTCTTGCCCAGTTGACCGGCCAGCTCCAGGGCGGTCGTACGGACGACGGCGGCGCCGACGGCCGACGGGTCGGTGCCCGCGGTGGCGACCCAGGGGCTGCCGTCGGCGGTCATGTTCTGGATGTCGGCGTTGGAGACGTCCGCGCCGAAGACCTTCACCTTGTCCTGGAGCTTCTTGTTCTGGACGGCGAGGACGGTGCCCTTGGCGAGTTCGTCGTACGGGGCGAAGATGCCGGTGACCTCGGAGTGCTGGGTGAGCGCGGCGGACACCAGCGGCACATTGTCCGTGGCCGTGGAGTCGGTGACCTTGCCGACCTTGAACCGCTGCTTCCAGCCCTGGGCGTCGACCGTCGACTTCCAGACGCTGTCGCGCTTGTCGAGGGCGGCGTATCCGGCCACGTTGACGTAGCCGACCTTGGCGTTCTTGCCGAGTTCCTTCGCCATCACGTCGAGGACGGCCTGGGCCATGCTCGCGTCGTTCTGCTTGGTGCTGACGACGCCCTTGGTGGCGGTCTCGACGTCGTAGACGACGACCTTGATGCCCTTCTTCACGGCCTTGTCGATCTCCGGCTGGATGGTGGCCGGAAAACCGTGGTCGACGATGATGGCCTGCGCGCCGGAGTTGATGGCCGAGGACAGGTCGGTGGCCTGCTTGGCGTTGTCGGCCTGGGCGTCGTACACGGTCAGGTCGATCCCGAGGGCCTTGGCCTGCGCCTCGGCTCCGTTGCCCCACTGCTCGAAGTAGTCGCCGGCGCCGCTCTGCCGGACCAGGGCCACCTTGACGGTGCCCTTGCTGAAGGGGGCGGGCTTGGCGCCGGTGGCGGCCGCGGCCGAGGCGGCGGTGTCGCCGGAGGTCTTGGAGGCGTCCGTGGACTGCGAGCAGCCCGCGAGGAGCAGGGCGGAGACGGAGGCGAGGGAGAGCGCGGCGAGGGGAAGGCGGACGCGGGACATGACGGGGCTCCAGGTGCGGGAAGGGGTGGGGAGTTGCTCGGCCCGGAGCTGGGGACACGAACGCGCCACCGGCCGTTGCGCGGCGCCACCGGCCGTTGCACGGCCGGGCGGGTGCGGCAGCCCGCGGAAAGCGGGCGTGCGGGAGCTCCGGATGAGGTCAGCGACAGCTGGCTGTGGTCGACCGGAGCAAGTCCACGTACAGCCGCCGCACGAGCAGCAGCGTCTTCATACGGAGATCATGGGAACGATTTCAGCCACGCGTCAAAGCGATGGAAGCGGTTTCTCACCACGTGAGACAACGAGTACGTCACACCCGGTTGACACCGCGCCGACGTCTCGACGGAGTTACGATCACGGGACCGGCACCCCGAACCGGCACAGTGAGGCCCTGATGACGACTCTTCGCGCGACAGCGATGCGCATGCCCTGCATGCGGTGCTGTCCCGGCGCGATGTGTCGCGGCTGACCAGCACCGACCGGCTTTCCCGCCCGCCGCGCCCTTCCTCACCTCCCCCTCCGGGTGCTTGTCTCGGTACCCGGATTCCCCTTCCAGTTCCAGGAGTTGCCCCCATGACCCTGCTGACGACCTGGCCCGAGTCCGGACCGGAGACCCTGATCCGCCGCACGTCGGACCCCGCCGAGATCGCCGCCGCACTGAAGCCGCTGGGTGTGCGCTACGAGCAGTGGCCGATCCGTGAGGACGTGCCGTTCGACGCGGACAGCGACACCGTGTTCGCGGCGTACGGTCCGGAGATCGACCGGCTCAACGCCGAGGAGGGCTTCACCACCGTCGACGTCCTGGGTCTGCACCCCAGCGACGACCCGGAGTTCCCGGCGAAGGCGAAGGCCGCGCGGGAGAAGTTCCTCCAGGAGCACACGCACGACGACGATGACGAGGTCCGCTTCTTCGTCTCCGGCTCCGGCATCTTCTACCTCCACGTGAATGGGGAGGTGCACGCCGTCTTCTGCGAGAAGGGCGACCTGTTGGGCGTGCCGCGCGGCACGACGCACTGGTTCGACATGGGCACGAAGCCGTCCTTCACCGCGATCCGCTTCTTCCACGAGGAGGACGGCTGGATCGGCAACTTCACCGGTTCCCCCATCGCCGCCCGCTTCCCGGACTACGACACGATCGCGGCCGGCTACGAGGCCGACAGGGCCGCCGCGTGAGCGTGCGGGACCTGCGGTTCGACGTGGACGCCGTGGTGCTCGACATCGAGGGCACCACGAGCGCCACCGGGTTCGTCGTCGACGTGCTGTACCCGTACTCGCGCTCGCGGTTCGGCGCGCTGCTCGCCGAGCGCGGCAGTGACCCGGAGGTGGCGCGTGCGGTCGCCCAGGTGCGGGAACTGACCGGCGAGCCGGAGGCCGATGCCGCCGCCGTCGAGAAGACCCTCAACTCCTGGCTGGACCAGGACCGCAAGGCCACCCCGCTGAAGACCCTCCAGGGCATCATCTGGTCCGAGGGCTTCGCCCGCGGTGACCTCGTGTCGCACTTCTACGACGACGTCGTCCCGCGGCTGCACGCCTGGCACGCGACGGGCGTACAGCTGTACGTCTACTCGTCCGGGTCGGTGGCCGCCCAGCGGGCGTGGTTCACGAACAGCCCGGAGGGCGACCTGACGTCCCTCGTCTCCGGTCTGTACGACACCGAGAACGCGGGCCCCAAGCAGGAGCCGGAGTCGTACCGCCGTATCGCGGAGTCGACCGGCGTCGCGCCCGACCGTCTCCTCTTCCTCTCGGACCGCCCCGGCGAGCTGGACGCGGCCCGCGCGGCGGGCTGGTGGGCGGTCGGCGTCCGGCGGCCCGGGGAGCCGTACTACGAGCAGGGCGTCGGCGACCACGCGCAGGCGGGGACGTTCGACGAGATCACCATCACCACTTCCGGGAGCAGCACGTGACCACCGAGATCAGCCAACTCGACCTGGAGGAGGCGGGCGCGGTCCTGGCCGCCGAGTCCGCCCGGTTCGCGTCCTTCGGCTGGATGCGGGGCACCTCCGGCAACCTGTCCGTGGTGCTGTCCCGCGACCCGCTGCGGCTCGCGGTCACGGCCAGCGGGCACGACAAGGGCGAACTGACGCCCGCGGACGTGGTGCTGGTCGACGGGCAGGGCGCCGCGGTGCAGGGCGGCAAGCCGTCCGCCGAGGCCGAACTGCACGCGCGCGTGGCCGCGCTGACCGGTGCCGGGGCCGTGGTCCACGTCCACACGGTCGCGTCCGTGGCGATGGGCCGCCGCGAGCCCGGCGGCATCGTCTTCAAGGACCTGGAGATGCTCAAGGGCGTCGGCCAGAGCGCCCACGACGTCGAGGTGACCCTGCCGGTCATCGCCAACAGCCAGGACATGAAGGTCCTCGGAGACCGTCTGGAGGCCGCCCGCGACCCCCGGATGCCCGCGGTGGTCGTGGCCGGCCACGGGCTGTACGTGTGGGGCGACAACCCGCGCCAGGCCCGGCACCACACCGAAGTGGTGGAGTGGCTGCTGGAGTTGGAACTGTCGCAGCGCTGACACCAGGGAAGGGATCCCCCGAGTCTCTCCGGGATCCCTTCTTCGTCTACTTCAGGTACGCGCCGGGCAGTTGACCGGAAGCCACTTCCAGCACGCCCCGCTCCGTCACCAGTCCCGTCACCAGCCGCGCCGGCGTGACGTCGAACGCCGGGTTGTGCCCGCGCGACCCGGCCGGAGCCGTCCGCATGCCGGACCACTCCAGCACCTCGTCCTCGCCCCGGAGTTCGATGTGGATGTCGTCGCCGGTCTTCGTGGCCAGGTCGACGGTGGTCGTGGGCGCCGCCACCAGGAACGGGATCCCGGCGTCCGCGCAGGCGAGGGCGACGCCCACGGTGCCGACCTTGTTCGCGGTGTCGCCGTTGGCGGCGATCCGGTCGGCGCCGACGATCGCCGCGTCGACCTCGCCGCGCAGGATGGTTCCCGCCGCGGCCCCGTCGGTCTGGACGTAGTGCGGGATGCCCTCCTGGACCAACTCCCAGGCGGTCAGGCGGGATCCCTGGAGCAGCGGGCGCGTCTCGTCGGCGTACACGACCTCCAGTCGCCCGCGCGCGTGCAGTTCGCGGATGACGCCGAGTGCCGTGCCCCAGCCGGCCGTGGCGAGCGCGCCGGTGTTGCAGTGGGTGAGGATGCGCAACGGCCGGTCCGCGCCGACGCGTTCGAGCAGCCAGTCGGCGCCGTGGGCACCCATGGCGCGGTTCGCCTCGACGTCCTCGCGCTGGACGGCGGCGGCCTCCTCCAGCACCGCGTCGAGGCCCTCGTCGAAGCGGGTCATGACCCGGTCCACGCACACCATGAGGTTGACCGCGGTGGGCCGGGTCTCGCGGACGCGGGCCACAGCCGCGCGCACCTCGTCGGCCGACCAGCCCTCCCGCTCGCCCTGGAGCAGCGCGAGCGCGACGCCGTAGGCCCCGGCGGCGCCGATCGCGGGCGCGCCGCGCACGACGAGCCGCCGGATCGCGTCGACCAGGGTGTCCACGTCGCGGACGTCCATCGTCTCAGTGCGGTGCGGGAGCACGGTCTGGTCGATCAGCGCGAGGCTGGTTCCGGTCCAGTGGACGGCACGCAATTCCTCGGCCATGGGCCGCACTTCCTGGGACATAAGGGGACACTCCTGCTGTTCCTGTGGGTGTCCGTCACCGTACATGACCTTGAGGAACCACAGTTCGAGACAGCCGAGCAAATGTCCGAACATCAGGTGTACAGTCCATCCACCCGCGCAGCCCGCAGGCCGAGACGAGGAGGACGTGTGCTGCTCACCAAGCGCCGCTTCCTGGACTTCGGCCGCTGTGCCGGCGACGGCTGTCCCCGCTGAGCCGCCCCACCTCAGCCGCTTCTCGCGTCGCCCGCTCTCACCTCACGCGTTCATCGCCGAGCGCGCCTTCATGGACGTACCCGAGCCGCCGGACAAGCTCGCCTACGAGGAGCGGATGGCGTGGGCCCGCCGGGACCTGGAGGCACACGGCCCGGCACGTCACGGCGTCCGCCCCGTCGTCTTCGCGCACTCCACCTACACCCTCTCCCCCGACCAGCTCACCGAAGTCGCCGCCCTGGCACGGGAGTTCGGGGCGCTGCTGCACATCCACGCCGCCGAGAACGCGACCGAGGTCGCCACCGTCGAGGTGCGGTACGGCAAGCGGCCGGTGGAACTGCTCGACTCCCTCGGGCTGCTCGGTCCCGACCTGCTGCTCGCCCATGCCGTGGAGCTCAACGGGCCGGAGATCGCGGCGCCGGCCCGCACGGGCACGTCCGTGGCGCACTGTCCCGTGTCGAACCTGAAGCTGGGCTGCGGCATCGCACCGGTGCCCCGGCTGCCGAGCGCCGGGGTGACCGTCGGGCTCGGCACGGACGGGGCCGTCAGCCCCAACACCCTGGACGTGCTGGGGGCGGTGCGGCAGGCGGCGCTGGTGCACAAGGCGGGCGGCGACCCCACGGCGGTCGGCGCCGAGCGTGCCGTACGCCTGGCGACGATCGAGGGCGCGCGGGCGCTGGGGCTCGGGGAACAGCTTGGCTCGCTGGAGACCGGCAAGCGGGCCGACCTGATCGTGCTCGACCTGAGTGCCCCGCATCTGCGTCCACCGCACGATCCCTGGTCAACCCTGGCGTACGCGGCGCACTCGGCGGACGTGCGGGACACGGTCGTCGACGGGCGTGTGCTGATGCGGGACCGGGCGCTGACGACGCTGGACGAGGAAGCGGTGATCGCCGATCTGGAGGCGCTCGTCTGAACAGGCCGCATAATGTGGGCTGAGACGTCGGATGTCTTGCACGGCATCCTGAACGACCAGGAGGGCCGCCATGGCAGTCACCGACGAGGCGATCGAGAAGATCAAGGGCATGATCGTCTCCGGCGCCCTGCGCCCCGGCGACCGGCTCCCCAAGGAGAGCGAGCTGGCCGCCGACCTCGGGCTGTCCCGCAACTCCCTGCGCGAGGCCGTGCGCGCCCTGTCACTGATCCGGATCCTGGACGTACGGCAGGGCGACGGCACCTATGTCACGAGCCTGGACCCGCAGCTGCTGCTGGAGGCACTGAGCTTCGTCGTCGACTTCCACCGCGACGACACGGTGCTGGAGTTCCTCGCCGTGCGCCGCATCCTGGAGCCGGCCGCCACGGCGATGGCGGCGTCGCGGATCAGCGAACAGCAACTGGACGCGCTGGCCAAGCAGTTGGACAAGCTCGGCGACGCCCCGTCGGTGGAGGAGCTCGTCGCCTGCGACCTGGAGTTCCACCGGGGCATCGTGCACAGCTCGGGGAACTCGGTGCTGTGCTCGCTCCTCGACGGCCTGTCGGGGCCGACGACACGGGCGCGTATCTGGCGGGGGCTGACCCAGGAGGACGCGGTGAGCCGGACCCTGCACGAGCACCGGGCGATCCTGGAGGCGCTGCGGGACCGGGACGCGGAGGCGGCGCGGTCGTGGGCGACGGTGCACATCGCGAGTGTGGAGCAGTGGCTGCGGTCGACGCTGTGACCTGGCGGTCCGCTGCGGCGAGGCCGGGACACAGCTCGTACGGCCGTGGGGTGTTCCCCGGTGGCGAACGGGGCAGTGATCCGTTCACTCCCCCGTGCAAGGGGGCTGCGGGCGCCCCCGCCGCACGCCGTAAGGTTGTGTGGTCAAGCGAGGGCACGTCGGAAGGAGGCGCTGGGTGATCGAGCTCGAGGGGGTTCCCGAGCTGATCGACCCGGTCATGGTGGCCGCGTTCGAGGGCTGGAACGACGCCGGCGACGCCGCCTCCACCGCGGTCGCGCATCTGGACAGGGAGTGGAAGGGCGAGGTGTTCGCGGCGCTGGACGCCGAGGACTACTACGACTTCCAGGTCAACCGCCCCACGGTGTGGATGGACGCCGGGGTGAGGAAGATCACTTGGCCGACGACAAGGTTGTCGGTGGTCCGCGTCGGCGGCGACAAACCACGTGATCTCGTACTCGTCCGAGGCATCGAACCGTCCATGCGGTGGCGCTCGTTCTGCAACGAGCTGCTCGGCTTCGCGCACGAGCTGGGCGTGGAGCTGGTCGTCATCCTGGGCGCTCTGCTCGGCGACACCCCGCACACGCGTCCGGTCCCGATCAGCGGCACCACGTCCGACCCGGACCTGGCCCGCCGCATGGATCTGGAAGAGACCAAGTACGAGGGCCCCACGGGCATCGTCGGCGTCCTCCAGGAGGCCTGCACGCACGCCGGCGTACCGGCGGTGTCGCTGTGGGCCGCCGTACCGCACTACGTCTCGCAGCCGCCCAACCCGAAGGCGACGCTGGCCCTCCTCAACCGCCTGGAGGACCTGATCGACGTGCGCATCCCGCTCGGCGAACTGCCCGAGGACGCGCGCGCCTGGCAGGTCGGCGTGGACCAGCTGGCGGCCGAGGACAGTGAAGTCGCCGAGTATGTGCAGTCGCTGGAGGAGGCCCGGGACACCGCGGAGCTGCCGGAGGCGTCGGGCGAGGCGATCGCCCGCGAGTTCGAGCGGTATCTGCGCAGACGGGACGGCGGCGGCCCGTCGGCGGGCGGGCACGCCACGGACGGCGGGGAGGCCGGCCCCTTCCTGAGGGACAATCCGAGCGGCCGTACGAAGCCGCCCAAGCCGCCGAAGCCGAGCGGCGCGGACGACGAGGGTTCGTCGGAGTCATCGGAGGAGTGAGGCAGAGGGCGGTGCGCCGGGCGCACCGCCCTCTTCCGTTCCGCGGGGACGGGTCTCGTCACGCCGGCACGGAGATCACGTCGTACGTCGTCTCCGGCGTCGGGGTGGTCGTGAAGCGCGCGTTGGGCAGGTAGAGGCGGCCCTGGTGGGCGGCGACCGTGGTCGGCACGTCGAAGAGCGGGTCGGTGAGGCGGCGCTGGAAGACGCCGCTGCGGCCGTCGGCGGCCAGCTTGAACACGTCGATCGCGTTCTGCCGGTTCTGTACGACGTACAGCGTCCGCCCGATCAGCAGCAGGCCGTCGCCGTTGGTGAGCGGGGCCGCGTCGCCGAGGTCGACGAGCTCGGTGACGCCGGTGCGCGGGTTCACGCGGTGCAGGCCGCCGACCCCGGACTGCACGACGAGGAGGGCCGAGCCGTCGGGGGTGCGGGTGATGCCGTTGGCGTTGACGACCTCGCCGGGGACCTGGCTCCAGTCGCCGCTCAGGGTGATCGTCACGAGGTCGTCCGCGTCCGGCAGTTCGCCGCGCCGGCCGAGCGGCAGGGCGTACAGCGCGGGCTGGTAGGAGTCGGTGAACCAGGCCGTGCGCGGGGTCAGGAACACGTCGTTGGCGAAGGTCGGGGTCGCCGTGGTGAGGACGTACGAGGCGAGGATCTGGCCGGTGCGGGCGTCCACGACGCGGGCGCCCTGGCCGCGTCCGGCGACGAACAGGCGTCCCCGGTCGTCGAGTTTGAGGCCGACCGAGGGCGTGCCCGGGCCGGCGGAGAGGATGCCGCCCTCGCCGGTGCGCAGGTCGGCGCGGTAGATCGAGCCGTCGCCGAGCGAGCCGAGGTAGGCGTACGGTCCGCCGCCGATGGTGATGCCCTCCGGGCGGAAGCCGTTCGGGAGGTGGATCACGGAGGGCCGGTTCTTCTCGGCTGTTCCGGCCGCCGCGGCGGGGGTGCCGGCGGATCCGACGAGTGCGGCGCCGGCGGTGGCGGCGCCGGCCGCGAGGAGTGCGCGGCGGGTGGGACGAGGTGCGAAGGAGCGGTGTTCGGGGGCCACGGTGCGTCCTTCCGCGGACAGGACCGGCCAACAGCTGGTCCAACGGTCAACTGACTCTTCCACCCCACCACACACCGACCGCCTCCGCAGCATGGGACAGCCTCTCGACAGCGTCCGGACAGCATCTGGCCCGATTGTGGCGTGACATCTCTTTCGGACGGATTGCTCACGTTGCCCAATTCAACTTGTCTTCAAACCGAGTTGGCGAAAGCGGTCTGGACGGACCGGGCCGGGAGTGCTTGGTTGTCCCCCGAAGGCGCGCCGCACCACCCGCACTTGGGATCCGCAGGAACCGAAGGGAGCGGCAGACGATGACCGACCAGGCACAGCCGGCGCAGGGCCCGGGAGCCTCCGGGCCGGGGCCCGACGGAGCGGGATTCACTTACCGAGGAGCCGAGCGGGAAGTGATCGTCGTCGCCCGCCCGAAGGCCGGGCTGCGCGCCAGGGCCGAGGGCGTGCGGTCGGTGGCGGGCGCCGACACATCGGCTCTCGACATGTTCCTCAGTGACGAACAACTCGCGCTGGAGCCGCTGTTCGGCAACGAGGAGCGACTTCAGCAGGCCGCCGGCACCGAGGACGTGCCCGACCTGGCGCTGTTCTACCGGGTGCGCGGCGGGGAGAGCCGCGCCGAGGAGCTGCGGGCGCGTATCGCCGCGCTGCCGGGGATCGACTCGGCGTATGTGAAGCCGGGCGCGGTGCCGGCCTCCCTCGGGCAGGTCGGGGAGGACAGCGGACGTCTGAAGGAGGGCGCGCCGGTCACGCCCGACTACAGCGGCCGGCAGGGCTATCTGCGGCCCGCGCCCGAGGGCGTCGACGCGCACTGGGCCTGACAGCGGCCCGGCGGCACCGGTCAGGGCGTGACCGTGATCGACGTGGAGGGCTCCTGGCAGCTGGGGCACGAGGACCTGGCGGCCAAGCTGGCCGGCGTCGTCGTCGGCACGCCGCTGGCCGACCTGGCCTGGCGCAACCACGGCACCGCCGTGATCGGGGTGATCGGCGGCGACCGGGGCGAATACGGCGTCACCGGCATCGTGCCCGACACGGTGACCGCGGCCGCGTCCTTCCAGGGCATCGGCACGGCGGCCGCGATCCACGCGGCGGCCGACCGGCTGAGCCCTGGCGACCTCCTGCTGATCGAACTGCACCGCCCGGGTCCCCGGTTCGAGTACGCCGACAGCGACGACCAGCGCGGCTACATCCCGCTGGAGTGGTGGCCGGACGACCTCGCCGCCGTCCGCTACGCCACCGCCAAGGGTGTCCTCGTGGTGGCGGCCGCGGGAAACGGCGCCGAGTCGCTCGACGACGCGGTCTACGAGCGCCGCCCGGACGGCTTCCCGGAGTCCTGGCG
Source organism: Streptomyces sp. DT2A-34 (assembly GCF_030499515.1). Lineage (NCBI taxonomy): Bacteria > Bacillati > Actinomycetota > Actinomycetes > Kitasatosporales > Streptomycetaceae > Streptomyces > Streptomyces sp. DT2A-34. The sequence goes on along the minus strand of NZ_JASTWJ010000001.1, from coordinate 8,220,529 downwards.
CAACCCGTTCAACCCGTCCTCCGGCGCCGTCCTGGTCGGCGCGCGGGCGCCCCGCCGCCCGGCACCCACGGCCGCGACCACGGCCCGGACCGCTCACGGCTCGCGTTCTCCAACTACGGCGCCCGGCTGGACGCCCAGGGCTGGGGGCGCGAGGTGACGACGACCGGCGGCTTCTGGGACAAGCCCGGCGATCTGCAGGGCGGTCCCGAGGAGATCGCCTGGTACACCCACACGTTCTCGGGGACGTCGTCCGCCTCCCCGATCGTGGTCGGCGCACTGGCCGCGCTGCAGGGCATGCTCAAGACGGCGGGCCAGGAGCCGATGTCCCCGGACCGTGCCCGCGCCGTCCTGCGGGCCACCGGCTCCCCGCAGCAGGACGCGCCGGGCCGGCCCGCCTCCCAGCGGATCGGCAACCGGCCCGACATCAAGGCGGCGGTGACCCATCTGGTGCCGCATGCGGTCGGCTCGGTGGCGCAACCTCAATCATCCGTCCCCGGAGATCCGCCAGGCGGTCCACACCGCCTTCGCGGGAGGACGGCCCGATGTCCGAGTGTGGTTCTCGGACGACGAGATCGTCGGCCTGGTCATCACCGGCTGACGCAGCCCATCACATCAAGGGAAGGTGACACCCGTATGAGCACCACCCCGCAGATGAGTCACATGGGACAACAGCAGGGCCAGCAGTTCCCCAGCACGTCGCCGTACCAGCAACAGCAGAACTACGGCCAGCAGCAGCCGTACGGCATGAGCGGCTCCCTGGAGCAGCTCCAGCAGCTCGGTCAGCAGCAGCCGTTCCAGCAGCTGTTGCAGCAGCTGGGCCAGCCTCTCGGCGGGCAGCAGCAGGGCCAGCAGGATCAGCAGGCCGAGCAGCAGATGCAGCAGCAGCTCCAGCAGGTCGCGCTGGCGGCGGTGCAGCAGGTCGTCCAGGAGGTGCAGGCGCAGGCCCTCGCCTCCGGTGTGGCGAACGGCTTCATCGACATCGTTCACCCGCTCCAGGGGCAGCCGCACCAGATCTTCCTGCGCATCACCAACCAGTTCCGGGTTCTCAACAACCCGAACCCGCAGGTGCACCAGCAGATCCAGCAGGCCTTCGCGTTCGGCCACCAGGTGATCGGCATCTGGGACACCCAGTCGCCGAGCGTGCTGCGCAGCGTCCGCATCCAGCGGATCTGACGGGCTGACGCACACCGCGACGCACTCGGGGCGCTTCCTCCGGCGGGAGGAAGCGCCCCTCTCGTGTCTGTCCGCCGTGGTGGCCGTGGTTACAGAGCCACGCCCAGCAGCGCGTCGACGGCCCGCGATACGACACCGGGGGCGCCCGTGTCCGTACCGCCGCGCTCCTCCTGCGTCGCGGCCCAGCGGTCGACCGCGGCGAGCGCGGCCGGGGCGTCCAGGTCGTTCGCGAGGGCCTCGCGGGTCTCCTCGACGAGCGCCTCGGCGGGCGGCCCGTCGGGCCGGGAGACCGCGGCCCGCCAACGGTCGAGACGGGCGACGGCGTCCTGAAGCACCTGGTCGGTCCACTCCCAGTCGGCCCGGTAGTGGTGGGCCAGGAGGGCGAGCCGGATGGCGGCGGGGTCGACGCCGTCGCGCCGCAGCTGCGACACGAAGACCAGGTTCCCCTTGGACTTGGACATCTTCTCGCCGTGCAGGGCGACCATGCCGGCGTGGACGTACGCCTTGGCCATGGGGAACTCGCCGGTCAGCACCTGGGCGTGCGAGGCACCCATCTCGTGGTGCGGGAAGGCCAGGTCGGAGCCGCCGCCCTGGACGTCGAAGCCCATGCCGAGGTGGTCGAGGGCGATGGCGACGCACTCGATGTGCCAGCCGGGCCGTCCGCGCCCGAGCGAACCGCCGTCCCAGCTGGGCTCGCCCTCGCGGGCGGCCATCCACAACATCGGGTCGAGCGGGTTCTTCTTGCCCGGACGGTCCGGGTCGCCGCCACGCTCGGCGGACAGCAGTCGCATCGCGGCGGCGTCGAGGCCCGACACCTTGCCGAAGTCGGGGTCGGACTCGACGGAGAAGTAGATGTCCCCTTCGAGTTCGTACGCGGCGCCGGCGTCCCGCAGGCGCTCCACGAGCGGCACGATGCCGGGTATCGCCTCGACCGCGCCGATGTAGTGCCGCGGGGGCAGCATGCGCAGGGCGGTCATGTCCTCGCGGAAGAGGGCGGTCTCCTTCTCGGCGAGGGCGACCCAGTCGATGTTGTCGCGCTCGGCCCGCTCCAGCAGCGGATCGTCGACGTCGGTGACGTTCTGGACGTAGTGAACCTGCCGCTTGGTGTCGAGCCACACGCGCTGCACGAGGTCGAACGCGTTGTAGGTCGCCGCGTGACCGATGTGGGTCGCGTCGTACGGGGTGATGCCGCAGACGTAGATACGGGCGACGGGACCGGGGTCGAGGGTGACCGGACCGCCGGTCGCGGTGTCGTGGATCCTCAGGTCGCGGCCCTGACCAGGCAGGGCGGGGACCTCAGAAGCGGGCCAGGCATACATGTCATGAGCCTAACCGGACGGATGTTCCGGATACGAACCGGACCGGGCCGGATGGCCGGTGAGGCCTTCTTGCGGGATACCGGCCATTGTGCTGCCGGACCGGGGCCGGGCTAGACGGGCGGCCAGGGAATCGCCGGCCACTCCCCGCTCGGTTCCGGATGCTTCCCGGACGTCACCAGCGCCTCGACACGCGCGCGTGTGGCCTCCACCTCGGCGGCGGTGATCAGCCCGGTCAGGCGTACGGCCAGCTCACCGCCCTCCTGCAGCCCGGTCCGCAGGGCGCCGAGCGCCTCGACCGCCTCCGCCGTCAGCGGCTCCCCGGCCCAGCCCCACAGCAGCGTCCGCAGCTTGTTCTCGACGTTGAAGGTGACCCCGTGGTCGATGCCGTACAGATGGCCGCCCTCGGTGGGCAGCAGGTGCCCGCCCTTGCGGTCGGCGTTGTTGATCACGGCGTCCAGGACGGCGAGCCGCCGCAGCCGCTCGTCGTCGGCGTGCACCAGCAGCGCGGTCCTGCCCTCGCCGACCTCGGCGAAGCCGATCGCCTTCCAGCCGGGCTCGGGCTCCTCGCCGTCGACCAGGGCGAGCAGCTCGGCCTCGGGCGTCACGTCGATCCACAGCTGGACCATGCCCTCGCCGTACGGCCCGTCCCGCAGCACCGTGGGCGGTACGAGCCCCCAGCCGGTCGCCTCGGAGACCTCGTACGCGGCGACCTCGCGCTGCGCGAGCGTCCCGTCGGGAAAGTCCCACAGCGGCCGCTCACCGGCGATCGGCTTGTAGACGCAGGACGCCTCCTGCCCCTCGTACGCGACCGTGCAGAACAGCGCCGCGTTGGACGCCTCGCGGATGCGCCCGCGCACGGTCAGCTCGCCCTCGACGAGCAGGTCCACCGGGGTCACGCTCCGCGGCGGTATCCGTTCTGGCGCGGACATACGTGTCCTTCCGGGTCGAGCGGGAGGCTGCACAGCGGGCACGGCGGCCGCCCGGCGTTGACGACGTCCAGGGCGCGCTTGGCGAAGGCCCTGGCCTGCGCGCCGGTGAGCCGGACCCGCAGCATCGGGGGTCCGTTCTCCTCGTCCTGGAGCAGCCGCTCCTCGGCCTCGGCGAGGTCCTCCTCGGTGTCGGCGTCGAGCTCCACGAGGGCCTGCGCCTCGACGATCATGCGCTGCTCCTCGCCGTCCCAGGCCAGGGCCATGGTGCCGACGCGGAACTCCTCCTCGACGGGGGACTCCAGCGGGGCGGTGTCGGAGATCTCGGTGGGCGCCACGGCGGGGACGGCGGCGCTGCCGCCACTACGCCGTACGACCTCGTCGAGCAGCTCGTCCATGCGCTCGGCGAGGGCGGCGACCTGGGTCTTCTCCAGGGCCACGCTGGTCACCCGGGAGCCTGCGGTGGCCTGGAGGAAGAACGTACGGCGTCCGGGAAGCCCGACCGTACCGGCCACGAAACGGTCCGGGGGGTCGTAGAGGAACACCTGACGGGACACGTCCTGTCTCCATTGGAATCGTGAGTACGGCGAATCGTGAGTACGGCGAAATCGTGAGTACGGCGAAATCGTGAGTACGAGCGCTACTTCGACCGCTTCACCCTACTGCGCCGGACGATCACGGTGCGCCCGCGCCGCCCCCGACCGTCGCGTCGTCGGCCGGCGGTTCCTCGCGCGGGGCGAGGGACGCGAAATCACCGGTGTCCCCGAGGCGTACGAGGAACGGCCTCAGGCGTGTGTAGCGGATCGCGGTGATGGAACACGGTTCAACGGAAATCCTCTGGAAGAGGTCGAGATGAAGACCGAGTGCCTCCGCGACAAGGGACTTGATGATGTCGCCGTGCGAACACATCACATACACGGCGTCGGCGCCGTGATCGCGCTCCACGCGCGCGTTCCACTCCCGTACGGCCTCGGCGGCCCGGGTCTGCATCGCCCGCATCGACTCACCGCCGGGGAACGCCGCCGCCGAGGGATGCGCCTGGACGACCTCCATCAGCGGCTCGTCCGCCAGCTCGGCAAGCTTGCGGCCGGACCAGTCGCCGTAGTGGCACTCCCCGATCCGCTCGTCGGTGTGGGCGGTGAGCTCGGGCCGGGCGTCGAGCAGCGGCCGGATCGTCTCCTGGCAGCGCTGCAGCGGGCTCGTGACGACCTCGGAGATCGGCAGCTGGGCGAGCCGTTCGGGCAGCGCGGCGGCCTGCGCGGCCCCGCGCTCGTCGAGGGCGACGCCGGGCGTCCACCCGGCGAGCACCCCCTCGGTGTTGGCGGTGGAGCGTCCGTGCCGGACCAGGATCAGCGTGGGCATGCCGCCCAGCGTAGGCGTACCAGGGGGTGCGCACGCGGGCGGACGGCGGGAGAATACGCTCCGTGATCGTCGACTGCGCCATCTACCGCGACGGGCGCCGGACGGAAGGGCCGGACGACCTCTCCGACGCCCTGGATCTGTGCCGTCTGCAGGACGACGCGTTCGTCTGGATCGGCCTCTACGAGCCCACGGAGAACGAGTTCGACCGCGTCACGCAGGAGTTCGGACTGCATCCGCTGGCGGTCGAGGACGCCCTGAAGGCGCATCAGCGGCCGAAGCTGGAGGTGTACGACGACTCGCTGTTCATGGTCCTCAAGCCGGTCGGGTACGAGCCGAAGAGCGACATCGTCTCCTCCGGCGAGGTCATGGTCTTCATCGGCGACTCGTTCGTGGTGACCGTCCGGCACGGCGAGGAGGCGCCCCTGGGGGCCGTACGGCAGCGTCTCGAACACGAGCCGGAGATGATCCGGCACGGTCCCACGGCCGTGCTGTACACGGTCGCCGACGCCGTGGTCGACCACTACGTGGAGGTGGCGGGCGAGCTGAGCACCGACCTGGAGGAGCTGGAGACGGAGGTGTTCTCGCCGACCGGCGGCGGTTCCCGGCACACGGCGTCCCGCATCTACGCCTTCAAGCGGCAGATCCTGGAGTTCCGCAGGGCCAGCGGCCCCCTGGCGCAGCCCCTGTCCCGGCTCGCGGGCACCGGCATGTTCGGCGCGCGCGTGCCCTTCGTGCACGAGAAGGCGCAGCCCTTCTTCCGGGACGTGAGCGACCACCTCACGCGCGTGAACGAGTCCGTGGAGGGCCTGGACCGGCTCGTCTCCGACGTCCTGTCGGCGCATCTGGCGCAGATGAGCGTCCGGCAGAACGACGACATGCGCAAGATCTCCGCGTGGGCGGCCATGGCCGCGGTCCCCACCATGGTCGCGGGGATCTACGGCATGAACTTCGACCACATGCCGGAGCTGGACTGGATGTGGTCGTATCCGCTGCTGATTGCGGGCATGGCCGCCCTGGAGGTGCTGCTGTACCGGCTGTTCAAGAGCCGGGGTTGGCTGTAGAACCGGGGTTGGCTGCCGAGACCGGTACGTCGGGCGTCAGGCGAACTCGGGCGCCGAGGTGGCGGGTCCGCCGAGCGCGTCGCGTCGCTCCGGCATCTTCAGGGACACCATGCGCCGCCAGCCCGCGACCCGCTCCCAGGCGTACACGGCGTGGATGCCCGCGGCGAGCACGGCCGCCTTCGCCCTCGGCCAGCCGAGGATGCGCCCCATGTGGTCCATGACCGCGAGGCTGACGTCCCGGTAGATCCGGATCTCCGCGAGCGCGCACTCGCGCAGCGTTCGCTGGATGGCCCGGCCGTGTCCCTGGGCGGCGAAGCGCAGCAACTCCTCGTGGCAGTAGGCGAGGTGGTTGTCCTCGTCGTCGGAGATCATCCTGACCGCGCGGCCGAGGTCGGGGTGGTCGGCGAAGTGCTTGCGCAGCAACTCCATCTGCTCCGAGGCGCGCTGCTCGGTGACCCTGCTGTGCGAGAGGTAGGTGACGATGTCCTGGACGGTGAGCGGCTCGTCGCTCTTGAGCTTGTCGTGGGCGAGACCGATGCCGTGGTTCTCCAGGAGCACGGTGTAGTCGGTCTCGGGCGGGACGGGCACCGGTTGCAGGCCCCGCTTCTTCATCAAGGCGTTGAAGATCCGCCCGTGTTTGTCCTCGTCCGCGCCGTGCCGGGTGATCTTGGGCGCGAGGGGGCGCTCGCTCTGGGGGACGAGCGCGGCGATACGGGCGTTCTCCCAACCGCCCTGGGACTCCCCGCTGGCCGCGATGGAGCAGAACAGGCGAAAGGACTCGTCGTTGTCGAGGATCTCCTGGAACAGACTCTTGGCCGAAAGCATCGTTGGACACCTCTCCGCAGGGCGCAGGACGCCGGACTCCGCAGGATTCCGCGAAGAACGAGTCAAATGCGGCGAGAGAGGCACTGCAACAGCTGTGTCGGACAACTCCGCCAAAAGAATGACCAGCCGGGTCACGCCGGGGGCGTAACCGCGCGGCCACGCGCGCGTTGTTCTGCGTGACGGCCGTGGCGGGGAAGACCCCCGAGCCCCCACCACGGCCGCAGAAAATCCCTCTCGGGTACTCCCCCCTCGTCACGCCAGGCCGGCACGCTCCAGGGCCTCGGTGCCGGCCCGCAGCGAGGCGAGCCGCTCGTCGAGCGTGAAGCCCGCGGGCGCGAGCGACAGGGTGGTGACCCCGGCCGCGGCATAGGCCTTCATCCGGTCCGCGACGCGGTCGACGGAACCGAGCAGCGTGGTCTTGTCGATCAGCTCGTGCGGTACGGCGGCCGCGGCGCCCTGCTTGTCGCCGGAGAGGTACTTGGTCTGGATCTCGGCGGCTTCCTTCTCGTAGCCCATGCGCTGGGCGAGCTGGTTGTAGAAGTTCTGCTTGGGGCTGCCCATGCCGCCGACGTACAGCGCGGTGTAGGGGCGGAAGGTGTCGGCGAGCGCGGCCACGTCCTTGTCGTCGCCCACGGCGAGGGGAAGGGTCGGGCAGACGTCGAACCCGTCGAGCGTCTTGCCGGCCTTCTCGCGCCCGGCGCGCAGGTACTTGATCGTCGTGTCCTCCAGGTGCTCGGCGGAGGGGAAGATCAGCAGCGCGCCGTCGGCGATCTCACCGGTCTGCTCGAGGTTCTTCGGGCCGATGGCGGCGATGTACAGCGGGATGTGCTCGCGCTGCGGATGCACGGTCAGCTTGATCGGCTTGCCGGGGCCGCCGGGCAGGGGCAGCGTCCAGTGCTGTCCCTCGTACGACAGGCGCTCGCGGGTCATGGCCTTGCGGATGATCTCGACGTACTCACGCGTGCGTGCCAGCGGCTTGTCGAACTTGACGCCGTACCAGCCCTCGGAGACCTGCGGCCCGGAGACGCCGAGGCCGAGTCGGAACCGGCCGCCGGAGAGCGAGTCCAGGGTCGCCGCCGTCATCGCGGTCATCGCGGGCTGGCGGGCCGGGATCTGGAAGATGGCGGAGCCGACGTCGATGCGCTCGGTCTGGGCGGCGACCCAGGAGAGCACGGTGGCCGCGTCCGAGCCGTACGCCTCGGCGGCCCAGCACACGGCATATCCCAGCCGGTCGGCCTCCTGCGCGACGGCGAGATTGTCGGCGTCCATTCCGGCACCCCAGTAGCCGAGGTTGATCCCGAGCTGCATGGCGGATTCCCCTTACCGATCAGTAACGTCCCTTGTGGGGCCGACCTTAGCGCGGCGGACCTCTCGCGGGGAGGCCGGTGTGGCGGGCGTCGCCCGGCCGGCCGTCGGCGTACCCGGTCACCGTCCCGCAAACTGGTCATCCACAGGCCCCCACATGCCAGGTTCTGGCCAGTAATCTCGGCGTTCATGGAGCAGAGGCATCTCGGCCGCACCGGCCTGCGCGTGTCCCGGATCGGGCTCGGCACCCTCACCTGGGGCAGGGACACCGACGAGCACGACGCCGCGGACGTCCTGAAGACGTTCTGGGAGGCGGGCGGCACCCTCGTCGACACGGCGGACGTGTACGGCGACGGAGAGGCCGAGTATCTGCTCGGCCGGCTCATAGAAGGGCTGGTCCCGCGCCGGGACCTGGTCATCTCGACGAAGGCGGGCAGCGTGCCCGACCCCGACCGCCGCTTCGACGGCTCGCGCGGCCATCTGCTCTCCGCGCTGGACGCCTCGCTGACCCGGCTCGGCACGGAGTACGTCGACGTCTGGCACATCCACGCCTACGACCCGCACACCCCGCTGGAGGAGACCCTCCAGGCCCTCGACCTGGCGGTCAGCAGCGGCCGCGCCCGTTACGCCGGCGTCTCCAACTTCTGCGGCTGGCAGCTCGCCAAGGCGGCGACATGGCAGCTCGCGGCGCCGGGCACACGGACCCGGCTGGCGAGCACGCAGCTGGAGTACTCGCTGCTCCAACGTGGAGTGGAACGCGAGGTGCTGCCGGCCTCGCTGGATCTGGGCATCGGCCTGCTGCCGTCCTCGCCGCTGGGGCGCGGGGTCCTCACGGGCAAGTACCGCAATGCGACGCCGCCCGACTCACGCGGCGCCTCGGAACATCTGGCGCCCTTCGTCGCGCCGTACCTCGACGACACGGCGAGCCGCATCGTGGACGCCGTGCAGACGGCGGCCGACGGGCTGGCGGTGACCCCGCTCCAGGTCGCCCTCGCCTGGGTCCGCGACCGGCCCGGCGTGACCGCACCCGTCATCGGCGCGCGCAACGCACAGCAGCTCACGGCGGCATTGTCAGTGGAGGCCCTTAGTCTTCCTGACGAGATCTGCCGGGCGCTCGACGACGTGTCGGCGCCCGTGCACCGCTATCCCGATCACGACTGGAGCACGCTGTGAGCACGGAGCCGCCCGAGACCACGGAGGACACGGAGCCGGGGACGCCGGGGGCCGCGCCCGGGGGCGGGACGCCGGCGGCCGGCAACGGCGACACCACTGACCGGAGTTCCGCGGCCGAGGACGGTGACGGTGACGGTGACGCCGGGGCACAGTCGTCGGAGGGCCAGGCGGGCGACGGCGACTCCCCCACAGAGTCGTCCCCGACAGAGTCCTCCGCGACAGAGTCCTCCGCGACAGAGTCGTCCGCGGCGCAGTTGTCCGAGGCCGAGGCCGAGATCGCCGCTCAGCGGGTCGAGCGGGAGCGGATCGAGCGGCGCAAGGCCGAGAAGGCGGCGCCCGTCCGGAGCGGGGCCAAGCTCAGCGGGAAGGCCGCCGATCTGCTCGCCGCTGTACGGGCCGTGGAGAGCGGTGCGAAGCCCGTGGCCAAGGTCTTCAGTGAGCCCGAGCCACCGCGCCGCCCCGCCCCGGAGCCGGTACGCCGGCCGCAGCCCGTGGCGGTCGAAGCGCCCGCGGGCCCCGCTGCGCAGACCGTCGAATCCGTGCGCCGCGTGCTGACCGAAGGCGGCGCTCCCGAGACTCTCGCCCCGCAGGTCGCGGCGGTCCTCGGCGAGGGCGCGGCCGACCAACTGCGGGCGGACCCCTGGCAGTTGCTGCGCGTCGGCGGCGTACGGCCGGAGCAGGCCGACGGGTTCGCGCGGGCACTGCTCGGCGCGGAGTGCGGACCGGACGACGAGCGGCGTGGCCGGGCGGTCACCGTCTGGCTCCTGGAGCAGGCGGCCCTGGCCGGGCACACGGCCGTGGAGATGCCGACGCTCACCGCCGCGCTGGCCCAACGGGGTGTGCCGGACGCCGATACTGCCGTGCACAGCGCCCTGGCCGAGGGCGAGGCCCTGGTCTTCCAGGACGCCCTGGACGAGCCCGGCGCCCCGGCCGCCCGGCGGGACGACGCGGCGCAGGAGGACGAGGAACGGCCCGTCCGTGTCCTCGTCGGCCTGGAGCGGTACGCCCTCGCGGAGGAGAGCCTCGCCGACGGGCTGGCCCGCCTGATCAACTCGGTGCCGAAGCAGGACGGTTCGGCCGAGGAGTGGCAGCGGGCCACGTCCGCCGCGGGCTCCGCGGCCGACCTGATCCGCGCGGTCGCCGCGCACGGCCTGGTCCTCCACACCGGCGGGGAGGCGTCCCTGGCCGAACCGGCGGCGCTGCTGCACGCCGCGCACGCTCTCGGCCTGCGGGCCTGGGCGGCCACCCACGGCCCGGTCGGCCGGGAGCGCTTCTCGGCGCTGCTGAGCGGGCCCGGTCGGCCGGACGGCCCCACGCAGGCGGAATCCGCGCCCGCCGTCGCCACCGTGGCCGGTCTCCTCTCCGGTGCCGAAGGGCCCGGTCGGGACGCGGACGGGGCGTTCGACCTCGATCTGCTCATCGTGCTCGACGCACCGCAGTTGGACGTCGAGACGGCCGCTCTGCTCACGGAGTCGTTGCCGGACGGGGCCCGTCTGGTGCTGGCCGGGGATCCCGCGGTGCTGTGGTCGGCGGGGCCCGGGCGGGTGTTCGCCGATCTGCTGGCGGCGCGGGTCTGCCCGCTGACCGCCTCGCGGCGACCGGATCCCGGCCCGCTGGGCGAGCTGGTGTCCGGTATCGGCATCGGCGAGCTGAACCAGGTAGAGGCACCCGACAAGGAGGTCGTGATCGTGCCGGTGCGGGACGCGGGCGAGGCCGTGCACCGGACCGTGCAGCTCGTCGCGGACTCGGTGCCGCGCGCGATCGGCGTCCCGACCGAGCAGACCCAGGTGATCACGCCGGGCCACGGCGGGGCGGCCGGCACACGCGCGCTCAACGCCGCGCTCAAGGAACGGCTCAACCCCGGCCCCGGCCGCTTCGGCGGCTTCGACCCCGGTGACCGCATCGCGTACTCCCCCGCGCCGGGCCGTACGGTGCCGGGCCAGGTGGTGAAGGCCGACGCCGAGGGGCTGCACCTGACCTGCGCGGGCGAGTCCGTCGTCGTACCGAAGGAGCGGGTGGAGCAGTCCGTACGGCACGGTTGGGCCCTGACCGCGCACCAGGCGGCCGGCAGCCGCTGGCCGGCGGTGGTCGTGGTCCTCCCGGGCGACGCGGCCCAGGCCCTGAGCCGTCCCTGGGTCTACACGGCCTTCAGCCGCGCCGACCGCCACCTCTCCGTGGTCCACGGCGCGGAACAGGCCCTCCCCCGAGCGGTCGCCGAAATCCCGGCCAAGCCCCGCACGACCCGCCTGCCGGCGTTGCTGGCACCCCAACTGGCGACGGCCGACTGACCCCGCGCCGGCCGCCGATCACCCACGTCCCCCGCCCCCGGGCGGAACGACGACGGCGGCGGTCATGGAAGCCCTCGCTCCCATGACCGCCGCCTCCGACAGCCGTCGCCTCCGCTCAGCGATCCGAGTCCAGTGGCTCCAGGTCCTCGTCCTCGTCCAGCTCCGTGTCGAGGTCGTCCTCGAGGTCGTCGGCGTCCTCGTCGTCCTCGTCCGGTTCGTCGTCCTCGTCCGGTTCGTCGACGTCGTCCAGCTCGTCGTCGAACACCGCGCTGACGTCGAACCGGCAGACCACCCGCTGCGGATCGACCCCCTCGAAGGGCGCCTCCAGCCATTCACCGGGATCGGCCTGCTCGTCCGAGGCGGTGACCCAGAGCGTGGAGTCGCCCTCCTCCAGTCCGAACTCCTTGTGCCGGGAGGCGATCTCGTCCGGCTCGAACTCGCCGAACAGGATGCCCAGCGCCCCGTGCACCGTGCCGGAGGCGTCCGCGTCGTCCGGGCCGGCGTCGTAGTCCGCCGCCTCGACCCGCTGGGCCTGCGCCAGCAGCCGCTGCGGCTCCACCACGGAGTAGTCGCGGCGGATCAGCACGCTCACCGCGTTCGGTTCCTCGGGGCCCGTGTACGGCGGTAGCGCGTCCTCCGTACCGGGGATCTCGAAGGGCGTGACCTCGTCGTAGCGGTCGTAGAGCAGCTCGTCGTAGATCTCGGCGGCCGCGGCCAGCTGGTTGAACGCCTCGTAGACGGCCGGGTCGTCCTCACCCGACCGGCGTTCGACCGCGGCCAGGTGGCGGTCCAGCGCGGTCTTGACCGCCTCGGCGGCGGCGCGTACCTCGGCAGCGGTGGGCTGCACAGCATCAGACATAGTGCAGACGCTATCCGTACCGGGCCCCAGCCCGCACAATAGATGCGATGCCGGAATACGAATTTGTCGACGTGTACGTACCGCGCGGGGTCTCCCGCAAGGACGCCACACGCCTGCTGACGGACCATGCCGAGTACGGACACTGGGAGTTGGACCGCCTGAGCCTGCTGCGCGACGGCAGCCGCAGGGTGCGGCTGCGCCGCCGGATCATCCGCCAGGTGCGGGCCACATGGTGAGCTGAGGCGACAAAGAAACAACGGAGCGGGCCCCGCCGCGGCGGGGCCCGCTCCGTTCAAGCCGAACGGCTTCGGGCTACCGGTAGCGGAGCCAAGGCCTACGCCGAGGTCCGTGCCTTGCGGTACAGCACCGAGCCCGCCAGCAGCGCGCCCGCGCCGACCGGCAGGACGAGGCCCAGCGGCAGGTCACTGCCGGTCTGGGCGAGCTCGGCGTCACCCTGGGGCTGGGTGACGGACTGGCCGCCCGGCTGGTTCCTGTGCGAAGAGCCACCACCCGGCGTCTCGCCGCCCGTGCTGGGCGGCGTGCTCGGGGTGCCGGGGTGGGTGGGCTCGTCCGGGTTCTGCGGGCTCCCGGGGTTTCCGGGGTTTCCGGGGGTCTCCGGGTTGCCCGGCTGCTCGGGGGTGCCGGGGTTTCCGGGGTTGCCCGGCTGCTCCGGCGACCCGGGCGGGTTCTCCTGGCCGCCGCCCGGCGGGGTGTGACCTGAGCCACCGCCGCCGTTGGTGCAGTCGTTGCCCTCGACGGAGTTGCCGATGCCGATGACGTCGACGCTGTTGCCGCACACGTTGACCGGCACATGGACCGGGGCCTCGACGTGGTTGCCGGAGCCGATACCGGGCGAGTCACTGGTGTGCCCGCCGGACGACGCGCCTGAGCCGCCGTCGGAGTCCCCGTGACCGGCGGACGCGCCGCCGCCCTGGTTGGCGCAGCTGTTGCCGCTCGCGGGATTGAGCACCCCGACGACGTTGACCGTGTTGCCGCACACGTTGACCGGCACGTGCAGCGGCGCCTGCACCGTGTTGCCCGACAGCACGCCGGGCGAGTTCGAGGTGGAGCCGTCCGCACCCGAGCCGGTTGCGTGGGCGGCGCCGCCCGCGGCGGCGATGACGCCGGTCGCGGCCGCCACGGTCATCAGGCCCTTGCGGGTGACCTGTCGCATTTGCTGTTTACCTGCCTTCGACCTTGTTCCGAAAGGACGACGTCGGAAATTCCACCGACGTTCCGAAAGGCCGGTCGGCCCCGGAGCGCATGGTGTGCGCTCCGGGGCCGACGGGCTCAGCCCCTTTTACGGGGCGAGGCGCAACGTCACTTGTTGATGCAGGTGTTGCCGAAGGCGGGGTTCAGCAGACCGACCACGGAGACCGTGTTGCCGCAGACGTTCACGGGGACGTGAACCGGCGCCTGAACGACGTTGCCCGACAGGATGCCCGGGGAGTGCACCGCGGCACCCTGAGCACCCGAGTCGGCAACGGCCAGGCCCGCGCCCGCGAGAACCAGCCCACCAGTGGCAGCCGCAGCAGCGACGACCTTCTTGATCATTATTCCTCCTTGTTGGCAATGCGATCACAAGTAGCTGATCGCATCACCTGTAACGAGGAGGAACTAATAGGGCTACGACCTGATGAGTGTGTTCACTCCCCCCAGCCATCTCCCGTACGCCTGGCCGAATACTGAAGTGTCGTTTCAGTGGGCCAATTCAGGACGCATCGATGAACCGGTCGAGGACCCGCACCCCGAACTTCAGCCCGTCCACCGGTACCCGCTCGTCGACACCGTGGAACATCCCCGCGAAGTCCAGCTCCGGCGGCAGCTTCAGCGGCGCGAAGCCGAAGCCCCGGATACCCAGGTCGTCGAAGGACTTGGCGTCGGTGCCGCCGGAGAGCATGTAGGGGATGGCCTTGGCGGCCGGGTCCTCGGCGACCAGCGCGGACTGCATGGCGTCCACGAGCGCCCCGTCGAAGCTCGTCTCGACGGCCTTGTCGGCGTGCACGTCCTCGCGCTTGACCTTGGGCCCGAGGATCTTGTCGAGGTCGGCGAGGAACTCCTCCTCGAACCCGGGCAGGAAACGGCCGTCGACGTGCGCGGTGGCCTCGCCCGGGATGACGTTGACCTTGTAGCCCGCGCCGAGCTGCGTGGGGTTGGCCGTGTTGCTGAGGGTCGCGCCGATGAGCTTGGCGATGCCGCCGAGCCTGGCGAGGGTGCCCTCCATGTTCTCCGGGTCGAGCTCGGTGCCGAGCGCGTCGCCGAGTTCGTCGAGGAAGGCCCGGGTCGTCTTGGTGACCCGTACCGGGAACTTGTGCCGGCCCAGCCGGGCGACGGCCTCCGACAGCTCGGTGATGGCGTTGTCCCGGTGGATCATCGAGCCGTGCCCCGCCGTGCCCGCCACGGTCAGCTTCATCCAGTGCATGCCCTTCTCGGCCGTCTGGATCAGATAGAGCCGCCGCTGCTCGCTCACGGTGAACGAGAACCCGCCCACCTCACTGATCGCCTCGGTGACGCCTTCGAAGAGGTCCGGGTGCTTGTCGACGAGGAACTTGGCGCCGAACCTGCCGCCGGCCTCCTCGTCGGCGAGGAACGCGAGCACGATGTCCCGCGGCGGGCGGCGCCCGCTGCGCAGCCGGTCACGGACGACCGCCAGCGTCATCGCGTCCATGTCCTTCATGTCGACGGCCCCGCGCCCCCACACGCACCCGTCCGCGACCTCGCCGGAGAAAGGATGGTGGGTCCAGTCGTCCGCGTTGGCGGGTACGACGTCGGTGTGGCCGTGGATGAGCAGCGCGGGCCGGGACGGGTCCTCCCCCTCGATCCGCGCCACCGTGGAGGCGCGTCCCGGGTGCGACTCGAAGATCTTCGGCTCGAGGCCCACCTCGGCGAGCTTCGCGGCCACGTACTCGGCCGCCTTGCGCTCACCGGGCCCCGAGTGGTCGCCGTAGTTGCTGGTGTCGATCTGGATCAGCTCGCGGCAGAGGTCCACGACCTCGTCCTCGCCGGTGACGCCCCTGGCCGTGTCCGTCTCGCTCACGCTGCTTCCTCCCGCGCTGTCGCTGCTGGTGGTCCCCCTCATCCTCCCTCTCCCTCCGGCTCCGCCCAAGACCGGCCGCCGCCCGTCACACGCCGTTCACGCCGGGGCAGGGGGTGATCGGGGCACCCCGCGGAGCCTGGTAATGTTTCCTCTGTCGCCGCGGGGGAAACCCCGCACGACAGACACCTTGTCCGGGTGGCGGAATGGCAGACGCGCTAGCTTGAGGTGCTAGTGCCCTTTATCGGGCGTGGGGGTTCAAGTCCCCCCTCGGACACGTGAAATGGCGAGGGCCGTGACCACGAGGTCACGGCCCTCGGCCGTTGTGTGGGGGAAGTCTCCTCCGGTCGAAGATCACCAGGTCAGCGCCTGTTCCGTCGGCGCCCCGCCGCCCCGAACGGCGGTTCCGAGTGGCGTATCGAAGGGCTCGAACCTAGCGTCGTACTAAAATTTTCGGCTTGTTACGGGCTGGAGCCGGACAACCCCAGGCAGACCTGCGGGCCCGCCAGCGCCCCGGAGGCTTCCGGGATCGAGACGCGAGGACCGGATGGCAGCCATACACGAGAGCAGTGCTCTCGGCCTGCTCGAAGAAGAGATCCGCGAGAAGTTCGGCGACACGGCACGTTTCTCCGGGGGCCCGGCGGCCTCCGCGCGCACCCTCGTCGACGTCTTCGAGGCGTCCGTACGGTCGTACCCGGACGAGCCGGCCCTGGACGACGGCACGACGTGCCTCACCTACCGCGCGCTGGCCGTCGAGGTGGAGCGGCTGCGGCGCGGGCTCGCGGCCGCCGGGGTCGGGCTCGGCGACCGGGTCGGGGTTCGTGTCCCGTCCGGTACCAATGACCTCTACGTCGCGATCCTCGCCGTGCTCGCGGCCGGTGCCGCCTATGTCCCGGTCGATGCCGAGGACCCCGACGAGCGGGCCGAGTTGGTGTTCGGGGAGGCGGACGTACGGGCCGTCGTGGGGGCCGGGCACGAGATCGCCGTCCATGGCGTCTCCGAGGTCCCCGCCGCCCGGCCCGGCGTCGAGCACGACGCGTGGATCATCTTCACCTCCGGCTCCACCGGCAAGCCGAAGGGCGTCGCCGTCTCTCACCGCAGTGCCGCCGCGTTCGTGGACGCCGAAGCCGCGCTGTTCCTGACCGAGGAGCCGATCGGGCCCGGGGACCGGGTGATGGCGGGGCTGTCGGTCGCGTTCGACGCGTCCTGCGAGGAGATGTGGCTGGCCTGGCGGTACGGGGCCTGTCTGGTGCCGGTGCCGCGGTCGCAGGTCAGGAGCGGTGCCGATCTCGGGCCGTGGCTGGTCGAGCAGGAGATCACCGTCGTGTCGACGGTGCCGACGCTGGCCGCGCTGTGGGAGCCCGAGACCCTCAACGACGTACGCCTGCTGATCTTCGGCGGTGAGGCCTGTCCGCCCGAGCTGGCGCAGCGGCTGGTCACCGAGGGGCGCGAGGTGTGGAACACCTACGGGCCGACCGAGGCGACCGTCGTGGCCTGTGCCTCCCTGATGAGCGGGGAGGAGCCGATCCGGATCGGGCTGCCGCTGAACGGCTGGGAGCTGGCCGTCGTCGACGGGGCCGGGGAGCCCGTCCCGATGGGCGGCAGCGGGCAGCTGGTGATCGGCGGGGTCGGGCTGGCCCGGTATCTCGACGCCGAGAAGGACGCGGAGAAGTACGCGCCGCTGGAGTCGCTGGGCTGGGAGCGGGCGTACCGCAGTGGTGACCTCGTCAAGGCGGAGCCCGAGGGGCTGGTCTTCCTCGGGCGGGCCGACGAGCAGATCAAGCTCGGTGGGCGGCGGATCGAGCTCGGTGAGGTGGATGCCGCGCTCCAGGCGCTGCCGGGTGTGGCCGGTGCGGCTGCCGCCGTGCGGACCGCTCGCAGTGGGAATCAGCTGCTCGTCGGGTACGTCGTCACCCAGGACGGCTGGGATCACGCGGCCGCGGTGGAGAAGCTGCGGGCCGAACTGCCCGCCGCGCTCGTGCCGTTGCTCGCGCCGGTCGAGGAGCTGCCGACCCGTACTTCGGGCAAGGTGGACCGTAACGCGCTGCCCTGGCCGCTGGAGGGGCTCGAAAGCGGTGGTCCGGCGGAGCAGCTCTACGGCACCGAGGCGTGGCTCGCCGAGCAGTGGGCCGAGGTGCTCGGCATCCCCGTCTCCGGCGCCTGCGACGACTTCTTCGCGATCGGCGGCAGCAGTCTGGCCGCCGCGCAGCTGACGACACGGCTACGGACGCGCTATCCGAGCGCGGCCGTCCTGGACATCTACCAGCAGCCGGTGCTGCGGAAGTTGGCCCGGCGGCTGGAGCAGTCCGCGCAGGACGACGGGGCGGAGCGGATCGTCGCGCCGGTGCCCCGGCGCGCGCAGGTGATCCAACTCCTGCTCCTGGTTCCGCTGTTCACGCTGCTCGGGCTGCGCTGGACGGTCGCGCTGACCGCGCTCGGGAATCTGCTGCCGGCCTACGCGTGGCTGCCGACAGCGCCCTGGTGGCTCGTCGCGGTCGGGGCCGTCGTCCTGTTCAGCCCGCCGGGGCGGCTCGCGCTGGCCGCCGGGGGCGCGCGGCTGCTGCTCCGGGACGTGAAGCCGGGTCGGTACGCGCGCGGTGGCAGTGTGCATCTGCGGCTGTGGGCCGCCGAGCGGCTGGCCGAGTTCAGCGGGGCGACCTCGCTGACCGGGGCCTGGCTGGAGCGGTACGCGCGGGCGCTGGGCGCCAAGGTCGGGCCCGATGTGGACCTGCACTCGCTGCCGCCGGTCACCGGGCTGCTCAAGCTGGGGCGGGGCGCGGCCGTCGAGTCCGAGGTGGATCTGTCCGGGTGGTGGCTGGACGGGGACCGGCTGGAGATCGGCGCGGTGAAGGTGGGCGCGCACGCCGTCGTCGGCACGCGCGGCATCCTCTTCCCCGGTGCCCGGGTGGGCAAGCGGGCCGAGGTGGCGCCCGGTTCTGCGGTCACCGGGCAGGTTCCCACCGGTCAGCGGTGGGCGGGCGCGCCGGCGGTCAAGCTGGGCAAGGCCAAGCGCAACTGGCCCAAGGACCGGCCGCGGCGCGGGACGTACTGGCGTGTGATGTACGGCCTCACCGGCTTCGCGCTGACCGCGCTGCCCGTGCTGGCGGGCGGGGCCGCGTTCCTCGTGGCCCGGGTGCTCTTCACGCCGGAGGCGCCCCTGACGGGCGCCGCGCTGGCGCTCGTACCGGCGACGCTCGCCTTCGGGCTGGCGTACGCCGTGCTGCTGCTGATCGCCGTACGGCTGCTGAGCCTCGGCCTGCGCGAGGGCACGCACCCGACGCACAGCCGGGTCGGGTGGCAGGCCTGGACGGTCACGCAGCTGATGGACCGCTCGCGGGAGACGCTGTTCCCGCTGTACGCCGGGCTGGTCACGCCGGTGTGGCTGCGGCTGCTCGGGATGCGGATCGGGCGGGGTGCCGAGGTGTCGACCGTGCTGGCGCTGCCCAGCCTGACGACGGTCGGCGAGGGCGCGTTCCTGGCCGACGACACGCTGACCGCGCCGTACGAGCTCGGTGGCGGCTGGATGCGGATCGGGCGGGCGGAGATCGGGCGGCGGGCCTTCCTCGGGAACTCGGGGATGACGGCGCCCGGGCGGACCGTGCCGGACGGCGGGCTGGTCGGCGTGCTGTCGGCGACGCCGAAGAAGGCCAAGAAGGGCACGTCGTATCTGGGGCTGCCGCCGGTGAAGCTGCCGCGTGCCGCGGCGGGCGGCGACCAGAGCCGGACGTACGATCCGCCGGCCCGGCTGCTGTGGGCGCGCGGTCTGGTGGAGCTGTGCCGGATCGTGCCGGTGTTCTGCTCGGCGTGGCTGGCGGTGCTGACGGTGGCGGCGCTGTGCGCGCTGGGGGTGTGGGCGCCGCTGCTGGCGGGGTTGGTGCTGCTCGGGGCGGGGGCCGTGGCGGGGCTCGTGTCCATCGTCGCGAAGTGGCTGCTCGTGGGGCGGCACCGCAGCGGGGAGCATCCGCTGTGGAGCGGCTTCGTGTGGCGCAACGAGCTCGCCGACACCTTCGTCGAGGTGCTCGCCGTGCCGTGGCTGGCGGGTTCGGTTCCCGGTACGCCTGTGATGACGGCATGGCTGCGCGGGCTGGGCGCGCGGATCGGCAAGGGCGTCTGGGTGGAGAGCTACTGGCTGCCGGAGACCGATCTGGTGACGCTGGAGGACGCGGCCACCGTGAACCGGGGTTGCGTGCTGCAGACGCACCTCTTCCACGACCGGATCTTGCGGACGGATACTGTGGTCCTCCGAGAGGGCGCGACGCTGGGTCCTGGCGGGATCGTTCTGCCCGGCAGCGCGATCGGGGCCCGTACGACACTGGGTCCCGCGTCGCTCGTCATGGCCGGGGAGTCCGTCCCCGACGACACCCGTTGGCTCGGCAATCCGATCGAGGCATGGCGTCCCTGATGCCGGCTCACTCGGAGCCGGAGATCGGTGGGCCGGCACGGAGTGGCAGCGGTACGGCGCAGGGAGCACAGACAGCAGTGGCAGTTCAGCAGACGGCGGGCGTGGACCCGTACTTCCCGGAGCACGGCGACTCGCGCTACCGGGTGCACCGGTACGAGCTGGCGTTGGACTACCGCCCGGCCCCGAACCGGCTGTCGGGGACGGCCCGGATCAACGCCATAGCGGGACGGACGCCGCTCACCGAGTTCGTGCTGAACCTGGCCGACTTCAGGATCGGGCGGGTCCGGGTCGACGGACGGCAGCCGCACTACACGCACCGCGGCGGGCGGCTGCGCGTGCGCCCCGCCAAGCCGATCCGCGCCGGGGCCGCCTTCACGGTCGAGGTGCACTGGGCGGGCAACCCCAAGCCGGTGAACAGCCCCTGGGGCGGGCTCGGCTGGGAGGAGCTGGAGGACGGGGCGCTGGTGGCGAGCCAGCCGATCGGGGCGCCGTCGTGGTACCCGTGCAACGACCGGCCCGCCGACAAGGCGTCGTACCAGATCTCGATCACCACGCCGTCGGCGTACGCGGTGGTGGCGGGCGGGCGCCTGCTGACCCGTACGACGAAGGCGTCCACGACCACCTGGGTGTACGAGCAGTCGGCGCCGACGTCGAGTTATCTGGTCGGCCTGTCGATCGGCAAGTACCAGACGGTGCTGCTGGGCGACCCGGGCCTGGGCGGGGTACCGCAGCACGGGCACATCCCGGCGCAGCTGCTGCCGGAGTTCTCCCGGGACTTCGCGCGCCAGCCGCAGATGATGGAGCTGTTCCAGGAGCTGTTCGGGCCGTACCCCTTCGACGAGTACGCGGTCGTCGTGACGGAGGAGGAACTCGATGTCCCGGTCGAGGCACAGGGGTTGTCGCTGTTCGGCGCCAACCACGTGGACGGGGCGCGCGGTTCGGAGCGGCTGGTCGCGCACGAGCTGGCGCACCAGTGGTTCGGCAACAGTGTGTCCATCGCGGACTGGCGGCACATCTGGCTGAACGAGGGGTTCGCGAAATACGCCGAGTGGCTGTGGTCGGAGCGGTCGGGCGGGCGTACGGCGCAGCAACTCGCCGCTGCCGCACACCGGTTGCTGGCGTCTCTGCCGCAGGATCTGCGGCTGGCGGATCCGGGTCGTAAGTCGATGTTCGACGATCGGCTGTACGAGCGCGGAGGCCTCGTCCTGCACGCGGTGCGCTGCGCGCTGGGCGACATCGCCTTCTTCCGCATGCTGCGCGCCTGGGGACAGCTGCACCGGGGCGGAACGGTGACGACGGCCGCCTTCGCCTCGCATGTGGCCCGCTTCGCGACCGAGCCGGTGGAGGAGCTGTTCGAGGCGTGGGTGTACGGGACGGCGCTGCCGCCGTTGCCCGGGGCCCTGACGCGGACGGCGGGCTAGGACAATGGCGGGCATGACGACGCGTTTTTGCCCGTGCGGGCTGCCCAAGGCGTACGACGACTGCTGCGGCCGGTTCCACTCCGGTGCCGCTGCCGCTGCCGCTGCCGCGCCCACCGCCGAGGCGCTCATGCGGTCGCGGTACAGCGCGTTCGTCAAGGGCGAGGTGGCGTACCTGCTGCGGACCTGGCATCCGCGGACGCGGCCGGCGCGGCTGGACCTCGACCCCGGGATGCGGTGGACCGGGCTGGAGATCCTGGAGACGACGGATGGTTCGGCGTTCCACTCCACGGGGACGGTGACCTTCCGCGCCTCGTTCCGGGGCGGGGCGCTGCATGAGCGGAGCCGGTTCGAGCGGGTCGACGGGGCGTGGGTGTATGTGGACGGGGAGTTCCTGGACTGACACGGGGAAGTTCCTGGACTGACCAGGTGACGTCCTTGCGACCCGGAACGGCCTCGTTCCCCTAGTGGTCGGTGACCGTCGCGAACCAGGACGTCGGCCCAGGGTCGAGCCAGTAGTCCTGCCCGGCGGGCTCCAGCCACAACTGCGGCTGCTCGTCGCCGTTGTTCCGCACCAGGAGCGGCACCGGGTTCCCCAGCCGCCGGATCGCCTCGAAGCCGAAGCCGCCCGCCTTGGGCATGTTCGCGTTCAGCGGCTCGATGACGCGGTCGATGTCCGCCCGTCGGCCCGATTCGCTCATGGGGCGAGGATGTCCAGCTCCTGGAGGGCGCCGACCGTGATCTCGCGGGTCAGGTGTTCCGCCCTGGCCGCGTCGCCCGCGCGGACCGCCTCCGCGACCTGGACGTGCAGGGTGACCGCGGCCGGGTCGGGGTCCTCGAACATGACCTCGTGGTGGGTGCGGCCCGCGAGGACCTCGGCGACCACGTCGCCCAGGCGGGCGAACATCTCGTTGCCGGAGGCGTTGAGGATGACGCGGTGGAAGGCGACGTCGTGGATGAGGTAGCCCTCCAGCTGGTGGCCGCGGGAGTGGGCGACCATGCCGAGGGCGCATTCGGTGAGTTCGGCGCACTGGTCGGCGGTGGCGTACTTGGCGGCCAGGCCTGCCGCGACCGGTTCGATGGCCGAGCGCAGGACGGTGAGTGAGCGCAGCTGCTGGGGGCGGTCGGCGCCGGCCAGGCGCCAGCGGATGACCTGCGGGTCGTAGACGTTCCACTCGGCCTTGGGACGGACCGTGACGCCGACGCGGCGGCGGGACTCCACCAGGTGCATGGACTCCAGGACGCGGACCGCCTCCCGCATCACCGAGCGCGACACGTCGAAGCGCTGGGCCAGCTCGTCCGTGCGCAGGACACTGCCCGGCGGGTACTCGCCCGCGGCGATCGCGGGGCCGAGGGTTTCCAGTACATGGCCGTGCAGCCCCCGGCCCGGTGTGCTCATGCACTCAGCGTACGGGGCAGATCACGCGATCAAAAAGTCAGACTTATTTGCCACAGGGTCTTGAATTCGTCGTACCTAATGGGTTTCAGTGTGGCCGACGTCGGATGTCGGCGTCGGATGTCGAAGAAGACAGCGAGGCAGTGATGCGTACCCCCCACGTCGTCGTGGTGATGGGCGTCGCCGGCACGGGCAAGACCACCATCGGTCCCCTGCTCGCCGCCCGGCTCGGCGTCCCGTACGCCGAGGGAGACGACTTCCACCCGCAGGCCAACATCGCCAAGATGTCGGCCGGTACCCCGCTCGACGACGCGGACAGGTGGCCGTGGCTGGACGCCATCGGCGCCTGGGCGCACGGGCGGGCCGGGCTCGGCGGGGTGGTCAGCTGCTCGGCGCTGAAGCGGTCGTACCGTGACCGGCTCAGGGCCGCCGCGCCCGGGGTGGCGTTCGTGCACCTCACGGGCGACCGGGAGGTCATCGAGGACCGGATGGCGCATCGGCAGGGGCACTTCATGCCAACCGCGCTGCTCGACTCCCAGTTCGCCACGCTCCAGCCGCTCCAGGCCGACGAGGCCGGAGTCGCCGTGGACGTGGCCGGGAGCCCGGAGGAGATCACCGAGCGGGCCTCGAAGGCGCTGAGCGAACTTCCCGACTGACACCGGCAACAGCGGTAGCACCCCACCGGTGAACGCCGGTAGCGCCCACCGGCAAGCGCCGGTGACACCCCCCACGCGTCCCCCATCCCCGTACCTGCAAGGGAACCCCGTGACCAGACTCAGCGTCGAGATGCTGGCAGCGGACACCGTCGAGCCCCTCACCTCGGCCGGCCACGCTCAGCTGGGCATCGCCGTCCTGGCGGGTATCGCCGTCATCGTCCTGCTCATCACCAAGTTCAAGCTCCACGCGTTCCTGTCGCTGACCCTCGGAACGCTCGTGCTCGGCGCGATCGCCGGGGCGCCGCTCGACAAGGCCATCGCCAGCTTCACCACCGGCCTCGGCACCACGGTCGCCGGCGTGGGCGTGCTGATCGCCCTCGGCGCGATCCTCGGCAAGATGCTCGCCGACTCCGGCGGCGCCGACCAGATCGTCGACACGATCCTCGCCAAGGCGGGCAGGCGCTCCATGCCGTGGGCGATGGTGCTGATCGCCTCCGTCATCGGTCTGCCGTTGTTCTTCGAGGTCGGCGTCGTGCTGCTGATCCCGGTCGTGCTGATGGTCGCCAAGCGCGGCAACTACTCGCTGATGCGCATCGGCATCCCCGCCCTGGCCGGTCTGTCCGTGATGCACGGCCTGGTCCCGCCGCACCCCGGCCCGCTGGTCGCGATCGACGCGGTCGGCGCCGACCTCGGTGTCACACTGGCGCTCGGCGTCCTCGTCGCCATACCGACGGTGATCATCGCCGGTCCGCTGTTCTCGCGGTACGCGGCCCGTTGGGTGGATGTCCCGGCCCCCGACCGGATGATCCCTCAGCGTCCCTCCGAGGAAACCGGTGAATCCGGTGAAGTGAGCAAGCGCAGGCTCCCCGGCTTCGGGCCCACGCTGATCACGATCCTCCTCCCGGTCGTCCTGATGCTCTCCAAGGCACTGGTCGACATCGTGATCGACGACCCGGCCAACACCGTCCAGCGCGTCTTCGACGTCATCGGCTCCCCGATGATCGCGCTGCTCGCCGCCGTACTCCTGGGCATCGTCACGCTGCTCGCGCCCGCCGGGTTCGGCAAGGAGCGCATCTCGCCGCTGGTCGAGAAGGGCCTCGCGCCCATCGCGGGCATCCTGCTCATCGTCGGCGCGGGCGGCGGCTTCAAGCAGACCCTGATCGACACCGGTGTGGGGCAGATGGTCCTGGACATCTCCGAGGACTGGTCGATCCCGGCGCTGCTGCTGGCCTGGCTGATCGCGGTGGCCATCCGTCTCGCGACGGGTTCGGCGACGGTGGCGACGGTCTCGGCAGCCGGGCTTGTCGCCCCGCTGGCCGCCGACATGTCGACCACGCACGCGGCCCTGCTGGTCCTGGCCATCGGTGCCGGCTCGCTCTTCTTCAGCCATGTGAACGACGCCGGATTCTGGCTGGTGAAGGAGTACTTCGGCCTGAACGTCGGGCAGACCATCAAGACCTGGTCCGTCATGGAGACGATCATCTCGGTGGTCGCCGGTGGTGTGGTCCTCCTGCTCTCACTGATCATTTAGGGGTACGACGATGACGGCTCACCCCCTCTTCGACATCGGCGGCCGCAAGGCCCTGGTCACCGGCTCCAGCCGGGGCATCGGCCTCGCGCTCGCCCGCGGCCTGGCGGAGGCTGGCTGCACGGTGGTCCTCAACGGGCGGGACGGCGAACGCCTCGCCAAGGCCGCCGGGGAGCTGCCCGGCGACGTCCGCACGGCCGTGTTCGACGTGACCGACGGTCCGTCGGTGGCCGCCGGGATCGCGGATGTGGAGGAGCGGGTGGGCCCGCTCGACATCCTGGTCAACAACGCGGGCATGCAACTGCGCGCGCCCTTGCTGGAGTTCACGGACTCCGACTGGCACCGGATCCTGAACACCAACCTCACCAGCGCGTTCCTGGTCGGCCGGGAGGCCGCCCGGCGGATGACGGAACGCGGCCACGGAAAGATCATCAACATCTGCTCGCTGCAGAGCGAGGTCGTCCGCCCCGGCATCGCCCCCTACGCCGCCACCAAGGGCGCGCTGAAGATGCTCACCAAGGGCATGTGCGCGGACTGGGGCCCGCACGGCGTCCAGGTCAACGGCCTGGGTCCCGGTTACATCGAGACCGAGCTCACCCAACCTCTCGTCGAGGACGAGGAGTTCAGCGCGTGGGTGCGGCGACGCACCCCGGCCGGGCGCTGGGGGCGTACGGAGGACCTGGTGGGCGGGGTGCTGTTCCTCGCCTCTCCTGCGGCGGACTTCGTCAGCGGGCAGGTGCTGTATGTCGACGGCGGCATGACGAGCGTGCTGTGAAGGAGGCCGCGGGGATGCTCGGTTGTGTGATCCATGGTGCGGGTGACCTGCGGGTGGAGGAGCTGCCGTCGCCGGAGCCCGGCCCCGGGCAGGCCCTCGTCGCCGTTCGGTACGGCGGGGTCTGCGGCTCCGACCTGCACTACTGGCGGCACGGCGGGGTCGGCGACTTCCGCCTCGAGGAGCCGATGGTGCTCGGGCACGAGGTGGTCGGGACGGTCCTGTCGTACGGCGACGGGGCATCGGGTCCGGTCGCCGGTACGGCCGTCGCGGTCCACCCGGCCACTCCCTGCTCGGTCTGCCCCGAGTGCGCGGACGGGCGGCGCAACGTCTGCCGGGACACCCGCTACCTCGGCAGCGCGGCGCGCTTCCCGCATGTGCAGGGCGGGTTCGCCGCCCAAGTCGTCGTCCCCGCAGACCAGTTGAGGCCCCTCCCGGCCGGGCTCGACCTGCGGCGGGCGGCGCTCGCCGAGCCGCTGTCGGTCGCGCTGCACGCGGTGCGGCGGGCCGGAGAGGTGGCCGGGAGGCATGTCCTCGTCACCGGTGCCGGGCCCATCGGGTGTCTGGTGGTCGCGGCGGCCAAGGCGGCCGGGGCCACGCACGTGACGGTGACGGACCTGCTGCCGACGGCTTTGGAGTACGCGCGGATCGCCGGCGCCGACAGCCTCGTACGGGCCGATGACCCGGACGATGCCGGGTGGCCTGCCGAGGTGGACGTCGCGATCGAGGCGTCAGGGGTCGTCGCGGGGCTGGACACGTGTCTGCGGCTGGTGCGGCGCGGGGGTGTCGTGGTGCAGCTCGGGATGCTGCCGCCGGGGCTGAGTCCGTTCGCGGGGAACCTCGTCGTGAGCCGGGAGATCGAGCTGCGGGGGGCGTTCCGCTTCGACGGGGAGTTCGACGAGGCACTGGAACTGCTCGCCGCCGAGGCCTCGTTCGACGGCCTGATCAGCTCGGTGGTGCCGGTGCGGGAGGCCGAGTCGGCGTTCGCGCTCGCGGCGGACCGGAGTCGGTCGTGCAAGGTGCTGCTGGACTTCGGGGGCTGACCTTCCGCGCTGCTCGGCATCTGAACTCGCGCCGACGATCACATGAAGCGGCTTCCGCGGGGGCACTTTCGGCCCGATGATGAGGTGACCCCTGATGGCTGCCACAGTGTTCGGGGGCGGGAACTTCGGGGGGCGTCATGGCGGTTTCCCTCGGGATGCGTATCTCGGGGCTGCTCGTCGTAGGGGCGGTGGCGGTTGCCGCCGCGGCCTTCACGAGTGATGGGGGATTCACGGCGGACGGCAGGGGCACGATCGTCACCGCCGGCCCCTCCGACGGCACGCGGAAGCTGCCGACCGGTCCGCCGAGCGGCTCTCCTCCTCCGGTACGGCAGTCGCCGGACGGCCACTTCGGCGTACCCGCGGTCACGAGCACGCCCGGCGCGTCCCGGGGCGAAACGGTGAGTGAGCGTCCGAGCCCCTCCTCCCCCAGCCCCTCCATGAGCAAAAAGCTCCTCGAAGTCCCCGCCTGGCTCCCGCCCGGCCCCGACTCACCGGACGTCGACGGCACACCGGACCCGGCGAGCGTGTACGACCTGCTCCACTCCCCCAGCGAGTGCCGGGCCGCGCTGCGTGTGATCCCCGAGACGCCGGCCGACGCGGAGTGGACGCTGCTGCGCGGGCTGGCCACCGCCTGCCTCGCCGTGCAGGGCCAGGGCGGCGACTGGGAGCAGGCGGCCCGGGACCATGCCGCCCTGGCGGACAAGGCCGACACCTGCAAGGGCCGTGCCGCGTACACCGTCCTGGGCTCTCTGCTCGACTTCCACCGTCGGCATCCCGGCGCCGTCGTGCGGTTGAAGCCCGCGGCGAGCGGCACGCCCGGGGCCTGCGGTTATCGGATCGCCGGGGTGGACACGGGCGGCGACGGCGAGGCGCGGCCCGGCGAGGCGATCGGGATCGAGCTGGCAGACACGTACATGGATCATGCCGAACTGCTGTCGAACGTGAGCGTGAGCGTCGGTGGGCAGCGGGTGCCCGGGGTTCCCGTGCTGAGGTCCGAGTCGGGCGATCGGCTGGTGCTGTCCGTCGTCGTACCGGTGCTGGAGCCGGGCTCCGTCGAGGTGGCGGTCCGGTATGCCGGAACCGAGGTACGCCTGCCGGCGGCCTTCAGCGTCGCCGCTCCCGAAGTGGTCCCGGAGCCGGACATGGGGACTGGGACAACTGTCGGTCCGGTGTCGCCGCTCGGTGCGGTGGTGCTGTCCACCGGCGATCCGGCGGAGTTCCTGACCGGATCGCCCCCGACCGTCACCGCCTCAAGGCCGCCACAGGGAGTGCTCCCGCTCGGCCCACTCCCGGTTCACCCTGCCGGTCCGCATACCCCTGCGGGCCTCCGGATCCGCTAGCGCCATGCCAATGTGCCCGGCGAGGACGATGCCGATGGTCAGGGCCAGCCAGTCATGGACGAACGTCGCGCTGGTGCGCCACACCAGGGGCGTGAGGTGGGTGAACCACATCATCAGACCGGTGCCGAGCATCACCAGCGTCGCCCCCGCGATCCAGGCCGCATAGATCTTCTGCCCGGCGTTGAACTTGCCCGCAGGACGGGACGCGGCCCGCTTGTCACGGCGGAGCGCGGCGCGCAGCCACAGGCGGTCGTGGGAGCCGAAGCGGTTGAGGAGGCCGAGGTCGGCGCGGAAGGCGCGGGAGGCGAGGCCGGCCAGTACCGGAACGGGCAGGGCGAGGCCGGCCCACTCGTGGATGCGGACCACCAGCTCGCGGCGCCCGACGAGTTCGGCGAGCTGCGGAACGTACAGACAGGCCGCCGTCACCACGCACACGCCCATCAGCGCGGCCGTCGTACGGTGCATCCAGCGTTCGGCCCTGGTGAAGCGCCGGACGTCGGTGGTCCGGCGGGGTGCGTCAAGTCGTAGGCTCATCGTCGCGTCCGTTCGAGCGGCCGACCCAGGCGTCGACGTCGTAACCCCGTTCCTCCCAGTAGCCGGGCCGCACGTCCTTGGTGACGGTGATGCCGGAGAGCCACTTGGCGGACTTGTAGAAGTACATGGGGGCCACATAGAGACGGACCGGGCCGCCGTGGCTGTGGCCCAGGTCCTTGTCCTGCATGCGCAGGGCGACCAGGACGTCCGCGCGGCGGGCCTGGTCGAGGGTGAGGCTCTCGGTGTAGGTGCCGTCGAAGCAGGTGAAGCGCACCGCCCCGGCCCCCTCGCGCACTCCCGCGGCGTCGAGCAGCCGGGACAG
The DNA here is from genome assembly GCF_030499515.1 of Streptomyces sp. DT2A-34. Taxonomy (NCBI): domain Bacteria; kingdom Bacillati; phylum Actinomycetota; class Actinomycetes; order Kitasatosporales; family Streptomycetaceae; genus Streptomyces; species Streptomyces sp. DT2A-34. Next base: position 8,191,793 of record NZ_JASTWJ010000001.1, on the reverse strand, counting down.
GCGCACACCTTCGAACGGTGTCTCGGGTACCCGCCAGCCGGTGACGCACTGGACGTCGCGCACCATCCGGGTCTGCGGCAGGGCGCGCAGGTCGGCGAGCGTGTAGGTCCGGGGGTGGTCGACCAGGCCGTCGACCGTGAGGCGGTAGGTGGTGGCGTTCTTGCGGGGTACGGAGGAGGCGACCGAGTAGTAGCGGAAGCCGCCGCCGTTGGGGAGCAGGTCGGTCAGGCCGGTGGGGTCCTTGTCGGAGGCGCTCGCCAGGAAGGACTCCATGCCGCGTTGCAGGGTCGGCGCGGTGGCCACGCCGAGGGCGCCCAGGGCCAGGGTGCCGAGGAGGACGCGGCGGCCCATCGGTTTGCCCCGCGGCTCTTCGGGTGGTTCGTAGTTCACCTGCTCATCGAACACCCGCGTCCCCCCGCTGGACCAGGGATCGCGGGTGCCCGTCAGATTTCCGTAACCACCTCTCACCCGGCTCTCATCAGTCGCCGCGGGCGGCCTTCTCCAGCTGGAACGCCTCGTTGCCGAGTCCGATGCGGGCGTGCTTCTCGGGGGCGCGGGAGCGCAGGAGCAGGCCCTGGATCAGGCCCACGGCCAGGGCGAGGGCGATGACCGCGGGAAGAGCCCAGCTCAGGGACGAGCCCGGGCCGGCCCCGATCAGGACGTCGAAGTCCTTGACGGTGTAGACGACGATGAAGGCCAGCGCGAGAACGGCGAGCGCGGAGGCGGCCAGTCGCCAGAACTGGGCGGCGACGGCGCCACGGCGGACGAAGAAGACGACGACCGAGGCCGAGGCGGCGGCCATCAGCGCGGCGACGCCCAGCGCGCCGAGGCTGCCCATCCAGGTGAACAGGTGCAGGACCGGTGCCGTCGGGTCGCCGGCCGGCTTGTCGTCGGTGAACGCGAACACGGCGACGACCACGAGCGAGATCACGGTCTGCAGCAGCGAACCCGTCCCGGGGGCGCCGCTCGCGCCGCTGGTGCGGCCGAAGGCGGCGGGCAGCAGGCCCTCGCGGCCCATGGCGAAGGCGTAGCGCGCGACGACGTTGTGGAAGCTGAGCATCGCCGCGAACATGCCGGTCACGAACAGCACGTGCAGGACGTCGGTGAAGCCGGGCCCGAGCAGGTCCTCGGTGAGGAAGAACAGCAGCCCGGCGCTCTGCTCCTGCGCGGTGCCGACGATCGCCGAGGGACCGGTGGCGACGGTGTACGCCCAGCAGCTGATCGTGTAGAAGACGGCGATGCCGCCGATGGCCAGGAACATCACACGGGGCACGAGAATGTGCGGGCGACTGGTCTCCTCGGCGTAGACGGGGGCCTGCTCGAAGCCGAGGAAGGCGGCGACGCAGAAGCACAGGGCGGTGCCGATGCCCGCGCCGGTGAGCGTGTCCGGGTTGAAGGCGTGCAGCGACAGCCCCTCCTTCCCGGGGTCGGCGAGCGCGGCGACGTCGAAGATGACGACCAGGGCGACCTCGATGATCAGCAGAACGCCGAGCACGCGCGCGTTGAGGTCGATCTTCAGCCAGCCGAGAGCGCCGACGAGGAGCACGGCCAGGAGCGCCGGTATCCACCAGGCGACCTCGGTGTCCAGGTAGGTGGCGAACAGCCCGGAGACCTCGAAGCCGAAGATGCCGTAGATGCCGACCTGGAGGGCGTTGTAGGAGACGAGCGCGACCATCGCGGCGCCGGCGCCGGCCGTGCCGCCGAGGCCGCGGGAGATGTACGCGTAGAAGGCACCGGCGTTGTGGACGTGCCGGCTCATCTCGGCGTACCCGACGCTGAAGAGGGCGAGGACGAGGCCGAGGATCACGAAGAGCAGCGGCTGGCCGAGCACACCCATCACGCCGAAGGTCGTGGGCATGACACCTGCGACCACCATGAGGGGCGCCGTCGCGGCGAGCACGGACAGCAGCAGGCCCGTGGTGCCCAGCCGGTCGGCGCGCAGGGCGCGGTCCTGCCCCTTGAACGTACTGATGCCGCCGCCGTCCGCGGTGGCTCTGCTCGTGCTGGAACTGCCCGTCGTCATTGAGAGACCGTCCTTCGTCGGGTCGGGTCGGGTTGGGTTGGGTTGGGTCGAGTCGGGGGTGGGGGTCGGGTCGGGGCTGGGGCGTTGCGACGGTGCCGTCACGTCGGGTCGGTGCCGTCACGTCGCTCCTGTTACGTCGGGTCGGCGTCGTCGCGTCGCTCCTGTTACGTCGGGTCGGCGTCGTCGCGTCGCTCCCGTCACGTCGGGACGGGACCGTCACGTCGAGTCGATGCCGTCGCGTCGGGACGGCGCCGTCGCGTCGCGCCCCTCCTGCCACGTCGGGCCGGCACCGTCACGTCGTACCGAGCGCGGTGGCCCGTGCGGCACGGAAGGCGGGATACGGATCGCGGTCCGGGTACGACCAGGGCGACGGCGTGACGTGCTCACCGATGCGGTGGAACAGGGCGGCCGCCTCAGCGCTCCGGCCCTCGCAGACCTTGGCGTGGGCAAGGAAGTTCAGGTCGACGAGGCGACGCGGGTGACCCTCCTGTTCCCACTCCAGCCACCAGTCGAAGGCGGCCCGCATCACCTGCCGGGCCCGACGGCCGGTCCAGTGCCCGGAGGCGGCCGTGTCGCGGGGCTCGTGTCCCGCCGCGGCGAGGACGCGGTAGCGCTCGGTGTGGGCGATGACCGGGAGGATGGCGAGCGGGGAGTCGGCGGGGGCCTGCTCGGCGGCGGCGCCGGCGAAGTCGTAGACCTCGTGGAAGGGGTCGGGACCGACGCCGGGGCGGCGCTCGGCGAGGCGGGCGACCATCAGGTGGTGGGCGTGGTGGTGGTCGGCATACCGGGCGCGGACCTCGGCGAAGAGGCGGTGCACCTCCTCCTCGGCGCCGAGGGAGCACTCCAGCATGAGCAACCCCAGCCAGGGAGTGGGGTCGGCGGGCGCGAGCGCGGCGGCGCTGTGGCAGGACTCGCGGGCACGGACCGGTTTCTCCTTGCCGCGTAAGGCCCGCCGTACCAGGGCGAGGGCGAGCAGGACGGCGGCGTCGGCGGAGTCGGGTTCGGCGAGCAGCCAGTCGCGGGTCCAGGGGGCGCAGTACGGCTCCTGGGCGAGGACGGTGACGCGGTGGCCTCTGCAGTCCCAGTCGTCGCCGGTCCGGGCGAGCAGCGAGCGGGCCGTCTGCCACCTGCCCTGGGCCAGTGCGGTGCGGGCCGCGGCGAGCTCGGCGTCGTCGAGGGCCGCGTCGAAGGCGTGGGCTGCGCGCTTTCGGCCGCGGCCGAGGGGTGGCGGAGGTGGGGGCACCGTTTTGGGTTCTGTTGGGGGGAGAATGTGGACAGTCATCATCCGATCACTCACAGCAAATCCGCAGCCAACGGTTCGCGTCAAGGGCCGCTGCCGCGTTACACGCGTCAACTCGCGTGACTGATGGGGTAGTTGTGACTCGACCGTCGCCCGCAATGCCCGATTTGTTCGGAGCGTGTGGCGTACGTCATGGCGTCGCTGCCCGTCGGCATCGCAGGATTGCGGGACGCGCATGCCGGGCTCTGGGGCCGCTACAGTCGGCCCTTACGCGCCCCGTCCGCCCGGCAGGATTCGAGGTTCGCAGCGTGTCGCTTCAGATTCTGATACTCGCCGTGAGCGCCGCATGCTGCCTGGGCTTCGGCTTCGTACTGCAGCAGAACGCGGCCCAGAAGGCGCCACTGAGCGACTTCCTCTCCCCCGGATCCTGCTCGACCTGATGAAGGTGCCGCGCTGGCTCGGCGGTATCGGGCTCATGGTGGTCGGCATGGCACTGGGCGCGATGGCACTGGGTCAGGGCAAGATCTCCCTGGTGGAGCCACTGCTGGCGACGAACCTGCTGTTCGCGCTCATGCTCTCGCGCCGCCAGACCAAGCAGTCACTGGGCCGCCAGGGCTGGGCGGGCCTCGCCCTGCTCGCGGGCGGCGTGACGGCGTTCATCGTCGCCGGACAGCCACACGGCGGGACGGCGACCAGCGACCCGCTCCGGCACTGGCTGATCATCGGCGTCATGATCGGAGTTGCCCTGCTGCTCACGACATACGCCAAGCGCTCGCGGCTCAGCGCGGGTCCGGCGCTGCTGGCGACGGCCGCCGGCCTGCTGTACGGCGTCCAGGACGCCCTGACCCGCGTGACCGGCCAGCGTTTCGCCGAGGGCGGCATGGCGGAGGTCCTGACCGGCTGGCAGCCGTACGCCGTGGTGGCGCTCGGCCTCACCGGCCTGATCCTCGTCCAGAGCGCCTTCGAGACGGCGTCCCTGCGCATGTCCCTGCCCGCCCTGACCGCGGCCCAGCCGCTGGCCGGCATCGCCTGCGGCGTCGGCTTCCTCGGCGACCGGCTGCGCACCGACGCGGGAGCACTGGCGTGGGAGGCCGCGGGGCTCGCCGGGATCGTGGTGGGCATCATCCTCCTCGGGACGCATTCCGCGATGCCGAGCGGGGCGGTCCGGCCGACGCGGGCCGCGGCGGTGGCGACGACCTGACCGCACGGGTGCCGCCCTGGTTGGATGGCCCCCATGAGCACTGCTGACGAGATCCTCGACATCGTCGACGAGCAGGACCGGGTCGTGGGGCAGTCGCCGCGCGGCGAGGCCTACGCCAAGGGGCTGCGCCACCGCTGTGTCTTCATCGAGGCCCGGGACGCGCAGGGCCGCCTGTTCGTGCATCGCCGCACCCCGACGAAGCTGGTGTTCCCGTCGCGGTACGACATGTTCGTCGGCGGAGTGGTCGGCGCGGGCGAGTCCTACGAGGACGCCGCTCTGCGCGAGGCCGAGGAGGAACTCGGCGTGAGCGGCCTGCCGCGTCCCTCGTACCTCTTCAAGTTCCTCTACGACGACGGCGCCGGACAGACCTGGTGGTCGGCGGTGTACGAGGTGCGCTGCGAGCTGCCGGTGAGCCCGCAGGCGGAGGAGGTCGCCTGGCACGACTTCCTGCCGGAGGCCGAGGTCGAGCGGCGGCTGACCGAGTGGGTGTGGGTGCCGGACGGGCTGGCGGCGTACGAGCGACTCAGGGCCTACCGGGCGGCGGCCGGCTGATCCACCCGCGGACCGCCCGCGAGCGCGTCGGCAAGAGCCCGCTCCTGGTCGGCGGTGAGGCCCAGGCCGGGCGGCACGGTGCGCGGACTGTACTGCCCGTCGCACAGCGCCAACGGGCTGCCGGGCTCGGCCGTGGTCCCGCTGAGCGGGCTGCGGCCCCGTACCGCCCAGGTGGGCCCGTCCCAGAACTGGTGGTCCAGGAGCCGCTCCGCCACGTCGGGCGCGGCGTCCTCGGCCACCCCCACCGCCCTGAGCGCACCGGATATCCGAGCCACCGCCTCCGCCTCGGGCACCTCCGCGTCGCCGAAGGCGGGCAGCAGCAGGAGCAGCCGCAGCCCGGAATCCACGACCCCCGCCGCGTCGGCCGGGGCGGACTCGGCCACAGCGACCAGCTCCGGCCAGGACAGTCCCGGGCCGCTGTAGTGGCCGTCGAGCGAGGCCAGGCAGGCGTGCCGGTCCCAGTCGGGGTGGGCGATCAGAAAGTCCGTGCCCGAGTCGTCCGGGAAGTTCCGGTGGACGATCCACAGCACATGCCCGCCCGCCATGGGTATGCGGAACGCCGGCCAGATCTGCTCCGCCCCGTAGAGCGCCTCGGCTGCCTCGTCGACGTCGGCCGAGTCGGCGCCGAAGACCTCCGGATCCGCCACGAACTCGTCCCGGACCGGGGCGTAGAACGCGGGCCAGAACCCGGGCGTCCCGAGCAGCTGCTCGGCGGGGGCGATGCCGTGTCCGGGCATCGCGTACCCGGCCAGTGACGTGGGAACTTCCATGCCCCGAACCGTAGCGGGCGGCACTGACAACGCCCCCTCGCAGCCGCCCGGATAGGGTCGTGCATGTGATCGAGTTCGTACGAAACGTCCGGCTGTGGTTCGCGCCGCAGCAGATCCGGCAGGAGGGCGGCACCCCCGACTACCGGTTCTCGCTGGCGAACGAGCGCACCTTCCTGGCCTGGTTGCGTACCGCGCTCGCGCTCATCGGCGGCGGCTTCGCCGTGGACCAGTTCCTGCCGGACCTGCGCTGGGGCTGGCGCGTCGGGCTGGCGCTGGCACTGCTCGCGGCGGGCGTGTTGTGTTCGTTGCGCGCGGTCAATCACTGGGTGCGCTGCGAGCGGGCGATGCGCCGGGGCGAGGACCTGCCGGTGTCCCGGTTCCCGGCGTTGCTGGGCATCGTGGTCGCGGTCGTGGCCGTCGCGATGGTCGTCGTCGTGCTCGTGGGGTGGGAAGGGTGACCACCGTGGCGGGAGCGGAGCCGGTGCGGGATCCGGGGCTGCAACCCGAGCGGACGCGCCTGGCGTGGCGCCGTACGACGCTGGCCGGCACCGTGGCCGCCGTACTCGCCGCGAAGACCGCGCTGCACGGCCGGCTCTCGGTGGTCGGCGTCGTCGTCTGCGCCCTGTGTTTCGGGCTGTGGCTGGGCTTCCTGGCTCTCGCCCACCGCCGCATCCGCGTCCTGGCCTCGTCGGCCGAACCGGCGGCACTCGCGCCCCGGCATGCCGCGGCCACGGTCCTGTTGACCGTGGCCCTGGCCGTGTGCGGCGCCGCCCTCGTCCTCTGACCCGGCACCCTCTGGAGGCCCCGGACAGCACACCTAGTCCGCCGCCTGCCACAGCCTCTCCGGCGCCGCCGCCTCCTCCGTCTCCCAGTCCACCGTCATCACGATCTTGCCGCGCGTGCGGCCCTCCTGGCTGAGCCGGTGCGCGTCCGCCGCCCGCTCCAGCGGGAACGTCTGTGAGACATGCACGGACACCACCCCCTCCTCCGCCAGCTCGGACAGCCGCAGCAGGTCCTCCGCGTCGGGGCGGACGAAGTAGTAGCGGCCGCCGTAGTCGAAGACGTCCGGGTCGGCGATCGACACCAGGCGGCCTTCCGGGGCCAGGAGGTTGGCCGAGGCCTTCAGCGCGTCGCCGCCGACCGTGTCGAAGGCCGCGTCCACGCCTTCGGGCGCGAGCCCTCGCACCCGTTCGGTCAGGCCGTCGCCGTACTCGACCGGCTCGCCGCCGAGGCCGCGTACGAAGTCGTGGTTGTGCCCGCTCGCCGTACCGATGACCCGGGCGCCCAGATGGCGGGCGAGCTGGACGGCGATGGAGCCCACCCCGCCGGCCGCGGCGTGCACGAGGACGGTCTCGCCTCGCCTGACCTGGAGCACCTTGATCAGCACCTGATACGCCGTCAGCCCCACCAGGGGCAGACCGGCGGCCTCCTCCCAGGTGAGGTTGCGGGGCTTGCGCGCGAGGGTGCGGAGCGGCGCCGCGACGTACTCGGCGAAGGTCCCGCGGGAGAGGAGGTCCTCGCGTACGTAGCCGATGACCTCGTCGCCGACGCCGAACTCCGCGACGGACACGCCCGGTTGGACCACGACACCCGACACGTCCCACCCCGGGACCACCGGGAAGGCCGGCTCGAGCATCCGGTCCATATAGCCCTCGCGGCACTTCCAGTCGACCGGGTTGACCGCCGCCGCCCGCACCTTGACCAGCACCGAGTCGGGGCCGACCTTCGGGTCGCGCACCTCTCCGTATGCGAGCACCTCGGGGCCGCCGTAGCGTGTGTAGCTGATGCCCTTCATGGGTTCGACCCTCTGTGGTCACAGGACGCCACGCAAGCCCGAATGACCTGATATGCGCCGTTCGCGTGGCAGCCTGTCCGTCGTCACAACCCGCACCTCCGAAGGCGAGCAGCATGACCACCCTTCATGTGGAACACCCCTCCCACACGCACGCCCACGGCCCCGACTGCGGACACGCCGCGGTGCCGCACGGCGACCACACCGACTACGCGCACGACGGCCACCTCCATCGCGAGCACAGCGGCCACTGGGATGAGTGCGAGAAGGACGGGCACGTCGCGCACGAGAGCCACAGCCACCAGCACGGCGCCGACTGCGGACACGAGAGCGTCCTGCACGGCGACCACGTCGACTACGTGCACGACGGCCACCGGCACGCCGCCCACGAGGGCCACTGGGACGACCACTGAGCCCACCGAACGCCCACGAAAGCCGTACTGGCCGAGAAAACACCACCGACAGCTCCCCGGCGCACCGCGCGGGGAGCTGTCGGCCTATCGTGGCCCCGATCACGTTCGGCTCCCGCACTGGACTACATACCGACTGGTCGGCATCATGAGTCCAGTCCCGTTCACCTGCCTTCAGGAGCGATGTATGAGCCCCGACCATCCGCCCGGTCTCGATCTCGACCGGCTGCGCGGCCTGCTCGAGCGCGAGCGGCCCGGTCTGGCGCAGGGTCCGCTGACCGGCCGGCTGATCGAAGGCGGACGGTCGAACCTCACCTACGCGGTCTCCGACGGCACCTCGAAGTGGGTCGTACGACGCCCCCCGCTCGGCCATGTCCTCGCCACCGCGCACGACATGAAGCGCGAGCACCGGGTCATCAGCGGGCTGTATCCGACGAACGTGCCGGTGCCGCGGCCGGTGCTGCTGTGCGAGGACGAGGAGGTGCTCGGGGCGCCGTTCTACGTCATGGAGTTCGTCGAGGGCACCCCGTACCGCACCGCCGACCAGCTGGCCCCGCTCGGCCCTGAGCGCACCCGGGGCGCGGTGCTGTCCCTGGTGGACACGCTCGTCGAGCTGCACGCGGTGGATCCGGCGGAGGCCGGGCTCGCGGACTTCGGCCGCCCCGAGGGTTTCCTGGACCGGCAACTGCGCCGCTGGGGCAAGCAGTTGGACGCCTCCCGCAACCGCGACCTGGCCGGCATCGACGAGCTGCACGCCACCCTCGGACGGCGGCTGCCCGCCTCCCCCGCCCCGGCCGTCGTGCACGGCGACTACCGGCTCGACAACGTGCTCATCGGTGACGACGACCGGATCAAGGCGATCCTGGACTGGGAGATGTCCACGCTCGGCGATCCGCTGACCGACCTGGGCCTGCTGGTGATGTACAGCATGCCGCTGGGCATGGCGGACTCCCCGGTCTCCACGACCGCCGAGGCTCCCGGACATCCCTCGCCCGGTGAGCTGATCGAGCGGTACGCCGCGCGCTCGGGACGCGATGTCTCCGCGGTCTCCTGGTACACGGCGTTCGCCTGGTTCAAGCTCGCCGTGATCCTGGAGGGCATCCACTACCGCTACACGCTGGGCCAGACGGTCGGCCGCGGCTTCGACCGCATCGGCGACCTGGTTCCCGTCTTCATCGAGCACGGTCTGACCACTCTTCAGGAAGGCTGACGGCATATGGACTTCGCGTTCGACGCACGTACCGAGGAGCTGCGCGGCAAGCTGCTGGCCTTCATGGACGAGCACGTCTATCCGGCCGAGGCCGTGGCGGAGGAGCAGCGGGCCGCGCTGGCCTCCCCCTGGGACACCCCTGACGTGGTCGAGGAGCTGAAGGCCGAGGCACGCCGCCAGGGCCTGTGGAACCTCTTCCTCCCCGACGCCGAGTACGGTGCCGGGCTGACCAACCTCCAGTACGCCCCGCTCGCCGAGATCACCGGCCGCTCCCCGCAGCTCGCGCCCACCGCGCTGAACTGCGCGGCGCCGGACACCGGGAACATGGAGGTGCTGTCGCAGTTCGGCGACGAGCAGCAGAGGAAGCAGTGGCTGGAGCCGCTGCTGGCCGGTGAGATCCGCTCGGCGTTCGCGATGACCGAGCCGGAGGTGGCCTCGTCCGACGCCACCAACATCACCACGTACATCGAGCGGGACGGCGACGAGTACGTCATCACCGGCCGCAAGTGGTACATCTCCGGGGCGATGAACCCGGACTGCAAGATCTTCATCGTGATGGGCAAGACGGACCCGGACGGCGACGACATCCGCCGTCAGCAGTCGATGGTCCTGGTCCCGCGCGACACCCCGGGCGTGACGGTCAAGCGTGCCATGCAGGTGTTCGGCTACGAGGACCACTACCACGGCGGCCACGCCGAGGTGATCTTCGACCACGCGCGCGTACCGGTGTCCAACCTCATCGGTGAGGAGGGCGGCGGATTCGCCATCGCCCAGGCGCGGCTCGGGCCGGGCCGTATCCACCACTGCATGCGGCTGATCGGCATGGCGGAGCGGGCGATCGAGCTGATGTGCCGCCGGGCCGCGTCCCGTACGGCCTTCGGCAAGGCGCTGGCCCAGCAGGGCGTGGTGCACAACTGGATCGCCGACGCGCGGGTGACGGTCGAGCAGCTGCGGCTGCTGGTGCTGAAGACGGCCTGGCTGATGGACACCGTCGGCAATCGAGGTGCCCACACGGAGATCCAGGCCATCAAGATCGCCACGCCGCGTGCGGTCGTCGACATCATCGACCGGGCGATCCAGTTGCACGGCGCGGGTGGTGTCAGCCAGGACTTCCCGTTGGCCGAGCTGTACGCCGGGGCGCGGACGCTGATGATCGCCGACGGGCCGGACGAGGTGCATCAGCGGTCGCTGGCGCGGCGGGAGTTGAAGAAGTACCTGTGACTCCGTCGGCGGCGGGGGGGGTTCTCGCCCCCGCCGCCCCTACCCGTCCCATCCCTGGGGGCTGCCGCCCCCGGACCCCCGCTTCGGCCCTGAACGGGCCTCGTCCTCAAACGCCGGAGGGGCTGACGTACTCAGCCCGTCCGGCGTTTGAGGAGCGGGGGTCCAGGGGGCGGAGCCCCCTGGGAACGGGGTCGAAGGGGCGGAGCCCCTGGGGATGGGAAGGGTAGGGGCGGCGGGGGCGGAAGAAGCCTCGGTCGCCTAGGGTCGCAGCGCCCGCAGCAGCAGGTCCGCCAGGTGGTCGGCGACCTCCTGGGGGCTCATCGGGCCGTCGGGCCGGTACCAGGTCGACAGATGGTGGACGGACCCGAAGTGGTAGTCGACGACCAGGTCGGCGGGGGTCGCCTTCGAGAAGACGCCCGTCTCCTGGCCCTCCTCGACGAGCGCGCGGAAGCGTTCGTGGTAGCGCCGGCGCTCGGCGCGCACCTGCTTGTTCTTCTCCGGGCTCAGGTGGTGCATGGACCGCCAGAAGATCATCGCGTCGTCGAGGTTGTCGATGGTCGTCACCACGACGTCCGCCGCCGCGGCCCGCAGCCGCTTCTCCACCGGCTCGTCGGCCTGCGCGAAGGCGTCCAGGCGCTCCTGCTGGAGGCGCAGCACGCGCGCGTACACCTCGTGCAGGAGGTCGTCCTTGGAGCCGAAGTAGTGGTACAGCGCCCCCTTGGTGACGCCGGCCGCCTCGACGATCTCCTGCACCGAGGTGCGGTCGTAGCCCTGCTCGGCGAAGAGCCGGGTGGCGGCGGCGAGCAGCCGCTGCGGGACGGGCGTACCGTCACCGTCCGTCGTCCTGGCCACTGTGCCGCCACCTGCCTTTCCGAGATGTCTGCCTGCTGCCCAGCAGTCTTGCTGTCTAGCCGTCGTTCGCGCGGGAACGAAGTTCCCGACGGAGGATCTTCCCACTTGCCGTCTTGGGCAAGTCGGGCAGGATCTCCACCTGCCGCGGATATTTGTAGGCGGCCAGTCTCTCCCTGCAGTACGCCGCGAGTGCGTCGGGGTCCGTTTCCGCACCCGGACGGAGGCTGATGTACGCCTTGACGGTCTCCCCGCGGTACCCGTCGGGCACCCCGACGACGGCCGCCTCGCGCACCGCCGGGTGGGTGTAGAGCACGTCCTCGACCTCGCGCGGCCACACCTTGAAGCCGGACGCGTTGATCATGTCCTTCTTGCGGTCGACGACGTACAGCCAGCCCTCGGCGTCCATGAAGCCGATGTCGCCGGTGCGCAGCTCGCCGTCCGGGAAGGTCTCGGCGGTGGCGTCGGGGCGCTGCCAGTAGCCGGGCACGACCTGCGGGCCGCGTACGAGGATCTCGCCCTGTTCGCCGAAGGGGACCTCTTGGCCGGCGTCGTCGACGATGCGTACGACCGTCTCGGGCCCCGGCAGCCCCACGGCGAGCGTGCCGGAGACCGGGTCCACGGGGGCCTCCCGGCCGGGCGGGACGGAGGCGCAGGGGGCGGTGCACTCGGTGAGGCCGTAGCCGTTGCGGATGTACGGCCCGAGGCCCGCCCGGAACTTCTCCACCAGGGCGGGCGGCAGTGGGGCGCCGCCGGAGGAGATCATCCGGAAGGAGGCGAAGTGGTCCCGGGTGACCGCCGGGTGGGCGGCCAGCGCCATGAACGCGGTCGACGGGCCGACGGTGTAGTGCGGCCCGTGCTCGGCGAAGGCGTCGAGCACGACACCCGCCTCGAAGCGGTACGCCAGCACGAGGGTGCCCGCGCTGTCGAGACAGGCGCCGAGCTGGCAGACCATCCCGGTGATGTGGAACAGGGGCGCGAGTGCGAAGTAGACGGGCGCCTCGGGCAGTTCCAGTCCGGTCCGCTGCCGCTCGGCGTTGTACATGATGTTGCCGTGCGTGTTGGTGGCGCCCTTGGGGGTGCCGCTGGTGCCCGACGTGTAGCTGATCAGCGCGAGGTCGGACGGACCGAGGTCACGGCCCTCCGGCGCCTTGTGCCCGGCGCGTGCGACGACCGCGAGGTCCTCGGCGTCGTCGGCCTGCGGCAGCCGTTCGAAGCTCAGCACGCGCGCGTCGTCGCGAGTCTGGAAATCCAACTCACAGCCGGTGAGTGCGATCCGCACCGGCGACCCGGCCGCCGTCTCGCGCAGATACGACTCCCAGGCCCGGTCGGAACAGATCAGCGCGGCCACGTCACCGTCCCGCAGGACGTGGCCGACCTCCCCCGCCTTGTACATCGGGTTGACGGGCACCACGATCGCCCCCGCCTTCCAGGCGCCGAGCAGCGCGAGCACGAAGTGCGGGGAGTTCTGCAGCAGGATCGCCACCCGGTCGCCGCGCTCCAGGCCGCGAGCGGCGAGGTGCCCGGCGACGGAGTCGCTGAGCTCGTCGACCTCGCGGTAGGTCAGCCGGCCGTCGAAGTAGGCGAGGAAGGTGCGCTCCGGGGTCTCGGCGACCACCCGGCGCAGGGCGTGCACGAGGGTGTCGGCCGGGTCGATCGGGGCGCGCTGGGCGTCGCCGAGCAGGGCCAGCCAGGGCTTGGCCGCGTAACGGGACTGGGTCACCTGGCCTCCTCCCACTTCTGCTGGATGTGGTTCATGCCGGCCAGCCAGCGGTCGGGCGTGGCGGCCCGCGCCTCGTAGTATCCGGCGACCTCGGGGTGCGGCAGGATCAGGAAGCGATCCTCCGCCATGCCCTTGAACAGGGCGTCCGCGACGTCGTCCGGCTCGATGGCGGTCGGGTGGAGCACCAGGTCGCCCGCGCTGCCGGTGGCGGCGAGCATGTCGGTGCGCACGCCCTGGGGGCAGATGGCGTGCACCTTCAGGCCACGGTGCCGGTACGTCAGCGACAGGTACTCGGCGAAGGCATAGGCACCGTGCTTGGTGACGGCGTAGGGCGCGGCGCCGATCATGGTGAGCAGTCCGGCGGCGGAGACGGTGGAGACGAAGCGGCCGCTGCCCCGCTCCAGCCAGTTGGGGAGCAGTTCGTTGGCGGCACGCACGTGTGCCATGACATTGACGTCCCAGGACACCGTCCAGGCCTTCTCGTCGAGAGGCTGACCCGGGCCCTCGCCTTCGAAGGCGACACCGGCGTTGGCGCAGTAGACGTCGACGGTGCCGTCGAGCGCCTCGCGGGCCTCGGAGACGATCGCGGAGGCATCGCCCGGCACCGCGACGCCTCCGATCTCGTCGGCGACCGCCTGGGCCTTCCCGGCATCCAGATCGTTGACGACGACGCGAGCTCCCTCGGCGGCGAAGCGACGGGCAAGGGCCGCGCCGATGCCACCCCCAGCCCCGGTAACGACGACTCCGGCACCCTGAACGGCTTCCACCATCGGTCTCCTTCGACTGCGGCTCTCCTGCGGGGGGACAGACTAACCGGTCGGTATGTCACAAGGAAGAGGCACTGCGACGCCCTCGGGGACGCGGATAATTACGCGACGAGCCACACCACCGGCACCTTCCCCACAACCTGCGGGAGCAATACCGTGCCCCCCATGCGCCTATCCAGACGAGCCCTACTCGCAGCGACAACGGCAGCAGCTTCACTCACGACGGCCTCCGAGGCCTCCGGTGCCGAGCGCCGCAGGCACGTACGCACAGGCTTCGAGAACCTCACCGCCGACGCCTACGCCCAGCTCAGCGGCCAGCGCGTCGGCATCGTCACCAACCCCACGGGCGTAACCCGCGACGCCCGCCACATCGTAGACGTCATGCACGCCGACGACAGGGTGAACCTGGGGGCCGTCTTCGGCCCCGAACACGGCTTCCGCGGCACCGCCCAGGCAGGCGGCTCCGAGGGCCGCTACGACGACCCCGCGACCGGCCTCCCGGTCTACGACACGTACCTCAAGAGCGGCCGCCCCCTCGCCGACATCTTCACCGCGTCCGGCGTGGACACGATCGTCTTCGACATCCAGGACGTGGGCGCCCGCTTCTACACGTACATCTGGACGCTCTACGACTGCATGGAGGCGGCCCAGCTCGCCGGCAAACGCTTCGTCGTGCTCGACCGCCCGAACCCGGTGACCGGGCGAGCGGCCCAAGGCCCGGTGCTGCACAAGGAGTTCGCCACCTTCGTCGGCCGCCAGCCCATCTCCCAGGCGCACGGTATGACGGTCGCGGAGCTGGCGCGGCTGTTCAACGGGGAGTTCCTGACCACGCCGGTGCCGCTGGAGGCCGTACGGATGACGGGCTGGCGGCGGTCAGAGTTCTACGACGCCTGGGGCCTGCCCTGGGTGCCGCCGAGCCCGAACATGCCCACCCCGGACACCGCGCTGGTGTACTCGGGGACCTGCCTCTTCGAGGGCACGAACCTGTCGGAGGGCCGCGGGACGACACGGCCGTTCGAACTGCTCGGCGCGGAGGGCATCGACGGACGCTGGGCGGCCGCCGTGAGCGAACTCGACCTGCCCGGCGCGCACTTCAGGGAGGCGTACTTCGCGCCCACGTTCTCGAAGTTCCAGGGCAAGACCATCGGCGGCGTGCAGATCCATGTGCACGACCGGGCCGCGTACGACCCCGTCCGCACCGGGATCGCCCTGCTCGTGACCGCCAAGAAGGCCTGGGGCGGCTTCGGTTGGCGCCCCGACAACTGGATCGACAAGCTCACCGGTTCCACACGGGTACGCACGATGATCGACGCGGGCGCGAGCGCCGACGAGGTGGTGGCGGGCTGGCAGCAGGAGCTCGCGGCGTTCCGGCGGATGCGCGGGGAGTACCTGCTGTACAAATGAGCGCCCCACTTATGTGCCCCGGACGAGTGACGACGTATGGCCATTCGCGCCCGGTAGCAGGACGATGCGCCCGTGTCGCACCACTACGGGGGACGAGGGGACCTGTGATGGCGAATCCGGCGATGAGCGTGAATCCCTACTGGGAGCTGACCTTCGACGCGGACGGGGATCCGGACGCAGGCAAGCGGGACCGGCTGCTGGCCGGGGTGGCGCGGCACCACGTCCGTGATCTGATCGTCTTCGCGCACGGCTGGAACAACGACCGCTCGGGGGCGACCCGGCTCTACGGCCGCTTCTTCGCGCCGATCCCGCGGCTCGCCCCGGCGGCGAAGATCGGGTACGTGGGTGTGGTCTGGCCGTCGATGCGGTTCTCGGACGAGCCGATCCCGGACTTTCCGCGGGCCGTGGCGGCGGAGATGCCTCGCCGCCCGGTGCTCGACAAGGACACGCGGCACGCGCTGCTGGAGACGTTCCCGGGGCGGGCGACCGTGATCGACCAGATCGCCCGGATGCTCGACCAACAGCCTCGTGAGGAAGCCGAGTTGGAGGAGTTCGGGCGGCTGGTGCGGATCCTGGTGGACGTCGTGCCGCCGGGGCCGCAGGTGCTGTTCGCGGCGGACACGCTGGCGGAGGGGGTGCCGCAGAGCTCGCCGGACATGTTCTCGGTGTCCACCGCCGCCGTGTGCGAGGAGTTCGCGCAGGCGCTGACGCATCTGGAGGCGCCGGACGGAGCGCCGGACGGTGCGGCCGCCTTCTCGTTGCCGAATCCGTGGGAGGGAGCACACGAGTTGCTGCGGCAGGCGACGTACTACGCCATGAAGCGGCGGGCGGGCACGGTCGGTGAGCGCGGGCTCGGCCGGGTGATCGGGCAGCTGGCGGCACGTTCGCCCGAGGTGCGGGTGCATCTCGTCGGGCACAGCTTCGGCGCGCGGCTGGTGTCGTTCGCGCTGCGCGGGCTACCGAAGGGCGTGCGGTCGGTGAAGTCCGTGACGCTGCTCCAAGGTGCCTTCTCGCACTACGCGTTCGCGTCCCGGCTGCCGCACGACGCGCGGGCGGGTGGGGTGTTGGAGGGCCAGCACAACCGTATCGACGGACCGCTGGTCTGCTGCTACTCGCGGCACGACTCGGCCCTGTCCACGATGTATCCGCTGGCCTCCCGCATGGCAGGGGACGCGCGGGGGATCGCGGCGTTGGACATCGGCCGGACGCTGGGGAACAAGTGGGGTGCGATGGGGCACGACGGGGTGCAGGCGGTGCCGGGGACGCGGTCGTCGAAGCTGGCCGACGCGCTGAAGGCGGAGCTCCCCGCTGCGGGCTGCGTGAACATCGACGCGGCGTCCGTGGTCAGACGTGGCGGACCGCCGGCGGGAGCGCACAGCGACATCGTGCACCGGGAGCTTGCGCAGGTGGTGGTGGCGGCGGGCCGCATCGACCGGCCCGCCGCCGACCACTGATCGTCACCTGTGTGACGTGAACTCCACGACCTGCTGATACGTCGGCCGGTTCTGCCAGCTGATCTTGGAGTGTTTGATGCCGCCCAGGGTGCGCTGGACGATCGAGTCGGCGCACCACTGGTCGCCCGCCGAGCACTGGTCGTCGCCGGGGTAGACCTGGGCCGCGGTCTTGTCGGCCGCCTCCTTCAGGGTGCTGATCAGGATGTCCCGGCAGGCGCTGAGGCTGCCGCCGCCGCAGTACTTCCGGTCGAGCGGGCCCTGCACCGACTCACCGAGCACGGCCCGGATGTCCTTGTCGACATAGCTCCACCAG
This sequence comes from Streptomyces sp. DT2A-34, assembly GCF_030499515.1. NCBI lineage: Bacteria > Bacillati > Actinomycetota > Actinomycetes > Kitasatosporales > Streptomycetaceae > Streptomyces > Streptomyces sp. DT2A-34. Next base: position 8,174,864 of record NZ_JASTWJ010000001.1, on the reverse strand, counting down.
CCGTACTGGAAGGAGCTGCCGGCGTGCGAGCCGGTCGGGCCGTGTGCGGCGGACGGGGACTCGTCGATGGGCAGGTTGTTGGTCATGGCGGCGTACAGCTCGCTGCCGAGGCCCGGTTCGAACTCGGCCTTCACCAGCAGCGGCCACCACGCGTCCAGGATGCGGATCGCGTCGGCGTGGGCGTACGTCTTCGAGCCGGCCGACGTCTCGGTGCGCTTGGCGCCCGCCGAGATCCACGCCTGGAGCTTGCTCACCGCCGCCGCGGCCGTGGAGTCGGTCACCGTGGAGCTGCCCACGACCTTGAGCAGATCCGGGAGCACGCCCTCGGCGCGGAGGTCGGCCAGACCCGCATCCGCCATGGCCTTCACCAGCGAGGCCCGGGTCACGCCGCCCGCGGCGACCAGCTTCTTCACCCGGTCCTCCAGCAGGTTGCCGCGGTGGACCGAGCCGTCGCCCCAGGGAGCGGTCGTGTAGTCCTTGGCCTGCTTGTTGTTCCAGGAGATGTAGTAGTCCTGGTCGAGGGAGTTGGGGTGGGCCGACGGCGGGGTGTACTGGGCCGTGTTCGTCGCCGGGTCCCAGCCCCGCCACTCGTACGCCGACTGCGCCCACACCGGGAACTCCGCGTCGACGCCGGTCGCCCGGACCGGGTTGTCGCCGCTGTTGTAGTAGGCGGTGTGCTCGGAGTCGGCGTAGAACCAGTTGAAGGTGTAGTTGATGTGCTGCACCGCCTCCTGGAAGTCCTCCGGGCCCTTCACGTAGTCGGGGTCGTTCAGCATCTGGAAGCCGATGATCGAGTCGGCCTCGTGCATGAAGGACGAGCGCAGGGTGGTGTAGGCGACCTTCTTGCCGCCGACGGTCGCGCGGTGCGTGACGGGTCCGTACTCCGTGCGCCAGACCCGCATCGTGTACGACCCCGCGGCGGTCCCGTCGGCGGTCGTCGGCTTCCAGGCGTTCTTCTGCTCGACCTTCTCCATCGCCGTGCAGGTGCCGCGGTACAGGTAGTGGTAGTCGTCCTGGCACAGCTCGACGGCGTAGGTGTCGATGATGTCCTGGCCGGAGGTCGTCGCGCTCCACGAGTAGTCCTGGCCGCGGCCGAGTTCGACGTACATGCTCAGGCCGGCGAAAGAGGCGCCGCGGGCGCTGATGCCCGGGCCCTGGATCTCCTGGAGCAGCAGCAGCTGGGGCGCGAAGTAGCCGGTCTGCGGGCCGAAGACGGCGACCGGGTGGCCGCTCGCGGTGTGCTCGCCGCTCACCACGAGGGCGTTGGACATGCCCCGCTTGGCCGAGGTCATGGCGGTCCGGGCCGCCGTGGTGGAGGCGGTCGTCGCGGCGGAGCCGGCCGCGCTGCCCGTACGGTCGTGGACGAGCTGCTCCTCGGTCACCGAGCCGGCGTCGGGCAGGGCCTCGCCCTGCGGGTCGTCGGGCTTGGTGGCATACGGGAAGCTCTTGTCGTGGACGGTGACGACCGCCTCGGGGTCGTTGCGTTCGCGGAACGACTCCCAGAGCTTGGTGCCCTCGGCCACGCCGTACTTCTCCTGGGCGGCCAGCAGGGAGAGGGCGTTGTTGACCTCGCCGCCGCCTCCGGAGCCGAACAGGGCGCCGATCACGGACGCCAGTGCGACCAGGTCGGTGGGTTTGAAGTGCTCGATCGTGCCGGCGTTGGTGACCGAGTCCTTGTGGCCGGTCAGGACGTACTCGCCGGGGAAGTAACGGCCGCTGTCGGAGGCGTCGATGTAGGAGTTGATGCCGTCGACGTAGGCGTTCACGTCGGCGAGGGCCTGCTTGCCCCGGTCGCCGGCCGCGGCGACGGCGTTGTCGATCTGGGCCTGCAGATCGGCCTCGGTGTACGGCGCGTGACGGTAGAACTCCTGCTCAAGGCCCTGGTTGGAAGCCGCGCCGCCGGCGAACGAGGTCAACTGGCCGCGTCCGACGTGCCGGAAGACGTCCATCAGCCACAGCCGGTCCTGGGCGGCCGCATAGCCGGCGCCGAACTCCGTGCCGTATCTGGTGGTACCGGTGATGTGCGGTACGCCCGTCTTCTTGTCTCGGACGATCGTCACGTCACCGCGCCCGGCGGGTTTGACGGTGGAGGCGACTTGATCGGACGGAACGCCGAACGAGGCGTCGTTGAAGAAGTTGTTGATCGTCGCGTTGGTGAGGCCGGAGTAGCCCTTGGCCAGGTTGGCGTAGGGGCCCAGCTGGTCCGAGGCGTGGTCCGGCAGGGTGCCGAAGGCCTGGTTGGCGAGGATCTGGGCGAGGGTGGCGTTGCCGTTCTGGCCCGGCGGCAGGATGTCGGAGCACTGGTTCCCGCAGTGGTCGACGGCCGTGGCCTCGGCCGCCGCCGCCTCGGGCGCGGTGGCGGCTTGGGAAAGTGGCGACAAAAGACCGGCAATCAGGGCGCATATGGATGCCGTCTTCAGGAACCCGGGGAATCGGTCGGGAGTTCTCACTCTGTCTGGGGCGTTACGTGGGGTACGCCGTGGCATGGCAGCTCCTACCGACGAGGGTGGGCCGGATGTTACCGGCGGTATCCCCGGGATTGAAGATGAACATGCGTCACTTTTTGGAGTCACCAGGGCTCGCTATGGAGGTCATCGGAAAACGAATGGAGCCGAATCGCTTGTCGATACGTCTATTCGTCAACGTCGCGCGAAGTCCGTGCGGCGACGCCGAAGTGACCGAAGTACAGGTGCAGGTGTGACGGAGGTGCAGGGCGATGGCCGGTTTCCGGAGTCTGGCGAGACAGGTGCGAGACCCGCGGTGCGATCTGGCGCTGCGGCGCTACTCGCTGCGTAAGTGCCTTGAGCGGTTCGCCCCTTACGGGCACAGGGCGACCTGGGACCACTTGTGCTCCCGGGCAGGGTTCGGTCCGGAGGACCGGTCCCCCGATCCGGCGCGGCTCGTGGCCGCGTTGGACGAACTGGAGGAAGCGCGTTCGGTCTGGCTCGCCTATGAGGTCGAGTTCGCCGAGCGGCGCAAGAAGGAGAAGCACGACGGGCTGCGCAGGCCGGGCACCGTGGACGACTGGCACCGGCTGACCTGGGGCGGTTTCGGGGTCGCCTGGTGCGACGACCCCGAGGTCCACCCGCAGGAACCGCTGGCCGTGGTGCTGCGCCGGCTGATCTCCGCGCTGGAGCGGGAACCGGGCTCGGAGTGCCCGGTGTGCGGCGGGGAGCGGCTGATCTGGAAGTACGACCTGGCCCATGAACCGTCGTCGGGTCCGGTCTGCACGGACTGCGGAATCGTGGTGCCGCGTCCGGTTCTCACGCCCGAAGCGCTGGCGGCGTCGCGGCGCGAACGGCGGCTGCTGATGTCCGCCTAGTACGACGGGGGTGCGCCGGGGATGCCGCACCCCCTCTTTGTCGGCGGACGGTTCGATGTCTCCCCCTTCTTCCCGTCTGCCGTTGTCAGTGGTGACTGGCACCATCGAGACATGATCCAGGTGTGTCTCAACGGGCCCCGAGGGGCGGTTGACGGTGCGGTGGTGCCTCTCTCGCCGGAGGCGCTGGCCGACTCCGCGGCCGAGGCCGTCGCGGCCGGGGCCACGGACATCCATGTCCATCCCAAGACCCCCTGCGGGCAGGACAGTCTGTCGCCGCGGGTGCTCGCGCCCACGCTGGAGGCGATACGGGCCCGGGTTCCGGTTCCGGTCGGCGTGACGACGGGCGCGTGGGCGGAACCGGATCCCGAAGCACGGCTGGAGCGCATCCGGAGCTGGACGGTGCTGCCGGACCACGCCTCGGTGAACTGGCATGAAGACGGCGCCGAGGAGGTGGCCGCCGCCCTGATCGACCGGGGCGTCGGTGTCGAGGCCGGCATCTGGTCCGGCACCGACGGAGCGGCACGGTTCGCCGCCTCACCGCTGGGGCCGAGAGTGCTGCGGGTGCTGGCGGAGGTGACGGACAGGTCCGCGGAGTCGGCCGAGGAGACCGCCCGAGCGCTGCTGACCGACCTGGGCTCGGCGTTCGGCCGTCCGGTGCTGCTGCACGGGGAGGACGCGGGGGCGTGGCCGGTGCTGCGGCTGGCGGGGCGGCTGGGGCTGGCGGGGCGTATCGGGCTGGAGGACACGCTGGTCCTGCCGGACGGGGAACGGGCCGGGTCGAACGGGCAGTTGGTGGCGGCGGGGCTGGTCCACTACGGGTGGTGGTCCCAGCGCTCGTCGTGAGGGAGGCCGAGGAGTTCGGCGCGAGTCGCGAGCTCGTACTCGTCCGCCGCGTGCAGGCGTGCGGCGCCCGGGCCGGAGAGCCAGGCGCGCAGGTCCGTGACTCCGGCGTCCACGGTGTCGTCGTACCACCAGGAGAAGGGGGAGTCGTCGGACAGCAGGTCGTACAGCCAGACGTCGGCGCAGTGGGCGAGATGCGCGTCGGCGACCGGGCCGGGAACCCGTCCCTCCAGGAACGGGGTCACCGTCCTGGCGATCGTGGCGCAGGTGTCGAAGATCTCGTCGATGCCGTACGGCGGCTCGGGTGTCGTGAGGGCGCCCTGCCACCAGGCCTGCACAAACGCCTCGATCGCGGCGACCTGCTCGGCCGGCCAGGAGCGCCGGTCCACCCGGGACAGCCCGTGAGCCCCGAACCCGATCGCGCCCAGGGTGCCGTCGGCCGGCGCCCGTGCGCCCTGCGGCAGCAGGCGCCGCATCACGGCCTCGTGGTCGTCGATGGGGGTCCCCCCTTTGGGGGGTCGGGCACCTCGAAGAGGTAGTACCGCACCACGTCCACGGGCATCCGCACGTCCGGCGTGCGCAGTTACGCGGTCTCCTGGGGCGCGTGGCAGTAGCCGCAGCCGGTCTCGGCGGGGCTCGTGAAACCGCCGAAGACGGTGTCGATCTCGGCGAGGGCTGAGTCAAGGGCGGCTGAGGACATGGGGCTGGTCCCGTTTCAGGACTCCGTGCGCGACGGAGTGCCGGCCGAAGAGTGCGACGATACCAGCCGCTAATCGGCTCGCTCCAGCCCTTTCCCGTCCGGACAGTTGGGGGCGATGAAACGAACCTGAGGTCCTGAAGGAGCCCCTCATGTCGACGCTGCGCGTCACCGCCGAAGTGCTGACCGTCCACGAGCATCCCAACGCCGACGCCCTGGAGCTGGCCCAAGTGGGTCTGTACCGGGCCGTCGTCGCCAAGGGCGCGTACCGCACCGGTGAGGCCGCCGTGTACATCCCCGAGCAGTCCGTGCTGCCGGCCGGACTGATCGAGGAACTGGGGCTGACCGGACGGCTGGCGGGGAGCAGGGCCGACCGGGTCAGGGCGGTGCGGCTGCGCGGTGAGCTGTCGCAGGGGATCGTGTGCCGGCCGAAGGCGCTGGCCGACGTCGATCTGGCGCGGGCGGCCGCGGAGGGGACCGACTTCGCGGAGGTGCTCGGGGTCACCAAGTGGGTGCCGCCGATCCCGCCCACGATGTCCGGTGAGGTGGAGTCTGCGCCGGGTCTGCTGCCCTGGGTCGACATCGAGAACATCCAGCGGTATCCGGACATCTTCGAGCCGGGTGAGCGCGTGGTGCTGACCGAGAAGCTGCACGGCTCGGCGTGCCTGCTCACGTATGTCGCCGACGAGGGCCGGGTGTACGTCTCCTCCAAGGGCTTCGGCGCGAAGTCGCTGGCGCTGCGGGAGGATCCGCGCAATCTGTACTGGCGGACGGTGCGGGGGCACGGCGTCGCCGAGGCGGCGGTTCGGGTGGCCGAGCGACTGGGCGCGCGCCGGGTGGGCATCTTCGGCGAGGTGTACGGCGCGGGGGTGCAGGACCTGACGTACGGGGCCGATGGGCGACGGGAGACCTTGGGTTACGCCGTGTTCGATGTGTCGGCGGAGATCGACGGTCGGGTGCGGTGGCTGGACGCCGCGGAGGTGCTGGAGGGGGAACTGCCTTTGGTGCCGCGGCTGTTCGAGGGGCCGTACGACATCGAGCGGGTGCTGGGAGTCGCCAGTGGGCGGGAGACGGTGTCCGGGCGGGAGCTTCATCTGCGGGAGGGTGTGGTGATACGGCCGGTCAGTGAGCGGTACAGCGCGGTGACCGGCAGGCGGGCGATCGCGAAGGCGGTGAGTCCGGCGTATCTGACTCGGAAGGGTGGGACCGAGTACGAGTGAGCCTGGGCTTGGCGGTACCCGGTGCTGGTGCCGGGGGGAGGCGCTCGCCGGCGCCGGCCGGGTGCCGCCGTCTTTGGGACGGGCGCCGCCCCAGCGGCCCGACTGCCCGCAGGCGAGGCCGGCTGCGGCTGCAGCTGCAGCTGCAGCCGCAGCATGATGCCTCAGCGGCGCTGTCGCTCGCAGGCTACGGGGCTCAGCGAAACAGCCAACGGCCCCGCAGCCGGCCAAGGGGCGCGGGGAACTGCGCGACCGGCCAACCACAACCCGCAGCCGCCCCACGAGCCAAAGCCCCGAGCTCATGGGCGAACCAACCCGGCACGCCGGCGCAGCGCGTCAGCAGCGGTCCCCGGCCTCCTGCTCCCGCCTCTCGGCCCTGCCCGCTCCCCCTTCTGCCGGCCCCCCGGCTCCGCCAGCAGGCGCGACCCCGTCAGTCGTTCGCCGAAGACATCGTCCGGGTTGGACAGGACGCATGTGTCGAGGGAGAGGCAGCCGCAGCCGATGCAGTCGGTCAAGTGGTCGCGCAGGCGGTTCAGTTGCTTGATGCGTTCGTCCAGTTCCGAGCGCCAGGTCTCCGACAGACGCGCCCAGTCCTCGTTCGTGGGCGTGCGCTCCTCGGGGAGTTGGGCGAGGGCCTCGCGGATCGTGGCCAGCGGGATGCCGACGCGTTGCGCGGCCCGGACGAAGGCGACCCGGCGGAGGGTGTCACGGGTGTAGCGGCGCTGGTTGCCGGAGGTGCGGCGGCTGCTGATCAGACCCTTGGACTCGTAGAAGTGCAAGGCGGAGACGGCGGCGCCGCTACGGGCGGCGAGCTGGCCGACCGTGAGCTCGTGGATCTTCTCGGGGATCTGGGGCACGCCTCAAACCTACCTATCGTGTCATCGCCCGGTTCCGTTGACAGGGGCTCCACGGCCTAGCATGCTAAGCAGTTGCTTAGATATTGGCATCCGAGATACGCGACGCGAGAGGCCTGGACATGGCAGAGCCGAGGATCTTCACCTCCGCCGACGACCTGAAGGCGGCGGTGGGCGAGCAGCTGGGACACACGGACTGGCTGGAGGTCGACCAGAAGCGGATCGACTTGTTCGCGGAGGCCACCGGTGACCACCAGTGGATCCATGTCGATCCGGAGAAGGCCGCCGCCGGGCCCTTCGGGACCACCATCGCCCACGGCTATCTCACGCTGTCCCTGCTCCCGCTCTTCGGACCCCAGCTCATCAAGGTCGAAGGCGTGAAGATGGGCGTCAACTACGGGACGAACAAGGTGCGTTTCCCCGCCCCGGTGCCGGTCGGCTCGCGGCTGCGTGCCACCGCCACCATCTCCGGCGTGGACGACGTGGCGGGCGGCGTCCAGGTCACCGTCGCGTTCAGCGTGGAGCGCGAGGGCGGGGACAAGCCCGTATGCGTCGCCGAGTCCGTCTCGCGGTACTACCTGTAGCCGGAAGGCGTCCGGCCCTACTTCGCTCCCACCATCCGCAGCACGAGGTCGGCGTAGAGCGCGCCGACCTCGTCGGGTGTCCAGGGGCCGTCGACGTTGAACCAGCGGGCCACGTCGATGCACAGGGAGAGCACGGCGAGGGTCGTGCCCTTCACGTCCAGCACGTCGAACTCACCGGCCGTCACGCCGTCCTCGATGATCGCGCGCACCTCGGCGTCGCACTGCCGGCGCAGCGCGAGGATCTCGGCGCGGGCGTCCGGGCCGAGCGAGTCCAGCTCGTACTGCACGACCCGGGCGGTCGTGCGCCCGCCGGCGTGCCAGCGGACGAAGGAGCTCACCGCGTCGGCGAGCCGCTCGGCCGCCGTGCCCTCACGGCGGGAAGCCGTACGCAGGATCTCGAGCGCCTTCTCGTGGCCGATCCTGCTGATGCGGTGGAGCAGCTCTTCCTTGGTCTTGTAGTGGATGTAGAGCGCGGCCGGGCTCATCCCGGCGCGGCCCGCGATGTCACGGGTCGTCGTGGCGTGGTAGCCGCGCTCGGCGAAGGCCTCCACGGCAGCGATCAGCAGCCGCCGTGCCGCGTCGGGCGTGACCTCACCCCACGCCGACGTGTCGCCGCCGGCCGTCTCCTCCGCCGTACTCATCGCTCACTCGCCCCTCTCGCTGACAGAGGAACCACCATACCGCCGATACTGAGCGAGCGCTTAGGGCGTCCGGCCCGGAGGGGCCGGCCCCGGCTGTCGGCCCCAGCTGCCGGCCTCGGCTGCCGGCCTGGGGCTTCCCGCGGGCTCAGATCTTCTCGAAGGGGTCGTGCTCGGCGAGCAGCTTCTCCAGCCGTGCCTGGTCCACCCGGCTGACGATCTGCCCGGCCTCCTGACGGTCCCGGATCACCTTGGCCAGCGTGAACGCCGACGTCACCAGGTAGAGGACCGCGATCGCGAGAAAGCCGCGCACCCAGGCGTCGGCGCTCAGCTGGTAGATGCCGATGCCGGTGGCGGCCATGGCGATGGCGAAGGACGCGACGGACTGGCCGTAGAAGGCGGCCGTACTCTGCTGCTTGACCGGTGTGTCACTCATGGGCAACAGGGTCGGCGATGGTGGCACCGGCCACATCCGCTGAAGTACTCAGCCGCGTACTCAGCCCGCCCGCTCAGAAGGCCGAAACCCCGGTCAGCGCCCGCCCGATGACCAGCTTCTGGATCTGGCTCGTGCCCTCGTAGAGGGTCATCACGCGGGCGTCGCGCAGGAGTTTGCCCGCCGGGTACTCGTCGATGTACCCGTAACCGCCGAAGACCTGAAGGGCGTTGTTGGCGGCGCGTACGGCGGCCTCGGAGGCGAAGAGCTTGGCCTTGGAGGACTCGACGGCGAAGGGCTGCCCGCGGTCGATGAGGTCGGCGACCCGCCAGGTCAGCAGCCGGGCCGCGTCCACGTCGACGGCGACGTCACTGATCAGCTCCTGGACCAGCTGGTGATGGGCGATGGACTTGCCGAACTGTTCGCGCTCGCCGGCGTACCGGACGGCCGCGTCCAGCGCGGCCTGGGCTATGCCGACGCACCCCGCCGCGACCGACATCCGCCCCTTGGCCAGGGCCGACATCGCCACCGAGAAGCCCTTGCCCTCCTCCCCCAGCATGGCCGCGGCAGGCACCCGTACGTCCTGAAGCACCAGCTCCGCGGTGGCCTGGCCGCGCAGGCCGAGCTTGCCGTGGATGGTGCGGCGGGTCAGGCCGGGGGTGTCGGTGGGGACCAGGAAGGCCGAGACGCCCTTGTGGCCCGGCGCGTCGGTGGAGCGGGCGAAGAGCAGGACGACGTCGGCCCAGGTGCCGTTCGTGATGAACATCTTGGTGCCGTTGATCACGTAGTCGTCGCCGTCGCGTACGGCCCGCGTGGCGAGGTTGCCCGCGTCGGAGCCGGTGCCCGGCTCGGTGAGGCCGAAGCAGCCGACGTACTCGCCGGAGGTGAGGCCCGGCAGCCAGCGGCGCTTGTGCTCCTCGCTCCCCCAGGCCGCGATGGTCTTGGCGACCAGGCCGAGGGAGACCGACACGATGCCGCGCACCGAGGAGTCGCCGCGGCCCAGTTCCTCCGTGACCAGGCAGTACGCGAGGTGGTCGCCGCCGGAGCCGCCGTACTCCTCGTCGATCGTCAGGCCCAGGAAGCCGACCTCGCCGAGCTTCTTGACGATCGAACGGTCCACCTCCTCGGCGCGGTCCCACTCGACCACGTGCGGGGCGATCTCGCGGTCCACGAAGTCCCTCGCGAGTTGCCGCACGGCGGTCTGCTCCTCGCTGAGCTCCAGGTTCATGCCGAGTCACCCCACAGACGGTGGCCATCCCGGCGGACGGTGGCCGCGGGAAGCCGTACATTGAAAGCCGTACATTTAAATTAGCACTGCTAGTTTCCATTCGGCAGCCCTACTATGTGCGCCATGGCCCGACCGCGCAAGCCCCTCCTCAGCTACGACCGGATCGTCGAGACGGCTCGCGAACTCGTGGACGCGGAGGGCCTGTCGGCCGTCTCCACGCGCCGCCTCGCCGCCGAGCTGGGGGTGAGCGGGCCGTCCCTCTACAACCACTTCCGCACGAAGGACGAGATCCTGGAGGCGGTCGCCGACTCGGTCAGCGCCCAGGTCGATCTGACGATGTTCGAGGACGGCCGGGACTGGCGGACCGCGCTGCACGACTGGGCCGTCTCCTACCGGGCCGCCCTGCGCGACCATCCGAACATCGTCCCGGTCCTCGCCCAGGGCCCCGGCCGCCGCCCCGCCGGGCTGCGCCTCGCCGACGCCGTCTACGGCGCGATGGTCGCCGCGGGCTGGCCGCCGGCCCAGGCCACCTCCATCGGCGCGCTGATGCGGTACTTCATCATGGGCTCGGCGCTCGGCTCGTTCGCCGGCGGCTTCGTGGACGACGCGAGCGCGTACGACCCCGCCGACTATCCCCACCTCGGACAGGCCCACCTCCTCGCCGAGCAGCAGGAGAAGATCGACGAGCGGGCCTTCGAGACGGGCCTCGCGGCGCTGCTGGACGGGTTGGCGCGGCAGTATGAGCAGGTCGGGCGCGTCGGCTAGCCACGGTTCGGCGGACGCCGAAGTGTCCGTGCCGCACGCTGGGATCCATGACCACCAGGGATCCCCAGGTGCCCCAGCTGGCCCGGCTCGCCGCGCTGATCGCCGACGAGACCCGGGCCGCCTGTCTGCTGGCGCTGCTCGACGGGCGGGCGTGGACCGCCGGTGAGCTGGCGCGGCACGCCGGGGTCGCCGCGTCGACGCTGAGCGAGCATCTGAGCAAGCTCGTCGCGGGCGGGCTGCTCGCCGAGGAGCGGCAGGGACGGCACCGGTACGTCCGCCTGGCCGACGCACGGGTGGCGCAGCTGGTGGAGGACCTGGCCGCACAGGTATCGCCGGACGCTGTGGTACGGCCGCGGAATCTGCGGGAGTCCAGCGCCGGGTCCGCGATGGCGCGGGGCCGCACCTGCTACGACCATCTCGCCGGGCGGCTCGGCATCGCGGTCACGGACGCGCTGACCGCGCGCGGGCTGCTCAGGCAGGACACCGGGTTCGCGCTGACGGATGCGGGGCTCGGCTGGTTCGGCTCCGCGGGTATCCGCCTCGACTCTTCGAGTCGCCGCCCGCTGGCCCGCGCCTGCCTGGACTGGACCGAACGCCGACCGCATCTGGCGGGGGTCGCAGGTGCCGCCATGTGCCGCCATGTGCTGGACGCGGGGTGGTGCGTGCGGATCGGTTCCGAGCGAGCGGTGAAGGTGACTCCGTCGGGGGAGCGGGCACTTCGGGAGCTGCTTGGCATCGAAGCGGGGGCATTGCGGTGAGCTGGGCGGCTAAGGGGGCGGGGGCCTTGTGGTGTGCCGGGTGCGGCTGCGTGGGGGCTGGTCGCGCCCACGCGGCGGTAGCCGCAGATTCAACACAGCCCCGCGCCCCTGGTTGGCGGCAGCAGACGCCGCTTTGACCGGTGCCGCGCCTCTCAGAGCCGCACGGCCCACCGCCCCGTCCGAAATCCGCAAGCCCTCGGTCCCTCTCCCCTCCTAGCCTCTGGAGCATGATGAACGTCTCCCCCGCCCGCCGCACCGAGTTGCTCGCCGCCGGCGCGGCGACCGTCACCGTCATCCTCTGGGCCTCCGCCTTCGTCTCCATCCGCAGCGCCGGCTCCGAGTACTCGCCCGGCGCCCTCGCGCTGGGGCGGCTGCTCGTCGGTGCCGTGGTGCTGGGCGGGATCTGCCTCGTCCGACGGGAGGGGGTACCGTCTCGGGCGGCCTGGCCCGGGATCGCGATATCGGGGCTGCTGTGGTTCGGGTTCTACAGCGTCGTGCTGAACTGGGGCGAGCAGCAGGTGGACGCCGGTACGGCGGCTCTCGTGGTGAACATCGGGCCCATCCTCATCGCGCTGCTGGGCGCCCGGCTGCTCGGGGACCCGATGCCGCCGCGGCTGCTGGCGGGGATGGCGGTGTCGTTCGCCGGTGCGGTGACCGTGGGCCTGTCGATGTCGGGCGGGGGCGGGTCCTCGGTGCTCGGCGTGGTGCTGTGCCTGCTCGCCGCGGTCGGATACGCGGGCGGGGTGGTGGCACAGAAACCGGCCCTGGGTCATGCGAGCCCGCTCCAGGTGACGACGTTCGGGTGCCTGGTCGGCGCGGTCCTCTGCCTGCCGTTCAGCGGGCAGCTCATCGACGACGCGGCCGACGCCTCCGTCTCCGCGACCCTCAACCTGGTCTACCTGGGCGTCTTTTCACTGGCGCTCGCCGGTGCCCGCCCTTGTCGTGCTGATGTCCTGGCTGGCGCTGGGCGAGGTGCCGGGGCTGCTCACCCTGGCGGGTGGGGCGCTGTGTCTGGCGGGGGTCGCCGTGTCGCGGTCCCGGACGCGGTCCGCTCGGGTCGTGGCGGCCGCGCCGCAACCCGAACAGACCCGCGAATCGGCGTGAGTCAGCGTGAACGCGCCCTGTCCGCAAGGACCTTGATGGACAGCAGGGCGATCACCGACAGGCCGATGATGTAGCCGGACACCGCCATCGAGGTGCCCGTGGCCTCCAGCAGCAGCACCATGACGAACGGGGCGAGGCCGCCGCCGAGCACGGCCGCGATCTGGTAGCCGAGGGAGGCGCCCGTGTAGCGCATCTCGGGCGTGAACAGCTCGGCGAACAGGGCCGCCTGGGGGCCGTACATGATGCTGAGGAAACAGCTGGCGACGAACGTGCCGACCGCCAGCCACAGCAGCGAGCCGGTGTCGATCAGCAGGAACAGCGGTACGGCCCACAGGCCGATGCCGGCCGCGCCGATGGCGTAGATGCGGATACGGCCGATCTTGTCGGAGAGCGCGGCGGCGGCCGGGATCAGCACCAGCTGGGTGAGGCTGATGCACAGCGACACGGTGAGGACGGCGCTCTTCTTCATGCCGAGCTCGCGGGTGGTGTAGTCGAGAACGCCGGTGATGATGAGGTAGAAGGTCGCGGTGTTCACGGCGAAGGAGCCGCCGGCGAGGAGGACCGTGCCGAGGTGGCCGCGCAGGATCGTGCGCAGCGGGGAGGACTGCTCGGCCTTCTCCTGCTGGGCCAGCTTCTTCTCCGCCTCCCGGAATGCCGGGGTCTCCTCGACCCGCGTGTGGATGTACCAGGCGAGCACGAGGACGAACAGGCCGACGAGGAACGGCACGCGCCAGCCCCAGGCCGCGAAGGAGGCGTCGGTCGTGAAGGCTCCGGCCAGCAGGAACACCGTGTTGGCGGTCACCACGCCGATGGGCACGCCGAGTTGGACGAAGCTGCCGTAGATACCGCGCTTGCCCTCGGGGGCGTACTCGGTGGCCATCAGCATCGCGCCGCCCCACTGGGCGCCGACGGCGATGCCCTGCAGCACGCGGAAGAGAACCAGCAGGATCGGCGCGGCGACGCCGATCGTGTCGTACGTCGGGAGCAGGCCGATGCCGGTGGTGGCGAGGCCCATGAGGGTGAGCGCGAGGACCAGCATCGGCTTGCGGCCGCGCTTGTCGCCCAGGTGGCCTGCGACGATGCCGCCCAGAGGGCGGGCCAGGAAGCCGACGGCGAAGGTGGCGAAGGAGGCGAGTGCTCCCGCGGTGGGGCTGCCGGACGGGAAGTACAGATCGCCGAGGACGAGAGCGGCGGCGATGCCGAAGACGAAGTAGTCGTACCACTCGACGGCTGAGGCGAGGGCCGCCGCGGTGGCTACGCGGCGACGACTGCCTGCGGCGGGAGCGGTGGTGCTGAGCGGCTCGGCGGAAGGGGCCGTGTCCATGCTGCACACTCCGGGTGGGTGCGGGGACGGAGCGGGGGGTGGTTCGGGTTCCGGGAACGTACTGACCGGACGGTATGGCCGTCAACGGGCCGAACACCAGGACTTTTACCTGTACGTGGCACACAGAACGGAGTGCGGACATGCCTCGGACCCCGGCCTCGCCCAGAGGCCGGGGTGCGCCGAGCGGGGGCGCTAGAAGATCACCAGCGCCCTGCCGCCCTTGCCCGCCAGCATGTTGTCGAACGCCGCCGGGATGCCCTCCAGGGCGATCCGTTCCGTCACCAGCGCGCCCAGGTCCAGGCGGCCCGCGCGGACGTGCTCGGCCAGTACCGGCAGGTCACGGGCCGGGTCGGAGTTGCCGTAGACGCAGCCGGAGAGGGTCCTGCCCCAGTGGAAGATCTCCAGGGCGTTGAAGGTGACCTGCTGGTCCTTGCCGCCGATGCCGACGACCGTGGTGCGGCCGCCGCGGCGGGTGGAGTCCCAGGCCGTGCGGATCGTCGTCGCGCGGCCCACGCACTCGACGGCCACGTCGACGCCCTGCTTGCCGGTCAGGGCGCGGATCTCGCGGGCCGTGTTCTCGGAGGCGACGACGTAGTCCGTGGCGCCCGCCGCACGGGCCAGCTCCTCCTTCTCCGGGGAGACATCGACCGCGACGATCTTCGCCGCGCCCGCGATCCGGGCGGCCTGCAGGGCGGCGAGGCCCACTCCCCCGACGCCGTACACCGCGACCGTCTCCCCCGGCTGGACCCGCGCCGAGTGGTGCACGGCGCCGTAGCCGGTGAGGACGGCGCAGCCCAGCAGGGCGGCGTCGGTGAGCGGGACGCCGTCCGGGAGCGGCAGCAGGCAGCCGGCCGACACGACCGTCTCCTCGGCGAACGCGGCGACGTTCAGGCCGGGGTGGAGGTCGGTGCCCGCCGCGGTACGGGCGTAGACGTCGGCGGCGCCGTTCAGCGCGTTGGCGCACAGCCAGACCTCGCCGAGCGAGCAGGCGTGGCAACTTCCGCAGGACGGCGCCCAGTTGAGGACGACTCCGTCGCCCGGCGCGACGTGGGTGACGCCCTCGCCCACGGCCACGACCGTACCGGCGCCCTCGTGGCCGAGGACCGCGGGGACCGGGACGCGCATGGTGCCGTTGGACAGGGACAGGTCGGAGTGGCAGACGCCGGCGGCGGCGAGACGGACGCGGACCTGGCCGGGGCCGGGGTCGGGCAGGTCGATCTCGGTGACTTCGAGCGGGGCACCGATGGCGGGCAGGACGGCGGCACGGACGGCCATGAGGAGCGACTCCCTTGGAACCTTGGGACCTTTGGACCTTGGAGACCTGGGCACGGGCCTCAGAACTGGAGGGACTTGGTCTGGAGGTACTCGGCCAGGCCGTGCGCGCCGAGTTCGCGGCCCACCCCCGACTGCTTGTAGCCGCCGAAGGGGGCAAGGGGGTTGAAGCGGCCGCCGTTGATGTCGACCTGCCCCGTGTCCATACGGCGCGCGAAGGCCACCGCCTCCGCCTCCTCGCCCGCCCAGACGGCGCCCGCGAGGCCGTAGACCGTGCCGTTGGCGATGCGCAGGGCGTCCTCCTCGTCCTCGTAGCGGAGGATCGACAGGACCGGGCCGAAGATCTCCTCCTGCGCGATGGTCATCTCGGGCGTCACATCGGCGAAGACGGTCGGGCTGACGAAGTAGCCCTGCTCGCGCGGCGCTTGGGGGCCGCCCGCGACCAGCCGCGCCCCCTCGGCGACGCCCTTCTCGATGTAGCCGAGCACCCGCTCCCGCTGCTTGGCGTTCACCACCGGACCGATGCGCTCGCCGTACTTCGCGGCGGCGGCGCCGGCCAGTTCCACGGCCTCGTCGTACTGGTCCCGGTGCACCAGCATCCGCGTCCAGGCGCTGCATGTCTGCCCGGAGTTGGACATGACGTTGGCGACGCCGACGTTGACCGCCTTGGCCAGGTCGGCGCTCGGCAGGATGACGTTGGCGGACTTGCCGCCCAGTTCCAGGGCGACCTTCTTGATCGCCGCGCCGGCCACCGCGGCGATCTGCCGGCCGACGGCCGTGGAACCGGTGAAGGAGACCAGGTCGACGTACGGGTGCTCGGCGAGTGCCTGGCCGGCGACCGGGCCGCGGCCGGTGACCAGGTTGAAGACGCCCGCGGGGACACCTGCCTCGTGCACCGCCTCGGCGAAGAGCTGGGCGACCAGCGGGGTGTCCTCGGCGGGCTTCAGCACCACCGTGCAGCCCGCCGCCAGCGCCGGGGCGGCCTTGGCGACGATCTGGTGGAGCGGGTAGTTCCAGGGCGTGATGGCGCCGACCACGCCGATGGGCTCGTGGTGGACGGTCGAGTTGCCGACCTTCTCCTCGAAGGCGTACGTCGCCGCCAGCTCGGCGTACGAGCCCGCGACCGCGATGGGCACGCCCGCGTGTACCCCCTGCGAGAACTTCAGCGGCGAGCCGAGCTCGGCGGTGACCGTCTCGGCGATCTCGTCCTTGCGGGCCTCCAGGACGTCCCGGAGGGCGGCCAGCCGCGCGGCCCGTTCGGCGGGCGGCGTCGCGGCCCAGCCCGGGAGGGCGGCACGGGCGGCCCGTACGGCGGTGTCGACGTCCTCGGCGGTGCCGGCCGGGACCCGGCCGACGACCTGCTCGTCGGCCGGGTTGATCACCTCGATCACGTCCCGGCCCGCGGCGGGGTGCCAGGCGCCGTCGATGTACATGCCGTCGTGTGCCTTCATCGCGTTTCCTCCCGGGCGGGCCGTTCGTCGACCGGCTGCCGTGTTGGTCGTCCAGCACACAAACTAGCGGCGATAGTTTTTGCGCACCAGGGCGGGCCCTATGACATCAGAAGTCGACGCGCGCCTCGTCGTCCACCCTCCCCACCGCCTCCTGGCCGAAGGTCTTCTCGTAAGCCCGGCGGATCTCCTCGATCCTGCGGTCGCTGCTCTCCGCCTCCGCCTGCGGATAGAGCAGGATCAACTCGTACGACCGCTCCTTCTCGATCGTCCCGCTCGCGTCCCGCCACTGTCCGCGTCCGGACTGGATCGTGAGCCCGTCCGGGAAGTCCGGCGTTACCTCCTTGTCGACGAACGCCATGAACTGCCGGTCGGTGACGGCGGGACCGCCGTCGGGGCGTGCGGTGCCGAAGAAGAGCTGGGTCTCGATGTACGGCTCCCCGCGCCGCGACTCGGAGGCGGCGGGTGTGTCCGCGTCATCGAGGGTGGCGTACGCGGTCGGCGCGGCGATGGCGAGGAGGAGGCCAACGGTGCTGAGGACGGCCCGAGTTCGGGTGAAGTGCACGTTCATGTCCCATAGCTAGCCATATCTGGCGGATTTCACTCGTCCAGATCGGGCAGCCGCGCCGGATCCGGGCAGATCCGTTCGCCGTGGTGGTCGAAGACGAACAGGTGGGCGATGTCGACGAGGAGGGGGACCTGCATGCCGTGCCGGAGGTCGAAGTCGGGGGTGGTGCGGACGATCAGGTCGCCGGGGAGGCGGCCCTCGGGCGGCGCCGGCTCGGGGACCGCGTCGGCCGGATGTTCCAGCGTCACCACGGGCCCGGCGCGCAGGGTGCCCGCCCGGCTGCGGAGCCGGTCCAGCACGGTGCCGGTGTCACGGCGGCGGCGCCGGACCGGGGGGACGGGGCGTGGAGCCTCCAGGTCGGGTACGAGCGCGGGGCGGGAGCCGGTGTTGAAGTGGACGAGGACCTCGTGCCCCTGGAACTCCACATGCTCGACCAGGCCGGTGATGTGCACCTCGCCGGGGCGGGCGGCGGCGGGCTTGGCGATCCGGACCGCCTCCGAGCGCAGGCCCACGATGACCTCGCGGCCCTGCTGGACCCGGAGCAACTGGTGGTCCGGGGAGAGGGGTTCGGGCAGGCGGAGGTACTGCTTGCCGAGGCTGATGGTCATCGCGCCGTCGAGCGGGGCGCGTACGACGCCGCGCAGGAGGTTGATGCGCGGGGTGCCGATGAAGGCGGCGACGAAGACGTTGCGGGGCAGGGCGTACACCGAGCGCGGGGTGCCGAGCTGCTGGAGGACGCCGCCGCGCAGGACGGCGACCCGGTCGCCGAGCGACATCGCCTCGGCCTGGTCGTGGGTGACGTACACCGTGGTGACGCCCAGCTTCCGGGTGAGGCCCGAGATCTCGGCGCGCAGGTGGCCTCGGAGTTTGGCGTCGAGGTTGGACAGCGGCTCGTCCATCAGGAACGCGGTGGGGTGGCGGGCGATGGCCCGGCCCATGGCCACACGCTGGCGTTCGCCGCCGGAAAGCTGGGCGGGGAAGCGGTCGAGGAGGTCCTCGATGCCCAGCATGCGGGCGGTGGTGTCGACGCGCGGGCGCGGGTCCGCGCCGGGAGCCTCGATACGCAGCGGGAAGCCGATGTTGTCGCGGGTGGTCATGTTCGGGTAGAGGGCGAAGTTCTGGAAGACCATCGCCATCTGCCGGGCGGCGGGCAGCAGGTCGTTGGCGTACTCGCCGTCCAGCAGCAACTCGCCCTCGTCGATCTCCTCCAGACCGGCGATCATCCTGAGCACGGTGGACTTGCCGCAGCCGGAGGGTCCGAGGAGGACGAGGAACTCGCCGGGCTCGATGTCCAGCGAGAGCCGGTCGACGACGCGGACGCCTCGCGCGTATGTCTTGCTCACGTCGTGCAGAGAGATGGCGCGTGTCATACCTGCTGCCTCCGGGGCCTGTCCGGAGCGCCGCTGCTCCGTGTGTCCGAAAGCCTCGTGCGGGTCGTACGGGGCCCGTGAGTCACGGAAGCTAACGGAATGTGCCCGGCCGGGGAAGGGCCCGGTCACTTCGTGGCGGTCAGGTGGGCGAAGACCACCACGTTGCTCGTGTAACCCGTCCGCCGGCCGAACAGGCCACCGCAGGTGATCACGCGGAGTTCCGGGCGCCTGGTCGGGCCGTAGACCTCCTTGTCGGGGAAGCCCGCCTTGTCGTAGACCTTCACCCGGTCCACGGTGTACACGGCGGTACGGCCGTCCTCACGCCGCGTCTCGATCTGCTTGCCGCGCTTCACCGAGGCGAGCCCGGCGAACACGGCGGCACCGGTGCTGGTGTCGCGGTGGCCGACGGCGATGGCGGTGCCGGGCTCGCCGGGTGTGGGGCCGCCCCTGTACCAGCCGACGATGTTCGGGTTGTCGATGGGCGGTGTCTCCAACTCCCGGTTGCTGTCGAGCCCGAGGCCCATGATCGGGGCGTCGATGCCCAGGGCCGGGATGCGGATGGACGTCGGCCTCGAGCGCGGCAGGGGGCGGGGCGGGGGCGTCGGCTCGGCGGAGGAGGCGGCGTGGGCCGGGCCTGCGGCCGCCAGGGAGCCGGGGCCGTGGTCTCCTTCCGGCGCGGTCGGCGTGCCATGTCCGTCGCAGCGCACCACCACCAGCACCAGGACGACCGTGAGCATGGCCGTCCTGGCAAGGCGGTAGGCGCGGGTCCGGTGCCAGGGCCTGCGTCTGCGCCTACGCGGCACCATCGGGCCGCCGGCGGGTCCTGCGGACGTACGCGGTGCCGCCGACGGCGACCAGGCCCACAACTGCCGCGGCCGTCACCGGTGCGTACGCGGCCGCGGTGTCGACGAGGCCGCCGCCGCCCGCGTGCACACCGCCCTTCGGGCCGTGGTCGCCGCGCCCCCATCCCTCGTTGTTGTCGTGGCGGTCCTCGATGTGCCCGTGCGGACCGCCCCTTCCCTCCCGCTTGTCGTCGCAGTTGACGCGGAAGAGCTTTCTCTTGGTGTTGGTGACGTCCACGGTCCAGGTGATCATGTACTGCCCGTCCGCCAGCCCCAGCGTGCCGGTGTGACCGGCGCCCCCTGCGAGCTGGATGGTGCCGGTGACGGTGGCGGCGCTGGGCAGCGGAGGCTGCGGCGTGATGGTGTACTCGATCGAGGGGAGAGTGTCGAAGTTGACGGCGTCGAGGTAGAACCTGCAGACTACCGCCTCGTCATCCGGGGTCCCAATGGGCATGCCCTCGCTATGGATCCTGATGTCGCCGTTCGCCTGGGCCGACGCCGTCGGCGCCGCCACCCACGACGCGCCCGCCGCGGCAAGGGCGGTGAGGACGACAGTGGCGCCCGCACGGGCGCGGAAGCTTCGTGAGGGTGTCAGGGTGGGCATACACGCTCCTCAGATTCAGACGATTTTCATACAAATCGCTCTTTCGCCTGACTCTCCTTCACGTGCACGGCGACTCGCCGCACGACGCCCGGCGCGTCGTCAAAGATCGCTCGTCCGGCCCAATCGCGAGCGCTTCGGCCGCTCCCGCACGGCCGCTCCTGGCCCCTCCGGCCGCCCCGGCGTGCGCAGCGCGACCCCCGCCGACAGCAGCAACAGCGCCCCCAGCATCACGAACGGCGCCGCCACCCCCGCGAGGCCGGCGATCAGGCCGGCCGACGCCGGTGCGGCCACCTGGCCGAGGCGGTTGCCGGTCAGCCGCAGGGCGAGGGCGGTGGAGCGGGCGCCGTCGGGGGCCGCCTGGACGACCGTCGTCATGGACAGCGGCTGGCCTACGCCGAGGCAGAAGCCGAGCACCGCCAGCATCAGGGCCAGCGCCCACACGGGCACCGGCAGCGCGATCCCCGCGCACAGCAGGGCGGCCAGCAGACAGGTCACGGTCAGCAGCAGGGTGCGGCCGAGCAGCCGCAGCAGGGGCGTCAGGACCAGACGGCACGCGATGGTGGCCGCCGCGCGCAGGCTCAGCAGGAGGCCGATCACCGACGGCGCGATGCCCCGGTGCTCGCCGACCACCGGGAGGTAGGCGGTGAGGATGTCGGTCGCGGACAGCACGGCGAGGCTGATGAAGATGCCGGCGGGCACACCGCGGGCGCGCAGGATGCGCTGGACGGGGACGCGTTCGCCTTGTTCCTCGCGGGGCTTGGACGTCGTACGGCTCTCTATGCGCCACAGCGAGGTGAGCGCGACCGCGCCGCCCGCGCCCGCCACCAGCAGGGCGAGGGCGCTGGTGCCCGCCATGTCCCGGCCGCCGATCAGCGCGCCCGCGGCGATCGGGCCGGCCAACTGGCCGAGGGAGGCGCCGATGGTGAAGTGGCCGAAGTTGCGGTCCTGTTCGTGCGGGGCGGACTGGCGGGCGACGAGCGACTGGGCGCCGATGACGAAGCAGAGGTGGCCGAGGCCCATCACCCCGCTCCAGACGGCCATCGCCCAGAGGGAGTTCGCGAGGCCGCTCAGCGCGCAGCCGCCCGATATCAGCACGACGCCGACGGGCAGCAGCGGCGCACAGCGGCCGTGGTCGGTGCGGCGGCCCAGCGGGACGGCGGCGAACAGCGGGAGCAGGGCGTACACCCCCGCGATCACACCGATCGCCCGCTCGTCCGCGCCCAACGCCAGCGCCCGGTAGGAGACGGCGGGCCGGGCCATCGACACCGCCCCCTGCGCGAAGCTGAAGGCGATGACGAGGCGGAGCAGCCAGCCGCGGTTCCCACCGGGCGCCATGAACGTGTCCTCCTGGAAAGGTCCTTGCGGATCAGGTTGGTTCAGGCGGTTCAGATGATGCCGAAGAGCATTCCCGCCGCGAGGATGATCAGGCAGGTGAGCGCCGCCCACTTCACGACGAACTTGGTGTGGTCGCCGAACTCCACCTTGGCCATGCCGACCAGGACGTACACGGCCGGGACGAGCGGGCTCGACATGTGCAGCGGCTGGCCGACCAGGGAGGCGCGGGCCATCTCCAGCGGGGAGACGCCGTGGGCCGCGCCGGCCTCGGCGAGGACCGGGAGGACGCCGAAGTAGAAGCCGTCGTTCGACATGAAGTAGGTGAGCGGAAGGCTCAGCAGACCGGTGACCAGGGCCATGTGCGGGCCCATGCCCTCGGGGATGACGTCCACCATCCACCTGGCCATGTGGTCGACCATGCCGGTGCCCTGCAGGACGCCGGTGAAGACGGCGGCGGCGAAGACCATGCCGGAGACGTTCAGGACGTTGTCGGCGTGCGCGGCGAGGCGGGCCTTCTGGTCGGGGATGTGCGGGAAGTTCACGGTGAGCACGAGCGCGGCGCCGAGCAGGAACAGCACCGGGATCGGCAGCCACTCCATGATCATGGCGGTGAGCAGGGTGAGTGTGACCAGCGCGTTGAACCAGTACAGCTTGGGGCGCAGGGTGGCGCGGTTGGGGTCGAGGACCGTGAAGCGCTCCTCGTCGTCGTCCTCGTCCTCGGCGTCGGTGCCGGAGCCGGCGCCGCCGGAGGTCACGGGGGTCTTGGTGTCACCGGAGCCGCCGGCGCCCACGAGAACCGTCTCGGACTCCTTCTCCTCGACCTTCTCGTCCACCAGGACCTCGTCCAGCGTGAGCACGCCCAGGCGCTTGCGCTCGCGCAGACCCAGGAAGTACGAGAGGACGAAGACACCCAGCAGGCCGACGAGCAGGGCCGGGATCATCGGGACGAAGATCTCGCTGGCGTCGAGCTTGAGCGCGGTCGCGGCGCGGGCGGTCGGGCCGCCCCACGGCAGGGTGTTCATCACGCCGTTGGCCATGGCGGCGACACCGGTCATCACGACCAGGCTCATCTTCAGGCGCTTGTACAGCGGGTACATCGCCGAGACCGTGATCATGAAGGTGGTCGAGCCGTCGCCGTCGAGCGAGACGATCGCGGCGAGGATCGCCGTACCGACGACGATCCGCATCGGGTCGGCCTTGGCGAACTTCAGAATCCCCCGAACGATCGGGTCGAAGAGGCCGACATCGATCATCACACCGAAGTAGACGATCGCGAACATGAGCATCGCCGCCGTGGGGGCGAGGCTGGTGACGCCGTCGATGACGTAGTCACCGAGCTTGGCGCCCTTCCCGACGAAGACGCAGAACAGTGCCGGGATCAGCACGAGCGCCGCGATCGGCGACATCTTCTTCATCATGATCAGAACCAGGAAGGTCGCGATCATGGCGAAGCCAAGGATGGTCAGCATGAGTGGATACCTAACGTTCGCCCTTGAACGACCCACCAGGGCCGGCGGTGGGACGACGTTAGGTCCCTTCAAACAGCGTTAACAAGACGTTGACATGCGAGCAATAAGCGCAAAACTCCAGGTCAGAGCTTTGCTCAGGTCAGAGCCGTGATCTTTTCGGCCAGCGGGACCACTTCGACGGGCACTCCGTTGAGCACCGCGTTGCCCGACAGCGGGTCGAGCAGGCTGCCGTCGAGGAGCTGGTTGACGTTGACGCCGGGGTCGGCGGCGGCGTGGCTCAGGCGGGTGCCGGGGCGGTCGTGCCCCCAGCCGTGCGGCAGGCTCACCACTCCGGGGCGTACCCCGTCGGTGACCTCGGCGGGGGCGGTCACCTCTCCCCCGGCGCCCTTGAGGCGTACGGCCGCCCCGTGGCGCACGCCGAGCCGCTCGGCGTCCTCGGGGTGGATGTGCAGGGTGCAGCGGTTGGTGCCGCCGGTCAGGGCGGGCACGTTGTGCATCCAGCTGTTGTTGGAGCGCAGATGTCGGCGGCCGACGAGGACGAGTCCGTCGGGGCGGTCCCGCAGCGCCTCACGGAGGCGGGGCAGGTCGTCGGCGATGGGCCCGGGCAGCAGCTCGACCTTGCCGCTGGCGGTCTTCAGCGGCTGCGGCAGGCGGGGCTGGAGCGGGCCGAGGTCGATGCCGTGCGGGTGGTCCAGCAGCTTCTGAAGGGTCAGGCCGTCGGGGCGGGCGCCGAAGCCGTCGCCGTACGGGCCGAGGCGCAGCATCATGTCGAGGCGCCGCTCGGGGCCGGTGAGGCCGGTGAGCTGGGCGGCGAGCTCGTGGGGGTCACGCCCGTGGACGGGCGAGTGGGCTTCCTTGACGGCCTTGCCGAGGGTCTGGCCGATGGCCAGGTCGTCGACCGCGGACGGGTCGGCGCCGTGCATGCCGGTGGCGGCCAGGATGAGCCGGGCCAGGATCTCGGTCTCGGGCATGCGGCCGGGCTCCAGCGGCACGGCGGGGCGGGTGTAGCGGACCTGGTTGCGCACGGCGAGGGTGTTGAGGGCGAAGTCGTGGTGCGGGCTCTGCGACGGCGGGGGCGGCGGCAGCACGACGTGGGCATGGCGCGAGGTCTCGTTGAGGTACGGGTCGACGCTGACCATGAAGTCGAGCGAGCCGAGGGCCTTGTCGAGGCGGTTGCCGTCGGGGGCCGACAGGACGGGGTTGGCGGCGACGGTGACGACGGCCCGGATCGGCTCGCCCTCCTCGGTGGCGGTGTCGATCTCCTCGGCCAGTACGGAGAGCGGCAGCTCGCCCTTCGCCTCGGGGTGCTGCCCGACCCGGGAGCGCCAGCGCCCGAGCGCGAAGCCGCGACCGGGACCTGCGGGGCGGGGCGTCTTGTCGGTGGCCGCCTGTGGGAAGAGGGCGCCGCCGGGGCGGTCGAGGTTGCCGGTGAGGATGTTCAGTACGTCGACCAGCCAGCTGGCCAGGGTGCCGTGCGGGACGGTGCAGCTGCCGATGCGGCCGTAGACGGCGGCGGTGGGGGCGGCGGCGAGTTCGCGGGCGAGGGCGCGGATGGTGCCGGCGTCCACGTCGCAGGCGTCGGCGACGGCTTCGGGGGT
This sequence comes from Streptomyces sp. DT2A-34, assembly GCF_030499515.1. Taxonomy (NCBI): domain Bacteria; kingdom Bacillati; phylum Actinomycetota; class Actinomycetes; order Kitasatosporales; family Streptomycetaceae; genus Streptomyces; species Streptomyces sp. DT2A-34. The sequence goes on along the minus strand of NZ_JASTWJ010000001.1, from coordinate 8,150,594 downwards.
GAAGTCCCGTACGGCGTCCCGGAGTTCGTCGAGTCCCTGGAGGTGCGGCGTCAGGTCCCGCGGATCGGCCAGGTCCTCCTCGAAGAGCGTGTACGCCATCGCCGCGAGCAGCAGCGCGTCCGTGCCGGGCCGGATCGCGATGTGCCGGTCGGCGAGTTTCGCGGTGCGGGTGCGGCGCGGGTCGATGACGGTGAGGGTGCCGCCGCGGGCCTTGAGCGCCTTCAGCTTGCCGGGGAAGTCCGGGGCGGTGCACAGGCTGCCGTTGGACTCCAGGGGATTGGCGCCGATGAGGAGCAGATGGTCGGTGTGGTCCAGGTCCGGTACGGGGATCGCGTGGGCGTCGCCGTAGAGCAGGCCGCTGGAGACGTGCTTGGGCATCTGGTCGACCGTGGACGCGGTGAAGAGGCTGCGGGTGCCCAGGCCGGCGAGCAGCACCGGCGGGTAGAGGGCACCGGCCATGGTGTGCACGTTGGGGTTGCCGAGCACGACGCCCACCGAGTTCGGGCCGTACTGCTCGACGACCGGGCGGATACCGGCGGCGACCGCGTCGAAGGCCTCCTCCCAGGTGGCCTCCCGCAGCTCGCCGTCCTTGCGCACGAGCGGGGTGCGCAGCCGGTCGGGGTCGCCGTCGACGGCGCCGAAGGAGGCGCCCTTGGGGCAGATGAAGCCCTGGCTGAACACGTCGTCGCGGTCACCGCGGGCACCGGTGACCTTCGTCCCCTCGATGGTGAGCGTCAGGCCACAGGTGGCCTCGCACAGGGGGCAGATGCGCAGTGCGGTGCGGGACACGGGTCCTCCCGGTGGGTGGCGTTGACGATGACGCACGGACATGGGGCCGAGCATACCGACCAGTAGGCATGGTGGGGAGCCCCCTCAGGGGGTGAGGTCGGGAACTCGTCGGCCGCCAGGACCCGGCGTGGCATCCGGCGCCGGCTTCACCCGGATTCCTCACCGGCGGTACGGAAGACGGTGATCTGGTCGCGGGTGATGAGGAGGAAGGGGCGGTACCGGTTGTCCTCGGGGAGGTCGCAGGGGCGGCCGTCGAGAAGGTTGAGAAGGGCGTCGAGGAAGGCGCGGGTCTCGGGGTCGTCGACGCGGTGGGTGTCGCGCGCTTCGCGGAGCAGGGTCCGCTGGTCGGCGAAGGTTTCCGGGCTGAGCGTGCAGGCGCTGAAGACGCCGAAGGCGAAGCCGAGGATCTCGGTGCCGGTGAGACTGCCCGGCCAGGTGAGCTCGCCTCGGAAGAGCCCGACGCTCTCCGCCGTGCGGGCGAGGACGTGCCCGTAGGTGTGCCCCGGCGGCAGGTGGGGCGAGCCACCGCGGACCAGGGTGAGCAGGGCGTTCAGCAGGTCCACCTCGTCCTCGAGAGGGAACTGCTCGCGGGCGCGCAGACCGGCCGCCCGGTGTTCCAGCACGCGCTCCAGGCGAGGAGCGTCCGTGGTCAGGAACGTGGCGGCCGCCACGACAGAACCGATGAGGGAGGGCAGTTCACTGACGAAGCGGCCGCGTCCGGACAGCGAGTCCCGGAACACCCGCAGATGGCTTTCCTGGTCGAGAGCAAGGGCCGCCAGCTGCATGTCGGGCGATATCGAGAGCCGGAACCCGATCCGTTCGGTCATCTGCCGCACAGGACCGGCGTACGGGCCGGCGTCGTCGATCCGGAAGGGCTGCTGGTCGATGATGCTGATCAGGGCCGCGCAGAGTTCGACCTCCAGGTGGTGGCCGCCTCGGCGGTACTCACGGCGGAGCCTGCGCAGGTGGTCCTGCCAGCGGGCCTGCTCCAGCACCCGCAGGTTCAGTGCGCTCACACCGTCGGTGAAGGCCCCCGGGCCGTTTTCCATCGCCGCGGACATGGTCTCGGCGGTGAAGTCGATGACCTCCTTGACCTGCCGCCCTGTCTCCTCGACCAGGTCCCGCAGCTCACCGGGGGTGAGAACGCCGCCGCCCGCCCGGATCCGCGCGTAGGCGGCGCGATCGGAACGGACCTGCGCCACCGCCGCGGCGTATGGATGGCCTTCCGGCAGTGCGGCCTGCGCGGTGGGCCCGAGCGGAGTCAACTCGGCGATGAGCACGTCCGCGAGAGCGGCCTCGGCGGCCCAGCCCGGCCCCCGGTCCCCGAGGGCGCGCCGGTAGGCGGACAGTTCCGCGCCGAGCGGGGCACGCGTCTCCGGCGCGGACGTCAAGGCCCGTACGGTTGCTTCCACCAGGCGCTGCACCTCCGCCTCGGGCAGGAGATCGTCCGCGGGCGGGGTCGGCTCTTGTGCCCGGGCGAGATCCCTCGCCATCTCCACGACCGGGCCGTAGTACAGCTCGGTGTCGGCGGGTCGGCCGTCGAGCAGGGCGGCCAGCGCGTGATGGAGGTCGGCCTCGTCGAAGCGGCCACTGCGCCGCGCTTCGCCGGCCAGGTCCGTCAGCTCTCGGATGGCTCTGTCCCGGGCCTTGGGGCTGCGCGTCATGGCGGTCACCGTCAGCACGACGAGCGCGTCGGCCATGGTGGTCGGCAAGGGGACCATGATCTGCCGTCCGTCGGCGACGGCCACTGCCGCCTCGTCGAGCAGTTCGCGGTAGGGGCCGCTGTAGGACGCCGCGGGCGGCTCTCCGCCGACCAGGGCCATCAGCTCGTCGGCGAACGCGGCTTCGTCGTCGGCTCCGTGCCGTACGGCCTCCAGCCGCACCTTGCCGAGTTCCTCCAGCAGCGGTGCACAGGCCTCCGGGACGGCGACGCGCGCGGCGACAGCCCGCTCCAGCAGGTCCTCGGCGGGGAGCCGCATGTGGTCGCTGAGCTCGTTGAGAACGCCCACGAGGCAGGGTGCGTACGGGTTGCTCTCCGGGAGGGAGGCGCAGCGCCCCGCCAGGACTCCGAGGAGCGCGTTCATGTACCGCTCCTCGGGGACGTCCCCCCACAGTCGGGCATCGCGCCGGGATCGCCGCAGCGCGGTCGCCCACTCGTCGTGACGATCCGGCGCGGACAGCAGCACGGCGAGGGTGTTGGTCGCGAAGAGCGCGGCTTTTTCCGGCGGATAGAGCAGCCTGTCGTAGGAACGGCGATGGTCGATCAACGGCAGGAACTCCACGAACCGTCCGCTCGCGGGCCGCGGGCCGGTCCCCGCGAGCGCGCGGACGAACTCCACCGCCTCGGCGAATCGCGCGCCGTGAGCGGCCAGCCGGTCGGCGAAGGCGTCGAGTGCCTGGGACCAGCCGGCGGGTGGGGCCACCGTGCCGGTGATGAGACGGTGCAGGACGTCGTCGGGCAGCTCCTGCGGAGGTCCCGACTCCTTGTGCAGGTCCGGGCGCTGACGGAACTGTTCGACGTGGGCGAGCTTGGCGACGTCCTCGACCTGTGCCCCGAACCGGGCGGGGGCGACGCCGTCGGCGGTGGCGTCCTCGTTGAGGAAGCGCATCGACACGCCCGGGACCAGCGGGAGCCCCTCGGCGAAGCAGTCCAGCGCGCTGCGGTGATCGCCCGCGTCCAGGTGGGCCTCGCCCAGGTTGCGCCAGGCGGTGGCCACCGCGGCGGCCGGGCCGGTGGCGGTGAGCAGGGTGATCGCCTCCGGCAGCCGTTCGCGCGCCTCGGCCGTCCGGTCGGCGTTGGCGAGCGCGGACGCGAGCAACAGCAGCGCCATGCCCTCCCGGTCACGCCGGCCCTGACCGCGAAATTCCGTGACGGCTTCGCCGAGCAGGGCGATCGCCTTGTCACACTCGCCGAGCGTGTCGTGGAGGCGGCCCCTGCGCAGCACCACCTCGGTGGTCGGCCGTCCCGCCCGCTGCAACGCCTCCTCCGCCTGGTCCAGCAGGGCGAAGGCCCGCTCCCGCTCCGCGAACGGCCGGTAGCCGAAGGCCTGCCAGTCGGCCATCAGCAGGAGGGCCCGAGCGAGTCCCGACGCGTCACCGAGGTCCTCGTACAGTTCGATGGCCAGGTCCGTGTACCGGCAGGCGGAGTCGGGGTCGGAGTGCATGAGCAGTGCGCCCAGCTCCTCCTGGATGCGCGCCATCCCCGAGGAGTCACCGGTCTGCTCGGCGATTTCGAGCGCCTCGCGCAAAAGGCGCGTGGCACTGACCGCGTCTCCGCGGAAGGCACGCTCCTGGCCCAGTTCGGCGAGCAGCAGCGCGGTGTGACCGAGGTCGAACCGGGAACGGCTCACCTCCAGCCCGCGCTCCAGCCATTCGGGGTGCGCCAGTTCCCGCCGGTTACGCAGCAGCACGCGGGTGCGCAACGCGAGGTCGAGGGCGTCCTGGTCGGGGAGGTCGAAGCCGCCGACCTCCTCGACATGGGGAATGTACGGGTCGAGATCGCCCCAGCCGTGCGGGGGCAGAGCCGTGAACCCGTCGGCGACTCCCAGGACGAACCGCGTATAGCGCTCACGCACGCCTTCCGGTTCCGAGGAGGACACCAGCAGGGCACGGGCGTACGCCCGAAGCAGTTGGTGCTGCTGGTACCACCCCTCCTGCGGGGCGACGGTCAGCAGGGCACGGTGTCTGAGCCGGTCCAGCCCCGGCCGCGGGTCGTCGTCGTCCCATACGGCGCGGCACAGCGCACGGTCGAAATCGACGCCGTAGGCGAACACTCCGAGGGCTCGGAAGCGGGCCTGGTCTGCTGGCCGCAGGCGGGCGTAGCTGAGGGACAGCACGGTTTCCAGGCTGTCCTCACGGGTCTCCCCCAGTTCCAGCCTGATCCGGCGAAAAGGGCTCCCCGCGGGGATACCTCCGCGCAGCTCGGCGACCAGGTCGACGATCTCCGTGGCGGGCCGCTCCTGCAACTGCACCTGTCCGGCGGCCAGTTCGAGGGCGAGGGGGTGAAAGCCGACGACTTCCGCCAAGTCCCTCAGATGGTGCTCCGCGAGGTCCGGTTCGCCGGCCAGCAGGTTGCGCAGCATCCGCACCGCGTCGGCCGGCTCCAGTGGGCGCACCTCCAGCCGGGTGCTGCGCAGCTGGGCGACGACCAGCTGAGAGCGCGTGGTGATCAGGTGGGCGGCGCCCGCGGGGGCGGCGCGCTGCAGCAGGCGGGCGACGTGGGTCGACTCGCCTTCCCAGACGTCGTCGAGGACGACCAGGACCGGCCCCGGGCAGTGCTCGGCGACCAGTCGGGTCAGTGCGGAGCGGACCCGGTCGACGAGGACTTCCGGTGGCGCGTCGTCGGCGTCGAAGTCGGGATCGGCGTGCCGGGCCCAGGCCAGCAGGTGGGTGACCGCCGACGGGGCCGGGCCGAGCGAGGCCCACAGCACCGCGCCGAACTCGGGCTCCGTCGCGGCCTTCAACGCCAGCGCGGTCTTGCCGATCCCGCCCATGCCCTGCAGGCCGGTGACCGCGACGCTGCCTCCTGCGCGCAGGACTTCCCGGATCCGGGTGAGTTCGCGTTCCCGGCCGACGAAGTGCGGCGGCGGGTTGGGCGCCGCCGGACGCGTCCAGGCCGGCGGCCGGTTCTGGGTGAGGATCAGATCACCGGCGACGTACTGGGCACCGCCGATGATGACGTTCACACCCTCGACATGCCCGCTGACGTCGATACCGCCGAGCAGTCCGAGCCGGAGGCAGTCCTCCCGGAAGTGCTCGAGCAGCAGGTCGAGCTGGTGTCGGAGCGCCTGATCGGTCCGCGCGGACCGGCTCAGCGACGCCGCCGAGGAGAGGGGGGCGGCGTCCCGCAGCGCGGCGGCCGCCGTGGTCAGCGGGCCTTGGCCACAGACCTGTTCCAGCAGGTCCGGCCGCTCGCGCGCCCCCCAGAGCAGGGCCCCGGAGACGATTCCGTAGGGGACGCTCAGGGTGGGGTCCTCGCTGAGGAGACGAGCGAAGAGCCGGAAGTCGCGGGAGAAGCCGGCCCGCCACCCGGCGTAGGCGTCGCTCACCCGAATCTCGTGATCGCCTCGGCCACTTGAGTGGCGAGGGCGACGATGCCCGGGCCTATCTCGCCGAGTCGTGCGGCGGCGCGCGTGAGGGCCTCGCCGCGCAGCCGCAGGCGGCCCTGGTCGGGGCTGTCGCCCTCGGTCTCCCGGACGGCGTCCTCGGCGGCGAGGACCACCTCGTCGACCTCGGCCGCGTGCTCCGCCGGTACCCTGCTCAGCTCGGCCGTGAGCTGATCGACCAGCTGCTGGAGCCGCTCCCGCTCGTCCGCGGACCCGGGCCCCGCTCCCACCGTGATGGACAGATTCCCATGGACCTCCTGGGTCCCCCCGATGACAACGTTCTGCCCCTGCACCGACCCGCCGATGGAGACGGGGTTGTCTGCACCCATGCCCCAGAGAGTCGCATAGGCGGACGGTTCGTACCATCGGAAAACCGTAATCCGCGGGCGCCGACTGGCGAACCGTCAGGATGCGTGAGAAATGGGCGCGTTGAGCTGCCCGGCCGGCTCGACCCGGTCGGCCACGCGTCAGTCCAGGACCCGCGCCAGATACGCCCGCAGCATCTCCCGCGCCTCCTCGATGATCCGCTCGTCACCCTCCGGCGCCACCCGGAAGGCCAGGTGGACCAGGGTGTCGGCGGTCTCGACGGCGATGAGGAAGACGCGGCGCAGGCCTTCGTCCGGTTCGCGGTCGAGGAAGCCGGAGAGCAGGTCGGTGAGGCGGTCGGCGACGCGATGGTTGGGTTCGCCGCGGGTGCCGACGGGGATCTGGTTGCCGAAGTCGACGAGGGAGAAGCCGGGCGCGGTGCGCTTCATGGCGAGGTACTCGTCGAGCACGGCGTCCATGGCGGCGCGCCAGCCTCCCTCCTCGGCGCCCTTCAGGCGCTCGGCGACACGGGCGGTGTAGCGCTCGAGGTTGCGCTGGGCGAGGGCGTCGGCCATCTGGCGTTTGTTGCCGAAGAAGCGGTAGACCGAGCCGATGGGAACGCCTGCGCGCTGGGCGACGGCCCGCGTGCTCAGGTCGTCGTAGCCGACCTCGTCGAGGAGGTCGGCGCAGGCGTCGAGGATCCTGGTGAGCCGTTCGGCACTGCGCCGCTGCACGGGCGCCCGGCGAAGCGTTTCTGGGTGGGGCACGGTCTTCATGATGCCTTTCCGCCTCGCTCCGGTGAACCTCGGCCCCCTGTACGGAGGCGGGTGCCCGGTGCACTCAGTGCCGCGGTGCACTGGGCCGACGTCGGCGTCACGGTCGCTCCGTCTCCGATGCGGTGATGTCGGCCGCGCTCTCGACGGGGGCGCCGTCCACCGCCCACACCGTGCCGTCGTCGGCGTACAGGCGGGCGGTGACCTTGTGCGTGCCGCGCGGGACGAGGTCGGCCGGCAGGCGGTACTCGGGGGTGCGGAGCCTGGTGACGAGACGGCCGTCCACGAAGAGGTACGCAAGCCCCTGGCCGGCCACCGCCCGCGCCTTCGCACGGGCTGACGAGAAGCGGAAGCCGCGAACGCTCAGCCGTACGTCCCAGCTGTCGTCGCCGCTGTCCGGGTCCGGCTGCACCTCGATGCCGACCTCGGGCGCGCTGCCCTCGTCCACCTCGCGGTAGTGCCGCCCGTCGCCGTCGGTGTCGTCGAGGACCCTGCCCACCGGGGAGGGCGACGCGCCGTTCTCCCCCGGTATCCGGGCATCACCGGAGCCGCAGCCCGCGGATCCGGTCAGCAGCAGGACACAGACCGCGAGCACGGCGAGCGGGGTCCGTGTCCTCGACATGCCGGGAGACTAGAACACCGGTCCGACAGCCGGATCCCCCTGAGGTCTGGTCCGCGTCCGGTTCTCGTCCTACCTCCTGAGGAGGATCAGCGGATCTCTTGCGCTCCTGAAACCGCAATCCTACGGTGAAGCATAGGAATCAGACCTCAAGGGAGCGATCATGAGCGGGGACGCGCGGAAGACCGCGGAAGGGCTGACCTACCTCACCGGTTTCGGCAACGAGCACAGCTCGGAGGCGGTGCCCGGCGCCCTCCCCGAGGGCCGCAACTCACCCCAGCGAGCCCCGCTCGGCCTCTACGCCGAGCAGCTGAGCGGTTCGGCGTTCACCGAGCCGAGGGCACACAACCGCCGCTCGTGGCTGTACCGCATCCGCCCGTCGGCCGCGCACCCGGCGTTCACCCGCGCGGACAACGGCGCGATCCGTACGGCCCCCTTCACGCAGTCCGTGCCGGACCCGAACCGGCTGCGCTGGAACCCCCTGCCCGAACCCGGCCCCGGAACCGACTTCCTCGCCGGCCTGTGGACCCTCGGCGGCAACGGCGACGCGACCCAGCGCACCGGGATGGCCGTGCACCTGTATCACGCCAACTCGTCGATGAACCGCGTCTTCAGCGACGCCGACGGCGAGCTGCTGATCGTGCCGGAGCGCGGCGGGCTGCTGCTGTGCACGGAGTTCGGGCTGCTGCATGTGGAGCCGGGACATGTGGCGCTGGTTCCACGTGGGGTGCGCTTCCGTGTGGAGCTGTTGGATGCCTCAGCGCGCGGTTATGTGTGCGAGAACTATGGGGCGCCCTTCCATCTCCCCGACCTCGGCCCGATCGGCGCCAACGGCCTGGCGAACGCCCGCGACTTCCAGGCGCCGGTCGCCGCCTACGAGGACACCGAGGGCCCGGTGGAGGTGGTGAACAAGTTCTGCGGCAACCTCTGGACGGCCACCTACGACCACTCACCCCTCGACGTGGTCGCCTGGCACGGCAACCATGTGCCGTACATCTATGACCTGCGCCGTTTCAATGTGATCGGCACCATCTCGTACGACCACCCCGACCCGTCGATCTTCACGGTGCTGACGTCCCCGTCCGACACCCCCGGCCTGGCCGGCGTCGACTTCGTGGTCTTCGCGCCGCGCTGGCTGGTGGGCGAGGACACCTTCCGGCCGCCGTACTTCCACCGGAACGTGATGAGCGAGTACATGGGGCTCATCGAGGGCGCCTACGACGCGAAGGCGGAGGGCTTCGTGCCCGGGGGCGGCTCGCTGCACAACATGATGTCGGCGCACGGCCCGGACCGGGAGACGTTCGACCGCGCGAGCGCGGCCGAGCTGAAGCCGCAGAAGGTCGACGACGGGCTTGCGTTCATGTTCGAGACGCGGTGGCCGGTGACGCTCACACCGCAAGCGGCCGGGGCAGAACACCTGCAACAGCGCTACGACGACGTCTGGCAGGGCCTGGAGCGGCACTTCCGCCCCTTGCACTGAAGATCCCCGACCGGTACGGATGGCCCCGTGACCTCCTTCGCCCCGGACTCCATCGTCCTGAACCGCAAGCTGCCGCTCTGGTACCAGGTGTCGCAGTCGCTGCGCGCCTCGATACTGGGCCGCCGGCCTCAGGACCCGCTGCGCCTGCCCACCGAGGAGCAGTTGGCGGAGCACTACGGCGTGAGCGTGCTGACCATGCGACAGGCGCTGAAGGAGCTGGAGGACGAGGGCCTGATCACGCGCCACCGCAGACGCGGCACCTTCATCGAGCCGGACGTCCGCCGGGGCACCCCCGTGCGGCTGCTCGGCTCGGTGGACGCGATCGTGGCCCAGCAGTCCGGCATGGCGACCGAGCTGCTGGACCACGGCAGGGCGCCGGTGCCGGCCGAACTCGCCGAGTACTTCCCGGACGTCGACGAGGTGGCGACGTACCACCGCCTGCGCAGCGACGAGAAGACCGGCGAGCCGACCAACCACGCCCGCAACTACGTCCGTCCCGAACTGGCCGCGCGTATCGGCCTCGACGACCTCGTCCGCTGGCCGATGACCAAGGTGCTGCGGGATGTCATCGGGGCGGACATCAGCCGCATCACGGACACGGTCGAGGCCCGCCTGGCCGACCCGGAGACGGCCCGGCTGCTCCAAGTGCCGCTGCTCAGCCCGATCCTGCACTACACGGGCGTGACGTACGACAAGGACGGGCAGGTGCTGGACACGGCGGTCATCCACTACCGGGGCGACCGCTTCTCCTTCACGGTGACCCTGGAAGCCACGTAGGCGCTCCGCTGGAAGCATCGTCATGAATCCGCGAGCCGGTGGGGGCTGGTCGCGCCCGCGCGGCGGAGCCGCGTATCGAGACAGCCCCGCGCCCCTTACGGGGCGCGGCCCCCACCCGCGTGTCGGAGCCAAGTCGTACGATGCCCAGCGTGACGCACGACGACGCTCCGCTGCTGGCGGACCTCATGCCGTGGTCCGTCGCACCGCCGCGGCTCGGCCGGGGGTGGCCGGCGGGCCCTGACGCGGCGTCCCTGAAGGCCCGCTGGGACGCCCTCGTGAAGGCCGAGGGCCCCGACCGGGAAGCCCTGCTGGAGCCGACGCGCTCTCGCGGCCTGCACTCGGCGGTCGGCCAGCTGCCGGGCCAGTCCACCGGCACGCAGAAGCTGATCCGCGCGACAGGCCCCTGCGCCGAGCCGGTACGCGTGCTGCACGCCCCCTTCGACGAGCAGTGGCTGATCCCCGACCACCGTCTGATCGACGCGGCCCGCCCCGAGCTGTGGCGGGTGGCGGACGAGCACCAGGTCTTCGTCCTCCAGGCGCCCGACTCCGCCTTGCTGGCAACCTCGCTGCTCCCGCTGGCCCGCCCCGGCCGCATCCACCCCCTCTACCGCCGTCCCGGCGGCGAGGAACCCAATCTGGCCCCGGGCCTGCTGACGCACCTGACGTCCCGACTCGGCCACTCCCCCACCCCGGTGGACGTCCTGGCCTGGATCCTGGCCACCGCCCGCCCCGACCTCACCGTCCCTCTCACCGAGGACCCCGAACTCTGGTCGGGCGGCGTGGAGTTGGGGCACCGGCTGCTGTGGCTCATGCGCCGCGACGGCGATCGCCCGAAGCTCCCGGGCGGCCGCCGCCCGTACGTCCGCGCCCCCCTCCCGTCCCGCCCACTGAGCGTCCACTACGACCGCGACGAGGAGACCCTCCACCTCGACGACGGCCGCATCTCCCCCGTGCCGCCGGATGCCTGGGACTTCGAGGTGAGCGAGGTGCGGGTCCTGGAGGAGTGGTTCGCGGCCCGCACCACCGAGCCGGAACCGGGCACGCTGACGGCGATCCGCCCGACGACCTGGCCACAGACATGGACGTCGGAGCTCCTGGAGCTGATCACGATCCTGGCGCTCCTCGCGGAACTGGAGCCACAGCGCGAGGAGTTGAGGGTGACGGCTCCGATCACGACTGCGGACTTGAGGAAGGCGGGCGTGCTACCGGTGCCGGAGACGGCACGCCGCCCGGCATCGGTCCTGGACCACCACGAGGAAGGCCCGGAGGGCCAATTCGCGTTGCTCTAGTTCCTGGGCTCAGTTCCCGGGCTCAGTTCTTGGGCTCAGTTCTTGGGCTCAGTTCTTGGGTTCGAAGGCGTCCAGCATCCGGTTCAGCATCAACTCGAAGGCGCCCTCCAGGTCGATCGGCCCCGGGTCCTCCGTGAACGCCGCGGCCAGCCTCGGGTAGGCCCCCGTGGCCACCTGACTCCCCAGGTAGGCGATCCGCACCGCGTTCTCCTGCTCCTGCGTCCAGGGCAGCGACCGCGTCCGTTCGGCGCCGGCCAGTTCCGTCGCGACGTACGACGTCACACAGCCGTTCAGCATCCCGACGAGCTGCATCTTCATGCCGTAGGGCGCATTCAGCGGATCCAGGCAGGCCAGGCAGTGCTCCAGGTAGCGCAGGGCGTTCGGGCTGAAGCCGTAGACCGGTGACATCAGGCGCGTCAGCCACGGGTGCCGGTGCATCAGCGCCCGGGTCTGCTGGGCGACGCGGCGCATCTCCGCCCGCCAGTCGCCGCCCGGCTCCCACAGCTCGTGCTCCGCGCTGACCGCGTCGACCATCAGCTCGTGCAGGTCCTCCTTGCGGGGGACGTAGTTGTACAGCGACATCGTGCCGCACCCCAGCTCGCCGGCCACCCGCCGCATCGACACCGCGTCCAGCCCCTCGGCGTCGGCGATCCGCACCGCCGCCGCCGCGATGTCGGCACGGGTGTACGCCGGTTTCGGCCCGCGCCCCGTCCGTTCGGGCCGGGCCCAGATCACTCCGGGTTCGGCAGCCTTGCCCGCCATCGATCATCACCTCGGCCACCATCCTAGTTACGTACACCGTACGTAGTGCGCTATGGTCGGGCCATGACTTCTACGTACGCTGTACTTAGTGAAGGTCTGGAGCGACGGTTCGGCGAGGTGCACGCCCTGCGCGGACTGGACCTCGCGGTCGCGGAGGGGACGATCTGCGGGGTCCTCGGGCGTAACGGCGCGGGCAAGACGACGGCCGTACGGCTGCTGACGACACTGCTGCGCCCGGACGCGGGCTCGGCGCGCATCGCCGGGCACGACCTGGTGCGGGAGGCCGCGGCCGTACGGCGCCGGATCGGCGTCACCGGGCAGTACGCATCGGTCGACGGGGAACTCACCGGCCGCCAGAACCTCCAGCTGTTCGCCCGGCTGCACCGGGTGCGCGGGCCGGCTGGGCGGGCCGGCGAGCTCCTGGACCGCTTCGGGCTGGCCGAGGCTGCCGACCGGCCGGCGTCCACCTACTCGGGCGGGATGCGGCGCCGCCTGGACCTGGCGGCGAGTCTCATCCGCCGCCCGGACGTCCTCTTCCTCGACGAACCGACGACCGGCCTCGACCCCGCCAGCCGCAACCAGATCTGGGACGCGGTGCGCGAGCTGACCGCCGACGGCACGACCGTGCTGCTGACCACGCAGTATCTGGAGGAGGCCGACCGGCTCGCCGACGACATCGCCCTCGTGGACCGCGGCCGGGTCGCGCACACGGGCTCACCGGCCCAGTTCAAGGCGCTGATCGGCGCGCACGTCGAGGTCGTCGTCCCCGACGCCGACGTCATGGTGAAGGCGGCGGCCGTACTGGATCAACTCACCGGCGCCGAGCCGTCGTTCGACCACGAGCGGCGCGCCGTCGCCGCGGTCACCCGTGACAGCACGCTCACGCTCCCGCGCCTGGTGCGCGAACTCGACGCGGCGGGCGTGCCGTTGCTCGACGCGAGCCTCAAACCACCGACTCTCGACGACGTGTTCCTGCGACTCACCCAGGAAGCCCAGGAAGAGGAGCGTGCGGCATGAGCACCCTGGCGTACGACGGCGGCGCGATGCTGGGCCGGCAGCTGCGGCGGATCCGGAACAACCCGGGGCTGCTCATCCTGACCCAGACCATGCCGATCACCATGCTGCTGTTCTTCGGCTACGTCTTCGGCAGCGCGCTGGCGATGCCCGGCGCGCAGTACCGGTCCTTCCTGGTGCCCGGCCTGCTGGTGGCGACCGCGGCCAACGGGCTCATGACCGGCATGTTCCAGGCCGCCCAGGACACGCACCGGGGCGTGATGGACCGGTTCCGGACGCTGCCCATGAGCCGGGCCGCGGTACCGCTGGGACAGGCGGTCGCGGATCTGGTCGTGACGGCCGCCGGGACGGTGCCGCTCCTGCTGGTCGGGCTCGCGGTGGGGTGGCGGATCGAGGGGTCGGCGCTCGAAGCGGCGGGCGCGGTGGGGCTGTTGCTGCTGTTCCGGTTCGCGATGGCGTGGATCGGGATCTTCCTCGGCCTGCTCACGCGGAACGAGGAGGCCGCCGGTCAGCTGGGCGGGGCGACGTTCGTCCTGCCGCTGCTGTCCAACGCCTACATTCCGACCGACGGTCTGCCGGGCTGGCTGCGCACGCTCGCCGAGTGGAATCCGATCAGCGCGGTCACGACGGCCCTGCGGGACCTCTTCGGCAACGCGCCCGTACCGGATGGTGCCGCGTGGCCGGTCGCCCATCCCTTCGCGGGGTCGCTCGCCTGGTGCGCCGTACTGATCGCGGTGTTCGCGCCGCTCGCCGTGCGCAGGTACGCGCACGGCGAGCGGTGACGATGAAGCCGGAAGACTGAGCGGGGGTTGGGGAGTTACGCCCGCGCTCGGCCGGCACGCCGGGGCGCCGCCGCCTGCCGTGGGGATGACGGACGGCGGCAACGCGGTACGGCGCCGGGACGGTGCGGCATGTCGAGCGCGGGCCTTGGAAGGCGTTCGCCGGGAACGCCGGTGTGACTCAGCGCCCGCCGAACAGCGAACGGCGCAGCCGACGCAGGGGGGCGAAGAGCGAGACGCGGCGGACCCGCGCACCCTGGTCGCTGCGCTCGTGCGTCTTGTCACGAGTGGTCAGTTCACGCATCAGCGAGGTCGCTTCGGCCGCCTCCGTCTGCGGCACGGCGGGACCCGCCAGCACCGAGAGATGGCGGTCGAGGCGCGAACTGGTCGCGCTGCTCCCGCAGGTGATCGCAGGGACCCTCGCCCTGCTGCGCACTGTTATCTGATCCATGTCACTCCCCACCCGTACGAGTCCACCCGGCCCGGGCAGGTTAACCCTATCGCCCCGGTGGGGCACGCATGTATCGCGGTCACAGGATTCACCTTCCCCGTAAGGGTGTTGACAACGCATCCCCGATTACTCTCCGAATCCAACCGATTTCAGGGCGAGTTGGACAACCGGCTGGCTGGTGGGTTGCGGTGAGCCGCCGTCAGGCTCGACGGTTACAGCCAGTGACGTCGCGGACTTGTCGAGACCGGCCGCGACCAAGGGCGTGTCGCCGTCGAAGAGCCCCAGGGAGCGCGGTTGTACCTCGGGGCGCATCAGCCAGAGCTGGTGCACCCGGCCGCTCGGCGGCTCGCCGTATCCGCTCAGAGTGACGACGGCACGCCCCTTGGATGCCGAGGCGACCACTCCGATTGTCCGCCCCCGCGCGTCCTCGCCGGCGGCGGCTCGGGCGTCGGGAGCCGCGAGAACGTTAGCGATCTCACTTGCCTGAGCCCGCTGCGCGTCCAGCTGGTCCCGCGTCTTGTCGGCCTGGACGGCGAAGAGGGAGGCGACGACGAGGGCAGCGGCGGCCGTAGCGGTGGCGAAGGGCACCAGCAAGAGGCGCGTCCTGGGCGCACGGGTGCGCGGCGGCGGCTGGGCACCCCACACATGCGGCGGCAACTGAGGCGCACGCGCGCGTGCCGACTCCCGCCCGGCGGACTCCTGCGGAGTCGTGCGTACGGCTGCCAGGACCCGGTCGCGCAGCGCGGCCGGCGGCGGGGCGGCCGTCGACCAGGCGAGCCGGACGGCGTCCTCGGACAGGGCCCGCACCTCGGCGGGGCAGCTGTCACAGGTCTTCAGATGCTTCTCGAAGCGGAGCCGCTCGGCGGGTTCCAGGGCGTCGAGGGCGTAGGGGGCGGCGAGGGAGTGCAGGTCCCCGCGCCGGAGCAGTCGGTCGGCGAGGCTCACGCGAAACCTCCCAGGCACTTGCGCAGCTGGGTGAGTCCGTCGCGCATCCGGGTCTTGACCGTGCCCAGCGGCAGGGAGAGCCGCTCGGCCACTTCACGGTACGTGTAGCCGTCGTAGTAGGCGAGGGTGACGGACTGGCGCTGTAAGGCGGTGAGTCGGTCCAGGCAGCGGCGCACCCATTCACGTTCGAGTCCGGCCTCGACCTCCTCGGCGACGTGGTCGAAGGCGGGGTGGTTGGCGCGGATCGCCTCGCGCTGCTCGCGCTCACCCGCAGCTCGGGCGCTGCGCACCCGGTCGACGGCGCGGCGGTGGGCGAGAGTGAGGATCCAGGACAGGGCGCTCCCCCGGCCGGGGTCGAACTTCGCGGCGGACCGCCACAGTTCGAGCAGCACTTCCTGGCTCACCTCCTCGGACTGCGCGGGGTCGCGCACCACACGCCGCACGAGCCCGTACACCGGCCCGGAGACCAGCCCGTACAGCTCCTCGAAGGCCTTCTGGTCACCGCCCGCCACGAGCACCAGCAGCTCGTCCGCCTCCAAGTCGTCTCCCCCTCCGGCCAGACCGCAGCGCGGCCGTCTCGTCCCACGAGGCATTCGCAACGAACCCACCTCCGGATGGGGTTACGGATCAGCGCGCCGAAAACGCGGGTCGCCCGCGGATGAAACAACTTTTCAGTTCGGCCGTAAGAACGCTTGGGATTCGACCAATCCACCCTGGCGACGGCTCCGAATCGGGTTCGTCAGGCAAGTTGGCACTGAGGACGGACGGCATGACACCTATTTCCAGGAGCGGTGCGGGACGCAAGCACCTCGCGACCCTCGTATGCGGTGCGCTGGCCGCCGGGGGGCTCGCAGCCGCCGGCGTCGCCGCGCTGGAGCCGGGGGCGGCCTACGCCTCCAGCCACCGGGAGGCCCCGCTGATCTCGGGGACCCCGCAGTACGACAACACGGACGTGTACGCGTTCGTCAGCCCGGACAAGCCGGACACGACGACGATCATCGCGAACTGGATCCCGTTCGAGGAGCCGGCCGGCGGCCCGAACTTCTTCACGTTCGCCGAGGACGCCCAGTACGACATCCACATCGACAACAACGGTGACGCGCAGGGCGAGTTGCTCTACCGCTTCACCTTCGACACGCACATCAAGAACAAGAAGACGTTCCTGTACAACACCGGTCCGGTCGAGAGCCTCGACGACAAGGACCTCAACATCACGCAGACGTACGACATCGAGCTGCTGAAGCTCAAGGACCAGCACCTGGTGTCGAAGACGAAGGTCGCCAACGACGTACCGGTGGCGCCCTCGAACGTCGGCAAGGCATCCATGCCGGACTACGCCAAGCTGCGCGAACAGGCCGTCCACAAGCTCGCCGGGGACGCGACGTCGTTCGCCGGACAGGCCGACGACCCGTTCTTCCTCGACCTGCGGGTCTTCGACCTCCTCTACGGCGGGAACCTCTCCGAGGTCGGCAACGACACGCTCAAGGGCTACAACGTCAACTCGATCGCCCTGCAGGTCCCGACCCACATGATCACCGAGTCGGCGGACCAGCCGATCGTCGGCATCTGGTCGACGACCCAGCGCCAGAACGCCAAGGGGTACTACGAGCAGGTCTCGCGCCTCGGCAACCCGCTCGTGAACGAGGTCGTGAACCCCCTCAAGGACAAGGACAAGTTCAACGCGTCCGCGCCCTGGGACGACGCCCAGTTCCTGAAGAACGTCACCAACCCCGAGCTGCCGAAGCTCATCGAGGCGATCTACAAGATCCCGGCGCCGGACGAGCCGCGCAACGACCTGGTCGACGTCTTCCTCAAGGGCGTGAAGGACCTCAACCAGCCGCCGCACGTGACACCGTCGGAGATGCTGCGCCTGAACACCTCGATCAAGCCGGCCGCCGAACCCAAGCGGCTCGGCGTCCTCGACGGCGACACCGCGGGCTTCCCGAACGGCCGTCGCCTCACCGACGACGTGATCGACGCCTCGCTCCAGGTCGTCGAGGGTGAACTGCTGGGCGCCAAGAACGACTTGGGCGACGCGGTCGACAAGAACGACAAGGACTTCGAGAAGGCCTTCCCGTACGTCGCCCTGCCCACCGAGGGCTCCCGCGGCCCGCTCGCCAAGGGCACGGACGGCGAGACCGACGTCCGCAGCCAGCTCGGCGACGCCCTCCAGCCGGCCGGCGCCTCCGGCGCCACCGACGACAGGACGCTGATCGCCGCCTCGGCAGGCGCCGGCGCCATCGGAGTCCTGCTGATCGGCGCGGCCCTGATGTGGTGGCGCCGGATGCGGGACCGCGCGTACTAGGCGCTCCGCGGGGAGTGCCGCAGTTCCCCGCGCAGCACTCACCCCCCACGGCGCGGGCCGCGCCGCCGCACGCGACAACGACCAAGGAGAGGGCATGGCCCCGCGTACGAACGACAACGCACCGGAGAACGAGGAGAACAACAAATCCACCGGTGCGGATGCCGCTGCCGCGGGGGGCAAGGGGGAGGCCGGTGAGCGGGTTGCCGCTGTGCGGCGAGCGGGGGCGGCGAGGAGGCGGGAGGGGCAGAGGGCGCCGGGCGAGACGCCGGCCCGCGTCATTCAGCCCGTCCGGCGTTTGAGGACGAGGCCCGTTCAGGGCCGAAGCGGGGATCTGGGGGCGGCAGCCCCCAGCGGGGTCGAAGGGGCGGAGCCCCTTCAGGATGGGACGGGTGGGGGCGGCGGGGGCGAGAAAAGCCCTGCCCAGCGCATCACGGCCATACGCCGCGCCGCCACCGCCGCACGCCGCAGCCGCACCCTGCACCTCACCGGCTGCGCCGCCCTCCTCGCCATCGCCCTCACCGCCGGCTCCATCGCCTTCGGCGCCGCAAGCGACAACACCAACCAAAGCGTCGAAACCACGTCCGCCGTATCACCGGGCCTGCTCGCCGGCGGCGACCTCGACGCAGGCATCACCTCCCTCCAGGCCCACCTACGCGCCCAGCCAAGGGACTTCACCAGCTGGTCCACCCTCGGCCTCGCCTACGTCGAACAGGCCCGCACCAAGGGCGACCCCTCGCGCTACCCCCAGGCCGACAGGGCCTTCCAGCACTCCCTCTCCCTCGAACCCGACAACGACCAGGCCCTCGCCGGCCGCGCCGCACTCGCCGCGGCCCGGCACGACTTCGAGGACGCCCTGAACTACGCCGACCAGGCCCTGAAGGTGAACCCGTACAGCGAACGCGCCCTGTGCACCCGAGTCGACGCCTTGGTCGAACTCGGCCGCTACCCCGAGGCCGCCAAGGCCGCCGACACCGCCGACGACCGCCGCCCCGGCATCCCGGTCTTCACGCGGTACGCCTACGTGCACGAGCTGCGCGGTGACGTACGGACCGCCGAGCGCGTACTGGAACAGGCACTCTCCTCCGCCGTCACGCCCGGCGACATCGCGTACGTCGCCACCCAGCTCGGCCAACTCGCCTGGAACCAGGGCGACTACGACACGGCCCTCACCCACTACGCCCGCGCGCTGGCCGCCGACGAGAACTACGTCCCGGCCCTCGAAGGCCGCGCCCGCGCCCAGGCGGCGAGCGGTGACAGGACCGGCGCGCTCAAGGGCCTGAGGGACGTCGTCTCCCGCTACCCCCTCCCCGGCCCGCTCGTCGAACTCGGCGAGCTGTACGAGGCGACCGGCGACAAGGTCAAGGCCGACGACCAGTACGCCCTGGTCGACGCCTGGACGGCCCTCGCCCGCGCCAACGGCGTCAACGCCGACCTCGACACCGCCCTCGCGGCCGCCGACCACGGCGACAGGGCCTCGGCCCTGCGCGCCGCCCGCGCCGAGTGGAAGCGCCGCCAGACCGTGCACACGGCGGACGCCCTCGCCTGGGCACTGCACGTCAACGGCAAGGACGAGGAAGCCCTCCCCTACGCCCGCAGGGCCACGGCCACCGGCTACCGCAACGCCGCGTTCCTCCACCACCGCGGGATCATCGAGCGCGCCACGGGCCACACCGAGGACGCCCGCGAGCACCTCCGGGCCGCGCTGAGACTGAACCCCGGCTTCTCACCGCTGGGCGCCCGAGAAGCCCGTACGGCACTCAAGGACCTGGAGGCGGCCAAGTGACTCCCCGTCGACTGTTCGCCTCGTCCGCCGCCGTCCTCACGGCGGCCTGCGCGCTCGCCCTGTTCCCCTCCGCTCCCGCGAGCGCGCACCCCCTCGGCAACTTCACCGTCAACCGCTACGACGGCCTCGTCGCCGCCCCCGGCGAACTGCGCGTCCACCACGTCGAGGACCTCGCCGAGATCCCGGCGACGCAGGCGAAGCCGGACATCGAGAAGGCGGGCGGTATGACGGCGTGGGCCCGGCAGCGGTGCGCGCAGGCCGCGCGGGGCAGCGAGGTCACCGTGGACGGCCGTACGGTCGCTCTGCAGCTGAACAGCAGCCACGCGCGCGTGCGGCCCGGTCAGGCGGGGCTCGACACGCTCCGCGTGGAGTGCCGGCTGACGGCACCGCTCCCCGAGGACGCCTCGGTCGCCCTCGGCTTCCGCGGCGCGGGCGCGGAAGCCGGCCCCGGCTGGCGGGAGATCACGGCGCGCGGCGACCGTATGACACTCACCGCCTCGGACGTGCCGAAGGAGTCCGTCTCCCGCGAACTGACCGAGTACCCCGAGGAGTTGCTGTCCTCCCCGGCCGACACCAGGACCGCGTCGGTACGCGTTCGCCCCGGCGGACCGGCCCTGGCCGAGGCGGAGCAGGACACCCCCGCCTCCTCCGTCCTGCCGCGCGGCGCCGACCGCTGGACGCGCGCTTTGGACGACCTGGTCGCCCGCCGGGACCTCACCGTCGGCTTCGCCGCCCTCGCCCTGGTCATCGCGGTCTTCCTCGGCGCGATGCACGCGCTCGCCCCGGGCCACGGCAAGACCCTGATGGCCGCGGTGGCGGCGGCCCGCGGTGGCCGGGCCCGCATGAAGGACGTTCTGCCCCTGGCCGCCTCGGTGACGGTCACGCACACCCTGGGCGTCGTCGCCCTGGGCGTCCTGGTCACGGCCGGCTCGGCGGCGGCACCCTCGGTGATCACCTGGCTGGGCATCGCGAGCGGCGCCCTGGTACTCGCGGCGGGCGCGACCCTCGTACGCCGGGCCTGGCACATCCGCAGGCAGGGACACTCATGCATACCCGACCCCGCGCACCCGCACGAACACGCCACCGACCACGCCCACAAGCGCCGGCCTGTCCTGGCCGCCGCGCACACCCATGCGCACACCCCAGCCGACCACCACCACGACCACAGCCACAGCCACAGCCACAGCCACAGCCACAGCCACCAGCACGACCCCGACCACACCCGCAGTCACGCCCAAACCCACACCCACGGCCCGCTCACCCACACCCACAACGGCTTCACCCACACCCACTCCACCGCCCCCACCCTCCGCGGCACGATCCTCCTCGGCTTCGCCGGCGGGCTCGTGCCCAGTCCCTCCGCGGTCGTCGTGCTCGTGGGCGCGGCGGCGCTCGGGAAGGCGTGGTTCGGGCTGCTGCTCGTCGTCGCGTACGGCGTCGGCCTCGCCCTCACCCTCACCGCGGCCGGGTTCGCCGTCGTGCGGCTGGGTACGGGAATGACGCGGGTTCTGGACAAACGCCCGCGCTGGGCAGCGAGCCCGGTGACAGCCTGGGTGCGCCGAGCGGCCCCCCTGTGGACCGCGTTGATCGTCGTGGCCCTTGGGGCCGCATTGGTAGTCAGGGGGGCGTCATCTGCGCTCAACTGAGCTACTTTTTTGACATCCTCCTGCACCCTGAAGGTACGGGATTCCAGCCTTGGAGACTGAGGTTCACGGGCACTCGACCGCTGACGCGATGTCACCCCTCCGGCGTGTCCCGCCGCGACATGGGAAGTATACGAGTCGGCTGCGAATGGGGGGCTCATGTCCGAAGAATCGGGCAGTGAACGTCTGATCGCGGGCCGCTACCGCCTCCTGTCCCCGCTCGGCGAGGGCGGCATGGGCACCGTGTGGCGGGCCCGCGACGAGCTGCTGCACCGCGAGGTCGCCGTCAAGGAGGTGCGGGCGCCGCACGGGCTGCCGGGGCCGGAGGTCGAGCGGATGTACGCCCGGCTGGAGCGCGAGGCATGGGCGGCGGCGCGGGTCGCCAACCGCAATGTCGTCACGGTGTACGACGTGGCCACGCAGGACGGCAGACCCTGGATCGTGATGGAGCTGGTCCGCGGTATCTCGCTGGCCGAGCTGCTGGACGCCGAGGGTCCGCTGAGCCCGCAGCGCGTCGCGCACGTCGGCGCCGAGGTGCTGGCCGCGCTGCGGGCCGCGCACGAGGCGGGGGTGCTGCACCGGGACGTGAAGCCGGCCAACGTGCTGATGTCGAACGACGGCCGGGTCGTCCTCACCGACTTCGGTATCGCCATGGTGGAGGGCAGCTCCGCGCTGACGATGACCGGCGAGGTCATCGGCTCGCCCGAGTTCCTCGCCCCGGAACGGGCGCTGGGCCGCACACCCGGCCCGGAGTCCGACCTGTGGTCGCTCGGCGTACTCCTCTACGCGGCCGTGGAGGGCAACTCCCCGTTCCGCCAGGACACCCCGCTGAGCACCCTGCGCGCGATCGTCGACGAGGAGCTGCCGCCGCCCCGCCGGGCCGGTCCGCTCACCCCCGTCATCGAGGGGCTGCTGCGCAAGGACCCGGCCGAACGGCTGCCGGCCGACCTGGCCGAACAGGACCTGCGGATCATCGGGGCGGGCGGCACTCCTCGCGCGGACACCGCGGGGGCGGGCCCCTACGCGCCGACCGTCGCGGCCTTCCCCGCACCGGGGCGGACCGCCCCGACGGCCCCGGTCCCGCCGCCCACGCCGACCTATCCCTTCACCGGCACCCCTGCCTCCGCCACGAGACCCGACGGTCCCGACCGTCCCGACCGCAACCGCCGCGCCGTCGTCGCCCTGATCGCGGGCCTCACCGCCCTCGCACTGGCTCTGGCGGGTCTGACGTACGCCCTCCTCAACCGCGAGGGCAACGGCGACGAGGCGGGCGGCGACACCACCAGCCAGGTGAGCGACCCGACCGCGCCGACCGAGACCGGGGACGAGAACACCTCCGGCGGGGACGAGAGCCCGACACCGAGCCCGAGCAGCAGCCGTACGACCGCTCCGGCGCCGCAGTCCGTGAAGGTGACGCTGGCGGGGGCCGACACGGAGTACTCCGGGTCCTGTCCGCCGCCGAGCGGCGAGGCGCCGTCCTTCACGGCCACGTTCACGGTGGGGCGGCTGCCGGCCGAGGTCAGCTATCGCTGGGTGTCCAAGGACGGCGAGGTCATGGATTCGGGCTGGAAGACCCTGTCGTTCCCGGAGGGCGGTGAACGGACCAAGCAGGACAGGGCGTTCGTGACGACGTACGACGAGAGCGGGACATTCGAGAACGAGATCAGTGTCGAGGTCCGCGACCCGGTGGAGACCACGTCCGACTCGGTGCCGTTCTCGGTGACGTGCGTGACGGAGACCCCGACGGGCGGGGTCTCGCCCTCACCTACCGTGTCGCCGAGCTCGTAGGAGAGCCGGCGTCCCGGGAGATCAGGCCACGCTGTTCAGCACCGGCAGATAACCACCCGACTGGCCCGCGGCCGTCGGGTGGTACGACTCCGGGATGTTGAGCCAGTTCACGGCGTGCATCCACGAGCTGCCGGAGCAGATTTCGTGCCCGGTGAAGGTGGGCCGCACGTCGCCGAAGGTGAACCCGTGGTCCAGGGCTCGCTTCTCGGTCGCGGCGTCGATGTAGTCGGCCGCCTCGTTGAGCGCCCTGCGCTTGGTCTCGGACAGGCCGAGGCACGAGGACACGCCCAGCTTGTAGAAGCGGGGGTAGCCGAGCACGACCACATGGGCGGACGGGGCCTTGGTCCGGATGGCGGTGTAGACGGTGTCGAGGCGGCCGGGCAGCGTCGAGTCGACGAACGCCTTCGCGGTGTTGATCCGTGAGACGCAGGCGCTGTCGGACTGGAGCACACAGGTTGTCATGATGTCGGCGAAGCCTGCGTCGTTGCCGCCGATCGTGATGGACACGAGTGCGGTGGTGGAGTTGAGCGGGCCGAGCTGACCGGCCGTGACATCACTCGTACGAGCGCCGGAGCAGGCGGTGAAGTCGAACGTCGAGGGTGAGTTCGCGGCGGCCCACAGGTACGGGTACGCCTTCGTGCTGCGCTTGCAGTCGCCGCTGGAGCTGATGTAGCTGCCCGCGCCGAGGCCCGAGGAGTAGGAGTCGCCGAGGGCCACATAGCCGCCGGTGGCAGCGGTGTCGGCGGCCTGCGCGGTGGCGGTCCCGGTGAGGGCGGCACTGACGGCGAGGAGGAGTGAGGCGACGTATGCGGTAAATCGGGAACGTCTCATGGAACCTCCCTATAGCAGGATCTCTGCCATAACCGTCGTACCAACTACGCGTGTTGACGGGAAGTGTCCATGCCAAGACTTTTCCGGTCATCGCGGGTCGCCACCCATGAGTTGCCCATGGGTTTGATTTCGTGTTCATGACAGAATTGTTGACAGGTCGTCAACTCCCTTGTCCTCCATGACCGGAGCACAGATCCTTTACCTCGGCTCGGAACGGGAACGCGCTGTTCCGGGCCGTGCGTGCGAGGACGCGCGCACCCCCCACATGTGCGCGCACCACCCATGCGCGCCGCCAGGAGGAGGACTCCCTCGTAATGGCACAACTGCGTAGCAAGAAGTTCCGGTTCGCCGCGATAACCAGCCTGGCGACCCCCGCCCTCGTCGGCGGACTCACGTCCCTCCCCGCCCAGGCCGCCCCGGCCGAGGGCAAGGTCCTGGCCGCCGGTTCCCTCACGGCGATCAAGGACAGCTACATCGTCACGCTCAAGAAGAACGCCGGCCTCAAGGCCGCCTCGAGCGCGGGCAAGAGCCTGATCAAGGAGTACGGCGGCTCGGTGAACAAGACGTTCGGCACCGCGCTGAACGGCTATGCCGCCACCCTCTCCGCGACCGAGGCCAAGAGACTCGCCGCCGACCCGGCGGTGGCCACGGTCGAGCAGAACCAGCGCGTCAAGATGGACGCCACGCAGTCCAGCGCCCCCTGGGGCCTGGACCGCATCGACCAGACCTCGCTTCCGCTGTCCGGCACCTACACCTACCCGGACACCGCGGGCAGCGGCGTGACCGTGTACGTCATCGACACCGGCGTCCGCATCACGCACCAGCAGATCGCCGGCCGGGCCACCAACGGCTACGACGCCGTCGACGGTGACAACGTCGCCCAGGACGGCAACGGGCACGGCACCCACGTGGCCACCACGATCGCGGGTTCGACCTACGGCGTCGCCAAGAGCGCGAAGATCGTGGCGGTCCGGGTGCTGAACAACAGCGGCTCGGGCACCACGGCGGGCGTGGTCGCGGGCATCGACTGGGTGACGGCGAACCACTCGGGTCCCTCGGTCGCCAACATGTCGCTCGGCGGCGGCGTTTCCACCGCTCTGGACACGGCCGTGCGCAACTCCATCGCCAGCGGCGTGACCTACGCCGTTGCGGCCGGAAACAGCTCCACCAACGCCTCGTCCTCCTCCCCGGCCCGGGTCACCGAGGCCATCACGGTCGGCGCCACCACCAGCTCGGACGCCCGGGCCAGCTACTCGAACTACGGCTCGGTCCTGGACATCTTCGCGCCCGGCTCCTCGATCACGGCGGGCTGGTACACCAGCGACACCGCCACGAACACCATCTCCGGTACGTCGATGGCCACCCCGCACGTCGCGGGCGCGGCCGCCGTCTATCTGGCGGGCCACACCTCGGCCACCCCGGCCGCGGTCGCGTCGGCCCTGACGAGCGGCGCCACCACCAACGTGGTCACCAGCCCCGGCAGCGGCTCGCCGAACCGGCTGCTGAAGCTCGTGTCGTAGCGGCTCCCGTGACAACTCCCGTCACAGCACACCGCACAAGCTGAACGACCCGTCCCCCGGAGACGCCCGCCGTCTCCGGGGGACGTCTTGACGGCCCCCACGGAGCTGAGCCACATTGAAGCCCGGCATCCGGCGCTTCGGGGGGCAAAGTCGCCAATGCAGACCTTACGTATCAAGGCACGTATCAAGACAGCTTCATCCAGAGCCGAGGCTCAGGACAGCGAGCGTGTGCGACCAGGACCGGGGAGGGACCTGGCACCGCTGCTCGCGGGCGCCGCCACGGCGGCGGGGGGATTCGGCGCGGTGCTCGCGCTGGTCGACTCGGGCTCGCCGCTGCGCGGCCCGTTCACGCTGTTCTTCCTGCTCGCCGCACCGGCCGCGGCGATCGCCGCCGCGCTGCGCGGACTGGAACCCTTCGGCCGGACCGTCGCCTCGGTCGCGGGCGCGGTCGTCGTCAACATGCTGGTGGCCCAGGGCATGCTCGCCGTGCACCGGTGGTCGGTACGCGGCGGGATCGTGGCCGTGACCGCCATCAGCGCCGTCATTCTCCTGCTGGTCCTGCTGCGGCGGCTGCGCGGCCGTACGACGCGAAGGCGGACTGACTGACGTGGACATCAGCGTGTACCGTCCCGGCGAGCTCAGCTCCGCCGACCGGGCGGCGTGGACCTCGATGCAGTCCAAGGCCCATCTGCAGGGTTCGCCCGAGCTGGCCAACCCGTTCCTGTCCCCCGAGTTCGCGCTCGCGGTCGGCCGTTGCCGGCGCGGGGTGCGGATCGCGGTCGTACGGGAGGGTGGTGAGCCGGCCGCGTTCTTCCCGTTCCAGCGGACGGCGGCCGGTGTCGGCCGGGCGATCGGCCTCGGTGTCTCGGACGCCCAGGGTCTGGTGCACCGGCCCGGGTTCACCTGGGACGCCCGGGAGCTGCTGAGGGCGAGCGGGCTCGCCGTATGGGAGTTCGACCACCTGGTGGCGGGCCAGGCGGCGTTCGAGGCGGAGGCGAACGGCATGTTCCCGTCCCCGGTCATGGACGTCGACCAGGGGTACGAGGCGTATCTGAGCCGACTCCGGGAGCGTTCGCCGAAGTTCACGAAGTCGACGCTCGCCAAGGAGCGCAAGCTGGGCCGGGACCACGAGGGTGTGCGGTATGTGCACGACGAGCGCGATCCGGCCGCGCTGCGCACGCTGATGGCCTGGAAGTCCGCGCAGTACCGCAGAACCGGGCGCAGTGACCGCTTCGCGCACGAGTGGATCACCCGGCTCGTGGATCAGCTGTTCCACACCCGCTCCGAGCCGTTCGCGGGGATCCTGTCGGTGCTGTACGCGGGCGGCAAGCCGATCGCCGCGCACTTCGGGCTGCGCACCGAACGGGTGCTGGCCTGCTGGTTCCCGGCCTACGACCCGGCGTTCTCGAAGTACTCGCCGGGGCTGGTGCTGCATCTGCGCATGGCCGAGGCGGCCGCCGCCGACGGCATCGCCTATCTCGATCTCGGCCGGGGCCAGAAGGAGTACAAGGACTCCCTGAAGACACGCGAGCTGATGGTGTCGGAGGGGTGGGTGACCCGGCGTCACCCGGTCGCGTTCGGACACCGGGCACGCCGTGCCCCGGTCCGGGCGCTGCGCAACACCGTGCAGACCCGGCCGGAGCTGTTCGAACCGGCGGACCGGCTGCTCAAGCGCATGGGGAGGATCCGCTCCAGGCAGGCAAATCCGGTCAAACCAACAAAAACGTGAGAGCTCGTTCCAGCTCTTGCCATACAGGCTCAATCATCAATACCGTCGTACATCTCACGCGCATCGGACTGTCATCAGCGGCTCAGGGGAGGGCTCAAGGACCGCGACAGTCCCGGCGCGGGGCGCGGTAGGGGGGTGCTCGGTGACCGTGTTCGCATGTGTGACCGAGTCGTGCCGCGCGACCGGCTGCCGTTTGGGCGGCGGTCGGTCAGATTTGCCAGCTCACTTCACGTACACGGAAAGCCAGTCAGCAGAAAGCCAGTTACGAGAAAGCCGGTCTTCCGTGCCGTGAGTGAGAACCCCCCTTTCGAACCGGACAAAATACCGGGCCGCCCAGGGGCGGGCGGTCCACCGGACGAGAGGGACCAGACTCATGAGTTCTGTTCTGCGCCCGGCGGTTGCAGACCAAGATCCGTCAACAGCCGGCAAGTACCGGCCCGTCTCCTCGCACCTGGCCATCGCGCCACCGGTGAGCGTGGTGATCCCGGCCATGAACGAGGCGGAGAATCTGCCGTACGTCTTCAAGACACTCCCGGACTGGATACACGAAGTCGTCCTGGTGGACGGCAACTCCACCGACAACACCGTCGAAGTGGCCCGTGAGCTGTGGCCGGACGTCAAGGTCGTGCGGCAGCGCGGCAAGGGCAAGGGGGATGCCCTGATCAGCGGGTTCGAGGCGGCCACCGGCGACATCATCGTGATGGTCGACGCGGACGGCTCGGCCGACGGCCAGGAGATCGTGTCGTACGTCTCCGCCCTCGTCTCGGGCGCGGACTTCGCCAAGGGGTCCCGCTTCGCCAACGGCGGCGGCACCGACGACATGACGCCGATCCGCAAGCTCGGCAACTGGGCGCTGTGCACGGCCGTCAACCGCAAGTTCGGCGCCCGCTACACCGATCTCTGCTACGGATACAACGCGTTCTGGCGGCACTGCCTGGACAAGATCGACCTCGACTGCACCGGCTTCGAGGTGGAGACCCTGATGAACATCCGGGTCGTCAAGGCGGGTCTGAAGGTGCAGGAGATCCCGAGCCACGAGTACCTCCGCATCCACGGCACGAGCAATCTGCGGGCCGTGCGGGACGGGCTGCGGGTGCTCAAGGTGATCCTCAAGGAGCGCTCCAACCGGCGTGCCCTGCGCAGCCGCAGGAACCACTCCCCGATGCTCGACTCGGTGCGGGGAGAGGCGTCTTGAGCGGACCCGACATCTCCGTCGTGATCTGCGTGTACACCGAGGACCGCTGGGAGGACATCCTCGCGGCGGTCTCCTCGGTGCGGGCGCAGTCGTATCCGGCGCTGGAGACGCTGCTGGTCGTCGACCACAACGAGGCGCTCCTGGACCGGCTGACGAAGGAATACAAAGAGGCGACCGGTGTGCGGGTGCTCGCCAACGCGGGCCCCCGCGGGCTGTCCGCGGGCCGAAACACCGGCATCGCGGCCTCGTACGGCGAGGTGATCGCCTTCCTCGACGACGACGCCGTGGCCGAGCACGCATGGCTCCGGCACTTCGCCGCGGGGTACGCGGATCCCCACGTCATGGCCGTCGGCGGGCGCACGGAGCCGATCTGGGCGTCGGGGCGCCGGCCGGCCTGGTTCCCGGAGGAGTTCGACTGGGTGGTCGGCTGCACCTACCGCGGCCTGCCGCGCGGCCGGGTGAAGGTGCGCAACGTCCTCGGCGGCAACGCCTCGTTCCGGCGTACGGCGTTCGACTTCGCGGGCGGCTTCGCCTCCGGCATCGGGCGCGACGGCGACCGGCTGCCGCTGGGCTGCGAGGAGACGGAGCTGTGCATCCGGCTGACGCGGGCCCGCCCGGACGCGGTGCTGCTGATCGACGACCGTGCGGTGATCCACCACCGGGTGCCCGGAGCGCGCGAGCACTTCCGGTACTTCCGCACGCGTACGTACGCCGAGGGTCTGTCGAAGGCGCTGGTGGCCCGAAGTGTGGGTGCCGGCAAGGGACTTGAGTCCGAGCGCCGGTACACCACCCGGGTGCTGCCGGCCGGGGTGGCGCGCGGGTTGCGGGATGCGGTGCTGGCGCGGCCGGGCGGTGCGGGGCGGGCGGGCGCGATCGTCGCGGGGGTGCTGACGGCGGCCGGTGGGTACGTGGTGGGGAGTGTCCGGGCGCGCCGGGGCGGCGTTGCGTACTCGGTGGCCGGGGTCGACAGGGAAGCCGGCGAGGGGGAAGCCGGCGTCGAGGGGGGCATCAGATGAGCGACGCGCGCGTGCCGATTCTCATGTACCACGCGGTCTCCACCTCACCGAACGACGCCACCCGCGATCTGTCGGTGGCGCCGGAGGCGTTCGCGGAGCAGATGGCGCTGATCGGCGACCTGGGCCTGACCCCGGTCAGGACGGCCGATCTAGCGGCGCGCTGGCGCTCGGGCGGACCGCTGCCCGAGCGGCCGGTGCTGATCACCTTCGACGACGGCTACGAGGGCGTGCACCGGCACGCCCTGCCCGTGCTCGCCAAGCACGGCTTCCCGGCCACGCTGTTCGTCTCCACGGGCTGGCTCAAGGGCCCGCACGACACCAGCGGCGGACTGGACACCATGCTCGACTGGGGCCAGGTCCGCGAACTCGTCGAGGCGGACGTCGAGATCGGCGGCCACAGCCACACCCACCCGCAGCTCGACCAGCTCCCGGACGGCAGGCTGCGCTCCGAGCTGATTCTGTGCAAGGAGATCATCAGCGACGAACTCGGCACCGTCCCGGCCTCGTTCGCCTACCCGTACGGCTACTCCAGCCGCCGGGTGCGCGAGGCGGTGCACGAGACGGGGTACGCCCAGGCGCTCGCCGTCAACAACGGCCTCGCGCGGCGGCGGCAGGGGCCGTACGCCCTCACCCGCCTCACCGTGCGCCGAGGCACCGGCGTCGAGGAGTTCCGGCGGATGGTCGAGGGCCGTGCGATCACCCGCGCCTTCGCCAGGGACCGTGCCCTGACCAAGGGGTACGCCGTGGTCCGCAGAGCCCGACAGGTCCGCCGGAAGGCCATCCGTTCCCGTGTCTGACACGACGACCACGACCGAGCCCGCATCGACCGACGCGACGGCGCCCGAGCAGTCGGGGCGCCGGCTTCGCCTGCCCGGCCTGGGCGGGCCCTCCGGGGGCAGTCAGCTGTTCCGCAACGCCTACGCCCTGATGATCAACACCGGCGTCTCCGCCGTACTGGGGCTCGGTTTCTGGCTGGCCGCGGCCCGCTACTACTCCGAGACCGCGGTCGGCCAGGGCTCCGCCGCGATCGCCGCGATGAAGTTCCTCGCGGGTCTGACCGCGGTGGCGCTGACGGGCGCGCTGGCCCGTTTCATCCCGGTGGCGGGCCGCAGGAGCGGCCGGCTCATCTTCCGGACGTACGCGGGAAGTTGCGTGATCGTGGCACTGGCCGCGGGCGTCTTCCTGCTGACGCTGGACCTGTGGGGGCCGTCGTACCGGTTCCTGAACGGGGCGGCGGGCGGGCTCTTCTTCGTCGTCGCCGTCGTCGCCTGGAACCTGCTCACGCTCCAGGACGGCGTGCTGACCGGGCTGCGCAGTGCGGTGTGGGTGCCGGTCGGCAACACCGTGTTCTCCGCGGTGAAGCTGGGTCTGCTGCTGGCGTTCGCGGTGGCGATCCCCACCGCCGGTGTCTTCGTGTCGTGGGTCGCGGCGATCGCGGTGTCGGTGCTGCCGCTGGGCTGGCTGGTGTTCCGGCGCCTGGTGCCGCGCCATGAGGAGGCGACCGAGGAGCATGCCCGTCCGCCGTCCCTGAAGGAGATCGGGAGGTTCCTGGCCGGCGACTACACCGGCTCGCTGTTCTCCCTCGCCGTGGTCTATCTGATCCCGGTGATCGTGGCCGCGCAGGTCTCCGCCGAGGACAACGCGTACTTCTACATCACGGCCACCATAGGCGGCACGGTCAATCTGCTCGCCATCAACATGGGCGCCTCCCTCACGGTCGAGGGCTCGCACGATCCGGGGCGGCTGGCGGCCAACACCCGGGCCGCGCTCAGGCGCATGGCGCGGATCATGGTGCCGGTCGCCGCGATCCTGTTCTTCGGGGCGCCCAGGATCCTGGGCGTCTTCGGCCAGGGTTACGCGGACGCGGCGACCCCGCTGCTGCGCTGGTTCGCGGTCGGCGCGCTGCTGCGGGTCGTGATGGAGACGTACTTCGCGGTCCTGCGCGCCCAGAGCCGCACCGCCGGACTGGCCTGGCTGCAGGGCCTGCTGTGCGCCCTGGTGCTCGGCCTGACGCTGCTGCTGCTTCCGCGCATGGGCCTGACCGGCGCCGGTGTCGCCGAGATCGTCTCCCTCGCGGTGATCGTCGCGATCGCCGCGCCCAAGCTGTACCGGACCGCGAAGGCGACGTCGGCCGAGGTCCCGGAGGACGCGGCCCCCGACGGTGACCTCGCCGACCTGGGGGCGCCCGAGGTCTCCGAGGGGGCGCGGGGGCGCATGCCCGCCTGGGCGCTCGACACGGACACCCTCGCGCTCGGCATCCACGTCGACTTCGACCACCTGGAACGCCGCCCGGACGTCCGCCCGGGGCCGGGTACGCCGCCCACGGGCACACCGCCGGTACGCCTCGAACACCGGCCGGACCACCGCCCGACCTGGGCCCGCAAGGCCGAGGTCGGGCTGCCGGCCGAGATGGGGGTCCCCCCGCTCGAGCGAATTCGAGAGTGGGGGAGCGAGCCGGGCTCGGAGGCTTCGCCGGGGCCCGCCGAGGTGGACGCGCCGTTCGGGGTCGACTTCGACGTCTCGGGCGCGCGCGACGAGGCCGTACCGGAGGAGCACGAGGAGGCTGCCGTACGGGAGGAGGCCGTCGTACGGCAGGAGTCCGCCGTACGGGAAGAGCCGCCCATGCCCGAAGAGGCCGTACGACAGCCCGACGCGTCCTCGCTCACCTGGCGTGAGCGGCTGCTGCCCACCCGCCTCGGAGTGGTCCTCGGCTGTCTGCTGATCGCCGCGCTGCTGCTGTACTGGGTGCCCGCGCTGCGGCTCGGCGAGGCCGATCTGGACGGGATGGGCGGGCTCGGGCTGATCTCCGTGCTGCCGCTGCCCACGCTGGTGGGGGCCGCGCTGCTGGCGGTGGTGTTCGCCTCGCTGCTGTGGCTGGGCCGGGAGCACAGGGCGTTGCTGCTGGTCACCCTGGTCGCGACGGTCGTGTCGCTGCACTCCCTGCCCGCCCTGACCGAGACCGAGCCGCGGTTCGCGACGGCTTGGCAGCACCTGGGCTTCCTCGACTACATCGACCGCACCGGGTCCGCGGTGCCCGACCTGGACGCGCGCTGGAGCTGGCCGGGCTTCTTCGCGGTGGCCGCGTTCGCCGCGAAGGCGTGCGGGGTCGGTGACCTCACCGAGGTCATCCGCTGGTGGCCGCTGACCATGCAACTCCTCTATCTGGTCCCGATGTTCCTGCTGGTGCGCTCGATGCGGGCGAGCTGGCGGGCCAAGTGGACCGGCAGCTGGATCTTCGTGCTCAGCGGCTGGGTGGGGCAGGACTACTTCTCGCCGCAAGGCTTCACCTACCTGCTGTACCTGGTGTTCGCGGCGATCCTGCTGGTCTGGTTCCGGGCGCCGCACGTGATCTGGACGAAGCGGCGGCCCGGCGAGGTCGAGGTCGAGCCGACGGACCGGCGGCAGCGGGCCGTGCTGCTGATGGTCGTGACCGGGCTGTTCGCGGCGAGCGTCCCGGCCCACCAGCTCACGCCGTTCGTGATGCTGGGCGTGCTGACGGCGCTCGTCCTGATCGGCAAGTCCGAACTGCGCGGCCTGCCCATCCTGTTCGGCGTCATGGTGACGGTCTGGATCGGTTTCATGGCCGAGCCGTACTGGTCCGGGCACTTCGACGAACTCTTCGGCGGGGTCGGCGGCGTCGGCGGCAACGTGTCGTCCTCCGTCTCCGGCCGTATCGAGGGCGGCAGCTCCACCCACAAGCTGGTGCTGTACACACGCGTGCTGCTCGCCGGCAGCGTGATGGCGATGGCCTGCTGGGGCTGGTGGCGCCGGCGCTTCCACCACTACCGGGAGCGCTCGCTGCTCGTCCTCACCTTCGTGCCGTTCCTGGGCTTCGGCATGCAGTCCTACGGAGGCGAGATGGCGCTGCGGGTCTTCATGTTCGCCCTGCCCGGCGCGGCCCTGCTGGCCGGACTCGCCCTCTTCCCGCGCACCGGCGTCACCGCCAAGGAGCGCGACAAGGACAAGGTGAGCCTCGCCCCGCTGGCCGCGCTCATGGCGGGCCTGGTGCTCATGGGCGGCTTCCTGGTGGCCCGCTGGGGCAACGAGCCGTTCGAGCGGGTGCGGCCCGGCGAGGTCGCCGCCATGGAGTACGTGTACGCCCATGACGATCCGAGCCTGCGACTGCTGTGGCTGAGCGACGACCCGGTCAACGTGGTCACGCCGTCGATGCCGTGGGGCTCGCGGGACATGGAGAAGGTGGAGTACCTGCCGACGCCGGCGCCGATCGACCCGGTGCTGGTTTCGGGGCTGGTGAAGTCGCTCAAGGACGCAGGCCCGAACTCGTATCTGATGATCAACCGCGGTCAGGTCATCTATCTGCGGATGGACGTGGGCTATTCGGCGACCTGGGAGTCGCGGCTGATCCAGAACCTGGACAGGCGGCAGGAGTTGAAGAAGGTCTTCGTCAACGCCGACGTGACGATGTACGCGCTGCGGAAGCAGCCCGCGGGCGAGGTGCCGAAGGCCGATCCCGGTCCGATCGGGCCGCAGGTGACCTGGACGCCGTGGTCGGTGATCGGGGGCCTCGCGGCGCTCGCACTGATCGTGCTGCTGATGGCCCGCGAGGTCGTCCGGGTGGCGGTGCCGCCGAGCGTGCGGCAACTGCGGTGGCTGCAGAGCAGCTTCTGGTTCTCGCTGCCGCTGCTGGCGGTGCTGCTGGCCTCGCTCGTGCAGCGGTTCCTGACGATCGAATAGCCGATCGGGCAGGGGCAGGCAGACGGTCCCGCGGAGGTGAAGTGGCTCAGCGCTTGAGCCACTTCACCTCGTACGCCTGCAGCTCGATCTTCTTGCCGTCGATCTTCGCGCTGGTCCGCCGGTCGAGGGTGTTCACGACGAGGACCGTCTTGTCCGTGGCCAGGACCCGGACGTCGGGCTTGTCCACGGACACCTTTTTGTACTCGGTGCCGGGCCGGAACTCCGTGCCGAACCGGGAGACCAGGTCGTACATCGGCAGCTTCTCTCCGCCGCCCGCGGTGTCGGTCGGCGTCCACAGACAGCCGGCGCACTCGGTGCCCTTCTCCTCCTGCGGGTTCCAGTAGAAGCCGGAGGTGGCGCCGCCCTTGGCCAGCGCGATCATTCCGGCGGCCTGGACGGCGACGCGGCGGGCCTCGGACCAGCCCTTGCGGTCGTCGTTGCCGTCGGCGGGCTCGACGTAGTACTCGGCCCACCACAGCGGCAGGTCACCGGTCTGCCGCCGCACCCACTGGCCCACGGCCGTGAACTTGTCGGTGGCCGTGAACTCGTCGGGCAGCAGCTCGTCGTCCCGGGTGTAGCTGGAGCCGTCCACGACGACGAAGTCGGCGCCCACCTTGTGCTCGTTCCAGTACGCGAAGGCGTCGACGATGCGCTGGTCCAGGGCGCCCCAGCTGCCCTTCAGGGCCGTCGAGGCCTCCTCCGCGCGCGGGTCGACGCTGTCCATCACGAGGTACGGGCCGCCGACCATGATGTCCGGGTTGACCTTCTTCAGCGCCTTGTGGACGAGGTTGTAGAGCCGGGTGTAGCCCTCGTAGTCCCAGCGGGCCTCGGCGTCGTTCCAGAAGCCCTTGAACTCGTTCCACACGATGAAGTGGCGTACGTCCGGATAGCGCTTGGCGACGGTCACGGCCAGCGCGGCGAAGTCCTCGAAGTGCTCGGGCTCGGGCGCCGTCTCCAGGGCGGCCTGGCTCCAGTCGGTGTTGTCGACGCCGGCCCTGCCGCCCTTCATCCAGTCGGGGGCGCAGCACAGGGTGACGACCGGGGTGCTGCCGGAGGCGCGGACGAAGTCGATACGGCGGTCCGTGGCCTCGAAGTCGTAACGGCCTTGGACCGGCTCGGGGTTGTCGGCGCCCCAGCCCATGATGTGCTGGATCTGCGGCAGTCCCCCGGCGTCCGCGAGCCGTCCCTCGACGCGCTGCACGGCCGCGGCGGCGCCCTCGTCGGCGCTGTACTGGGTGTGGGTGAATCCCCAGCCGACCTCGGGGTTCGTGGCGTCCGGAGTGGCGGTCGGGTTGCCGTGCACCTTGTCGCCGTCGCGTGTGGTGCCCTCGGTGCTCGCGCCGTTTCCGGGAAGCGTGTTGAGCAGGGTCACCACCAGGGCCAGAGCGGCCACGCCCACACCGAGCAGCGCGGTGAGCCGCCACCGCCGTGCCCCCGAATTCCACCCATGACGTCCCATCAAGGACAACGGTAACGGGGGCGACAGCCGCTCGGGCGGGTTTCGTCACTCTGGACCTTTGGCGGTACGTGCCGCGGAAACCGGGTGCACCGGGCCGCCGCGTGACGGATCATGGCCGCATGTCTGCGAACCCACACGACGCTCTGCCGATCCGGCTCAACGTCGACGACAGCGACTCGCCGTCCGACGTCGTCGACGCGCTGTTCCTCGGCCGCTTCGCGACGGGCGAGCAGCCGTACTCGCACGCGGTGAACATCGACCGCGTACGGCCCGGGGTGACGCTCCTGCCGCCGGGCGCCCGGGTGCTGCGCACCGCCCGCGACGACGACCGCAGCGCGACGCTGGCGGAGGGCGACGGCTGGACCCTGCTGGTCTCCCGCTGGAACCGGGGCGCCGACGTCACGGTGACGGCGACCAGCGAGGAACTTGCCGCGCGCGTGCTGGGCGAGGCCACGGACGGCGCGGCGGACGAGCCCGAGCCGCAGCCGGAGAACGTGACCATGGGTTTTTGGTACGTCTCCCCCAGGCGCGGCCCGCACCGCACGACCCGGCAGATCTCGGCGGGCACCTGGGACGAGGTGCGGGCCAACTACACCGCGCCGGTCGCGGACGCGATGGACCGGCTGATGAAGACGACCCCGGAGGACATCGCGGGCCGTCTGCTCCTGCTGCACGGCCCGCCGGGCACCGGCAAGACGTCGGCGCTGCGGACGCTGGCCCGCTCCTGGCGGGACTGGTGCCAGGTGGACTGCGTGCTGGACCCGGAGCGGCTGTTCAGTGACGTCGGCTATCTGATGGACATCGCGATCGGCGAGGAGGACGCGACGGGCAAGGGCCGCTGGCGGCTGCTGCTCCTGGAGGACTGCGACGAGCTGATCCGCGGCGAGGCCAAGCACACGGCGGGCCAGGCGCTGTCGCGGTTGCTGAACCTGACGGACGGCCTGCTGGGCCAGGGCCGTAACGTCCTGGTCGGCGTGACGACCAACGAGGACCTGGAGCGGCTCCACCCCGCCGTCGTCCGCCCCGGCCGCTGTCTGGCCCGTATCGAGGTGGGGCCGCTGACGCGCGGGGAGGCGGTGAACTGGCTGGGCACCGACCAGGGTGTCGGCCGGGAGGGGGCCACGCTGGCGGAGCTGTACGCGCTGAAGCGGGGCACCTCCCCGACGTCGCTGCCGGAGCCGCGGGACGGGGCGGACGCGGGGCTGTACCTCTAGCCCTCCGGTGCTTTCATGGGGGTATGACCCTGTTCCTCGGGACGTCGGGATGGCAGTACAAGGACTGGCGGGGTGCCTTCTATCCCCCCGATGTGCCCATGCGCCGGTGGCTGGAGGAGTACACGGAGTGCTTCGCCACGGTGGAGATCAACAACGCGTTCTACCGGTTGCCGACGCGGGAGAACTTCGAGGCCTGGCGTGAACGGGTGCCGCGGGACTTCGTGGTCGCGGTGAAGGCGAGCCGCTACCTCACCCACATCAAGCGCCTCAAGGACCCCGAGGAGCCGGTCCACCGTCTGATGTCCCACGCGGCGGGGCTGGGCGACCGACTGGGGCCGGTCCTCCTCCAACTCCCGCCGACTCTGCGCGCCGACCCCGAGCTCCTGGACGCCTGCCTGGCCTGCTTCCCGTCCGGAACGCGGATCGCGGTCGAGCCCCGCCACGAGTCCTGGTGGACGCCGGAGATCCGCGAGGTCCTGGAGTCCCGGGAGGCCGCCCTGTGCTGGGCCGACGTCCAGGCCCGGCCGGTGACCCCGCTGTGGCGCACCACGGACTGGGGGTACGTCCGCTTCCATGAGGGCCGCGCCCGCCCCTGGCCCCGCTACGGCCGACGCTCCCTGGAGACCTGGGTCGACCGGATCGCGACCACCTGGTCCGACGCCGAGGACATGTACGCGTACTTCAACAACGACCCCGGCGGGGCGGCGGTGCAGGACGCGGTGGTCTTCGGGAGGGCGGCGACGCGAGCGGGCCTCACGGTCACCCGCACGCCGGAGTTGGCTGCACGCCGCTGACTACTCCCCGTATGCCGCCCGCAGGGCATCCCGTACGGCCGCCAACGCGTCGGCCTCCGCGAGCCCAAGCCTGCGAGCCCGCTCCACGTAGGCCTGCGCGGCCGAGGCCAGCTCACGCTCCGCGGCCGAGCCGGCGGCGGCCACGAACGTGCCGTTGCGCCCGCGCGTCTCGATCACCCCGTCGCTCTCCAGCGCCCGGTACGCCTTGGCGACCGTGTTGGCCGCCAGTCCGAGCGACTCCGCCAGCCCTCGCACCGTGGGCAGCCGGTACCCGACGGGCAGCACCCCCGATCGCGCCTGCTCGGAGATCTGCGCCCGCACCTGCTCGTACGGCGCCGCACTGTCGTCGATGTGGATCTTCAAGGTCACGCAGTGATTGTCCCGTACCTGCCGGAAAATGAGAGGCAGCCCGGCGGATCCCGCCAGTAGCGTGCGCCGTGATGACTATCACCGTGCGCCCCCTGCGTCCCGAGGTCCGAGCCGACGTCGAGGGCTTCGCCCACGTCCGGCACCTCGCCCTCCCCTTCTTTCTGGTGACCCCGGAGTCCATCGCCTACGACGCCGCCCACATCCACCCGGACGCCCACTACCGGCCGCTCGTCGCGGAGGAGGACGGCGAGGTGATCGGCACCGCCCAGGTCGGGCTCGTCAACGACAGCCCGGAGCCCGGCCAGGCCTACGTCAACGTGTACGTCCACCCGGAGCGCACCCGCCGCGGCGCGGGCACGCTGCTGGTCCGCACCGCCGAGGAGTACCTGGCCGAGCGAGGAGCGACCAGGCTGTTCGCCTGGATCCTCGACGCACCGGGCAACCGCGCCTTCGCCGAACGGCACGGCTACCGCGAGAGCCGCTCGGCACACTTCCTCCGCCTGGACCTGGCGCACGGCACCCTGCCCCCGCTCCAGGCCCCGCCCCCGGGCGTGGAGCTGCGCACAGGGGCCGACTTCGCGGACGATCCCC
Organism: Streptomyces sp. DT2A-34; assembly: GCF_030499515.1. Taxonomy (NCBI): domain Bacteria; kingdom Bacillati; phylum Actinomycetota; class Actinomycetes; order Kitasatosporales; family Streptomycetaceae; genus Streptomyces; species Streptomyces sp. DT2A-34. The sequence continues at coordinate 8,112,573 of NZ_JASTWJ010000001.1, read as the reverse complement.
GCCCGCTGTTCGAGCTGGACGCGGAGGCGGCGTCGGACGAACCGAGCGACGTCGCCTACGAGTTCACGGACTACGAGGCCTGGCTGGAGGAGACCTGGAACCACCCCCTCCTCAGCCGCGAGCTGACCTCCGTCGCCGTCGCCGACGGCCGCCCCGTCGCCTTCAGCGTGGCCCGCACGGACGGTGGCACCCGGTACGGCACGGTCATCACCGGCACCGCCCGCGCCTTCCGCGGACGCGGCCTCGCCAAGCTCGCCAAGAACGACTCCCTGCACCGCGCCCGTGCCGCCGGGCTCACGGAGGCGTTCACGGGCAACGACACCGGCAACGGCCCGATGCTCGCGATCAACAAGTGGTTCGGGTACGAGATCTGCGCGACGGAGGTGCGCTATGTCCGCGAACTCGGCTGATCAGGCCCGCGTGCTGGACGTGGTCCTGGTCAAGGGCGGCCGTACGAAGATCCGTTACGAGGCCGAACTGCTCGCCGACGACGGCACCCGCGTCGCCGTCCGCGCTCCCTGGTCCGGCGCCGGCGTCCGCGACTTCGGCTTCGTCCGCTTCGAGCCGGGCGACGTCTTCACCGAGTACTACTGGCGCGACCGCTGGTACGCCGTGAAGGAGGTCCGCGACGCCACGGGGGCCCTCAAGGGCTGGTACTGCGACATCACCCGCCCGGCCACGCTGTCCGGCGCGGAGCTGGTCGTCGAGGACCTCGACCTGGACCTGTGGTGCTCCGCCGACGGCTCGGACGTACGCCGTCTGGACGAGGACGAGTTCGCCGAGAGCGGCCTCCCGCGGACGGATCCGCGGGCCGCCGCGGCCGCCGTGTCCGCGCTGGACGCACTGGAGGCGCTGGCGCGCGGGGAGGGCTTCGCGGGGCTGCTCGGATAGTTCCCGAAGGCCTGCTGGGCCTGCTGGACCTGCTGGACCTGCTGGGACAGCTGCCGAAGGCACCACCCCCTGGGTCAGGCCGCCCCCGCCACCACCGCGTACCGCTCGTCGTCCACGTCCTTCCCCCACAGCCGGGCGTCACCGGACAGTCGCTCCACGCGCACGTCCCGGGCGAGGGGTGCAAGAAGAGCGGTGAGCCGTGCCGCCGGTATACCGACCGACGGCACGGTCGTCCCCCACACCCCCTCCACCAGCACGAACCGCCCTCCCGGGCGCAGCAGCCCGCGCCAGTGCCGCAGGACGCGGCCCGGGTCGGGCAGGGCCCACAGGACATGCCGTACGAGCACCACGTCGAACCGCTCCTCCCCCACCGGTGGCACCACCGCGTCACCGACGAGGAACGCCGCGTCCCGCCCGGCGAGCTTGGCGCGGGCGAGGTCGACCATCGCCGGGGCCCGGTCCACCCCGGTGACCCGGTGTCCCTGTTCGGCCGCGAGGAGCGACAGGCTGCCGGTGCCGCAGCCGAGGTCGAGGACGTCGGACGGGCGCGCGGGCAGCCAGGACCGCAGTCGGGAGGCCCAGGCCTGGCGCACCTCGGGGTCGCGCAGGCCGTGGTCCGGCTCGTCGTCGAAGGAGGCGGCCGCCGCGTCCCAGTCCATGCCCGCCTCTGTGATGGCGTGTTCACCGTTCGTCATGGGCCAAGAGTGACACCCGCCACTGACAGTCGGATGGTGACAGCCGCCACTGACAGGACCAGCGGCGATGAGGAACTCTCGCCAAAAGGGTCTACCTCCGTGACAACGCGGAACTCGGTGGCCCTGAAGGAGGCAGCCATGCGCCGTGTAACCGTGCAGAAGCCCCTGAAGAGGAAGACGGATGCCCGCCGGCTCCGGGAGGAGGCGGACGAGTCCTCCTCGGGACGACCGGAGGTCCGCAAGGACATCGCGCGGACCTGGTGGCCGGAAGGCTGAAACGCCCTGCTGGTCGACTGAGACAACTCAGCCGAGCCGCTTGCGGTAGTGGACGCGGTCGTACGGGCCGTCCACGCGACGCTCGACGACCTCGTAGCCGTACTTCGGGTAGATCTTCTGGTTCTCCCACATCAGGGCGTTCGTGTAGAGCCTGATCTCGGGCAGGTCGAGCGCACGCGCGCGTGCGTCCACGAAGTGCAGCAGCCGTCGCCCCACGCCCCTGCCGTGCGCGTCGGGGTGGACAGCGATGCTGTCGAGGAACAGATGGTCCTCGTGCACCTCGAGCACGACGAGCCCGATCACGGGATCGCCCGCCACGAACACCTTCCCCTCGGCCACGTTCGCCGAGTGGTCCGCCAGCATGGGCACGGGCGCCCGTCCGATGCGCTCGATATAGCGGTCGTAGGCGGCGTCGGTCACGGCCTTCACCACGGATACGTCGGCGGCGACCGCCGGCCTGATGTCGTCGTCCGTCATACCGCGACGGTACCTACCTGATCGCAGTCCGAACACTCCCTTAAGGCGACCCTAAAGATCGCCATCACCCGCCTCCAGCAGGCGATTTCGCGGTTTCCTCGGGCTAGCTTCTGATCGCCCCCACGGGATTCACCCCACGCGTCAGAGCCCCCTTGAGGAGATCTTCCATGCCCGCACGCCGCAAGGCCGCCGCCGTCGCCGTCCTCGGCCTGACCCCGCTCACACTGACCGCGCTCGCCAGTGCCCCCGCCTCGGCGCACGGTTCGATGGGCGATCCGGTCAGCCGGGTCTCGCAGTGTCACGCGGAAGGCCCCGAGAGCCCGAAGTCCGCCGCCTGCAAGGCGGCGGTCGCGGCCGGCGGCACCCAGGCCCTCTACGACTGGAACGGCATACGCATCGGCGACGCGGCCGGCCGGCACCAGGAGCTGATCCCGGACGGCAAGCTGTGCAGCGCGAACAGCGACGCGTTCAAGGGCCTCGACCTGGCCCGCGCCGACTGGCCGGCGACGAGCGTGAGCAGCGGGTCGTACACCTTCAAGTACCGCGTGACCGCCCCGCACAAGGGCACGTTCAAGGTGTACCTCACCAAGGCCGGTTACAACCCGACCCAGCCGCTGGCCTGGGACGACCTGGACCTGGCGAACCCGGTGGCGACGGCCACCGACCCGGCGGCCGCGGGCGGCTTCTACACCTTCTCCGGCCACCTGCCCCAGCGCTCCGGCAAGCAACTGCTGTACGCGGTCTGGCAGCGCTCGGACAGCCCGGAGGCGTTCTACTCCTGCTCGGACGTCACGTTCGGGGGCGGCGGCAGCGGTGGCGGCGCCGGTGGCGAGGCCTCGGCGGCACCGAGCGCCTCCGCGCCCTCCGAGGAGCAGATCGAGGACGGTGCCGACGAGTCGACGGTCGAGCACCACGGCCACGGTGACCAGGACGCCGGTACGTCGGCGGAGCCGGTCGCGGCGGCCGAGAAGGACCGGTCCACCGCCCCGGCCAACCGGCCGAAGGCCGCCGGCGCCACCGAGAACCTCGCCGAGACGGGCGGGGACAGCGGCACGGCGTATCTCGCGATGGGCGGTGCGGCGACTCTGGCGCTCGGGTCGGCGGTCCTGTTCGCGTCGATGCGCAGGCGGGCGGCGGCCGGCGGGCGCCACGGCCGCTGACGCCGCTGACGCCGCGGACACCCAAGGCTCCGGGGTCTGACCGGCGGCTCAGGCCGGTCAGACCCCGGCGGGGCGTCCCGCGCTCACGTGCTCACGTGCTCAACCGATCGCCGACGCACATGTGGTGGGTGTGGCGCGCGCCGGGTCGAGTGCGTTGGCCACCTCGTGGAAGGCGATCCGGTCGGTCAGCCCCAGGAACGCATGCTCGGATATGTCGACCGCGCACAGGTCCTGGATCAGGACGTTTTTTACGTCCGGCCCGTTCAGGAACTGACTCCGGTACGGCGTGACCACCTCGTCGTACTTGGTGGCGATGACCGTGTAGCGGACGCCGGGGACAGTGTCGCCGCCCTCGTTGAGCTTGGTCATGAAGTCGGATCCGACGACCTGCTGGGCGAGGGCGGGAGTGGCCGCGGAGAGCAGGTCCTCCGCACCGGGGAAGTACGGCAGCAGGTTGGTGAGCCCGGCCAGAGTGGTGCCGTGGTTGTTGGGCGCGATGCCGACGAGGGCGTTCACCTTGGCGGCACCGCCGAGGAACTTGAGGTAGTAGCGGGGCATCATGCCGCCCTGTGAGTGGCCGACGAGGTCGGCCTTGGCGGCGCCGGTGGCGGCGAGCACCTTGTCGACATAGGCGGACAGTTGCTCCGCCGACTTGTCGATGGGGCCGAGGGCGTGGAAGAACGGCACACCCGGCAGCTGCCCGTAGTCGAGGGAGAAGACGCAGTAACCGCGATCCTCCAGATAGGGCGCGAGTCCCAGCCAGTTGTCGACGGAGTTCGCGAAGGTGCCGTGCACGAGGACGACGGGGCGGGGGTGGGCGGCGGACGGCTTGCAGGAGTAGTCGTTCCAGCCACTGTTCGAGGTCGCCGCCGCCTCGGCCGCCTGGGCGGTGGTGGCGGCGGGGACGACGGCGACCGCGGTGGTCAGCAGCAGCGCGGCCAGGGGTCTGAACGCGCGTTTCCAGGGCAGCATCGTGTGATCTCCTTGCGGCTCAAGGGAGGTGCGACGGCCTTACCCTGTGATCCGGATCACGAGGATGCTGTTCACTCGTCAAGTTACGGGCGAGTAGTACAGGTGTGAAGTTACGCGTCAGTAAAAACTTCCAGTGGTAGTAAGGGGCGCTTCACCACTGCTGATGAACCGTCACCAGGCAGGCCTGATGGGGCCATAGGGCGCGATTCGCCCCAACTGCCCGAGCATCGCCCGCACTTCACCCTCACCGAGCACCTCGACCCAAGCCCGCACGGCATCCGCGGCAGCCTCCTCGGCCGCACGGGTGCAGGCCCACCCCCGGCCGGTCAGCACGATCAGCCGGGCGCGCGCGTCATCGGGATGCGGCCGACGCTCGGCGTAGCCCTTGCGCACGATCTCGTCGACCAACTGACTCGCCGCCTGCTTGGTCACGCCGAGATGCGCGGCGAGGTCGGTGACCGTCGCACCGTCCGGGGCGAGCCGGGCGAACGCGAAACCGTGGGCGGGCCGCAGCCCCTCGAAGCCCCGGGCGACCACACCGTCATGGATGCGTTGTGTGAGCTCACCGGCGACGGCGAGCAGGCTGGCGGACAGGGCCATGGCTTCTGAGTTCTGCACGGAGGCATTGAAACACCCTTGACGGATTGGTCAAGCCGCTTGACCATAGCTCCATACAGTCAAGCAGCTTGACCATTTCGGCCGTCTACGCCCAGGAGGCACCTGTGCCGGTCATCCGCGCATCCGAAGCCGTCACCCACGAAATCCACGGCGCCCGCTTCGTCTCGTACGCCACCCCCCGGACCGGCAGCAAGGAGCTGTGCGCCTGGCGCGGTGAGATCCCCGCAGGGACCAAGGCGCCCGCCCACACCGTCAACCGGGAGGAGATCCTGCACCTGCTCGACGGCGAGCTGCTGGTCACGCTCGACGACCACACCGACCGGATCACGGCGGGCGACACTCTGGTCATCAACCCCGGCGCGACCCTGACCGTGGAGAACCCGACCGACCGGACCGCCGTCACCTGGGTCACCACGTCCATCGGCCTGGCTGCGGAGCTGGCCGACGGGACGCGCATCACGCCGCCGTGGGCCAACTGAGCCCTAAGCGGCGAGCGAGCGCCCCCGGCATCACCGCATGCGGCCCGAACTTCGCTCGCGCGCGGTCCGCGACCTCCTCGATGCGGCGGGCCTTCTCGTCGAGCGGGTCGAAGGAGAGCTGGTGAGAGGCGCGCTCGGCGGGGTCGAGACCCTCGGCGCGCAGGGCGAGGGCACGGACGCGGGCGCGTTGGAGGCCGAGGGCGTCGTACATGCCGTAGGCCGCCCTGGTCAGCGCCGCCGAGTGAGCCGTCGGCTCCTTCAGCGTACGGCTGCGGGTCGTCGAGATGGGGGTCCCCCCGCTCGAGCCTGTTCGAGAGTGGGGGAGGTCGGCGTAGCGAGCGGTGAGGGTCAGGGTGCGGCAGACCTTGTCCAGGGCGCGCAGCCGGGCGCCCAGTTCCTCGGCGGCGGAGAGCAGGGCGTGACGGTGTCGGTCGGGGTCCAACTCATCGCGGGTGAAGGGGCGTTCGGTGGCCAGCGAGCGCGACACGGCGTTCGGCACCACCCGGCCGCGGTCGATTCCGCTCGCCTTCTCCCGCAGCTCACGCCCGACCTTCACGCCGACCAGGCGCTGGAGCGTGGACAGGGGCGCGGCGGCGACGAGGCCGAGGGTGTCGAGGCCGTACTCGCACAGGGTGCGGGCGGTCGCGGCACCGACGCCGGGCAGCGCGCCGACGGGCTTGCCGGCGAGGAACTCCGCGACGGCGTCCGGCTCCTCAGGGACGGCACAGGTCACCCCCGGCCGGGCGTCCCGCAGGGCGACACGGGCCAGCATCGGCCCCGGCCCGGCGCCGATCACGCAGTCGACGCCGTGGTGGGCGAGGGCGCGCACCCGGATCACCGACGCCAGCTCGACCGCGTCGCGCCCGAAGTACCGTTCGGCGCCCCGCAGATCGACCAGCGCCCCGTCCGGCGGCAGCGCCTGAACGACCGGCGTGAAGTCCTCGAGCAGTCCGAGCAGCCCCGGCAGGGCCGCCTCGTGCATCGGCGGCAGCTGGAAACGTACGCAGAGGATAGTCATCCCGCACTCCCCGGACTCTGGTGCCACAACTTCCGTACCTGTGAAGGCGATTGACCCGCCGGCCGCAGATCGGCCCACGGGTTCAGTTCGTATCCGGTGGGCAGGTGGATTCGCCGGCCGTGCGCCGGATCCCCACCGTCCCCCGCCGGCACCGACATGGGCTCCGCCAACCGCGCCGCCACCACGTCCAGGCCGCCCTCGTCACGCAGTTCGATCAGCTCGGCGAGGTTCCAGGCGGCGGCACCCACCACACTCAGACTGCGCGGACCGCGCCGCTGCACGACCCCCCGCACCAGCAGCAGCCAGGAGTGGAAGACGGTGTGGGCGCACGCGTCGTGCGAGTCGTCGAAGAAGGCGAGATCCACCAGCCCCGTCCCGTCGTCCAGGGTGCTGAAGATGACCCGCTTGCCGGACCGGATCGGCGGCGTCTGGGTGGCCGCCTTGGCGCCGGCGACCAGCACCGTCTCCCCGTGCCGGGCATCGCGCAGCCGCTTCGCCGAAACGACACCCAACTCGTCGAGGAAGGCCCGGTGATCGTCCATCAGATTGCGCGAGGCATCCATCGACAGCACACCCAGCTCGGCACTGAGCCGCTCCGCCGAGCTGAGGTCGGGCAGCCCGGCCGCGGCCGTCTTCCGCCCACCCTCCAGGGGCAGTTGACCTCCGCCACCACCCCGGGCCCCCCGGTGCAGCTCGGTCAGGTGCAGTTGCAGATCACGCCGGTTGGCCCCGAAGGCATCCAACGCGCCGACCTGCGCGAGCCTCTGAGCAAGCGGACGACTGGGCCGCCCCCGCTCCCAGAAGTCGAGCAGCGAGGCGTACGGCTGCCCCTCCGCGATCCGCGCCGCCTCGGCCTTACTGATGCCGTACACATCGGAGAGGGCGAGCCGCAGCCCCCAAACCCCTCTCGAATCCCTGGATTCAGACACCAGTTCGATAAGGTGTGCGACCCCCGACGCATTCACGTCCAACGGCAGGATCGGCACCCCACGCCGCCGCGCGTCCGCCAGCAGCAGCCGCTTCGGATACATCCCGGGGTCATGGGTGAGCAGCCCCGCGTAGAAGGCAGCCGGATGATGCGCCTTCAGCCAGGCCGACTGGTACGTCGGCACGGCGAAGGCGACCGCGTGCGCCTTGCAGAAGCCGTACGACCCGAAGGCCTCGACGATCTCCCAGGTCCGCCGGATGGTCTCCGCGTCATACCCGCTCGCCGCCGCATGCCGCGCGAACCACACCCGGATCCGCCCCTGCGATTCAGGATCCGACAACCCCCGCCGCACCCGATCCGCCTCATCCCGCCCGCACCCGGTCATGATGTGCACGATGTCGATGATCTGCTCATGGAAGACGACGACCCCGTACGTCTCCCGCAGCGGCTCCTCCAGATCCCGGTGCGGATAGCGCACCGGCGCCCGCCCGTGCCGCGCCTCGATGAACGGCCGCACCATGTCGGCGGCGACCGGCCCGGGCCGGAAGAGCGAGATGTCGACGACGAGATCATGGAAGGTGGCCGGCTGAAGCCGCCCCACCAGGTCCCGCTGCCCCGGCGACTCGATCTGGAAGCAGCCGAGCGTCTCCGTCGAACGAATAAGCCGGTACGTCGCCGGGTCACCCTCCCCCCGCTCGAAGTCGAGCGCGTCCAGATCGATCCGCTCCCCCGTGACCCGCTCCACCTCCGCGACCGCATGCGCCATCGCCGACTGCATCCGCACGCCCAGCACATCGAGCTTGAGCAGCCCGAGGTCCTCGACGTCGTCCTTGTCGAACTGGGACATGGGGAAGCCCTCGCCGCTGGTCGGCATGACGGGCGTACGGGACAACAGAGAGGCATCAGACAGCAGCACCCCACACGGATGCATGGCGATCCCCCGCGGAAGGGCGTCGAGAGCCTCCGTCAGCTCCCACAACTTGCCGTACTTCTCCCGCTCCCCCGCCAGCTTCCTGAGCTCGGGCAGCTCGTCCAGTGCCGCCCGGGCATCCCGCGCCCGGATGTGCGGAAAAGACTTGGCGATGCGGTCGATGTCGGCCGGGTCCATGGACAGAGCCGCACCCACATCCCGGATCGCATGCCGCACCCGATAGGTCTCCGGCATCGAGACGGTCGCGACCCTCTCACGCCCGAACCGGTCGATGATCGCGCGATAGACCTCCAGCCGCCGCGCGGACTCCACGTCGATGTCGATGTCGGGCAGCACCAGCCGCCGCTTGGACAGGAAGCGCTCCATCAACAGCCCGTGCTCCACGGGATCGGCGTGCGCGATGCCGAGCAGATGGTTGACGAGCGACCCCGCACCGGACCCACGCGCGGCCACCCGAATCCCCATCTTCCGCACGTCATCCACGACTTGAGCGACCGTCAGGAAATAGGAGGCGAACCCGTGATGGGCGATGATGTCCAGCTCCTGATGCATCCGCTCCCAGTACGCCCGCCGCCCGTCATAGCCGCGCAGCACCATGCCCGCCACCGCCCGCGAGGCCAGCGCCCGCTGGGCGGTGCGCTGCCCGGCGCCGACGAGATACGGCTCGGGGAAGTGAACGCTGCCGATACCGAGGTCGTCCTCGGGATCGACGAGACACTCGGCGGCGGCAGCCCCGGTCTGCTCCAACAACCTGTACGCGGCATCGCGCCGAAAGCCCGCAGCCTCGACAACCCGCTCGGCGACCCGCGCCATCTCACCCGCGCCCTTGAGCCAGGCCTCACCGGAGTCCAGTTCCTTGGTGGAGTCGATGGGCACGAGCCGGCGCGCGGCGTCCAGCACATCGGCGACCGGCCCCAGGCCAGGATCCGCGTACCGGACGGCATTGCTCAGCACAGGCCGCACCCGCTGCTCGGCGGCGAAGCCGACGGTGCGGGCGGCCAGCCTCAGTGATCCCGGACCGGTGCCCTTACGCCCGTGCCAGACGGCCTCCAGCCGCAGGGAGTCCCCGTAGACCTCCCGCCAGGGCCCGAGCAGCCGGGCCGCCCGATCGGGACGACCAGCGGCAAGCGCACGCCCCACATCGGAGTCGGCACCGAGCAGGACGGTCAGACCGTCCCCCGATTCTCGCGCAGGGGCAACAGCGGCGGCCCTTCACCGGCATGCGCAGCCGAAACGATCCGACACAGATCGCCCCACCCCCGGGCCCCATCCCGAGCAAGAAAGGTGACCCGAGGCATCGACTCATCGACAAAGGCGCCACCCCGCACCGGAACCCGGCGCCGCCGCCCCACAGACTCCTCCACCCCCGAGAGCCCGAACCCCTCCACAGCCAGCTCCACACCGAACAACGGCCGCACCCCGGCCGCCGCACAGGCCTTGGCGAACCGAACCGCGCCCCCGAGCGAGTCCCGATCGGTGAGAGCCAGGGCATCCATACCCCGCTCGGAGGCACGCTCGGCCAGCCGCTCCGGGTGCGAGGCGCCGTACCGCAGGGAGAACCCGGAGACGGTGTGCAGATGCGTGAAACCCGGCACACGCACCTCCCGACTCATGAGCCCGAGACCGGCCGAACAGCAGCTCTCGAACATCAGTTCCCAACTCTCCCACCCCCACCATAGACCATTTCCGGACCGTTTCTCGAACATCCGTACGACATCCGTTCGGCCGCCTCCCACCTGCGCAAACGCCCGGCGGACCGGACCGTGGGGGCATGACGCAGACCACGGGCGCCACCCCTCCACCCAGCTCCTTCATGGCCGAGGTGAAGGACGCCGTCACCCCACGAGCCACGCTGCTCGTGACCGGCGTGGTCGCCCTCGCTCTGCTCTTCATCGCCTCCTACGTGGGCGCGCTCCACGACCCCAAGCCCAAGGACGTGCCCTTCGGGGTCGTGGCACCCCAGGCCACCGCCCAGCAGGCGGTGACCCGGCTCGAGAAACTGCCCGGTGAGCCCCTGGACCCGCACTCCGTGGCCGACGAGGCGACGGCCCGCAAGCAGATCCTGAACCGCGACATCGACGGCGCCCTGCTGATCGACCCGACCGGCACCACCGACACCCTCCTGGTGGCCACCGGAGGTGGCAGAGTCCTGGCCACCACCCTGGAAACACTCCTCACCACCCTGGAGAAATCCGAGGCCCGCACCCTCCGCACCCTCGACGTGGCCCCGGCCGACCGCCACGACGCCAACGGGCTCACGTCCTTCTACGTGACCGTGGGCTGGTGCGTGGGCGGCTACCTCTGCGCGTCGATCATGACGATCAGCTCGGGCGCCGGCCGCCCCACCCCGAGACGCTCGGTGATCCGCCTCATCGCCATGGCCGTAGTCGCCCTCGTCGGCGGCCTCGGCGGCGCCCTGATCGTCGGCCCGATCCTGGGCGCCCTACCCGGCAGCATCGCCGCGCTCTGGGGCGTCGGCGCCCTGATCATCTTCGCGGTAGGCGCGGCCACGCTCGCCTTCCAGGCCATCTTCGGCCTGGCCGGCATCGGCCTGGTCATCCTGATCATCGTCATCCTGGGCAACCCGAGCGCGGGCGGCGCCCTCCCACCCCCACTGCTCCCCCCGTTCTGGAGAGACATCGGCCCGGCACTACCACCGGGCGCGGGAACATGGGCAACCCGCTCGATCGCCTACTTCAAGGGCAACGACACGACCGGCTCACTCCTGGTCCTCTCGGCATGGGCGGCGGCAGGAACCGCGATCACGCTACTGGCGGCACGACTGCGAACAGGCCCCAGGGCAAAGGCGTCGTAGACGCACCCGCACCCACGTACGGCGCCCCCCCACGCCCACACGAAAAGTCCCGCCCCTCACACACAGGGGCGGGACTTCACGAAGCGACGAACGGTCAGCCGATCTCGGTACCCGTGGCCGACAGCGCCTCCGTCACCGGCTGGAAGAACGTCTCCCCACCGGAGGTGCAGTCACCGCTACCACCAGACGTGAGTCCGATCGCCTTGTCACCGGAGAACAGCGAGCCACCACTGTCACCGGGCTCGGCGCAGACGTCGGTCTGGATCAGACCGTTGACGATGTCGCCGTTGCCGTAGTTCACGGTGGCGTCAAGGCCGGTGACCTTGCCCTCGTGCACCTGGGTGGTCGAACCGCTCCGCGTGACGGCCATACCGACGGTGGCCTCGGCGGCCCCGCTGATGGCCTGCGAGGAGCCGTTGTAGAGGTTGACCTCGCTCGGGTGGTCGACCTCGGCGGTGTACTTGACCAGCCCGTAGTCGTTGTCCGGGAAGCTGGACGTCTCGTTGGTGCCGATCTCGTTTCCGCTGGAGTCCGACCAGGTGGAGATACCTTCGGTGCAGTGCCCGGCGGTCAGGAAGAACGGCTCACCGCCCTTGACGACGTTGAAGCCGAGCGAGCAACGCCCACCGTTACCGGTGATGGCGTCACCACCCGCGACGAAGGGCTTGAACTCCCCCTTCGTCCGCTTGAGTTCCGCCGTGGCACCCAGCCCGTCGACGACCTTGCCGAGCTTGGCCCACTCGGCGTCGGACACCGTGCGGTCGGCGGTGACGACGACCTTGTTGGTCGCCGGGTCCGTCACCCAGGCGGTGCCGGGGATGGTCGCGTCCTGCTTGAGCGTCGTACGGGCGCTCTTCAGCTCGGCGAGGGAGTTCTCGACGATTCTGGCCTTGGCGCCGGCCGCCTCGACGGTGTCGGCGGCGGCCTCGTCGAGGACGTTCACGACAAGGTTCTTGGTCTGCGCGTCGTAGTAGGTACCCGCGGCATCCGCGCCGAGGTCCTTCGCCAGCGTCGAGGCGAGCTTTCCGGCCGCGCCGACCGACAGCGTCTTCAGCGCGGGCGCCTCGGGCGTCTCACTCGCGTTCGCAGTCTGCAAGGTCACTCCCGCGGCAACCAGCGCGGCGATGCCCGCACCTGCCACGGCTGCACGCCGCTTGGGTATGCGTCGGTGCTTCAACTTACGTCCTCCTGTGGGGGGTCGGCCCGAGAGGTTGTGGGGACCTCACGAACCGGAAGGCGTACGGCCACGAAGGCGGCTCACAACAAATGTCGCGCCCGGGCCGGTTGAACAACGCTCACTATTCCGATGCCCTCAGGGAGCGCACAAGGTCGACTTCCGGACGCGCGTAGAACACGGTTGCACGCCCCTCGCCACCTTGACCGTGCACAGTCACACCCGCTCTCTTCACCCAGCAAACACCACGAGCAAGCTATTCATCAGCAGCGCGTAAGGTCTACTCCTGTCTTGAATTCGACCCTCCGTGCGGAGACCACCGTGACGCGGGCAAGAGTGAGCCCCCGCACGACAGTTGCGTGCGGGGGCTCACATGCTGCTGGTCGCAGGTCAATCCACGCCGATCAGGCCATACAGATCAGGCCATACGGATTCCGGCGTTCGACCGAACGTCAGTAGACGCTGACGCCATAGGCGCTCAGGGCCTCCGTGACCGGCTGGAAGAAGGTCGTGCCACCGGAGCTGCAGTTGCCGCTGCCGCCGGAGGTCAGACCGTACGCGGTGCCGTTGCTGCCGTAGAGCGAACCGCCGGAGTCACCGGGCTCGGCGCAGACGGTGGTCTGGATCAGACCGCCGACGACGTCACCGCCGCCGTAGTTGACGGTCGCGTTCAGGGCGGTGACCCGGCCGCTGTGCGTACCGGTGGTGGAGCCGTCACGGATGACGGTGGTGCCCACGCTCGGCGTGGCCGCGCGGGTGATGTCCACGCCGTTCGCGGTGCCGGGCCGGCTGACGGACCCGGAGTAGCGCACGATGCCGTAGTCGTTGCCCGGGAAGCTGGAGCCGGCGGTCGAGCCGATGACCGTGGTGCGGCCGGAGTTGGAGTACCAGGTCCCGGCGCCGTCGGTGCAGTGGCCGGCGGTCAGGAAGTACTGGTTGCCGCTGCTGTCCTGGACGTTGAAGCCGAGCGAGCAGCGCCAGCTACTCGCATAGATGGCGTCGCCGCCCTGGATGAACTTGCTGAACTTGCCGGCGGTCCGCTTGATCGTGAGCGCGTCGGCATTGCTGCCCGCCTGCTCCTTGATCTTCGCTATCTCCGCCTGGGAGACCGTGCTGTCGACGGTCACCGTGACACGGTTGGTCTTGCTGTCGACCGCCCAGGCGGTGCCCGGGATGTCAGCCTTCAGCACCGAGCCGCTGGCGCTCTTGAGCTCAGCGGCACTGAAGGTGGTGGGAGAGTCCGCTGCGGTCGCGTTGGGGATCGCGATCGCGGCTGCGGCCACGAGGCCGGAGGAAACGGCGATCAGCCGGGTCCGTCTCGTAATGCCACTGCGGGGGGTGGTGCGCTTGATCCTCACGTTTCGTTCCCTCCAAGGGAAGTCGGGGGCCCGCGTGGGGTGGGGCCCGTGAGGCGCAGTCAGCTGGCCGATCGTCTCCGGATTCCGAACACGCCGTGCCCCTGACAAGCGCTGAGGGGGAGTATTCGGCCGAACAGCGGGTAGCCGCAAGGGCGCCTTTCGGCCGTCAATCTTTGAACGATCTGTGCGAGTTGGCTGTCTCTGCCCCTGTCAGCGCCCCTGTCGGCCCGTCCTTCGGCGCAGGTTGCGCTCCCCGGAGCCCGAGCCCATCGGCGTCCTCGAGATCGACGTCACACACGCCCCACGCCCCCCGGGATGTCCGGAAGTCACCTCTCCGGACATCCTCCAGCGACCGCGAGACGGGCCCTAGCAGCCGTCGCAGGGGCAGCAGCAGTCGCAGCCGTCACAGTCGCAGTCACGGCAGCAGCCCTCGCGCTTCTTGCGGGACCACGGACCCTCGTACTCCTTCGCGCAGCACAGCTTGCAGGTGCAGCACAGCAGCCAGAACATCCCGCAGCCGGCCCAGAACCCACGCCGCCCCTTCGGCGGCTGAGCGGCCGGCCCACCACCGAACCCACCGAAGTCACCACCACCGCCACCACCGTGGCCACCCCCACCGGGCACTCCCCCACCGCCCGCGTACGGATTCCCGCCGGCATACGGGTTCTGGCCGGCATACGGATTCTGCGGCACCCCGTACGGCCCCTGCCCCTGCGGCGGCTGCCCATAGGGCCCAGGCTGATGCGACGCACACATCGGCACCGTGCCGAACGCCCGGTCCACCGACCGCCGCAGCTCATGCACGAGCAGCAGATGCGCGAGCTTGGCGTCCGTGAACTCCACCTCGCGCAGCGCCAGCCGCACCCCCCGCACGGCGTCGTCGGCGAGCCGGCGCGCCTCGGGCAGCGAGGTCCCGGTCGCGGTGAGCGGGTTCCACGCACCCGACGCGGCGTCGTCCGCCTGGTCCTCCACGGCGTCCAGGAGGTGCGCCAGCCGTCCGAAGAGGCGCCCGGCCTCGGCGAGCGGCTCGGCGTTGTGCGGCCGTCCGGCCAGGATCGCGGTGTGCGCGAAGGCGGCGGCGGTCGCCGTCTCGGTCGGTTCGGTGACGGCGAGGATCGGCGTGCCGGGCCCGGCGAGCGCCTCGATGCCGACCTGCCGGTCCACGGCGTCGACGAGTACGGCGGTGTCGAACCCGACGACCGACCCGGTACGGGCACCCGCCGCACCCCAGCCGGCGGCCACCCGGCGCGCGGCGAGCGCCACGGGCTTACGGGCCAGCAGCCCGTCCCCGTCGGCCACGTGGTCACGCACCTTGGCCGAGGCGAGCACCAGCGAGACGGCGGCGGCGAGCCGCGCACCCTCCCCCTGGGCGACGGACGCGGTCCGCATCCCGCGCAACGCGCACGGTCCCGCCGTACGCCGCATTCCACTGTTCCTGTCGGACTGAGCCTCCGTCAGAACAGAGATGAGGAGCCCGTCGTAGTTCGTCACGATCCGCGCGAACTGACCATGGTCCCCGCGCAACGAGAGGCACAACCCGCACAAATGCGCCATCCATTCACCGGCGAGCTTCTCCCCGAGCCGATGACGACAGGGCCTGACGATTCCGAACACGACGTTCCCCCGTGGTTCTTACGACGCTTCTCACGACGCTGAGCTGCCGCATCGTATCGACCGTGGTACAGATCGCCACGGCCGCCTCGTTCACCCGTACGCACCCAGCATCACCCATACGCCGTGAAGAATCATATTTCACTCACAGTCAGCAGCCGTACGTGGCATGCCCCTTGGGGGACACGGGCTCTCGACGGATTCGCTGTGCACCAGTACCGTCACAAACCCCCCGCGCGGCGTCTATCCACTTGGCGCGACGTCCGCATCATGGATGACCATAGGGATACGGAATGTAAGAGAGACCGCTGTGAGAGGAGGCGTCCATGGGATCGGTGCGCAAGGCGAGTGCCTGGCTGGGCCTCGTTGACGACAACGATGACGAGCGTTACTACGACGACGACTACTCCGAAGGGACCGAGCCCGGGGATGCCTGGGTCACCGACCCGCGGGTCAAGGTGGCCACGGATGTCGCCGAGGAGAAGGGCCGCCGCATCGGCACGGTCACTCCGGACAGCTTCCGGGACGCCCGCGCCATCGGCGAGCTGTTCCGGGACGGGGTTCCGGTCATCATGAACCTCACGGCCATGGAGCCGGCCGACGCCAAGCGCGTCGTCGACTTCGCGGCGGGGCTCATCTTCGGTCTGCGCGGTTCGATCGACCGCGTGTCCAACCGTGTGTTCCTGCTGACTCCGGCCGACACGGAGATCATCAGCGGGGAGGCGTCGCAGCACCGCACGGACGGCTTCTACAACCAGAGCTGAGGCAGGGCCGCTCACCGGCCCTGCCCCCTGGTGGGTTCAGCCTGGTGGGGTTCAGCGGAAGGCGTCGAGCCCGGTGAGCGCCTTGCCCAGCACGAGCTGGTGCATCTCGACGGTGCCTTCGTAGGTGAGCACCGATTCGAGGTTGGTCGCGTGCCGCATCACGGGGTATTCGAGCGAGATCCCGTTGGCACCGAGGATGGTCCGGGCCGTACGGCAGATGTCGATGGCCTCGCGGACGTTGTTGAGCTTGCCGAAGCTGACCTGCTCGGGACGCAGGCGGCCGGCGTCCATACGCCGCCCCAGATGATGGGCGAGCAGAATCCCCTTGTGCAGTTCGAGCGCCATGTCGGCGAGCTTGGCCTGGGTGAGCTGGAAGCCACCGATCGGCCGACCGAACTGCTCCCGCGTCTTCGCGTATTCGACGGCGGCCTCGAAACAGGACCGCGCCGCACCCATGGCACCCCACACGATCCCGTAGCGGGCGTGCGAGAGACAGCTGAGCGGCCCCTTGAGCCCGACCACCTCGGGCAGCACGGCATCGGCGGGCAACCGTACGTCGTCGAGGACGAGTTCACTGGTGACGGAGGCGCGCAGCGACAGCTTGTGCTTGATCTCCGGGGCGGAGAACCCGGCGCTGCCGGCCGGCACGACGAACCCGCGGATCCCCTCATCGGTCTGCGCCCACACGACGGCGACCCCGGCGACGGACCCGTTGGTGATCCACATCTTGCGCCCGTTGAGCACCCAGCCGGAGCCGTCCCGCTTGGCGTACGTCCGCATGGAGCCCGGGTCGGACCCATGATCCGGCTCGGTCAGCCCGAAGCACCCGATGACCTCACCGGAAGCCATACGAGGCAGCCACTCCTGCTTCTGCTCCTCGCTCCCGAACCGGTGAATGGCGTACATGGCGAGGGAGCCCTGCACGGAGACGAGCGACCGGATCCCGGAGTCGGCGGCCTCCAGCTCCAGACAGGCGAGCCCGTACTGCACGGCGGAGGCACCGGCACACCCGTACCCGTCGAGGGACATCCCGAGAGCGCCGATCTCCCCCAGCTCGCGGGCGATCTCACGAATCCCCGGCAGCTCGCCCTTCTCGTACCACTCGGCGACATACGGCACCACCCGATCCGCGGCCCACTCCCGCACGGTGCTCCGAATCGCCAGGTCCTCGGGCTCCAGGAGGTCGTCGATGCCGAGGGGGTCGGCGGGGTCGAACGGGGGCAACTTCGAGGACGCGGACATGGGACACCCTCCGGCAACGATTAAAACTAGCGCCGCTAGTTACGACTCTGGCAGACGCTACGACGCAGTGTCCCGCACGTCCAGTAGGACTCCCCCCGCACGCCGAGCCGCTGCCCACGCACCGCAAGCCGCCGACGGCGACGGACCCCGTGCGTGGGCGGGAGAAGGTTGTTCACACAGAGACTGTTCACACAGAGACGCGGGACTCCGCGACTTCCCTCTGCGCAGGCAACTCCACGGCAGGCGCCTCACACTGCATGGCCCGCGGCAACCGCACCGCCATCACCGCCCCCAGCAGCAACAACCCCGCGCTCACCAGCAACGTCACATGCAGCCCGTGCACAAAACAGTCCCGAGCCGCCCGCTGCAGGGCCACCCCCGCAGGCCCGCCCAGCTGCGCGGCGACCTCGTAGGCCTCCCCCAACGAGTGCGAGGCCGCCGTGGAGGCCGACGCCGGAACACCCGACACGCTCGTCAGCCCGGGGGCATACGCCGCGTTCATCACGCTGCCCAGCAGCGCGATGCCGATCCCCGCACCCAGCTGGTACGACGTCTCGCCGATCGCCGCCGCCCCGCCGGCCTGCTCGGGCGGAGCCTCGCTCAGCATCGACTCGTACGCCCCGAAGAGCGTCGTCTCCAGCCCGAAGCCCAGCAGCACGAACCCGGACAGCAGCAGCACGGGATTGTCCTCGCCGCCCATCGCCGTCAGCAGCAGCACCGCCACGGCCGTCAGAACGAACCCGGCGCACACCATCCGACGCGGCCCGAACCGCCGCAGCAGCCGCGCGCCCGCCAGCCCCGCCGCCATCGCCGCGAACGTCAGCGGCAGCAGCCGTAGCCCCGTCTCCAGCGGCGACAGCCCCAGCACCAGCTGCAGATACTGCGCCGCGATCAGTTCCAGCCCCACGAGCGCGAGCATCGCCAGCACGATGCACCCGACGGACGTACTGAAGGCAGGCCGGGCGAACATCCGCAGGTCCACCAGCGGATACTCCCGGCGCCGCTGCCGTCGTACGAAAAGAACCAGCAGCACCGCGCCGACGACCAGCGGCGCCACGGTGAACACGCTGGCCACCGCCTCCCCGCCGCCGAGCCGCTTCACGCCCAGGACGACACCGAACAGGCCGGCCGCCGCCATCAGCGCGCCGACCACGTCCCAGGGGCCCTTGCCGTCGCCCTTCGACTCGGGCAGCAGCAGTCGTCCCACCGGGAGGCTGACCAGCATCAGCGGGATGTTGACGAGGAAGACCGAGCCCCACCAGAAGTGCTCGAGGAGGAAGCCGCCGAGCAGCGGCCCGACCGCCGCGCCCACAGCGGCCACCGCGCTCCAGATGCCGATCGCGAGGGCCCGCTCACGCCGGTCGGGGAAGACCTGGCGCAGGATGGACAGGGTCGCGGGCATGATCATCGCGCCGCCGACGCCGAGCAGGGCGCGGGCCAGGATCAGCACCTGTGGGTCGTGTGCGAGGGCCGCGAGACCGGAGGCGAGGCCGAAGAGGCCGTATCCGAGAAGCAGGACCCGTCTGCGGCCCACGCGGTCACCGAGCGTGCCGAAGAGAATCAGCAGCGAGGCGCAGACCAGCGGATAGATGTCGACGATCCAGAGCAGTTCTATCGCGCCGGGCCTGAGGTCCTCGGTGACGGCGGGCACCGCCACGTGCAGCACGGTCGCGTCGACGGCGACGAGGAGCAGGCTGACGCACAGGACGACCAGGACGACCCAGCGGTTGGCACCGGCCCCGGCCGCCCGACGGCGCAGCGCAGCGGCAGCCGTGGTCGGACCGGACATGTACGTACCTCCCAGATGTTCCCTCGCCCCGGCGGGCTCACGGGGTGGGGACTCCCCGTGACTCGGCCGGAGAGGAGCGGTGGTCTCCGGCCCGCGCAACGAAGGGCGAGTGACTCGTCAGAGTACGCGAGTCCGCGTCGGTGCCGAGTGGCGGACCTCTCAGACTCCGCGCAGAGCGCGTGTGGCGTACGCCACGTCCGGTCGCACCGCCGCCCCTCCCGCTCCTCCTGGCCCCTGCTCGGATCCGGGCCGGCCCGGTGAGCTCCAGGGGAATTCCATCCCATCATTCGGTGAACCAATTCATAAGCAGCGAAAAACGAGCTTCCGAAATGATCAAAGGAATTGAAGGATGTAGCGCCCAGTGATTACGGATTCCTTGGAAATAAACCTCCTCCTGAGAGGAATCCCACATCACATCGTCATCACAAAGCCGTGGAATCGCCCTTGAACTGCGCTCACTCGCTGTAACGTCGATTGGGTGCGTACCGAACGAAAGCTGACCCGTCTGGACCGGGTCTTCGCCAGGCTGGACCGGGAGCCGGAACGTCCGGCCCACATCGATGTGCCGGGGATGACCCCGCACAGGATCGTGCTGTTCGCCGCGACTCTGGCCTTCTACGGGGCCATCGTGTGGGCCGTCGTCATCACCTCGTGGCTGGTCCGGCTCGACTGGCAGGTCATGTTCTTCCGTCCGTACCAGCAGTGGGCGGAGATCCACGCGTTCGTCGACTACTACGTGGTGCTCGGCCAGCGCGGCCCGACCGCCGTGATGGTCGCGGCCTGGCTGGGCTGGCGTTCCTGGCGGCAGCACACGCTGCGGCCGCTGATCGCGCTCGGCGTCTCGCTGCTGCTGCTGAACGTCACGGTCGGCGCCGCGAAGCTCGGCATGGGCCGCCTCGGACCGCACTACGCGACGACCGTCGGCTCCAACGAGATGTGGCTGGGCGGCGATATATTCCCCAGCGGCCACACCGCCAATGCCGTGGTGACCTGGGGAATTCTGGCGTATCTGGCCTCGACCCCGAGAGCGCGCCGCTGGCTGTCGGCCCTGTCGGCGGTGACCTCGCTGGGCGTCGGCCTGTCCACCGTCTACCTCGGTACGCACTGGCTGAGCGACGTTCTGCTCGGCTGGGCCGCCGGTCTGCTGATCATGCTCGCCCTGCCGTGGTTCGAGCCGCTGATCGCCCGCTCCGAGAGCTGGATCTTCGACCTGCGCGACCGCTGGCGCGAGCGCCGGGCCGGCGCCATGTCCTCCCCCACTCTCGAACCGGCTCGAGCGGGGGGACCCCCGTCGGCCGCCCCGGTCGGGGCCCCCGTGCTGCTCAAGCCGCGCGCCACGGCCGCCGACGACGAGGTCGCGGCACGCGAGTCGGCCCCCGCGCCCCGCTCGCCCCGGGCGCCCGTCTATCTGGCGCCCGGCCCGCACACGGCCCGCGCGGAGCGCACTCCGGTCACCCCGATCGGCAGCCGCCGCCCGCCGCACCCGGACCGCATCACCCGCGGCGCGGCCCCGGCAGCCCGCCCTCTCACGGGCGGCTGACCTTCCCGGACAGCGCGGTTCGGTACGCACGACCACCCCGCAGCACGACGGCCCCGGTTCCTCGACAGGAGCCGGGGCCGTCGCCCTGTGTCAGCCTTTTCGTCAGCCCTTCCAGGCCCGAGCCACCTGGCCGTCCTTGACCTCGAAGTTCAGGCGGCCGCTCCGGTATTCCATGGTGATGATCGCCCCCGGCGGCAGCGAACGCACCGTCGACCACCCTCGGTCACGGGCGAGCCGCTCGGCCCGGTCGGCGTCGAGACCGACATATGTGTCCGGGCTGTCCTGGGGTTCGGCGGGGGGTTTCGGAATGGGTGCCATACCGCCACGCTAGGGCCTGAGCGAAGGATCGGGCCAGAGCGGACCGGGAACCTTTGTAGCGGCCATCCAGGTCACACATCCCCCTCCGGTCACGCTTTTGTCACAGAACCACGACACGCGTTTCGGCCACTCTTCGTCACACGGACGAGCGGTTCCGTAGGCCTTCCGCAGGCACTTCCGCAGGCATTCGATCGTAATTTCCGCGTGTCGCACCGGCCGGACCAATGGCCCGCCGGAAAAGTTCCCGGGGAACTATCCCCGGACTCCTTGACGGACTCCTATTCCCCCGATTCCGCGGGGGCCGCGGGAGCCGGTATCGCACAGAAAGTACATGGTTCTACCACAGAATCTCCGTACGCCCCCTGTCGGAGCGCTGCCGACGCGAGCATCATGGCGTGAGCTCGCGTCGGCGCGTGCGGCGCGGGCTTTCAGCGGGCCCGGGGCGCTACGAGCGAAGGGGCGAGCGATGGGGACGCAGACCGTACGGGCGACGGCACGGCCCGAGCGGACCGGAGAGCCCGGACGGGTGATCGTCGACTGGCTGACCACCACCGACCACAAGAAGATCGGCCATCTCTACCTGATCACGTCGTTCGGGTTCTTCCTGGCCGGCGGGGTCATGGCCCTGCTGATGCGGGCCGAGCTGGCCCGGCCCGGGACGCAGTTGCTGAGCAACGAGCAGTTCAACCAGCTGTTCACCATGCACGGCACGATCATGCTGCTGCTGTTCGCGACCCCGACCTTCGCGGGCTTCGCCAACGAGCTGATGCCGCTGCAGATCGGCGCCCCGGACGTGGCCTTCCCACGGCTGAACATGTTCTCGTACTGGCTGTTCCTGTTCGGCGGCCTGATCGTGATGGGCTCGCTGATCGTGCCGAGCGGGCCGGCCTCCTTCGGCTGGTTCGCCTACGCGCCGCTCAACAGCCTGGAGCGCTCGCCCGGCATCGGCGCCGACCTGTGGATCATGGGTCTCGCGCTGGCGGGCTTCGGCACGATCCTCGGCGCGGTCAACTTCATCACCACGATCATCGGGATGCGCGCCCCCGGCATGACGATGTTCCGGATGCCGATCTTCGTGTGGAACACGCTGTTCACGTCGATCCTGATCCTGATGGCGTTCCCGGTGCTGGCGGCGGCATTGCTGGTGCTGGAGGCGGACCGCCGGTTCGGCTCGGTGGTGTTCGAGGCGGGCAGCGGCGGGGCGCTGCTGTGGCAGCACCTGTTCTGGTTCTTCGGCCATCCCGAGGTGTACATCATCGCGCTGCCGTTCTTCGGCATCATCAGCGAGATCATCCCGGTCTTCGCGCGCAAGCCGCTGTTCGGCTATCTGACACTCGTCGCGGCGACGATGGCGATCACCGGTCTGTCGATGGTGGTGTGGGCGCACCACATGTTCGTCACGGGCGCGGTGCTGCTGCCGTTCTTCTCCTTCATGAGCTTCCTGATCGCGGTGCCGACGGGTGTGAAGTTCTTCAACTGGACCGGCACCATGATCAAGGGCTCGCTGTCCTTCGAGACCCCGATGCTGTGGGCGTTCGGCTTCCTGGTGACGTTCCTGTTCGGCGGGCTGACCGGGGTGATCCTGGCGTCGCCGCCGATGGACTTCCACGTCTCCGACTCGTACTTCGTCGTCGCCCACTTCCACTACGTCGTCTTCGGCACCGTCGTCTTCGCGATCTTCGCCGGGTTCCACTTCTGGTGGCCCAAGTTCACCGGGAAGATGCTCGACGAGCGACTGGGCAAGATCCACTTCTGGACGCTGTTCGTCGGCTTCCACACCACGTTCCTGGTGCAGCACTGGCTGGGCGCGGAGGGCATGCCCCGCCGGTACGCCGACTACCTCGCCGCCGACGGCTTCACGGCGCTGAACACGATCTCGACGATCGGCGCGTTCCTGCTCGGCCTCTCCACGCTGCCGTTCCTCTACAACGTCTGGAAGACCGCGAAGTACGGCCAGAAGGTCCAGGTCGACGACCCCTGGGGCTACGGCCGCTCCCTGGAGTGGGCGACCTCCTGCCCGCCCCCGCGGCACAACTTCACCGCGCTGCCGCGGATCCGCTCCGAGTCCCCGGCGTTCGACCTGCACCACCCGGCGCACGCGCTGGAGGCTCCGCAGCCGGAGCCGAAGAGCGAGCAAGCCCCCTAGGCCCTGTCGTCAAATTTCCCGCCTGCCCGGCCTACGGGCGGACGCCGGGCATTTGACGACAGGGCCTGGCTAAAGGCGTGGCCGGCACCCGGCACTCCACGCTCAGGTTGCCCTGCCGGGTCTCGTACGGGACTCGGGAAGCGAGGGAGTGCACCTGCATGGCACCCGGCGCCAAGCGGTGCGGCTCCCCCTCCGTCACGCGCGCGTACGCGTCCCAGTGCCCCTCGGGCAGCGCGACACTGCTCGGCAGGGCGGCGCGCAGGCGGCCGGTCGTGGCCGGGGTCAGGGGCAGGGTGACCTCCTCGTGGCCCTCGCGGTGGCGCAGGACCAGGTGGGCCGCCTCGGTGACTCCGGCCGAGGTGACGTCGAAGGTCAGCCCGCCGGCCGAATCCGCGATGCAGTCGGCACGCAGGGGTACTGCCTGCGACACGGGCGTCATACGCTGCGGTTCCTCCCTCGGCTCTGTGCTCTGTCGGTTGGACCGACGATGCGGCCTTTTGGTTGCCCGTCACGGCTGATACGACAGCTGCGGGACCTCGAAGCACGTGCCGTTCATGTCTCCTTGGGAGACCCAGCCTTTGCCGTCCTCCCAGCGGGCCACGGACAGACAGGTCCGACGGCTCTTCGGCGGCTCGGCCAGCCGCTCGAACCTGACCGGGATCAGCAGGCCGTCGGCGGTGTACCCCTGGCTGCGGTTCATGAAGTCGTCGACACACGCGCGCGTGACGCCCTGTTCGGCACACGACTTCGCCGCGTCCGTGAACCACATCGCCGCGGCCCAGCCCTCCAACTGCCACTGGGAGTGCGCCTTCAGCCCGTCGGTGGCGTCCCGGAACTCCCGTACGGCGTCCAGGTCCGTGTCCTCGTGATTGCGGGACGACCCGGTGGCCCACAGGGCGTTGCGGCAGCGCGGGGAGTCCTTGTACTCCTCGGCGACGGTGGAGGTCCAGTTCTGGACGTTCGTGACCTTGGCGGTGACGTCGGCGCCGACGTCGTCCATCGCCTCGCACAGCCGGGCGTTGCCGTGGCTGTCGATGGCGTCGAAGACGAGGTCGGCGCCCTGCTCCTTCAGATCGGCCGCGACCGCCCGGAAGTTGGACAGCGCGAAGTCGACCTGCTCGGTGACCACCTTGTAGCCCTCGGCCTTCAGCCCCCGCTCGACGAGCCGGGCGTAGGCGGCGGACGCGGGCTGGTTGTAGGAGACTACGGCGGCCGTACGGGCGCCGTGCTCGCGCTTGAAGTAGCGGTAGATCTCGGTGCCGCCGTACTGCTTGCCGTCCCAGCCGGTGGTGCCGTGGCGGGGCGCGAGGCTGCCGTAGATGCCGTAGAGGTGCGGGTAGGTGTCGTAGGCGGCCCCGATGGGCTGGCCGCCGATGTCGGGCACGCGCGCGCGTGAGACGCGGGAGGCGCCGGCGTAGTCCAGGGCGGTGGTGGCGACCAGGGCGACGACCTCGTCCTCGTCGATCAGCTCGTGCACGCACTCGTTGTTGCCGACGCCGCTGCCGCCGTCGTCGCACTCGCGCACCTCGACCCGGCGCCCGTCGATGCCTCCGCGCGCGTTGAGGCGGTCGAAGAAGGCCTTGGCGCCGTCGCGGGGGCCGGTGAAGGCGCTGCCGCCGACGGGGCTGGTGGCGCTGGTGATGATGCCGACGCGGATCGGGGTGCGGTCACCGGCGGGCGCCGAGGGAGTGCTCCGGTCGCGGTGCTCGAAGTCGCTCTCCGGCAGCCGGCTGCCGCACGCCGTACTCAGAGCCAGTACCACCACGGCGATCGCCGCCTCAGCACCCCGGGATCGGCGACCCATTGCCGCTCAACTGGACCAGCGCGCACAGTGTCTTGGCGGACACCTTCCAGGTGCCGTCCTGTTCGACCGCGGTCCCGGAGGCGTTCGGCAGGGCGGTCGCGCCCTTCAGGGTGAGGTCGTACGTCACGTTCGCCTCGGTCGGCGAGGTGAACTCGACCTTGGAGACCTTCGCCTGGACCTGTCCGCCGCGCTCGTCACCGCTGAACGCCTGCAGGACCGGCGCCATCCGGTCGCCGTTCTCCAGGACGGTCCGCTTGTCCTCCAGGGACGTCTTCGGGTCGAAGAACTTCTGCCAGTTCTGCTCGATCTCCGTCTCGGCGGCCCCCACGTCGGCGGGCGCCGTCGCGGCCGGCGACCGCTCGGTCGGCTCGGTCCGCTCGACGGTCGGTGTCGGCGGCGTCTCGTTGCCGCCGCCTCCCTCGTCGTCGCTGCAGGCCACGAGGGCCGGGGCGAGGAACAGGAGCAGGGCGGCCGCCGCCGCGGTCCCCCGTCCCGCCGCCCGTGGGCAACGCCTCCTGTGTGCGTTGCTCCGCCTGAGGTCGCTCCCGAGAACCATCTGGCTCACCACCGGGTGTCGATCCGGGCCGTGCGCGCCCGGTGCTTTCAGGGTCAGCTTGCAGGAGGCATAGTGCAAGCCATTGGCTGACATGGACAGGCACATGCGCAGAAACCCGCTGTGCGTGCCCCGAAACCCGACGTGTGGGAGCCGGCGATGCGGACAGCCCGACTGCGGACCGTGCACCCCGTCCTCTGGGCCGGCTGGGCCGCGCTCGCGGCGGGCGCGGTGCTGTGCGTCATCGGCTGGTACGGCATCTCCGGCGAGCGCTTCGCCGAGCGGCAGCTGCCGTATCTCGCGTCCTGCACGATTCCCGGCGCCGCGCTGATCATCGCCGGGGCGGTGCTGCTGACCCACGGCCGAGGCGCCCTCGCCGCCGCCCGCGTGGAGGAGCTGTACGGCCTTCTGGTGGCCGCCGAGCCCGCCGACGCGGAGGAGTCCCGGCAGGCGGCCGCGGCGCCGCTCGCGGTCAGCGCGGACCTGCTGATGGTGCCCGGCGGCACCCTCTGGCACCGCGCGGACTGCCCGCTGGTCGCCGGGAAGGTGGAGGCGGTGCCGGTCGACGCGAAGCTGGTGAGGAGCGGCGAACTGGGCCCGTGCCCGATCTGTGAGCCCGCCGAAGCGGACGACTGATGTCCTCCCTGACGTACGACCTCACCCTGGCCGGACTGTCGGTCGGCAGCGCCGCCGCGCTCACCGGGATCGGTCTGGTCGTGACGTACCGCGCGACCGGGGTGCTGAACTTCGCGCACGGGGCGATCGCGATGGTGTGCGCGTATGTGCTGCGGCAGTGCGTGGTGGAGTGGGACTGGCCGCTGTGGGCGAGCGCTGCGGTGACACTGCTGGTGCTCGCGCCCGGCATCGGGATGGTGCTGGAACGGTTCGTCTTCCGGCCGCTCGCGGTCCTGGGCAGCGACCCGGCGCAGACCCTGGTCGCGTCCATCGGGGTGTTCGTGCTGCTGGTGGGCGGGGCGGCGCTGTGGTGGGGCCTGGGGGCGCGGGACGACGCGCCGGAGCTGGTGTCGGCGGATCCGTGGGGTCAGCTGGCGGTGGCGCTGATGCTGGCGGCCGGGGTCGGGGCGGTCATCCGCTGGACACGCTTCGGGCGGGAACTCCGTGCCGTGGTGGACGACCGCCAACTTGCCGCGCTCGGCGGCATCGACGCGGACCGGGTGGCGGCGGCGGGCTGGGCGTTCGGCTCGTTCACGGCGGGCCTGACGGGCGTGCTGCTGGCGCCGTACGTCCGCCTGGACCCGTACGGCATGCCGCTGCTGGTCATGGAGGTGGTCGCGGTCGCGGTGGCCGCACGCATGCGCAGCCTGCCGGTCGCGGTGATCGCGGCCCTGGGCATCGGCGTGGCCCAGAGCCAGCTGACGCGCCTGCACCCCTCCGGCTGGGGCGCGCCCCTCCTGCAGGCCGTCGGCACGAACCTCTTCGTCGTGGCCCTGCTGATCGCCGCCCTGGCCCTCCCCCGCGTCGGCACCCGCGACGCCCTGCCCCGCACGGCCACCGCGCGCGTGCCGACCCCGCCGGGCGCCTGGATCGTGGCGGCGGTTCTCTTCCTGCTCCCCCTGGGCTTCGCGGGCTCGGACCTGCACACGTCGGTACAGGTGCCGGCGCTGGCCGTGGTGCTGCTGTCCCTGGTCGTGGTCACGGGCCGGGGCGGCCAGATCTCCCTCGGCCAGGCGGCGTACGCGGGCCTGGGCGCCCTGTTCACGGCCCTGCTGGCGGCGGGCCGCTTCCCGGGTCTGCCGCGCCTGCCGGAACTCGCGGCACTGGGGCTGGCGGTCGTCCTCGTAGCCCCCTTAGGCCTCCTCACCGGCTGGCCGGCGATCAGCCGCCGGGGTCTCGCCCTGGCGCTGGCGACCTTCGCGGTGGGCGTCGGCGTGAGCCGCTTCGTCTTCACCCAGCCGTACGCCATCTCGGGCCTCCCCCTGGACCGCCCGGCCGGGTTCGAGGGCGACCGCGCCTACTACGTCCTGGAACTGGCCCTCCTCGCGGCCGCCCTGCTGACGACCCGGCTGCTGCGCCGGGGCCGCACGGGCCGGGCCCTGGCGGCGATGCGGGACCACGAGTCAGGGGCATCGGCGGCAGGCGTCCAGGTGCCCTCCTTGAAGCTCCTGGCCTTCGTCTCCGGCGCCGCCCTGGCGGCGCTGGGCGGCGGCCTGCTCGGCATGGGCCTGCGCGCCTTCGACCCGACCGCCTACGACCCGGTCCGCGGCCTCCTCTGGTTCGCCGCGGTAGTCGTCCTGGGCGCCGACAGCACCCTGGGCGCCCTGCTGGCGGCTGCCCTCCTGGTCGGCCTCGACGCGGGCGCCCGGGGCGGGGTGGCGGCGGCCCTGATCGGGGTGCTGGCGGTGCTGGTGGGCCGCTTCCCCGGGGGACCGTACGAGGCACTGCGTGCGGCGACGGGGAGGCTGCGGCGGAGGGCGAGGCTTACGGCGTCGGGGGCGGAGGTGCGGAGGCGACTGCGACCACCGGAGCGAGGACCTGCATCTCAGCCGACCTCGGCGGGGGTGACGGCGCCAGGGCCGACGGGGGCGACACGCGGGGACGAGCGGGGTGGTGCGAGCGGCGGAACCGATGGACGCAAGGCACCCGGCAGGTCCGCGGCGCAGCCCCGACCAGCCGGGGCCGCCGACGGCGCTGAGCCCCCACAAGGGCCACTCGCACCCGACGACGAAAGCAGTACGGGCGGTGCGGGTGGGAACCCAAACGCGGCCGAAGGCCGCGTGCACCCCCACGCACCCGCACCCGCACCCGCACCCGGCAACGCCACCCTCACCACCCACCACCTCCAAGTCCGCTACGGCACCTTCACCGCCCTCGACGACGTCACCCTCACCGTCCCACCCGGCCACATCACCGCGATCATCGGCCCCAACGGCGCCGGAAAGAGCACCCTGTTCCACTGCCTGGCCGGCACCCACCGCCCCGCCCACGGCCAAGTCCTGCTCGGCACCCGGGACATCACCCGTATGCCGGCCCACGCCCGCACCCGCCTCGGCATCGCCCGCACCTTCCAGCAACTGGCCGTATTCCCCTCCTTGACCGTCGCCGAAAACGTCCGCGTAGGCGCCGAGCAGGGCCGAGTCCGAGACCCCGCGGCCGTGGAACGCGCCCTCGCACTCCTCGACCTCGACGGCCCCGTACGGGCCATGCCCGCCGCCGACCTCCCCACCGGCACACTGCGCCGCGTCGAACTGGCCCGCGCCCTCGCCGGCAGCCCGCGCGTGCTGCTGCTCGACGAACCCGCCGCCGGCCTCGACACCGCAGAAGTCACCGCACTGGCCCGGGTCCTGAAGGCCCTCGCCGCCGACGGCACGGCCCTGCTCGTCGTCGAGCACGACCTCGACCTGGTCGCCGACCTCGCCGACACCGTGCACGTCATGGCGGCGGGCCGCGTCGTCGCCTCCGGCCCACCCGGCCACGTGCTCGACCTCGCAGGCTCCCAGGAGACCCCCGTATGACCACGATCTCGCTGCGCCACGCGCGCGTGCGCTACGGCCCCGTGGAGGCCCTGCACGGCGTCACCCTCCCCGCCCCCGGCCCCGGCCCCGGCCTCACCGTTCTGCTGGGACGGAACGGATCCGGCCGTACGACCGCGCTGCGCGCCCTGGCCGGCACCGTGCCCCTGTCGGGCGGCGCGGTGGTGTGGGACGGCGCCGACGTGACCCGTATGCCCGCATACGAGCGGGCCCGCCGCGGTCTGTGCCTGGTCCCCGAGCGGCAGGCGACGTTCGGCTCCCTCACCGTGCGCGAGAACCTCGAACTCGCGGCCGACTCGTACGACATCGCCCTCGACGTCTACCCCCGGCTCGCGCCTCTCCTCGCGCGCCGCGCCGGCACCCTCTCCGGCGGCGAGCAGCGCATGCTCGCCCTCGCCCGTGCCCTGCTGGCACGCGCGCGCGTGGTGCTCGTGGACGAGCCCGCGCAGGGCATGTCGCCCGCGGTGGCGGCCCGTACGTACGAACTGCTGAGCGGACTCGACGCCTGCGTGATCGTCACCGAGCAGCGCCTGCCGCGCGTGCTGCGCGGCAAGGCGGCACTCGTCCACGAACTGCGGCGGGGTGCGGTCGTGTTCAGCGGAGAGAGCGGCGAGTGGGAGCGCCGTGCAGCGCGCCGAACCGGGTCGAGCCCTTCCGGATGAGCTGCGATGTCTTCGAGGTCAGGCGATCCACGACGCTGGGTTTCTCCAGTTGCATACGGCCCTTGAGCCCGTACCGCCTGGAGCACTGCGGCCAGGCCCCCCACCCCTGCACGGCCACCACTTTCCGGGCGATCGTGATCTGCTCCTTGCGGGTGGCGAGATCCGCGCGCGGGGCGTACTTCCCCCCGCCGAAGCCCTCCCAGGTCGACTGCGAGAACTGCAGTCCCCCGTAGTGGCCGTTGCCGGTGTTGATGCTCCAATTGCCGCCGCTCTCGCACTTGGCGACACAGCCCCAGGGCCACTGGTCCTTGG
Organism: Streptomyces sp. DT2A-34; assembly: GCF_030499515.1. Taxonomy (NCBI): domain Bacteria; kingdom Bacillati; phylum Actinomycetota; class Actinomycetes; order Kitasatosporales; family Streptomycetaceae; genus Streptomyces; species Streptomyces sp. DT2A-34. The sequence goes on along the minus strand of NZ_JASTWJ010000001.1, from coordinate 8,082,549 downwards.
CACAGCCGTACGCCGCGGGTTTGGGCGGCGGTCCGGGGGCCGGTGGTGGTGCCGTATGGACGTGCTGCGTCGGGTGCGTTGGCTGCGCCGCGTGCGACGTTCCCGGGAGAACCGCGGTGAACAGTGCGGCGGCCAGGGCGATCGTGAGTCGTGTGCATTTCATATCAGCACGCTAGGCAGCTTATTACGGTCGGCCGGGGCGGCGCGTCCGACGGCCGCCGGGGCCCCACCCGGTCGGCGGACCGAGTGGGGCCCCGCGCCCGGGGCAGCGGGCGACGCGCTCAGAGTTCGAGGCGCTGTCCGGGCACGATCAGATGGGGATCACCGCCGATGACGGACTTGTTGGCGGCGTAGAGCCGCTCCCAGGTGGTCCCGTGCCGGGCGGCGATGCCGCTGAGCGTGTCGCCCTCACGGACGGTGTGGTCACCGCGGGACGAGCCGCGGTTCGGGTGTCCCGCCGAACGCTCCGGCGTCTGCGAGGGAGTCGACGGGGCCGCCTTGGCGGAGGAGGAGGCCGAGCCGGTGGCGGGAGCCGCGGGTGCGCCTCCGGACGCTCCGGCACGAGCCGAACAGGTCGGCCACGCACCCCACCCCTGGGCGCGCTGGACCTTGGTGGCCACGGCGATCTGCTGGGCCTTGCTTGCCTGGTCCGCCGTCGGCGCGTAGGCCGTACCGCCGTACGCGCGCCAGGTGGAGGGGGCGAACTGCAGTCCGCCGTAGTAGCCGTTGCCGGTGTTGATGTGCCAGTTGCCGCCGCTCTCGCACTGTGCGATGCGGTCCCACACTCCGCCGTCCGCCGCCGCGGCGTTGCCGGTGGCGGCCAGCAGCCCGAGCGGGGCGAGCAGTACCGCCCCGGCGAGGACCGCCGTCGTACGAGTCCGGCTCCGGTTCGGAGCCTGCTGCGTCTTGAGACCGTTGCCGTGAGTGTTATCGGCACATTCGGACATGTAGTTCCCTCTCGAAGCACTCGGGATCCCCCAGGGCGAAGCGCCCCTCCCACGCCATGGGGCGCGTGAGTCGCGCTCACCCCGTCCGCCGGAGTCGGTACTGCGAGCTGGCTTGTTGCGGCCGGCGGACGTACCCGAGCGGTGCTCGTTGCACACGGCCGAGGAATGTAGGGAGGGCGCCCGGTCGGCACAACCAACTCCTTGTCATTCCAGGCCAGTTCGCCGTTACCTCCGGTATCGGCGATTTCCGGCCACCCACTTCATTCGCTGATTTCCGGATTTGTCGACCAACCACCCCGGTGATCTGTGACGCACCCCACGCCACCAACTTCCTTGTACTCACGAAGAGTTGACGGTGAGTACGTGATTCCGCACCCGAGGTGACCGTGCGCTGTGGATGGTTCGATTCCGTTCGCCCAGGTGCGTGACTCCCGCCACAGATCGTCCGTTGTCTTCTTCATGAGCCCGGCACCCGCCCGGTTCACGGGCCGGGAGCCACCCGGCCCCGCCACGCACCGCATCCCGAGGGAGCCAACCGTGCCGCGCATGCTCGACGTCAGCGACGAGGTACGTGCCGAGATCGGCGACGAAGAAGCCGACCGGCTGCTCGCCGGAGAGAACGCCCCCGGCAGTTACGACTGCACGTCCTGCCGCACCCCGGGCGACTCCGAACAGGAGCGCACCAGCACCGTCCTGTTCATCGGGGACGAGACCGCAGTCCTCGCCTTCGCCCACGCCACCTGCCTGCCCTCGCAGGTCGTCCAGGTCACCGAGGAGCAGTTGCAGGGTGCCGTGAAGTCCATCACCGGCGACCGGGTCGATCTGGAGCCGGAGTCGATCGTGCCGGAGCAGGCCGTGCTCGGCGTGACCAGCGGACTGGTGCTGATCGCGGGGGAACTGCACCCCGCCCTGGTCGTCGAACCGACCGGGCCCATCGTGCGCCCCGGGTCGCTCGGTGCCGGGGACGACTTCCTGCCGCTGCTCATCGAGCAGGGGTTCATGCCGGTGACGGAGCTGGCCGATGTACCGCCGGTGCTGCACGGCTGGTCCGTGCTGCTGGCCATGGGGCAGCTGCACGCGGTCCTCCAGCCCGGGACCAACGGCGGGCAGCCGGTCGCCTGGTGGCAGGCGCATCAGCCGTTGCTGGTGACCGACGGCTGGCGGGCCGCCGCGAACAAGCACCAGCAGGTGCTGATGTTCGCGGCACCGGTGGGTTCGATCGGGCGCCAGCCCCGGGAGGACCTGCTGCGGGAGGCGCTGGACAAGGCCGCGGCGAACGGCAAACTGGTCGGCGCGGCGTTGCCTCTCGCGGGCACCTGAGAGCGCCTGCCTCGCACCCCAGGGACGCTGCTGGCGCCCCCGATGAGCAGGCGATCCTTCGCGGCGGCCGCATCTCTTCGAGCGCGGGGTCGTTTGGACATACGTGCATGCATACGACGTTCCCCGCCATCAGGGCGGCCCCTCGCCCACGCCGATCTACGACGCGCTCTACGCCGAGTACGTCAAGTCCTTCCGTTCGCTGCCGGGTGATCGCAGCGGTGAGGAGGAGCTGGGGTTCATCGCGTTCGGGAACATCCCGCGGAGTACGGGCTCGTACGGGGGTCACCGCCCGGGGTCGTTCAGCAGTTCGTACACCGCCTACAGTGCGGGGGCCCACAGTGCGCGCCAGGGCCACGGCCAGCAGCCGCAGTGGCAGCGCGTCGGGCACATCGGACCGCAGGGCACGGGGATGCACCACGTCCCGGCCGCGCTGCCACCGGCGCGCAGAGGCTGAACACACGGAAGGGCGGCCCTCACCGGGCCGCCCTTCCGTCATGTCCGTTACTTCTTCTTGCCGCGCTTCTCCCGCACCCGCACCGAGATATGGATCGGCGTGCCCTCGAAGCCGAACTCCTCGCGCAGCCGGCGCTCGATGAACCGGCGGTAGCCCGCCTCGATGAACCCGGAGGCGAAGAGCACGAACCGCGGGGGCTTGGTGCCGGCCTGGGTGCCGAACAGGATGCGGGGCTGCTTGCCGCCGCGGACCGGGTGGGGGTGGGCGGCTACCAGCTCGCCGAGGAAGGCGTTCAGGCGGCCGGTCGGGACGCGGGTCTCCCAGCCGGCGAGGGCTGTCTCGATCGCCGGGACCAGCTTCTCCATGTGCCGGCCGGTGCGCGCGGAGACATTGACCCGCGGCGCCCAGGCGACCTGGCCGAACTCGGTCTCGATCTCGCGCTCCAGGTAGTAGCGGCGCTCCTCGTCGAGGGTGTCCCACTTGTTGTAGGCGATCACCATCGCGCGGCCCGCCTCCACGGCCATCGTGACGATGCGCTGGTCCTGCACCGAGATGGACTCGGAGCCGTCGATCAGGACGACGGCGACCTCGGCCTTCTCGACGGCGGCCGCGGTGCGCAGCGAGGCGTAGTAGTCGGCGCCCTGCTGGAGGTGGACGCGCTTGCGGATGCCCGCCGTGTCGACGAACTTCCAGGTCACGCCGCCCAGTTCGATGAGCTCGTCGACGGGGTCACGGGTCGTACCGGCGATTTCGTTGACGACGACGCGCTCCTCGCCCGCCACCTTGTTCAGCAGGGACGACTTGCCGACGTTCGGGCGGCCGATCAGGGCGATGCGGCGCGGACCGCCGATGCCGCCCCCGCCGAAGGACTCGCGCGGGGCCTCCGGCAGCGCCTCCAGGACGGCGTCCAGCATGTCGCCGGTGCCACGGCCGTGCAGCGCGGAGACGGGGTGCGGCTCCCCCAGCCCCAGCGACCACAGATACGCGGCGTCCGCCTCACCACTGGGACCGTCGACCTTGTTGGCGCAGAGCACCACGGGCTTGCCGGCCTTGCGCAGCAGTCGTACAACCGCCTCGTCGGTGTCAGTGGCGCCCACCTTGGCGTCGACGACGAACACGACGGCGTCGGCGGCCTCGATCGCGAACTCGGCCTGCGCGGCCACGGAGGCGTCGATACCGAAGACGTCCTGCTCCCAGCCGCCGGTGTCGACGACCTTGAAGCGGCGGCCCGCCCACTCGGCCTCGTAGGTCACGCGGTCACGGGTGACGCCGGGCTTGTCCTCGACGACCGCCTCGCGGCGCCCGATGATGCGGTTGACGAGAGTCGACTTGCCGACGTTGGGCCGCCCGACGACGGCGAGGACGGGAAGCGGCCCATGACCGGCCGCCTCAATCGCCCCCTCGACGTCCTCCAGGTCGAAGCCCTCTTCCGCGGCGAGCTCCATGAACTCCGCGTACTCGGCATCGCCAAGCTCTCCGTGCTCGTGCTCTTCGAGCGAGCCCTCGGAGTGGATGTGGTCGTTCATGAAGTCCGTACCTCGTTCATCGTGGTGATCGGTGGACCGCCCGGTGCCTTTGTGCCGGTCTGATCCACTACTCAGTGTCGCCTAGCGGCCGGTCAGTCGCCTGGCGTTTTCCAGGTGCGCGGTGAGCTGCTTCTGGATGCGCTCGGTCGCCTCGTCCAGCGCCTTGCGAGTACGCCGGCCGCTGCCGTCGCCCGCCTCGAAGGGGTCGCCGAAGACGACGTCGATACGGCTGCGCAGCGGAGGCAGCCCCTTTATCAACCGTCCCTGCCGTTCGGAACTTCCCAGCACGGCGATCGGCACTATCGGCGCCCCGCTACGCACCGCGAAGTACGCGAGTCCGGCGCGCAGGGAGGCGAAGTCGCCCCCGCCTCGGGTGCCCTCCGGGAAGATGCCGAGGACACCTCCGGCCGACAGGACGTCGAGGGCCTGCGTGATCGCCGTGCGGTCGGTGGTCTCGCGGTCCACCTTCAGCTGGCCGATGCCGGTCAGGAAGGGGTCGAGCGGACCGACGAACGCCTCCTTCTTGATCAGGAAGTGCGTCGGCCGGGGCGCCACGCCCATGACCATCGGGCCGTCGATGTTGTGGGAGTGGTTGACGGCGAATAGCACCGGCCCGGTCGCGGGCACCTTCCAGGCGCCGAGCACGCGCGGCTTCCACAGCCCGTACATCAGGCCGACGCCGATGCGCCGCCCGACCTCGGCGCCCTTCTCGGAGGGTGTCGTCACTTTCCGGCCCGCTTCTCCTCGACGAGCGTGACGACGCACTCGATGACCTGCTGCAGCGTGAGCTCGGTGGTGTCCACCTCGACCGCGTCGTCCGCCTTGGCGAGCGGCGAGGTCTTGCGGCTGGAGTCGGCCGCGTCCCGCTTCAGCAGCGCCTCGCGGGTCGTGTGCACGTCGGCGCCCTTCAGCTCGCCGGTGCGGCGGGCGGCGCGGGCCTCCGGGGAGGCGGTGAGGAAGATCTTCAGATCCGCGTCGGGCAGCACGGTCGTACCGATGTCACGGCCCTCGACGACGATGCCGATCTCCGCGGAGGTGGCCAGGGAGCGCTGCAGCTCGGTGATCCGGGCGCGCACGTCGGGCACCGCGCTGACCGCGCTGACCTTGGAGGTGACCTCCTGGGTGCGGATCGGGCCGGCCACGTCGGTGCCGTCGACGGTGATCGTCGGGTTCGCCGGGTCGGTGCCGGAGACGATCTCGGGCTTGCCGGCCACGGCGGCGATCGCGGTCGGGTCCTCGATGTCGATCCCGTTGGCCACCATCCACCAGGTGATCGCCCGGTACTGGGCGCCGGTGTCGAGGTAGCTCAGCCCGAGCTGCGCGGCGACGGCCTTCGACGTGCTCGACTTGCCCGTGCCGGAGGGGCCGTCGATGGCGACAATCACGGGCTTGGCGGCACCGTTTTCCACGGGGGAACACCTTCCTGGTGCGGTGAGGCGGGAGGGGCGGGGCGCGAACGTGCCCCGCACAAGGTTACTGGGTGCGGGTCACTCATCCGGCCGCGCACTTCATCAGCCCGCCCGACACGACCACTTCCCAGCGCCGGCCCAGTCATTTCAGCCCGCCCGGCGTTCGAGAACGAGCCCACGCCGTCCCCAGCCCCCACCCACCCACCCGCAGGTGCCTTCGCCTCTTGAGGCCGGTCAGCGTCATCCAGCCCGTCCGGCGTTTGAGGACGAAGCTCGTTCAGGGCCGAAGCGGGGGCCTGGGGGCGGCAGCCCCCAGGGGGGTCGAAGGGGCGGCAGCCCCCAGGGGGGTCGAAGGGGCGGCAGCCCCTGGGGACGGGACGGGTAGGGGCGGCGGGGGCGAGAAACCCTACTGACGGATCGCCCAACCCCGCTCCCGCAGCGCAGCACTGAGCACCGTCGCCGCCTTCGGCTCCACCATCAACTGCACCAGACCGGCCTGCTGCCCCGTCGCATGCTCGATCCGCACGTCCTCGATATTGACCCCGGCCCGCCCCGCATCCGCGAAGATCCGAGCCAGCTGCCCCGGCTGGTCGTCGATCAGCACCGCGACGACCTCGTAGACCCGAGGAGCCGCCCCGTGCTTACCGGGCACGCGCACCTGCCCCGCGTTCCCGCGCCGCAGCACGTCCTCGATCCCGGACGTCCCCTCCAGCCGCTTGACGTCGTCGGACGACTGCAGCGCCCGCAGCGCCCGCACCGTCTCCTCCAGGTCCGCGGCGACATCCGTGAGCAGGTCGGCGACCGGCCCCGGGTTCGCGGAGAGGATGTCGATCCACATCCGCGGATCGGACGCCGCGATCCGCGTCACGTCACGAATGCCCTGACCGCACAGCCGTACGGCCGCCTCCTCGGCGTTCTCCAGCCGCGCGGCGACCATGCTGGACACCAGGTGCGGCATGTGCGACACCAGGGCGACCGCCCGGTCGTGGGCGTCGGCGTCCATCACCACCGGCACCGCACGGCAGTGCGAGACCAGCTCCAGGGCGAGGTTCAGCACCTCGGTGTCGGTGTCGCGGGTCGGCGTCAGCACCCAGGGACGGCCCTCGAAGAGGTCCCCGGTGGCGGCCAGCGGCCCGGACTTCTCCCGGCCCGACATGGGATGCGTACCGATGTACGCGGACAGATCCAGCCCCAGCGCCTCCAGCTCACGCCGCGGCCCGCCCTTGACGCTGGCCACGTCGAGGTAGCCGCGGGCCACACCCCGGCGCATGGCGTCGGCGAGCACCCCGGCCACGTGCGCGGGCGGGGCGGCGACGATCGCGAGGTCCACGGGCCCCTCGGGCGCCTCGTCCGTGCCGGCGCCGAGCGCGGCCGCCGTACGGGCCTGCTCGGGGTCGTGGTCGGCGAGGTGGACGACGACGCCGCGCCCTGCCAGCGCCAGCGCGGCGGACGTACCGATGAGGCCGGTGCCGATGACGAGTGCGGTTCTCACTGGGCGATGTCCTTGCGCAGGGCGGCCGCGGCGCCGAGGTAGACGTGCGCGATGTCGGCGCGGGGCTTGTCGGACTCGATGTGCGCCAGGACGCGCACGACCCGGGGCATGGCGCCGGCGATGTCCAGCTCCTGGGCGCAGATCAGCGGCACGTCGACGATGCCGAGCTTGCGGGCGGCGGCCGCCGGGAAGTCGCTGTGCAGGTCGGGCGTGGCCGTGAACCAGATGCTGATCAGATCGTCCGGGCTCAGGCCGTTGCGCTCCAGAATCGCGGTGAGCAGGGCCCCGACCTGCTCGTCCATGTGGACGGCCTCGTCCCGCTCCAGTTGGACGGCCCCCCGGACCGCTCGTACCGCCACGGCTTGGCTCCTTGCTGCTGTACGGATCGGCTCTTTCGCCGGTCCAGCCTAGTCAGCCCGGCTGCGGCAGACGCATGTCGCCCGCCCGCTGAGACACCGACAGGCGCCCGAAGTCGACTTGGGGCCACTTCCACCCGTGCATCCCGGCTCGTCCACCAGACGCACGAAACACACGTTTTCTGGCACTACCTCCTGGGTTGCTTCTTCTTCGATGCTTTCAGTGCAAAGATGCTGTTGCTCCGCTCGGAGCGACTTCCCGGCCGGCTGCTGCCGATCGTCGGCGGGCTGATCCTCACCGCTCTCCCGATCATCCGGCTGACCTCCGCCCTCAGGTTCTTCCGCACTTTCGGAGTGACGACATGAGCAACCGTCCGACGCGCCGCACCATCCTCATCACGGCAGGCGCGACAGGCGCGGCGGCACTCGTCGCGGCCTGCGGCGATTCCGACGACAAAGGCAGCTCGGCCCCGAGCCTCTCCCCCGGCGAGGAGCTGACCACCACGGCCGACGTCCCGGTGGGCGGCGGCACGATCCTCAAGGACGAGAAGGTGGTGGTGACCCAGCCGAAGTCCGGCGAGTTCAAGGCGTTCTCCGCGATCTGCACGCATCAGCGGTGCACGGTCGGCAGTGTCTCTGACGGCACGATCAACTGCCCCTGCCACGGCAGCAAGTTCAACATCACGGACGGCTCGGTGGCCAACCCTCCGGCGACGAAGCCGCTGCCCGAGAAGAAGATCACCGTGGAGGGAAATTCGATCCGCCTGGTGTGATCCGCCCCGTACGCTCCGGGGCATGCACCCCGAGACCCTGGTACGCGACCACACGATCTACGCCTGCGTCATGGGCTCGCGCGCCTTCGGTCTGGCGACGGACGGAAGCGACACCGACCGCCGGGGCGTGTTCCTCGCGCCCACCCCGCTCTTCTGGCGCTTCGACAAGCCGCCGACGCATGTAGAAGGCCCGCTGGAGGAGCAGTTCAGCTGGGAGTTGGAACGCTTCTGCGAGCTGGCCCTGCGCGCCAACCCGAACATCCTGGAGTGCCTGCACTCCCCGCTCGTGGAGTACGCCGACGACATCGGCCGCGAGCTGCTGGCCCTGCGCGAGGCGTTCCTGTCCCGCCATGCCTTCGAGACGTTCACGCGCTACGCGCTGGGTCAGCGCAAGAAGCTGGAGGCGGACGTCCGCGCACACGGTGCCCCGCGCTGGAAGCACGCGATGCACCTGACCCGCCTCCTGATCAGCGCCCGCGACCTGCTCCGCACCGGCCACCTCACGATCGACGTGGGCGACCGGCGCGAGCCGCTGCTCGCGGTCAAGCGCGGCGAGGTCCCCTGGCCGGAGGTCGAGTCCTGGATGACCCGACTGGCGAGCGAGGCCGAGGCGGCCTCCCACCGCAGCCCGCTCCCGACCGAGCCGGACCACCGCCGGGTGGAGGACTTCCTGATACGGGTCCGCCGCACCTCAGCCCTCCAGCCGGCTCCGTACGACGAAGGCGTGCAGGGCGTCGTAGGCGCTCGGGGCGTCGGGCAGCGCTGAGGCGGTCTGCGCCTCGTCCAGCACACTGTGCAGCCGCTCGATGTCGGCCGCCACGCGCGCGTGGTCGACATCGGCGGCCCCGTGCTCCTGCTCGGCCTTCGCCGCGATCAGCTCCGGCAGATAGGCGGGTGCGTCGACCTCCCCGATCAACGTGGGCAGATGCGCCTGCACCTCACCGCTGCGCATCAGATGAACGCCGGTGAGCAGCACCCTGAAGGTGTAGAGCAGCGGCTTGAGTTCGTCGGTCTTCTCGAACAGCCGCCACTGCGTGTTGGCGAACCCCCGGTAGTGATGGGCATGGTGACTGGTGAGGACACCGGGCACGAGTTCGGCCAGCTCCCGGTGAGTGTCCGTGGTGTGTACGACGAGCGGCGAGAGCAGCTGCTCCAGGACATAGCCGTTGCGGCGCAGCATCAGCCGTACGAACTTGCGCAGGTCGTGCGTGACCAGGTCCATCTCGACGCCGTCCCGCACCCACATCCGTGTCCGCGTCTCGTCCGGCTCGCGCAGCCCGACGAGGTCGGCGGTCGGCAGCAGGTGCACACCGCGCAGGTCGACGTCCGAGTCGCGCGACGGGAAGCCGTAGAGATGCGCGCCGGAGACCGTCGCGAACAGCACCGGATCGGGCTGTTCGGCGACGACGGGCGCGAGGTCGATGTCGATGTCCAGGGCGTCGATCATCCGTCAAGCGTCCCAGAGCGCTCCGAGGGTCAGCAGATCCCCCCGGTACTCGATCCGGTCCGCCCACTCCGTCGGCCAGGCGTCGGCCCCGAGCCAGGCGCCCGCGAACGCGCCCGTCAGGCACGCGATCGAGTCCGAGTCCCCGGACGTGCAGGCGGCCCGGCGCAGGGCCGTCAGCGGCTCGTCGACGAACATCAGGAAGCACAACAACCCGGTCGCGAAGGCCTCTTCGGCGATCCAGCCCGCGCCGGTGGCCAGGCACGGGTCGGTCTCGGGCGAGGCCGTGCGTACCGCGTCCTGGAGGCGGCCCAGTATCTCCAGGCACTCGTCCCAGCCGCGCGCGATGAAGTGCTCGGGGGTGGGGTCCTGGCTGCGGGCCCACAGGTCGCCGAGCCAGCGCTGGTGGTAGCGGGAGCGGTTCTCGTAGGCGTACGACCGCAGCAGCCCGACCAGCCCGGTCGGCTCGGCGCCCTGCGCGAGGAGCCGTACGGCGTGTGCGGTCAGGTCGGACGCGGCGAGCGCGGTCGGATGTCCGTGAGTGAGCGCGGACTGCAACTGGGCGGCGCCCGCACGCTGTTCGTCACTCAGGCCGGGGACGAGGCCGATCGGCGCGACGCGCATGTTGGCGCCGCAGCCCTTGGAGTTGATCTGGCTGGCGTCCTGCCAGGGCCGGTCCGGGCGCTCCAGCAGGTCGCAGGCCCTGAGGCAGGTGTTGCCCGGGGCACGGTTGTTCTCGGGTGAGCGATTCCACGCGACGAACTCCGCGCGCACCGGCTCCACCATCGCCTCGGGCCCGAGCACACCCAGATCCGTCGCCGCGCGCAGCCCCTTCCCCAACGCCAGTGTCATCTGGGTGTCGTCGGTGACGATCGCCGGCGTCGGCAGCTCCATCTCGCGCCAGGGCCCGCACTTGGCGAGGATCGACGGGACGTCGTGGAACTCGGTCGGGAAGCCGAGCGCGTCCCCGAGGGCGAGGCCGAGCAGAGAGCCGGTGGCGGCGCGCTTGCGGACGGTGGTCGTGGTCATGTGGGGCGTCCTTCCGGGGTGGGCCGCAGCAGGGGTGGGTGGAGCGCGGTTGCGGTGCCCGCGCGGTAAAGGGCGGCCGGTTTGCCGCGGCCGCCGGTGAGCCGGGCGGCGCCGGGGACGGGTTCGACGAAGCCCGGCGTGGCGAGCACCTTGCGGCGGAAGTTGGGCCGGTCGAGGGCGGTGCCCCACACCGTCTCGTAGACCTGTTGCAGCTCGCCGAGCGTGAACTCGGGAGGGCAGAAGGCGGTGGCGAGACAGGTGTACTCGAGCTTGGCGCCGACGCGTTCATGGGCGTCGGCCAGGATCCGGTCGTGGTCGAAGGCGAGCGGCCCCGCCGTGTCGTACGGCACCCAGCGCGCCTGCGCCGCGTCGCTGCCGCCGTGCGGTTCGGGCGGGTGGGGCAGCAGCGCGGTGAAGGCGACCGTCACGACCCTCATCCGGGGGTCGCGGTCGGGCTCGCTGTAGGTGCGCAGCTGCTCCAGATGCAGCCCGGAGACGTCCGACAGGCCGGTCTCCTCGGCGAGTTCACGCCGGGCGGCCGTCTCCGCCGACTCGTCCGGCTGCACGAAGCCGCCGGGCAGCGCCCAGTGCCCCTTGTACGGCTCCTGCCCGCGCTCGACGAGCAGGACGTGCAGGACACCGTCGCGGAGGGTGAGGACGGCGAGGTCGGCGGTGACGGCGAAGGGTTCGTGCGCGTACTTGTCGTAGTCCATGCGAACCCACCCCCTCAGCAGCCTCAGAAGTCTTAATAGTCATTACGACTATAATGCGGACGGGAGCGCCGCCGCAACCCTCGGCCAAAACACAGCGGCCGGCCCCGGGAGAACCCGGAACCGGCCTGCACGCACGCGTACGGAACTCGCGACTACAGATCGACTTCCTTCATCAGCATCCCGACCTCGGTGTTCGACAGCCGCCGCAGCCAGCCCGACTTCTGGTCGCCGAGGGTGATCGGCCCGAAGGAGGTGCGCACCAGCTTCTCGACGGGGAAGCCCGCCTCCGCCAGCATGCGGCGCACGATGTGCTTGCGGCCCTCGTGCAGGGTGACCTCGACCAGGTAGTTCTTGCCGGTCTGCTCGACGACCCGGAAGTGGTCCGCGCGCGCGTAACCGTCCTCCAGCTGGATGCCGTCCTTGAGCTTCTTGCCCAGGTCGCGCGGGATCGGGCCGACGATGGCCGCGAGGTAGGTCTTCTGGACCCCGTACTTGGGGTGGGTGAGGCGGTGGGCCAGCTCGCCGTGGTTGGTGAGCAGGATGACGCCCTCGGTCTCGGTGTCGAGCCGGCCGACGTGGAAGAGCCGGGTCTCGCGGTTGGTGACGTAGTCGCCGAGGCACTGCCGGCCCTCGGGGTCCTCCATCGTCGAGACGACGCCGGCGGGCTTGTTGAGCGAGAAGAACTGGTACGACTGCGTCGCGACCGTCAGTCCGTCGACCTTGATCTCGTCCTTCTCCGGGTCGACGCGCTTGCCCTGCTCCAGCACGATCTCGCCGTTGACCTCGACCCGCGCCTGCTCGACGAGCTCCTCACAGGCACGCCGAGAGCCGTAACCGGCCCGCGCGAGCACCTTCTGGAGGCGCTCGCCCTCCTGCTCGGCGCCCGGGAAGGTCTTGGGCAGCTTGACGTCCTTCTTGCCCGCGTACCGCTCCCGGTTGCGCTCCTCGGCGCGCGCGTCGTACTCGCGGGAACTCGCCGGTGCCGAACGGCCCCGGCCGGTGCCGCGCTGCTGGCCCTGCTTGGGCCCGCCCTTGGCGCCGCCGCGCGCGGAGGCACCGCGCCCCGACTTCGGGCCGTCCTGGGTGGCGCCGGGGCCTACGTCGTAGCGCCGCTCCTCCGGGCGCGGCTTCTTCGGCCGGCCGCCCGGCTTGTCGTCGCGGTTGTTACCGGCGCCACGGTAGTTACCGCGGCCACCGCTGCTCCCGCCGCGGCCGCCGCTGTTGCCACCACGGCTCCCGCCGTTGTTTCCGCTGCTGTTCCTGCCGCTGCTGCTTCGCATCAAAGTTCCGTCTTGTCGTCTGCGTCCTCGGAATCCGGAGCGTCCGGATCGAACGACGGGACTCCTTCCAGTGTCTCGGCCTCGATCGCCTCCGCCTCCGGGAGGAAGGGCGCGAGCTCCGGGAGCTCGTCCAGGCCGCGCAGGCCCATCCGCTCCAGGAAGTAGTTCGTCGTCCTGTACAGGATCGCACCTGTTTCGGGTTCCGTGCCCGCCTCCTCGACCAGCCCGCGCTGAAGGAGGGTGCGCATGACACCGTCGCAGTTCACTCCGCGCACCGCCGAGACGCGGCTGCGGCTGACCGGCTGGCGGTACGCGACGACCGCGAGCGTCTCCAGGGCGGCCTGCGTGAGGCGGGCCGTCTGCCCGTCCAGCACCAGCCGCTCGACGGCGGCCGCGTACTCGGGACGGGTGTAGAAACGCCAGCCGCCCGCGACGAACCGCAGCTCGAAGCCGCGCCCCTGCACCGCGTACTCGTCGGCCAGCTCCCGCAGGGCGTCGGCGATCTGCCGGCGCGGCCGCTCCAGGAGCTTCGCGAGGCGCTCCTCGGTCGCGGGCTCGTCCACGACCATGAGCATCGCCTCCAGGGCGGGCTTGAGGTCGAGGTCGGCGACCGTGCGCAGCCCGGCCGGAAGTTCGCTGGTGTCCTCACTCACGCCTTCTCCTCCTCCTTGGGCGGCTCGGGCGGCCGGTCGAACTCGTCGGTCACCATCGGCGTCTCGTCCCCGTCCCCACCGGTCCACCGCACGGTGAGTTCCCCGAGGGCGGTCTCCTGGTCGAGGGCCACGGCCTTCTCCCGGTACAGCTCCAGCAGCGCCAGGAACCGGGCTACGACGGTGAGGGTGTCGTCGGTGTCCTCGACGAGGGCGCGGAAGCTGGCCTCGCCGAGCTCCTTCAGCCGCGCGACGACGATCCCGGCCTGCTCCTGCACGCTCACCAGCGGCGCGTGAATGTGATCGACGTAGACCTGCGGCTTGGGCTTGGGCTGCATGGCCTTGACCGCGAGCTTGGCGAATCCTTCCGCCCCGATGCTGATGACGACCTCGGGCAACAGCTCGGCGTGGTGCGGCTCCAGCCCGACGGTCCGCGGATAGCGCCGCGCCTCGTCGTCGAGCCGTCGGCTGAAGATGTCGGCGATCTGCTTGTACGCCCGGTACTGCAGCAGCCGCGCGAACAGCAGGTCCCTGGCCTCCAGCAGCGCGAGGTCGGCCTCGTCCTCCACCTCGGCGGACGGCAGCAGCCGAGCCGCCTTGAGGTCGAGCAGGGTGGCCGCGACCACGAGAAACTCGGTCGTCTCGTCGAGATCCCAGTCCGAGCCCAACGCCCGGATGTGCGCCATGAACTCGTCGGTCACCTTGGACAGAGCGACCTCGGTGACATCGAGCTTGTGCTTGGAGATCAGCTGGAGGAGGAGATCGAAGGGGCCCTCGAAGTTGGAGAGGCGGACCTTGAAGACTCCGTCGTCGGGCTCACCGGGATGCTGGGTTCCGTCTGAATCCTGGGCTTCGCCGGCGTCCTGGGTTCCGCCGGCGTCCTGGGCTTCGCCGGGCGCGGGGTCTTCCGGTTCGACAGCTTGCGGCTCGATCTCGGGCCGGCCGCCGCCGTTGTGGGCAGGCGTTCCGCTGGGGGTCCCCCCAGGCCCTTCAGGCACTGGGTGAGGAACGGGTGGGCACAACGGCCCACCGGCGGAGGTCGAAGTCTCAACCTCAGGCGACGACTCGCTCTCCGCCTCCGCAGGAGGCGAAAGAACCGGCGGAGCGACAGGCGCCGCACCCGGCCCTCGCCCCAACGCACGCCGACGCCCGCCGGAGGCACCGGCGCCGGGGGCGGGAAGGTCGTTCGAGGTCATGGCCCCCGCAGGCTACCGCTACCGCCCGCGAAGCCGTCGTACGAGGATGCTGGCGTCCCCGCGGGTCTCCAGATCGGCGAGGACCACGGCCACCGCCTCGCGGACGATCCGCCCCCGGTCGACGGCCAGCCCGTGCTCACCGCGGAGCACCAGACGCGCGTGCTCCAGATCCATGAGCTCCTCGGCGGAGACGTACACGGTGATCTTCTCGTCGTGCCGCTCGCGACCACTGGGCCGGCGCGAGGCCGTCCGCCCACGCTTGCGCGGCGCTGCGGCAGAGGCGGCGGCACCGGATGCGGCAGACCCGCCGGCGGCGGCAGAACCTTCCTGCACCTCTTGGCGTCGCGCGGAGCGCTCCGCGGCCGCGGCCCGGCTGCGGGACTCACCCGCGTCGACGGACTCCGCGTCGGCCGCCACATGCTCCGCCCCGTCGCCGTCACCGCCCTGCACGGGCACCGACTGCGGCGCGTCCTCGGCCGCGGCGGCGTCGCTCTCCCCCGCGGGGGCCGGCACCCGGGCCTCGCCGTTGGCCGGGCGCCGGGGAGTGGACGGCTGGAGCGCCATACCCCCTGTCGTGCGGAACAGTTCGTCGGCCCCCGGCAGACTCACTCGGCGTGACACCGGGCGAGCACCTCCCTGGCGAGCTGGCGATAGGCGGCGGCACCGACGGAGTTGGAGGCGTACGTGGTGATCGGCTCACCGGCGACCGTGGTCTCCGGGAAGCGGACCGTGCGCCCGATGACCGTGTGGTAGACGTGGTCGTCGAACGCCTCGACGACACGCGCGAGCACCTCACGGCTGTGCACGGTGCGCGAGTCGTACATCGTGGCGAGGATCCCGTCGAGCTCCAGCTCCGGGTTGAGCCGCTCCTGGACCTTCTCGATGGTCTCCGTCAGCAGCGCGACACCTCGCAGGGCGAAGAACTCGCACTCCAGGGGCACGATCACCTTGTGGGCGGCCGTCAGCGCGTTCACCGTGAGCAGACCCAGCGAGGGCTGGCAGTCGATCACGATGAAGTCGTAGTCCGGCAGCAGCGGCTTCAGGGCGCGCTGCAGCGTGGACTCGCGCGCGACCTCGCTCACCAGCTGGACCTCGGCGGCCGACAGGTCGATGTTGCTCGGCAGCAGGTCCATGTTGGGGACCGCCGTCTTCAGGAGCACCTCGTCCGCCGACATGCCCCGCTCCATGAGCAGGTTGTAGACGGTGAGGTCGAGCTCCATCGGATTGACGCCGAGGCCGACCGACAGCGCGCCCTGCGGGTCGAAGTCGACGAGCAGGACCCGGCGTCCGTACTCCGCGAGCGCGGCACCCAGGTTGATGGTCGACGTCGTCTTGCCGACGCCGCCCTTCTGGTTGCACATCGCGATGATCTTCGCGGGACCGTGATCGGTCAGCGGGCCCGGGATCGGGAAGTACGGCAGCGGGCGCCCGGTCGGGCCGATGCGCTCGCGGCGCTGGCGTGCCGCGTCGGGCGCGAGCGTGGCCGCGTACTCGGGATCGGGCTCGTACTCCGCGTCGGGGTCGTAGAAGTGCCCCTCGGGCAGTTCGTCGTAGTCGGCGAAGTGGTTGTGGGGCGCGCCACTTCCGTCGCCGGCCATGGCGTTCACGTGATGGCCATCCATGCTCATGTTTGCTGGCTGAGTCACCCCTGAGGTCAGGTGACCCTGGTGGGCTGCGAAGGTGCGCACCGCGACGGAGCCGACAGCCTCGAATCCCGCGGGACCCTGGCCCCGTACCGGCATTCCTGGTTGACCACCCCCGGGAGAAAATGTCGACTCATTCACAAGTCGTCTTACCTCCTTAGGGACCAGGAAACTTCTAGACAGGTCAGCGTGGCACCATGCCGACGGTTGGCGACTCTATGGCGTGTCGGCGGTTCGCAGCAACACAATCCGCCGGACCGGGCAGATGTGTCGACAATGAAACATCCCGCTGTCAAGGGCGTACGGCCGTCGCACGGCAGGTTTCACCGGTGTACGAATCGGTCGAAGGGTTGCGTTCGAGGCGAGTTGACCGAGAGTCGCAAAGTGACCATACACACATCCGGCCGGACCTTTTCGGGCAAGGTCCGGCCGGGTGCGTTCGGTTGACGACTCGTGTTGACGTATCGCCTTTACCAGAAAGTGACTTAACCGATCGGCTCAGCCGAGCAGCGTTTCGAGCTCCACGTGCTCCAGGTCGTGCGCCTCCGCGACCTCCCGGTAAACCACCTTGCCGTCATGCGTGTTGAGGCCCTTGGCCAGCGCGGCGTCGCGGCGCAGGGCCTCCACCCAGCCGCGGTTGGCCAGTTCGACGATGTACGGCAGCGTGGCGTTGGTCAGCGCGTAGGTGGAGGTGTTGGGCACCGCGCCGGGCATGTTGGCGACGCAGTAGAAGACCGAGTCGTGGACCCGGAAGGTCGGCTCGGCGTGCGTCGTCGGGCGGGAGTCCTCGAAGCAGCCGCCCTGGTCGATCGCGATGTCGACAAGGACACTTCCCGGCTTCATGCGCGAGACCAGCTCGTTGGTGACCAGCTTCGGGGCCTTGGCGCCCGGGATCAGGACGGCGCCGATGACGAGGTCGGCTTCCAGGACGGCCTTCTCGAGCTCGAAGGCGTTGGACATGATCGCCCGCACCTTGGTGCCGAAGACCTTGTCCGCCTCGCGCAGCTTGTTGATGTCGCGGTCGAGCAGCGTGACGTGGAAGCCCATGCCGACGGCGATCTGCGTCGCGTTCCAGCCGGAGACACCGCCTCCGATGACGACGGCCTTCGCGGGCTGGGTGCCGGGGACGCCACCGGGGAGCACGCCACGGCCGCCGGCCGAGCGCATCAGGTGATAGGCGCCGACCTGCGGGGCGAGGCGGCCCGCCACCTCGGACATGGGGGCGAGCAGCGGGAGCGCGCGGCTGGGCAGCTCGACGGTCTCGTAGGCGATCGCCGTGGTGCCGGACTCGATGAGCGCGTCCGTGCACTCCTTGGAGGCGGCCAGGTGCAGGTAGGTGAAGAGCGTCTGGTCCTTGCGGAGGCGGTGGTACTCCTCGGCGATGGGCTCCTTGACCTTCAGCAGCAGGTCGGCGGTGGCCCACACCTCGTCGGCGGTCTGCAGGATGCGGGCGCCTGCGGCGACGTACTCGCTGTCCGGGATCGACGAGCCGACACCGGCGCCCTGCTCGATGACGACCTGGTGGCCGTGGCGCACCAGCTCGTGCACGCCGGCGGGGGTGATGGCCACCCGGAACTCGTTGTTCTTGACCTCGCGGGGGATGCCGACCTTCACGTCGATCACGGTCCTTGGCTCAGAGGGTGTGGGGGCATTGCAAGACATACCCAGGCATGCAGGGCACACCGGGAGACACCGCAGGAGAAGGTGCGGCAGAGCCAGTCTAATGAAGGCGTTCCCGCTGTCTAGCCTTTCATTGCATCAATCTTCGACGGATGTACTGCGGATTTCGCAGGCGTTAGCGTCGTGTTCCGGCTCGAAAGCGTCTTGCCGGGGCTCAGGCTCGGCCGCATCGGACTCCTGAGGCTCCTCCCCCAGCATCCGCTGGGCGGCGCCCCGGTGCAGCTGCGCCGCCGCGGGATCGCCCAGATGCTCCAGGGTGTCGGCGAGCCGCAGGAACAGCGCCGCCTGCAACCGCGTGTCCTCGGCACGCCGCGCCAGCTCCACCGCCTCCCGGCAGGTGCGCAGCGACTCCTCGGGCCGCCCCGCGTACTCCTGGACCCGCGCCAGCTCGCTCAACGCCCGTGCCTGGCCCGCGCCATCGCCGTTCTTGCGGTGCCCGGCGACCGCGGCCCGCCAGTTGCGCAGCGCCTCGCCGTACCGGCCCGCAAAGGTGTGGGCGGCGCCGATACGGCCGTACAGCCGGGCGGCGTCGGCGCGCTCGCCCCGGGCCAGCCGCTGGGCCAGCGCCCGGCCGAACCAGTCGGCGGCCCGGTCGTAGTCCCCGAGCTCCAGGTGGGCGCCGCCTACGGATTCCATCGCGCGGCCGGTCGCATACGGGTCGTTCGCCTCCCGTCCGGCGTCCAGCGCGGCCCGATAGCTCACCAGCGCCGCCTTCGTCCGCCCCGTCCGGGCGTCGAGGTCGCCGAGGTTCAGCAGGGCCGCGGCCTTCTCGCGGGGCAGGTTCCGGCGCTCGGCCACGTCGAGGACCAGGCGGTGGATGCCGTACAGGTCGCCGGCGGCCGCCTGCGTGCCGAAGTGCGCGACCATGGCCCTGACCAGCTGGGACATCAGGCGCCGGGCCAGGGTGTCCAACTCCCCGTCGGCGACCGCGGCGCGGGCCGAGGCCAGCAGGGCGGGCCTGCGGAGCTCGATCCAGTCCGCGGCCGCCCGGGGGTTGGGAAAGCGCAGGGCGCGGGGTGTGTCGAGGAGCTTCTGCCGGGCCTCGGGGTCGTCGGTCTCGGTGATCGCCCGGCAGGACTGCAGCAGCCGTACGGTCCGCTCCAGCATGCGGGCGCGAGCCAGCTGGATCTCGCCGGGGCGGTCCTGGGTCTCGGTGAGGGCCTTGAGGAGGGGGTGCAGGCAGGCCGGGACCTCGTACTGCGGCAGCGGCGAGTCGACGGTGTGCAGCAGGCCGAGGGCGACGAAGTCGTCCAGGGTGGCGCAGGCGCCGTCGACCGAGCAGCCGGCCAGGGCGGAGGCGGTGTGCGGGTCGACCAGGCCGCCCGGCGCGAGGGAGAGCAGCCGCAGTATGCGGGCGGCGGGGCCCGGGAGGGAGGCGTAGACGAGCCGGAAGACCCGGCTGAGCGGTGTGCCCTCCTCGCCCTCGGCGTGCACCTGCTTGGCGAGGTCGGCGACGGCCACCTTGGGGCGGGCGGCGAGCCAGCCACCCGCCAGCAGCAGCGCGGCCGGCTGCCCCTGCAGGACCTCGACGAGGTCCTCGGCGGCCCGTGGGTCCACGGTGATGCGGACCGAGCCGGCGTGCCGGGCCAGCAGCTCCACCGCCGACTTGGTGTCCAGGCCGCCCAGCGTGCAGGGCCGCACACCCGAGATCCCGGTCAGCGGGCCGTGGGAGACGGCCACGACCAGGCACTGCGGGGTGTCCGGCAGCAGGGCGTCGACCTGCTCCGCCTCGGCCGCGTCGTCGAGCAGGAGCAGGACCCGGCGCTCCGCCAGCGCCTCGCGGAGGGTTGCCGTGAGGTCGTCCTCGGCGGCGCCGGGCGGGGTCGGCCGGTCCAGGGCGGTGAGCAGTTCACGGGCGGTGCGCTCGACGGGGACGGGGGCGCCGTCGGGCTCGCTCAGGCGGGCGCGCAGCACGCCGTCGGCGTAACGGTCCGCCACCTGCCGTACCAGTTCCTCGGCGAGCGCGGTGCGGCCCGAGCCGGGGCGGCCTGCGATGAGCAGCACGCGCGCGCGTGGCGCCTTGCGGCCGGAGAGGGTGTCCAGGCCCGCACGCTCGATGTCGGCGCGGAGCTCCTTCAACTCGCGTGTGCGGCCCAGGAATTGGCGCGGACGGGAAGCCTGTGCCGACGCCCGCACGCCGCCTGTGTCCACCGCCTGATCCGTCACGGGCCACGCTCCCGTCCCACCACACGCGCAAGCCCGCCGGGAATCCGGCCAGGGCGTCTCCAGAGCCTAGTTCACGCTCCGCGACGATCCGTGAGCAGCACGGCGGACACATCCCCCGACCGGATCAGCAGATCGTAGGACCGGCACCATCAAACGAGCGTGAGGGCCGCGCCCCTCAAGGGGCGCGGGGCTGTGCCGATATGCGGCTCCGCCGCGTGGGCGCGACCAGCCACAACGAAGCCGCAGCCCGCAGATCACCGCACCCCTACGGCGCATCCGCCCGGCCCTCCCAGCGGAGCGCTCACGCCTCGAACGGCCGCGCCGGCCACTCCGCATCCGCCGACCGCAACCCGTCAAGCCCGCCGGAGGCCCTCGCGGCGACCAGCGACAGCGCGCCCACGACCAGGCAGTTGTTGTGCAACTCGCCCGCGAGCACGGCCCGGACGAGCTCGTCGACCGGCACGCGCGCGTACTCCATGTCGGCCTCCTCGTCCTCCACCTCGAAGCGCTCCCCGTCGGCCTCGGACAGGTTGCGGGCGAGGAAGATCCGTACGGCCTCGTCGCAGCCGCCGGGCGTGGTGTAGACGTCGGTCAGCACCCGCCAGTCCTCGGCCTTGACGTGGGCCTCCTCGTAGAGCTCGCGCTGGGCGGCGTGCAGCGGGTTCTCGCCGGGGACGTCGAGCAGGCCGGCCGGGATCTCCCACAGCTTCTGCCGCACCGGGTGGCGGTACTGCTTGATGACCAGGACGCGGTCCTCGTCGTCGAGGGCGAGGACGGCCACCGAGCCGGGGTGGACCTGGTAGTCGCGGCGTACCACCGAGCCGTCGGGCATGACCACGTCGTCCGTGCGGACGGAGGTCTTGTTGCCCACGAAGGGGGTGTCCGTGGCCCGGATCTCCCACTCCTGCGCGGTGTCCTTGATCGTCATGCCCTGCCCTTCCACACGCTTTCAAAAAGAACCCGCCAAAGAAAACCGGGGTGCGCACCTTTGAAGGTTTGCACCCCGGCCACCGTACAACTGTCGTGCTACTTCGAATTCTTGCCGGCGCCCTCGCCCTGCTGGCGCTCGACGGCTGCCTTCACCAGCCCGGCGAACAGCGGGTGCGGGCGCGTCGGGCGCGAGCGCAGCTCGGGGTGGGCCTGCGTGGCCACCAGGTAGGGGTGGACCTCGCGCGGGTACTCCACGTACTCCACGAGCTTGCCGTCGGGCGACGTGCCGGAGAACAGGATGCCCGCCTTCTTCTCCAGCTCGGCCCGGTAGGCGTTGTTCACCTCGTAGCGGTGACGGTGGCGCTCCTCGACGTACTCCTTGCCGTCGTACACCTCGCGCACGATCGAGCCCTCGGCCAGCTTGGCCGGGTACATGCCGAGGCGCATGGTGCCGCCCATGTCGCCCTCGCCGGCGACGATGTCGAGCTGCTCGGCCATGGTGGAGATGACCGGGTGGGAGGTGGCCGGGTCGAACTCGGTGGAGTTCGCGTCGCCGATGTCGGCGAGGTTGCGGGCCGCCTCGATCACGATGCACTGCAGGCCGAGGCACAGGCCCAGCAGCGGGATCCTGTTCTCGCGGGCGTACTTGATCGCGCCGACCTTGCCGAGCACACCGCGGTCGCCGAAGCCGCCCGGGATGCAGATGCCGTCGACGTCGGCGAGCTGCTGCTTGGCGCCGGCCGGGGTCTTGCAGTCGTCGGACGTGACCCACTTGATCTTCACGCGGGCCTTGTTGGCGAAGCCGCCCGCGCGCAGCGCCTCGGTGACCGAGAGGTAGGCGTCGGGCAGGTCGATGTACTTGCCGACCAGGGCGAGGGTGATCTCGTGGTCGGGGTTGTGGACGCGGTCGAGCAGGTCGTCCCAGGTCGTCCAGTCCACGTCACGGAACGGCAGGTCCAGCTTGCGGACGACGTAGGCGTCCAGGCCCTCGCCGTGCACGGTCTTCGGGATGTCGTAGATCGAGCGGGCGTCGGGGCAGGCGACCACGGCAGCCTCGTCGACGTCGCACATCAGGCTGATCTTCCGCTTGATCGCGGTCGGCACCTCGCGGTCGCAGCGCAGCACGATCGCATCTGGCTGAATACCGATGTTGCGCAGAGCCGCAACCGAGTGCTGGGTCGGCTTCGTCTTCAGCTCTCCCGAGGGGCCGATGTACGGCAGGAGCGAGATGTGGACGACGAAGACGTTGTCACGACCGACCTCGTGCCGGACCTGGCGGACGGTCTCCAGGAACGGCAGCGACTCGATGTCGCCGACCGTGCCGCCGACCTCCGTGATCACCACGTCGACCTCGTCGGTCGCCATGCGGCGGATGCGGTGCTTGATCTCGTTGGTGATGTGCGGGATGACCTGCACGGTGTCGCCCAGGTACTCGCCGCGCCGCTCCTTGGCGATCACGGTGTTGTACACCTGGCCGGTGGTGACGTTCGCCGAGCCGTCCAGGTCGCGGTCGAGGAAGCGCTCGTAGTGGCCGATGTCCAGGTCGGTCTCGGCGCCGTCGTTGGTGACGAACACCTCACCGTGCTGGAAGGGGTTCATCGTGCCAGGGTCGACATTGAGGTACGGGTCCAGCTTCTGCATCACGACGCGCAGGCCCCGCGCCTTGAGCAGCATGCCGAGGCTGGAGGCCGTCAGGCCCTTGCCGAGCGAGGAGGCGACACCCCCGGTGACGAAGATGTGCTTGGTCGTCGTGGCTGCGCTGGATCGAAAAGCAGCGGGCGGCATGGCCAAAGGGGGGCTCCCGTGGTCGCGGTCTGGGGTGCGGTACGGCTGCCTGACCGGAGAGTTCTCCGGGGTCGCCGTCGCTGCGGTTCGGGGGTTTTTCTCCCACCGGTCCACGGGCTACCAGGGTATCAGCGACCGAGAGCGATGGCTTCCGGCCACGCTCCGCACACGAGTCACCACGAACCTGCACAGGCGACTCGGTTTCTCACCCGTTGCTCACCCGTTCGGCCGACCCGGGTTGCCCGGAGCGGCACGCAGATCATCTACGTGCGTCGTATCCTGCTCGGACATTCGCTGCCGAGCCCGGCCGGCAAACACGGCACCACCCCCGCCCGTCACACCCGGAACAACGAGAGCTCGTCAGTTCGTTGAGCAGAGATTGTTGAGAAGAGACTGTCGTTTTGCCTCACGGCCGAGACGACTGCTTTGCTTCACCGCTCAACGACGCATTACAAAACCCACCCCTTGACCGCACTAGCGAGAGCCCCCTTGCCAGAAGGGGGTGACGTGGCCGTTCGACTGGAGATGCACGTGGCCGGGCGCATCGAAGACTACGCACTCATCGGAGACATGCAGACCGCCGCACTGGTCTGCCGGGACGGCACAGTCGACTGGCTGTGCCTGCCCCGCTTCGACTCGCATGCCATCTTCGCCGGCCTGCTGGGCACCGAGGAGCACGGCTTCTGGCGGCTCGGCCCCGCGCACGCCTCCGACGCCGAACCGCCCACCGCGGCCCGGCGCAGCTACCGCGGCGACTCCCTGATCCTGGAGTCCGAGTGGGACACGCCGCGCGGCACGGTCCGGGTGATCGACTTCATGCCCCCGCGTGACGGCGCGCCCCAGCTGATCCGGATCGTGGAGGGCGTGTCGGGACGGGTTCCGATGCGCTCGGCGCTCAGGATGCGCTTCTCGTACGGCCGGATCGTGCCGTGGGTGCACAAGCACGAGGGGCGCACGGTGGCCGTCGCGGGCCCGGACTCGGTGTGGTTCGACACCGACCGCGAGACGTACGGCAAGTCGCTGACGACGTACTCCGACTTCACGGTCGGACCGGGCGACCGCTTCGCGTTCACGATCTCCTGGCAGGCCTCGCACAAGGAGCCGCCGCCGCTGCCGGAGCCGGAGCAGTCGCTGGAGGCGACGGAGGACTTCTGGCGGGAGTGGGTCGAGCACTGCACGTACCACGGGCCCTACCGCGAGGCCGTGGTCCGCTCGCTGATCACGCTGAAGGCGCTGACGTACGCCCCGACCGGCGGCATCGTCGCCGCGCCCACCACCTCCCTGCCGGAGGAGATCGGCGGCGTCCGCAACTGGGACTACCGGTACACCTGGCTGCGGGACGCGGCGATCACCCTGTCCTCGCTGCTGCGCACCGGCTACCGCGACGAGGCCCGTGCCTGGCGCGAGTGGCTGCTGCGGGCAGTCGCGGGCGACCCGGAGAACCTGCAGATCATGTACGGCATCGCGGGCGAGCGTGAGCTCGGCGAGGCCGAGCTGGACTGGCTGCCCGGCTACGAGAACTCCGCCCCGGTCCGGGTCGGCAACGGCGCCGCGCACCAGCTCCAGCTGGACGTGTACGGCGAGGTCACCGAGGCCCTGCACCTGGCCCACATGACCGGCCTGGCCCGCAGCGACTACGCCTCGCTGCTCCAGCTCAAGCTGATCCGCTACCTCGAGGACCACTGGGACCAGCCGGACGAGGGCATCTGGGAGGTGCGCGGTCCGCGCCGGCACTTCGTGCACTCCAAGGTGATGGCCTGGGTCGCCGTCGACCGCACGATCAAGCTCATCGAGTCCGGCGACGCGGACGGCCCGCTGGAGCGCTGGCGCGAGCTGCGCGACGACATCCACCGGGACGTGTGTGAGAAGGGTTACGACAAGGAGCGCAACACCTTCACGCAGTCGTACGGCTCGAAGGAGCTGGACGCCTCCCTGCTGCTGATCCCGCAGATGGGCTTCCTGCCGCCGGACGACAAGCGCGTCATCGGCACCATCGAGGCGATCCAGCGCGAGCTGTCCACGCCGGACGGCTTCATCCTGCGCTATCCGACGCAGGGCGAGGACGAGGGCGTCGACGGCCTGCCCGGTGACGAGGGCGCCTTCCTGGCCTGCTCGTTCTGGATGGCCGACGACCTGGCGATGATCGGCCGCGTCGACGAGGCCCGCAAGCTGTTCGAGAAGCTGCTGTCGCTGCGCAACGACCTCGGTCTGCTGGCCGAGGAGTGGGACCCGCGCCTGCAGCGCCAGGTCGGCAACTTCCCGCAGGCCTTCAGCCACGTCCCGCTGATCGACACCGCCCTGCGGCTGACGGCGTCCGGGGCGTACGGCGGCTGAAGCCCGCCCCTGCGGCTGAACAGGACCGGCGCGGCGCGCCCGCCTAGGCTGGAAGCAAGCGATTGCCCCTTTCAGGAAGGGGGCGGCCATGGCTTCCTCCTCGAAGGCGGGCGCGGCCCTCGTCGCGCTGCGTGAGGATCTCGCCGGGGATGTGTTCGCGCCGGGGGACTTCGGCTACGACGACGCCCGGGGCGTCTTCAACACCATGATCGACCGGCGGCCCGCGGTGATCGCGCAGTGCGTGGACGAGGACGACGTCGTGCGGGCCGTGCGGTTCGGGCGGGAGCTGGACCTCAACATCGCGGTGCGCGGCGGCGGGCACAGCGTCGCGGGCATGGCGCTCAACGACAACGGCCTGGTCGTCGACCTGCGCCACATGCGCGCCGTCACCGTGCACCCGGGGGCCGAGGCGGTACGGGTCGCGGGCGGGGCCACGATGAGCGACCTGGACCGCGCCACCCAGGTGTACGGCCTCGCCACGACCGGCGGCCGGGCGTCGACCACCGGCGTCGGCGGCTTCGTCCTGGGCGGCGGCACCGGCTGGCTGGACCGCTGGTGCGGGCTGGCCGTGGACAATCTGCTCGGTGTGGAACTCGTCACCGCCGACGGCAGCCGGGTCCACGCCAACGCGGACGAGAACCCGGACCTCTTCTGGGCGCTGCACGGCGGCGGCGGCAACTTCGGCATCGCCACTGCGATCACGCTGAAGCTGCACGAGCTGCCCGACTTCGCCATCGCGCTGCTGCTGTACCGGCCGGAGTCGGCACCGGACGCCGTCCGCACCTTCCGCGACGTGATCGAGTCCGGCCCCGACGAGGTGGGCGGCGGCGTCCTGTGGTTCACCGGCCCGCCCGAGGAGTTCGTACCGCCGTCCCTGGTCGGCAGCCTGGTGTGCGCCGCGCTGCTGACGTACGCCGGTGCCGAGCAGGACATGCGCAAGTACGCCGAACCGCTGCTGGCGCTGCCGCACGAGACGGAGATCGTCGGCGCGATGCCGTACGCCGACGTGCAGTGCATGATCGACGATCCGCCCGGTATGCGGCACTACTGGTCGGCGGAGTATCTGACGGGCGCGCCGGACGACTTCGTCGACGTCTACTGCGCGGCCGGGCGGTCCATGCCCGTGCCGACCGGCACCCAGCACGCGCTCCTCCCGCAGGGCGGCGCGATCGCCGCCGGGCCGCACGAGTACCCGGTGCCCTACCGGGACGCGCCCTGGGCGGTGCATCCCTACGGCATGTGGCAGGACCCGGCGGACGACGAGCGGTGCAGGCAGTGGGTCCGGGACGTCCGCGCGGAGGTGCGGCCGTGGAGCACCGGCGCGGTGTACCTGAACTTCATCGGCGACGAGGGCGCGGAGCGTGTGGTGGCCGGTCTGGGCGCCGGGAACACCCGGCGGCTGGCGGAGCTGAAGCGGCGGTGGGACCCGGACAACGTCTTCCGGTTCAACCACAACATCAGGCCGGCCTGAGCGCGGTCACCAGGCTTGCTCGAATGCCGTCAGCGTCCGCTCCCCGCCCGGATCACCCGCCGTCGCCGGGACGAGGGCGATCTCGTCGAGGCCCGCCTCGGCGTACTCCTCGGCACGCGCGCGTACGGCGTCCCAGTCGCCCACAAGACCGACCACGTCCGCCGCCGCGGCGGGCAGCGCCCGGACCAGCGTGCCGGGGTCGGCTCCGGTCCGGGCCAGCTCGACCGCCTCCCCGAACCCTGCCGCCTCGAACATGTCGCTGTAGCCCGGCACCGTCAGATACCCGGCGATGCTCCGCAGGACCTGCGCTAGGGATTCCGGGCCGGGATCGACGGCGGCCGGCAACCAGGCGGCCAGGGTCGGCGGCGACGTACGGCCCGCGCGGTCGGCGGCCGCCTGGAGTTTCGCCCGCAGCACACGGACCTGTTCCGGCGAGACCAGGTCGAGCAGCATCCGGTCGGAGTGGACCGCCGCCGTGGCGATCGCGCGGTCGCCGAAGGCCGCCACGGTGAGCGGGCCGCCGGGAGGCGGGAGGCGGCGCGGGAAGGCGCTGCCGGGGACGATCGGCTCACCGGGCCTGCCGTGCAGGAAGCCGCGCAGGGCTGCCGCCGAGGCCTCCATCGCCGCCGCGGGCCGCACCCGCGGCACCCCGTGCACGCCCTCGACCACCCGCTTGCTGGACGTCCCCAGCGCCACCCCGACCGCCCGCCCGGTGACGGCGGCGACCGAGGCGGCACCCCGCGCGATGCCGAACGGCTCGCGCACCGACACCGCCACGGGACCGGCCGTCAGCGCGACCCGCTCGGTGGCCCGCCCGATCGCCGCGGCGAGGACGAAGGAGTCCCAGGTCGGCCCCTCCCCCGCCCACACCTCGCGGTACCCGGGCCGATCGGCGGACACCGCCACCCGCAACGGCTCCTCGACCGGACTGTCGTCCTCCCGTGCCACGGCAACCACGCTGAAGTCCATGCAGGCGCCGCTACCCCGCCGAGGGCACCCCAACCGGGGTTTCCGTCCGCTCGGCCGAGTCCTCCAGCACGATCCGGCCGATGATGTCGTACCGCTGCGGCCGACGGAGCTTCAGATACCAGCCGAGCCCGAGACGCCGAAGAAGACCAGCCCGACGATCCACGGGATGGCCTTGAAGAACAGCGAGTCGGCCGCCGTACCGGCCGCGGTGTCCAGATTGGTCACCAGCAGCCCCACGACGGCGATCATGCCGATGCCGCCGAGCAGGGGGGCGGTGAGTGTGCGGAACCAGTGGCGGTCCTCGGGGTGGTTTTTGCGGAAGTAGCCGATGACCGCGAAGGAGCACAGGGTCTGCACGATGAGGATCGCCATCGTGCCGAGGATCGCGAGCAGGGTGTACAGGTGGATGTACGGGTCCTGCCCGGTCAGCCAGAAGGCGCCGACGAGCCCGACCGCATGACCGACTGCACGAAGGAGGCGATGTACGGCGACCCGTGCCGGGGGTGCGTGCGGCCGAGCGCGGGATGCGGGAAGCCCTCGCGGCCGATGGCGTACAGATAGCGGGCCGCGCACTGGTGGAAGGCCATCCCACAGGCGAACGACCCGGTGATCAGCAGCCACTGGAAGGCGTCGACCGCCCAGGCGCCGAGGTAGGAGTGCGCCGGGTCGAAGAACAGGTCGAGCGGGCTGGTGCCGGAGGAGATCTCCACGGAGCGCTCGAGTCCGTTGCCCGCGATGGTCATCCAGGACACGTAGATGTAGAAGATCCCGACACCGATCACCGAGATCAGCGTCGCGCGCGGGATGACGCGCTTCGGGTCGCGGGACTCCTCGCCGTACATCGCCGTCGACTCGAAGCCGACCCACGACCAGAAGGCGAAGAACAGACCGAGACCGGCGGAGGCTCCGGTGAAGGCGTTCTCGGGGTTGATGGGCTCCATGGGGATGCCGTCGGGGCCGCCGCCGTTCAGGAGCACGGCCGTGGCGACCACGAACAGCACCGCGATCTCGGCGACCAGCATCACGCCGAGGGCCTTCGCGGTGAGGTTGATGTCGAAGTAGGCCAGGACCGCGGTCACGAGCAGCATGGCGGCGGCGTACAGGATCCAGGGCAGGTCGACGCCGAGCTGGTCGTGGACCGTCGTCTGCGCGAAGTACGAGAAGACTCCGACGATGGACGCCTCGAAGACGATGTACGCCAGCACGGCGAGCATCCCGGACGCCATGCCGGTGATCCGGCCGAGCCCGTGGGAGATGTAGCCGTAGAAGGCGCCGGCGGCGGTGATACGGCGGGCCATGGCGACGTATCCGACGGAGAACACCGTCAGCACGAGCGTCGCGAAGAGGTAGCCGGCGGGCGCGCCCGTACCGTTGCCGAAGCCGACCGCGATGGGCAGGTTGCCGGTCATCGCGGTGATCGGCGCGGCGGTGGCGACCGCCATGAAGACGACGCCCACCAGGCCGACGGAATTCGCCTTGAGCCGGTGAACCTCTCGCTGGGGTGTCTCCGTCATTCCATCCCTCTCAAGGTGCTTCCACAACGAAATCCGAAGCCGACGGCGTCGCTTCCCTTCGGATGCGCCAGTCTGGCGGCGCAGTGATGTACGCCACAACCGACATGGGGTCCCGCAATTCGGCGTGCGGCGCGACGCATTGTCGGGCGCCGGGGGCCGGTGATCGTCTCCGTAACCGTCCGGAGATGTCGTGGAAGCATCCCCGCGGGTAGCGTCCGGCCCATGGACAGCGGTGCGGGCATCGGTACGGGCGGTACGGACAGCGGATTCGACACCCACGGTGCCGGGATCACCGTGCGACGGGCGCTGGAGCTGCCCGGGCTGCGCAGCGGGCTGCCCGAGGTCATCGCGGGCGCCGACCGGCTGGGGCGGACCGTGCGCTGGGTGCACGCGGGCGAGGTGCCCCACATCGCCTCCCTGCTGAAGGGCGGGGAGCTGCTGCTGACCACGGGCTACGGCCTCGGCACCCGTCCGGCCGACCAGCGCGCGTTCGTGCGGACCCTCGCCGAGCGCGGCATCGCGGCCCTCGTCATCGAGCTGGGCCCGCGCTTCCCGCGTCTGCCCGCCGCGCTGGTCGACACGGCACGTACGGCCGGTCTGCCGCTCGTCCAGCTGCACCGCGAGGTGGCTTTCGTGACGGTCACCGAGGAGATCCACACCGAGATCGTCAACGGCCACTACGCGCTGCTGCAACGGGCGGAGGAAGTGCACCGCCGGTGCACGGAAGCACTGCTCGGCGGGGGCGGTGTGCCCCAGGTGCTCGGCATCCTGGCGGACTTCGGCGGCAACCCGGTCTTCCTGGAGACGACGGACGGCCGACTGCTGTACGCCGCCGGGGCCGGCCCCGAGGGCGCGGATCCGTTGCAGGTGTGGGAGGGGCTGCGGGGGCAGCACAAGGACGCGCCGCCGCCCGCCGGGTCGGTGCTGGTGGATGTGCCGGGGGGCGGCCCGGGGACGGGTTCGGTCCGGGCCCGTCTCGCGCTCCTGCCCGTCCGGGGCCCGCTCGCGCCCGTGCACCGGATCGCCGCCGAACGGGCCGCGGGCATCCTGGCCGTGGTGCTGATGCAGGCGCGCCAGGAGGAGGAGCTGGCGGCACGCGGTCGCGGCGACTTCCTGACCGACCTCGCGGAGGGCCGTGTCGCCGCCGAGGACGCCCCGGCACAGGCGCGTGTGCTGGGCTTCAAGCCGGGTGACGGCCCGCTGCTGCCGGTCGTGATGCGGCTGGGGGACGCGCTCTCCCCCGGCGGCGGCTGGGCGGTGCTGGCGCGTGCGGTCGGGGAGGAGCTGGCGTCGGTCGGAGTTCCGGTCCTGCTGGGTGTACGCCCGGTCGAGGGCCGCGTTCCCCTGTTGCTGGGCCTGCGTGCGGAGTCGGAGCGGTCGGCGGTCGCGGACCGGGTCGCGGCGGCGCTGCGGGCGGGCGTGGAGCGGGCCGGGTTCCAGCGGCCGGGCGCGCAGCCCCCGGTCGTGGTCGTCGGGGTCGCGGGCGGCTGGGCGGCGGCCTCGGCGAGCCTGAGGCACGCGGCAGAGACGGCGACGGCGGCGCAGGGCCTGTCCGACCGCCCCTGGTACGACGCCCGGCGCCTGGACATCGACCTGCTGCTGTGGCGGCTGCGCGACCACCCGGACCTCGCGGCCTTCGTGGAGCGCGCGATCGGCCCCCTCCGCGACCACGACAACCGCTCCCGCCCGCCCCTGCTGCCCACCCTGGAGACGTACCTGGCACACGCCGGCCGCAAGGCGGAGACGGCCCGCGAACTGCACCTGAACCGGCAGACGCTCTACAACCGCCTCGCCCGCATCGGCGAGTTGCTCGGCACCGACCTCGACGACCCGCAGACGGTACTGGCGTTGAGCCTGGCGCTGCGGGCGCGAAGGCATGCGGGGTAGAGGGAGGAGAGGGGTAGTGACGCTCCCGGCGCTAGATCATGGGCTGCGGCTGCGTCAACTCGTCGTACACGCTGAGCACTTGGGCGACCGTCTCGTCCTCCGTCGGCCAGGTCGCCGCCTGCCGCATGCCCCGCTCCCTGAGCAGCTCGCGGCGCTCGGGATCACCGAGCAGCCGTACGACGGCGTCGGCGAGTGCCTCCGGGTCGCCGTACGGGACGAGTTCGGCCGCGTCCCCGACGAGCTCCGGCACGCCGCCGACCTCGGTGGCGACGAGCGGCACGCGCGCGTGAAGGGCCTCCTGGGCGAGGACGGACCGTGACTCCCAACTGCTCGGCAGGAGCGCGACGTCGGCGGCGGCGAGCAGCTCGGAGACGTCGTCACGCCGCCCGATGAGCCGTACGGGCAGCGCCTCGTCCTCGATCCGGCGCTGCAGCGCGGCCCGCAGCGCCCCCTCCCCCGCGATCACGACCAACGGCACGGGATCGAGCCGCAGCCACGCGCGCGAGGCGTCCAGCAGGACGTCGTACCCGCGATGCCGCTCCAGCGAGCCGACGGCGATCAGCAACGGGCGCCCGGTGGCCCCGAGTTCGGCCCGGACTTTGGGCCGCAGCCGGTCGGGGTCGTCGTGCTCCGCGGCACGGCCCGGCCCGGGCATCGCGACGGCGGCGAGGCGGGCGTCCCGGGCACCCGTACGGCGGGCGCGGTCCACCAGCGCCGAGGTGGTCCCGAGCACGACGGAGGCGGCCTTGACGACCCGCCGCTCCAGCAGCCGTACGAGATGGGCGCGGGCGCCCTCGGCATGCGCCCGGTCGTGCCAGGTGACGACGAGCGGAGTACGCCGCCCGCTGAGCGCGAGGACGGCACGGAAGGAGGCGTGCAGCCCGTGCGCGTGCACCAGGTCGGCGTCGGCGCACGCGGCCCGCAGGGCGGCCACGGAGGCGGGATCGCTGCTGCGTGGCACGTGTACGTGTTCGGCGCCGGCCCCGGCGAAGTCGTAGGCGTGATCGGCCTCGACGGGGGCGCACACGGTGACCCGCACGCCCCGCGCGACCAGCCCCGAGGCCAGCGATCGCACATGCGCGCTGCTGCCGGCGTTGCCGCCGCCCAGCACCTGCACGGTACGCAGCGACGACTGGCCGTGCGGTGAGTGGCTGCTCACGGGGGTCACGTGGCCGGGGCTCCTGGTTCGGGTCGGGCGGTCACGAAGAAAGTACAGAAGGATCGGGCGGAGGGGGTGTACCGCGAGGATCCCTACGCGTACGACGTGTTTACGCCAAGGATGCCAGGACGTACGGGTGTTCCGGGAACGGCGGGAGGGCGAAGACGGCGCGGACGCCGGGCAACACGGCGGGCCGAGTCACCTGCACGAGTGAGGCGGGGTGGGGGGTGTGGCCGAACATGCGCACGTGGAGCATGCCTCGGCGGCCGGCGTGAAGGCCATCGCACCGAGGCCCCGGACGTCGCCGACGGGCCTCGCTGACGGAGGAGTTGCACAAGGTCCTGGACGCGGCCGTGCGCCACGACAGCGCACGGCCCGCTCCGCCACCGCTCTCGCTACACGTCCGCCCGAGCCGTCGCCAGCAACTCCTCCGCGTGCGCCCGCGCGGTCTCCGAGTCCTCCTGCCCGGCGAGCATCCGGGACAGCTCCCGGACCCGCTCCTCGCCCTCCAGCACCTTCACCCCGGAGCGGGTGACCGACCCGTCGTTGGTCTTCTCGACGAGCAACTGGCGGTCGGCGAAGGCGGCGACCTGCGGCAGGTGGGTCACCACCACGACCTGCGCGGTCTTGGCCAGCCGGGCCAGCCGCCGCCCGATCTCCACGGCCGCCTTGCCACCGACACCGGCGTCGACCTCGTCGAAGAGGTACGTCGGCACGGGATCGGTCCCCGCGAACACGACCTCGACGGCGAGCATCACGCGCGAGAGCTCACCGCCGGACGCGCCCTTGGCGATGGGCCGGGGCGGCGCTCCCGGGTGCGGC
Organism: Streptomyces sp. DT2A-34; assembly: GCF_030499515.1. Lineage (NCBI taxonomy): Bacteria > Bacillati > Actinomycetota > Actinomycetes > Kitasatosporales > Streptomycetaceae > Streptomyces > Streptomyces sp. DT2A-34. The sequence continues at coordinate 8,049,600 of NZ_JASTWJ010000001.1, read as the reverse complement.
GCGAGCAGCAGCTCGACCTCGTCCACACCCGAAGGACCGTAGGCGACCGCACGCCCGCCGACCTCCACACCCTCCGGATCCTCGGTCTGCCGGATGTCGAAGGACACACGCGCGTGCGGCATGGCGAGCGAGGCCAGCTCCGCCGTCACCGCGGCGGCGAACCGCTCGGCGGCGTCCGTGCGCGCATCGGTCAACGCCTGCGCCAGCCCGCCCAGCTCGGCCCGCAGCGCGTCCCGCTCGGCGGTCAGTTCCTCGATCCGCTCGTCGTCGCTGTCCAGCTCGGTCAGCCGCGCCGCGCTCTCCTCGGCCCAGGCGAGCACGGAGGCGACGTTCTCGCCGTACTTCCGCGTGAGCGCGTTCAGCGCGGCCCGCCGCTCCTCGACGGCCGCGAGCCGCAGGGGGTCGGCGTCCAGGTCATCGGCGTACCCCGCCAACTCGCCGGCGACATCGCCCAGCAGGATCCCGATCTCCCCGATCCGCTCCGCCAGCGCGGCCAGCGCGGGATCGTGCGCCCGCACGGCGTCCAGGGCCCGCTGCGCACCGGCCACAAGCGTCGCCGCGTCGATGCCCTCGGGGTCCTCCGGATTACCGGCGAGCGCGGCGTGCGCGGCCGTGGCGGCCGACGACAGCGCCTCCGCGTGACCCAGCCGCTCCGCCTCCTCGGCGAGCTCCACGTCCTCCCCGGCCCGCGGCTCGACACCGGCGATCTCGTCGAGCCCGAACCGCAGCAGGTCGGCTTCCTGAGCCCGCTCACGCGCGCGCGTGACGATCTCGTCGAGCTCGACGGAGACGGCCCGCAGCCGCCGGTACGCCTCGGTGTACTTGGCGAGCGGCACAGCGACGGAATCCCCCGCGTACCGATCGAGCGCCTGCCGCTGCCGGGCCAGCTTCAGCAACCCCTGCTGGTCGGTCTGCCCATGCACGGCCACCAACTCGTCGGCGAGCTCGGCCAGCATCCCCACGGGCACACTGCGCCCACCCAGATGCGCCCGCGACCGCCCCTCGGCGGAAACGGTACGGCTGATCAGCAACGCCCCGTCGTCGAGCTCCGCCCCGGCCTCCTCGACCCGTACGACGACCGGCGCACCCGAAGGCACGGCGATCCGCCCCTCCACGACCGCCTTCTCCGCCCCGATCCGCACGAGCGCCGGGTCCGCCCGCCCACCGAGCAACAGCCCCAGGCTGGTGACCACCATGGTCTTGCCCGCACCCGTCTCACCCGTGACAGCGGTGAACCCCGGCGACAGCTCGACGACAGCGTCGTCGATGACTCCGAGCGACCGTATCCGCATCTCCTCCAACACGGACACGACCTTACGAGGTCGGAGGCGGGGAGTGCGACGGCCCCCGGGTCCGTGATGTGAAGGTGCAGGTGACGAATGGGTATCGGCAGCACATTGTCACCCAGGGGAGTGGATGCCGCTAAGGGGCGCGGGGCTGTATCGATTTGCGGCTCCGCCGCGTGGGCGCGACCAGCCACATACGACCCGCGGCCGCCCGCGAATCCGCAACCACCCCCACAGATGGCTAGTGAGGTGCCCCCCGCCACCCGGACACCGGCAACGCAAACTTCGCCACCAACCGATCAGTGAACGACGCGTGATGCAGCCGAGCCAGCCGCACCGGCACAGCCCCCCGCCGCACCTCGACCCGCGCCCCCGGCGGCAACTCCACAGTCCGCCGCCCGTCACACCACAACACGCCCGGCGGGATATGCGGCAGAACCTCCACCGCCAGCACAGAATCCGGCGACGTCACCAACGGCTTCGCGAACAACGCATGCGCACTGATCGGCACCATCAACAACGCCTCGACCTCAGGCCACACCACAGGCCCACCGGCGGAGAAGGCATACGCCGTCGACCCGGTCGGCGTGGACAGCACAATCCCGTCGCACCCGAACCCCGTCACCGGCCGCCCATCGATCTCCAGCACGACCTCGAGCAGCTTCTCGGCACCGGCCTTCTGCACGGCCGCCTCATTGAGCGCCCAGTCCGTGTGCACGATGTCGCCGTTCTGATGCACGACGACGTCGACGGTCATCCGCTCCTCGACCTCGTACGCCTTGGTCACCACCCGGTCGACAACCTTGTCGAGATCGTCCCGCTCGGCCTCCGCGAGGAACCCGACCCGCCCGAGGTTGACGCCCAGCATCGGCACCCCGGACGCCCGCGCGAACTCGGCGCCCCGCAGCAGCGTCCCGTCACCGCCCAGCACTATCAGCAGCTCGCACCCGTCGAGGCACTGCGCAGTGGCCTCCTTGACCAGCTCCACCTGGTCCGGCAGCGGCAGATCCTCCGCCTCCGCCTCCAGCACCCGCACGCCGATCCCCGACCGCAGCAGTCCCTTGACCACCAGCTCGGCGCTGCGAATGGCCGCGGGCCGCCCCGTGTGGGCGAGCAGAAAGACAGTACGAGCTCGGTTCTGTGTCAACGCGGCCCCTCCGCAACTGCACGGTCAACGTCGGCCGGGTCCAGGGCGGGCGCCCCGGAACGCAGCCACAGAAAGTACTCGACATTCCCGGAGGGACCGGGCAACGGACTGGCCGTGACCCCCTTCACCCCGAGGCCGAGTTCCCACGCCTTCTCGGCCACGCCGCGCACGGCCTCGGCCCGCAGCTGAGGACTGCGGACAACCCCGCCGCTCCCCAGCCGTTCCTTCCCCACCTCGAACTGCGGCTTGACCATCATGACCAGGTCCGCGTCCGGTTTCACGCACCGCACCAGAGCGGGCAGCACCAGTCCGAGCGGGATGAAGGACAGATCCCCCACGACAAGATCCACTGGCTCCCCATCGATCGCTTCGAGCGTCAACTCGCGTACGTTCGTACGGTCCTTGACGGTGACGCGTTCATCACTTTGGAGAGTCCAGGCAAGTTGTCCGTATCCGACGTCGACGGCGACCACATGGGCGGCCCCCGACCGCAGCAGGACGTCGGTGAAACCCCCGGTGGACGCGCCGGCGTCCAGCGCCCGCCGTCCTTCCACCACGAGCCCCTGGGGTACGAAGGCCTCCAGCGCGCCCGCGAGCTTGTGCCCGCCCCGCGACACGTACTCGGGATCGCTGCCGTCGGACGTCACGACGATCGCCGCCGCGGTCTCCACCTGCGTGGCCGGCTTGGTCGCGACGGTCTTGCCGACGGAGACCCGCCCCGCGGCGATCAGCTGGCTGGCGTGCTCGCGCGAGCGCGCCAGCTTCCGGCGGACCAGCTCCGCGTCCAGACGGCGACGTGCGACTCCTGCCACTTTCGGTTCAGCTCCTACTGCCATACGTCGACGGGGGCACCGGAGGTCCCGGGCGGGCGTCGAGCGCGGTGAGCGCGTCGCGCAGCCCCCGGTGTACATCCTCGTACACCTCGATGTGCCCGTCCGTGGCGAGGTGGTCGGTATCGCCCAACCGCTCCAGCTGGGCGTCGACGTCTGAGTTGCCGGTGGGGGTGCGGAGGACGTTCAGCGGGGCGGGGGCGGCGGGGTCGTACTCGGCTTCGCCCGCGAGCTCGGCCGACGCCTCGGCCTCCTCCTCCGGGATCTCCGTCTCCGGAACCGTGTCGCTCATGCCCAGACGCTACCCCGAACCGCTGGGGTACCGTCGATCGCGATGGCCACGATTGAGGAGTGCCGCGCCGCACTCGAAAAGCTCTCGGACAACATGCAGCGCGCCGAGGGGGACGTCCGCACGGCCGCGACCCTGGACCGCTCGGTCAGCTGCCACATCACCGACCTGGACGTCACGTTCGCCGGCCGCATGGCGGGCGGCCGGATCCATGTCCAGGACACACTCCAGGGCCCACCCCGCGAGAAGGCCCAGATCAGACTCAGCATGACCGGCGACGACCTGGTCGCCCTGGTCGACGGCGAACTGCACTTCGCCAAGGCCTGGGGTTCGGGCCGGGTGAAGCTGCACGCGGGCGTACGCGACCTGCTGGTGCTCAGGAAGCTTCTGTAGCCGCGACCTTCTTGGCCTGGTCCTCCTCGACCTGGTCCTTCTTGTCCTGGTCCTTCTTGACCTGCTCCTTCTTGACCTGTTCGCGCGCCTTCCGAGCCGCCGGCACCACCAACGGCGTCCCCGTCTCCGGGTCGTCGATGACCTGGCACCGCAGCCCGAAGGCCTCCTCGACCAGCTCGGCCGTGACGATGTCGTTCGGCGCGCCCTCGGCGATGATCTGCCCGCCGCGCAGGGCGATGAGGTGTGTGGCGTACCGGGCGGCGTGATTGAGGTCGTGCAGCACGGCGACCAGCGTGCGCCCCTGCTCCTCGTGCAGTTCCGCGCACAGGTCGAGGACGTCGATCTGGTGCTGGATGTCGAGGTAGGTCGTCGGCTCGTCGAGCAGCAGCAGCGGCGTCTGCTGCGCGAGCGCCATCGCGATCCACACCCGCTGGCGCTGACCGCCGGACAGTTCGTCGACATAGCGATCCGCGAGTTCGGCGACCCCGGTCTGCTCCATCGACTCCTGGACGACGCGCTCGTCCTCGGTCGACCACTGGCGCAGGATCCCCTGGTGCGGGTACCGGCCGCGGCCCACCAGATCGGCGACGGTGATCCCGTCGGGCGCGATCGACGACTGCGGCAGCAGACCCAGCGTGCGCGCGACCTTCTTCGCCGGCATCGACTGGATGACCTGCCCGTCGAGGAGGACCCGGCCCTGGCTGGGCTTGAGCATCCGCGACAGCGCCCGCAGCAGCGTGGACTTGCCGCACGCGTTCGGGCCGACGATCACGGTGAAGGAGTTGTCGGGTATCTCCACCGACAGCTGCTCGGCGATGACCCGCTGGTCGTAGGCGAGGGTGACGTTGTCGGCGGACAGGCGGTTCACAGTGCTCCTTCGTTGTTCAGCCCGTTGCTCGGCCCGCTGCTGAGGCTCTCTTCGCTGAGGCCCTCTTTGCTGAGGCTCTCTGTGCTGAGGCTGCTGCCGGCGCTCATATACGGCCCGCCTTGCGCTCGGTGACCAGCAGCCAGAGCAGGTACACACCGCCGAGCACGCCCGTGACCACGCCCACGGGCATCTGGTCGGCTCCGAAGACCCGCTGGGAGACCCAGTCGGCGGTGACCAGGAGGGCGGCGCCCATGCACACGGAGGGCAGCAGGTTCGGCCCGGGCGAGCGGGTCAGGCGCCGGGCGAGCTGCGGGGCGGTGAGTGCCACGAAGCTGACGGGTCCGGCGGCGGCGGTGGCGGCCGCCGTGAGCAGCACGGCGGCCAGCATCAGCAGCAGCCGTACGCGTTCGACACGCACTCCCAGGGCGTACGACACGTCGTCGCCCATCTCCATCATCCGCAGCCCGGGCGCGTTGGCGAGGACGAGCGGTACGAGGACGGCGCACAGCGCGAGCAGCGGCCAGACCTGGGCCCAGTCCCGGCCGCTGAGGGAGCCGGTCATCCACACCACCGCGCGGGCCGCGTCGACCAGGTCGGCCTTGGTCAGCAGATAGCCGTTGACCGCCGTCATGATCGCGGACATACCGATACCGACCAGCACCAGTCGATAACCGTGCACGCCCCGCTTCCAGGCGAGCAGATAGATGGCGAACCCGGTCGCGAGTCCGCCCGCCAGTGCGCCGACCGTGACCTGCACGGCGTCCCCGGAGAGCAGGACGATCACCACGAGCGCCCCGGCCGTGGCCCCCTGCCCGAGACCCAGGATGTCCGGGCTGCCCAGCGGATTGCGGGACAGCGCCTGGAACAGCGCACCACCCAGGCCGAGCGAGGCACCGACCAGGAGCCCGACCAGGACCCTGGGCAGCCGCAGCTCGTTGACGATGAACTCCTGCCCCGCGTTCCCGTCGCCGAGCAGCGTCTTGAGCACGTCGCCGGCCGCGATCGGGAAGTCTCCGGTGCCGATCAGCACGACGCTCGCGGCGAGCGCGGCGAGCAGCAACAGGACGACGACGGCCAGCGCCCGGACGTCCAGCCGGACGGAAAGCCCGCCCGGGATCCGCACGGCGCGGTTGGCACGGCTGGTCCGGCTCGCGGACTTCGCTTCGCTCTTCACTGCGCTCTGCGATGCGCTCTTGGCGTCGCTCTTCACTGCGGTCTTCACAGCTGGGCCGTCCTCCGCCGTCGTACGAGAAAGATGAAGACCGGCCCGCCGAGGATCGCGGTGACGATGCCGACCTGAAGCTCCGAGGGCCGGGCGACGATCCGGCCGAGGACGTCGGCGCCGAGCAGCAGCACGGGCGACAGGACGGCCGCGTACGGCAGGATCCAGCGCAGGTCGGGCCCGGTGAAGGACCGTACGATGTGCGGCACCATCAGGCCGACGAACACGATCGGTCCGCAGGCGGCGGTCGCGGCCCCGCACAGCACGGTCGCGGCGAGCATCGACAGCACCCGGGTGCGGTTCAGGTTCGCGCCGAGGGCCTTGGCGGTGTCGTCGCCCATCTCCATGGCGTTCAGCGGCCGGGCGAGGGCGAGCGCGAGGACGGTGCCCGCGAGGAGGAACGGCAGCACCTGGGTGATGGTCGAGTCGGTCGCCGAGGACAGCGAACCGACCGTCCAGAAGCGCATCTTGTTCAGCGCCACGTCATCCGTGATCATCACGGCCTGGAGATAGCCGTAGAGCGCGGCGCTGATCGCCGTACCGGCGAGCGCGAGCCGTACGGGCGTCGCGCCCCGGCTGCCGCCGAGGAACCAGACCATCGCCCCGACCGCGGCCGCGCCGAGGAAGGCGAACCAGACGTAGCCGCTCAGACTCGTGACGCCGAAGAAGGTGATGGCGGTGACGACCGCGGCGGACGCGCCCGCGTTGATGCCGAGCAGACCGGGGTCGGCGAGCGGGTTGCGGGTGAGCGCCTGGAGTACGGCACCGGCGAGACCGAGGGCGGCGCCCGCGAGCAGGCCGAGCACGGTGCGCGAGATCCGGTCCTCGACCACGACGTCGCCGTAGGTCCCCGAGCCCTCGAACAAGCCGTGCCAGACCTCCCCCATGGACAACTGTTTCGCCCCGATCGCGATGCTCGCCATCGCGACGACCACCAGGATCAGGACAGAGACGAGCAGCCCAACGGCACGTAGCGCCCGTCGGGTTGGCGGCGCGGACACGGAGTCCGCGCGCTGTTCGGGAGGACTGTCGACCAACACGCAGTTAGGTTAGCCTACCCTGCTATTCAGCCACGATCCCGCTGCGTACCCGCGCCCGCCTTCTCTCCGACACGGCGCGGCGACTCACACCCCCAGCCGCGCCAACGCCTTCCCCGCTTCCAGCTCGCACACACCTTCACCAGCCGCCGTCCAGGCCGCCGCGCACAACGCCCGCAGCCCGTCCAAGCCCTCACCGTCACCGTCGAGTTCCAGCCGCTCCGCACCGGCGGTGGCCATCCAGCCACCACACCGGAACCCGCCCCCGTCCGCCACGATCTCCGGCTGCCCGGTGAGCAACCCCCGCAGATCCGCGTCGACATAAGTCGGCCGGTGCTGCGGCGGCGCGGCCAGCAACTGCGCGCCGTCGGTCACCCCGGTCAGGACGAGCAGCGAGTCGACGTCCCCGTTGAACGCGCCCTCGATGTCCGTGTCCAGCCGGTCCCCGACCACCAGCGGCCGCTCGGCACCCGTCCGCAGGATCGTCTCCCGGTGCATGGGAGGCAACGGCTTGCCCGCCACCTGCGGCTCGGCACCGGTCGCTATCCGTACGACCTCCACCGCCGCCCCGTTGCCCGGCGCGATCCCCCGCCCGCTCGGAATCGTCAGATCGGTGTTGGACGCGAACCAGGGCACCCCGCGCGCTACGGCGTAAGAGGCCTCCGCGAACCTCCCCCACGGCAACTCGGGCCCGCCGTACCCCTGCACGACCGCCGCCGGATCGTCGTCCGCCGACTCCACCGGCTCCAGCCCGCGCTCCCGCAGCGCCACCCGCAGCCCCTCCCCACCGATCACCAGCACCCGGGCGCCGGCAGGCACCTGCTCACTGATCAGCCGCGCGACCGCCTGCGCCGAGGTGATGACGTCACCCGCGCTCGTGGGTATCCCCAGCTCCGTCAGATGCGCGGCCACGGTGTCCGGCGTCCGCAGGGCGTTGTTCGTGACGTACGCGAGATGCATCCCGCCCGCACGGGCCGTGGCGAGCGACTCCACGGCATGCACGATCGCATGGCCCCCCGCGTACACCACACCGTCGAGGTCGAGCAGCGCCGTGTCGTACGCCTCGCTCAGGGCCTGGCCACTGCCCTCGGGCCTCGTCCTGACGCTCTGGCTCATTCCGCATCGCTCCTCGTTCGACGGCCTTCCCCCCGATCATCCCCCATGCCACTGACACCCGTACGATGCCGGGATGAACTCAGCAGGTCACCCGGAAGCAACGGCGCGCCGAGGCCTCGAACTCACCCCGTTCCGGGGCCTTCGCTACGACCCCGACCGGGTCGGCGGCCTGGCCGCCGTGACATCCCCTCCGTACGACGTCGTCGTCCGCCCCGACGGCCTGCACCACCTCCAGGACGCGGACCCGTACAACATCGTCCGCCTGATCCTCCCCCAGGCCGACACGGCCGACGCCCGCAACGAACAGGCGGCCAAGACCCTGCGCCGCTGGCTCTCCGAAGGCGTCCTGACCGCCGACCCCGAGCCCGGCCTCTACGTCTACGAACAGCACGACGGCGACGGCATGCTGCAGCGCGGCATCATCGGCGCCCTGCGCGTGACGGAGCCGTCGGAGGGCCTGGTCCTGCCGCACGAGGACGTCATGCCCCACGTGGTCGCCGACCGGGCGGCCCTGATGCGCGCCACCTCCGCGAACCTCGAACCCCTCCTCCTGACCTACCGCGGCAACGGCACGGCGGCCGACGCGACCGCCGTCATCGAGCGCACGGTCGAGCGCCCGCCGCTCTTCTCGACCACCACGGAGGACGGCTTCAGCCACCGCCTGTGGTCGATCACCGACCCCACCGACCTGGCCCGCGTCCAGTCCGACCTGACCCGCCACCAGGCCCTGATCGCCGACGGCCACCACCGCTGGGCCACGTATCGCCGTCTACGCGCGGAGCACCCCTCACCCAGCGCCTGGGACTACGGCCTCGTCCTCCTGGTCGACACGGCCCGCTACCCGCTCCGCGTCCGCGCGATCCACCGCCTCCTGCACGGCCTGCCGGTCCCGGACGCCCTGACCGCCCTCGACGGCCTGTTCCGCGTACGCCGCCTCGAAGTCCCCCTGCCCGAGGCCCTGGAGGCCCTGGCCGACGCGGCATGCGCGGGCAACGCCTACCTCCTCGCCGGAGACGGCGCCTTCCACCTCGTCGACCACCCCGACCCGGCCCTCCTCGCCCGCACGGTCCCCACCGACCGCCCGGCCGCCTGGCGCACCCTCGACGCGACAGTCCTGCACGCCACGCTCCTCGCCGAGATCTGGCACATCCCCGAGGACGACCCCACCCGCATCGCCTACATCCACGACACCGCCGCCACCATCGAGAAGGCGGAACGCGACGGCGGTACGGCCGTCCTCATGCACCCCGTCCGCGAGGACGTCGTACGCGACCTCGCCCGCCAGGGCGTCACGATGCCCCGCAAGTCGACGTCGTTCGGCCCGAAACCGGCCTCGGGCCTGGTCCTGCGCGCCCTGGACCTCTGAACGCCGAAGGGCGGGACCCCAGCCCGGGATCCCGCCCTTCACCTCAGACGTCGCTCACTCCTCGCGGCCCTCATCGGTCCCGCCCGGAGCCTGCTTGTCGCCGTTGCCCTCGTTCTCGTTCTCGTTCTCGTTCTCGTCGAAGGCGTCGACGAACTCGACACCGTCCAACTCGGCAAGCCGGTCGGAAGCGTCCGTGCTGCCGTCCTTGTCGGCCTCGACGGCCTTGGCGAACCACTCCCGCGCCTCACCCTGCCGCCCGGCCGCGAGCAGCGCGTCCGCGTACGCGTACCGCAGCCGCGCGGTCCACGGCTGTACGGCGTTGGAGGCGAGCTCGGGGCTCTGCAGCGTCACGATGGCCGCGTCCAGCTGCCCAAGGTCACGTCGGGCGCCGGCCGCGACGAGCCGCATCTCGACCTGCCCGGCCTTGTCCAGCTTGTGCACCTCGGGCGCCCCGGCCATGTCCAGCGCCTTCTCCGGCCGCCCGAGCCCACGCTCGCAGTCGGCCATGACGGGCCACAGCTCCACGCCGCCGGTCATCCGCCGCGCGGCACGGAACTCGGCGAGCGCCTCGGCGTACTTCTGGTTCGCGTACGCCGCGAACCCGGCCGCCTCGCGTACGGCCGCGACGCGCGACGCGAGCCGCAGCGCCACCTTGGAGTACCCGTAGGCACCCTCGGGGTCCTCGTCGATCAGCCGGGCGACCATCACCAGGTTCTTGGCGACATCCTCCGCGAGCCCCTTCGGCAGGCTCTGCAGCTCCTGCCGTACGTCCTTGTCGATCTCGTCGCCCGTGACGTCCTCCGGGATCGGCAGCCGCTTGATCGGCTCGCGGTCCCGATCCCGCTCATCACGGAACCGGCCACCGCCACGCCGGTCGTCACGCCGGTCATCACGGCGGTCGTCCCGCCCACGGAACCCTCCGGGACGCCCACCACGGTCGTCCCGACGGGGCCCACGAGCGCCACGGTCGTCCCCGCCCCGGAAGCCGCCACGATCCCCACGGCTGTCATCACGCCGGAAGCCGCCACGATCCCCACGACTGTCATCACGCCGGAAGCCACCGCGATCCCCACGACTGTCATCACGCCGGAAGCCACCGCGATCCCCGCGGTCCTCACCACGCCGGAAGCCACCGCGATCCCCACGACTGTCATCACGCCGGAAGCCACCGCGATCCCCGCGGTCCTCACCACGCCGGTCGTCACGACGGAGCCCACGGTCACGGTCGCCGCCACGATCCCCACGGCTGTCATCACGCCGGAAGCCACGGTCACGGTCGTCACGCCGGAAGCCACCCCGCTCGCCGTCACGCCGGTCGTCACGCCGGTCGTCACGCCGGTCGTCACGCCGGTCGTCTCGGCGGTCGTCACGCCGGTCGTCACGCCGGTCGTCCCGACGGAAACCACGGTCACGGTCATCGCCCCGACGGTCGTCACGGCGATCGTCACGGCGGTCGTCACGGCGACCGTAGCTGCCACGCTCACCGCGGTCGTCGCGCCGGAAGCCACCACGGTCGTCGTCACGCCGGAACCCACCACGGTCGGCGTCCCGACGCTCTCCGCGGTCGTCGCGACGGTAGGAAGGACGGTCGCCGTCACGCCGGGGCCCACGCTCCCGATCCCGATCGTCCCGACGCGGCCCACCGGACCGGTCATCACGACGGAACGCGGGACGAGGCCCCCGGTCGCCGTCCCGGCGGTCATCGCGGCGGTCGTCCCGACGGTCATCGCGCCGGTCATCGCGGCGATCGTCCCGACGGCCATCACGGCGATCGTCGCGCTGGCCGCCGTAGCCCCCACGACTGTCATCACGCCCGTAACGACCGCGGTCACCACGGTCGTTGTCCCTGTCCCGACGGTCGTTGTCCCGCCGGAAACCGCCCCGGTCCCCGCGGTAACCGCCTCGGTCGCCGCGGTCACCACTGTCCCGTCGCCGCTGGTCGCGCTCCGGTCGATCCTCGGGAGAGTTGGTGGACATGGGTGACTCCTGTCTTCGGTACCGCAAGTCATTCTCGCGCAGCCGGCTACCCGGCGCGCTCCGGAAAAACAAAAAGGACCTCTGGTCCCAGCTTGACGCTGGGACCAGAGGTCCTCCAAATATTGTTCGGCGGCGTCCTACTCTCCCACAGGGTCCCCCCTGCAGTACCATCGGCGCTGTAAGGCTTAGCTTCCGGGTTCGGAATGTAACCGGGCGTTTCCCTCACGCTATAACCACCGAAACCCTAATGGTTTCGAGCGAACAAGCACACTCTTCTGTTGTCTGTTCTACTCAAAAAACCGGCAACGGTCGTTGCCTCAGAACTAACACAGTGGACGCGAGCAACTGAGGACAAGCCCTCGGCCTATTAGTACCGGTCACCTCCACACCTCACGGTGCTTCCAGATCCGGCCTATCAACCCAGTCGTCTACTGGGAGCCTTACCCCATCAAGTGGGTGGGAGTCCTCATCTCGAAGCAGGCTTCCCGCTTAGATGCTTTCAGCGGTTATCCCTCCCGAACGTAGCCAACCAGCCATGCCCTTGGCAGAACAACTGGCACACCAGAGGTTCGTCCGTCCCGGTCCTCTCGTACTAGGGACAGCCCTTCTCAAGACTCCTACGCGCACAGCGGATAGGGACCGAACTGTCTCACGACGTTCTAAACCCAGCTCGCGTACCGCTTTAATGGGCGAACAGCCCAACCCTTGGGACCGACTCCAGCCCCAGGATGCGACGAGCCGACATCGAGGTGCCAAACCATCCCGTCGATATGGACTCTTGGGGAAGATCAGCCTGTTATCCCCGGGGTACCTTTTATCCGTTGAGCGACGGCGCTTCCACAAGCCACCGCCGGATCACTAGTCCCGACTTTCGTCCCTGCTCGACCCGTCGGTCTCACAGTCAAGCTCCCTTGTGCACTTACACTCAACACCTGATTGCCAACCAGGCTGAGGGAACCTTTGGGCGCCTCCGTTACTCTTTAGGAGGCAACCGCCCCAGTTAAACTACCCATCAGACACTGTCCCTGATCCGGATCACGGACCCAGGTTAGACATCCAGCACGACCAGAGTGGTATTTCAACGACGACTCCACGAACACTGGCGTGCCCGCTTCAAAGTCTCCCACCTATCCTACACAAGCCGAACCGAACACCAATATCAAACTGTAGTAAAGGTCCCGGGGTCTTTCCGTCCTGCTGCGCGAAACGAGCATCTTTACTCGTAGTGCAATTTCACCGGGCCTATGGTTGAGACAGTCGAGAAGTCGTTACGCCATTCGTGCAGGTCGGAACTTACCCGACAAGGAATTTCGCTACCTTAGGATGGTTATAGTTACCACCGCCGTTTACTGGCGCTTAAGTTCTCAGCTTCGCCACCCCGAAGAGTGACTAACCGGTCCCCTTAACGTTCCAGCACCGGGCAGGCGTCAGTCCGTATACATCGCCTTACGGCTTCGCACGGACCTGTGTTTTTAGTAAACAGTCGCTTCTCGCTGGTCTCTGCGGCCACCCCCAGCTCAGAGTGCAAGACTCATCACCAGGCGTGGCCCCCCTTCTCCCGAAGTTACGGGGGCATTTTGCCGAGTTCCTTAACCATAGTTCACCCGAACGCCTCGGTATTCTCTACCTGACCACCTGAGTCGGTTTAGGGTACGGGCCGCCATGAAACTCGCTAGAGGCTTTTCTCGACAGCATAGGATCATCCACTTCACCACAATCGGCTCGGCATCAGGTCTCAGCCACAAGTGCAACGGATTTACCTATCGCACGGCCTACACCCTTACCCCGGGACAACCACCGCCCGGGATGGACTACCTTCCTGCGTCACCCCATCACTCACCTACTACCAGATAGGTTCGTCGGCTCCACCACTCCCCTTTGCCCGAAGGCTCCAGGGCGGCTTCACGGACTTAGCATCACTGGATTCAATGTTTGACGCTTCACAGCGGGTACCGGAATATCAACCGGTTATCCATCGACTACGCCTGTCGGCCTCGCCTTAGGTCCCGACTTACCCTGGGCAGATCAGCTTGACCCAGGAACCCTTAGTCAATCGGCGCACACGTTTCTCACGTGTGTATCGCTACTCATGCCTGCATTCTCACTCGTCAACCGTCCACAACTACCTTCCGGTGCTGCTTCACCCGGCAGACGACGCTCCCCTACCCATCCACACAGGCGTTGGCCCTATTGTGTGAATGACACGACTTCGGCGGTACGCTTGAGCCCCGCTACATTGTCGGCGCGGAATCACTAGACCAGTGAGCTATTACGCACTCTTTCAAGGGTGGCTGCTTCTAAGCCAACCTCCTGGTTGTCTCTGCGACTCCACATCCTTTCCCACTTAGCGTACGCTTAGGGGCCTTAGTCGATGCTCTGGGCTGTTTCCCTCTCGACCATGGAGCTTATCCCCCACAGTCTCACTGCCGCGCTCTCACTTACCGGCATTCGGAGTTTGGCTAAGGTCAGTAACCCGGTAGGGCCCATCGCCTATCCAGTGCTCTACCTCCGGCAAGAAACACACGACGCTGCACCTAAATGCATTTCGGGGAGAACCAGCTATCACGGAGTTTGATTGGCCTTTCACCCCTAACCACAGGTCATCCCCCAGGTTTTCAACCCTGGTGGGTTCGGTCCTCCACGAAGTCTTACCTCCGCTTCAACCTGCCCATGGCTAGATCACTCCGCTTCGGGTCTTGAGCGCGCTACTAAAACGCCCTATTCGGACTCGCTTTCGCTACGGCTTCCCCACACGGGTTAACCTCGCAACACACCGCAAACTCGCAGGCTCATTCTTCAAAAGGCACGCAGTCACGAGAAACAAGCAAGCTTGCTTCCGACGCTCCCACGGCTTGTAGGCACACGGTTTCAGGTACTATTTCACTCCCCTCCCGGGGTACTTTTCACCATTCCCTCACGGTACTATCCGCTATCGGTCACCAGGGAATATTTAGGCTTAGCGGGTGGTCCCGCCAGATTCACACGGGATTTCTCGGGCCCCGTGCTACTTGGGTGTCTCTCAAACGAGCCGCTGATGTTTCGACTACGGGGGTCTTACCCTCTACGCCGGACCTTTCGCATGTCCTTCGCCTACATCAACGGTTTCTAACTCGTCCTGTTGCCGGCAGACAACAGAAGAGAGATCCCACAACCCCGCATACGCAACCCCTGCCGGGTCTCACACGTATACGGTTTAGCCTCATCCAGTTTCGCTCGCCACTACTCCCGGAATCACGGTTGTTTTCTCTTCCTGCGGGTACTGAGATGTTTCACTTCCCCGCGTTCCCTCCACATACCCTATGTGTTCAGGTATGGGTGACAGCCCATGACGACTGCCGGGTTTCCCCATTCGGAAACCCCCGGATCAAAGCCTGGTTGACGACTCCCCGGGGACTATCGTGGCCTCCCACGTCCTTCATCGGTTCCTGGTGCCAAGGCATCCACCGTGCGCCCTTAAAAACTTGGCCACAGATGCTCGCGTCCACTGTGCAGTTCTCAAACAACGACCAGCCACCCATCACCCCCAACCAAAGGCTGGAGTGCACTGGGGCCGGCATCACGAAGGAAATCATTCCCTCAGATACCCAACAGCGTGCCCGGCCAGCTCCCGTCCGAAGATCATGCGTTCCACACTCTTGCGAGCAGTACTAGCAGCCTCCGACCCGTGAACCCGGCCGAATAATCAACGTTCCACCCATGAGCAACCAGCATCAGACACTCGCTGATGTACTGGCCTCTGAACCAGGCAAGCCCGGTTAAGAAGTGCTCCTTAGAAAGGAGGTGATCCAGCCGCACCTTCCGGTACGGCTACCTTGTTACGACTTCGTCCCAATCGCCAGTCCCACCTTCGACAGCTCCCTCCCCACAAGGGGGTTGGGCCACCGGCTTCGGGTGTTACCGACTTTCGTGACGTGACGGGCGGTGTGTACAAGGCCCGGGAACGTATTCACCGCAGCAATGCTGATCTGCGATTACTAGCAACTCCGACTTCATGGGGTCGAGTTGCAGACCCCAATCCGAACTGAGACAGGCTTTTTGAGATTCGCTCCACCTCGCGGTATCGCAGCTCATTGTACCTGCCATTGTAGCACGTGTGCAGCCCAAGACATAAGGGGCATGATGACTTGACGTCGTCCCCACCTTCCTCCGAGTTGACCCCGGCGGTCTCCTGTGAGTCCCCATCACCCCGAAGGGCATGCTGGCAACACAGGACAAGGGTTGCGCTCGTTGCGGGACTTAACCCAACATCTCACGACACGAGCTGACGACAGCCATGCACCACCTGTACACCGACCACAAGGGGGCGACCATCTCTGGCCGTTTCCGGTGTATGTCAAGCCTTGGTAAGGTTCTTCGCGTTGCGTCGAATTAAGCCACATGCTCCGCTGCTTGTGCGGGCCCCCGTCAATTCCTTTGAGTTTTAGCCTTGCGGCCGTACTCCCCAGGCGGGGAACTTAATGCGTTAGCTGCGGCACCGACGACGTGGAATGTCGCCAACACCTAGTTCCCACCGTTTACGGCGTGGACTACCAGGGTATCTAATCCTGTTCGCTCCCCACGCTTTCGCTCCTCAGCGTCAGTAATGGCCCAGAGATCCGCCTTCGCCACCGGTGTTCCTCCTGATATCTGCGCATTTCACCGCTACACCAGGAATTCCGATCTCCCCTACCACACTCTAGCTAGCCCGTATCGAATGCAGACCCGGGGTTAAGCCCCGGGCTTTCACACCCGACGTGACAAGCCGCCTACGAGCTCTTTACGCCCAATAATTCCGGACAACGCTTGCGCCCTACGTATTACCGCGGCTGCTGGCACGTAGTTAGCCGGCGCTTCTTCTGCAGGTACCGTCACTTTCGCTTCTTCCCTGCTGAAAGAGGTTTACAACCCGAAGGCCGTCATCCCTCACGCGGCGTCGCTGCATCAGGCTTTCGCCCATTGTGCAATATTCCCCACTGCTGCCTCCCGTAGGAGTCTGGGCCGTGTCTCAGTCCCAGTGTGGCCGGTCGCCCTCTCAGGCCGGCTACCCGTCGTCGCCTTGGTGAGCCATTACCTCACCAACAAGCTGATAGGCCGCGGGCTCATCCTGCACCGCCGGAGCTTTACACCATCAAGGATGCCCAAGACGGTCATATCCGGTATTAGACCCCGTTTCCAGGGCTTGTCCCAGAGTGCAGGGCAGATTGCCCACGTGTTACTCACCCGTTCGCCACTAATCCCCACCGAAGTGGTTCATCGTTCGACTTGCATGTGTTAAGCACGCCGCCAGCGTTCGTCCTGAGCCAGGATCAAACTCTCCGTGAATGTTTTCCCGTAATCGGGACGACACCACGAGAGCGGAACAGTCAGGCGGAATAAGCCCGACCGTTCACAGCGTCCTCGCTGTGTTTTTTCAAAGGAACCTCGCCCCGACCGTGATGGCCGGAGACGGGGTATCAACATATCTGGCGTTGATTTTTGGCACGCTGTTGAGTTCTCAAGGAACGGACGCTTCCTTTGTACTCACCCTCTCGGGCTTTCCTCCGGGCGCTTCCCTTCGGTCTTGCGTTTCCGACTCTATCAGATCCTTTTCCGATCCGATTCCCTGTCGGGAGGGATTGCCGCGAGGCTCTGGGCTTTCGCCCGTCGGCCTTTCGACATTCACTACGTTAGCCGATTCCCCCGCCCGATTCATAATCGGGGTTTCTGCGGATCCGAATTCAGGCATGCGGACACACCGAATTCGACCCCGCTGTGGGGTGTTGCCAGGTAGTGGGTTGGCCGCTCCGGCTGCTGACTTCGCAGTACCCGGTTCAGCGGCTCGGGCCACGTTACGCCCCTCCCCTAGGCGCGTCAACTTCGGCGGCGCCTCGGGACATGCGCCCGATATGGGCTCACCGTCGGGTCGTTGGCGACCCAGTAGCGCCAGGGGTGGACGTCCCCGTTGCCGCCGTCGCCTGCCACGCCGGTGCGTGGGCCGTTCCGTACCTGGTCGGAGGGGGCGGGGGCGCCGGCAAGGATCCTCAGCGGTGTCTCGCCGGAGGCGCACGCGTCTGTGCCGTCCAGGGCTCGGTCCACGTCCAGGGCGGTGGCCAGGCGGGCCGGGCCTTTGGCCAGTTCCATGTCGTTGCGGGCCGAGAGTCGACGTTTGCGAGCGAGTTCGGCGCCCTCGACGATCTCGCCTGCGCGGAGCAATACCGCGCTCGCCTGGCCGTCGGGGCCGCACACCAGGTTCATGCAGTGCCACATGCCGTAGGTGAAGTAGACGTAGACGTGTCCGGGAGGACCGAACATCACGTCGTTGCGGGGCGTGCGGCCGCGATAGGCGTGGGAGCCGGGGTCGTTCGGGCCGT
Organism: Streptomyces sp. DT2A-34; assembly: GCF_030499515.1. NCBI lineage: Bacteria > Bacillati > Actinomycetota > Actinomycetes > Kitasatosporales > Streptomycetaceae > Streptomyces > Streptomyces sp. DT2A-34. Next base: position 8,031,740 of record NZ_JASTWJ010000001.1, on the reverse strand, counting down.
CGTAGGCCTCGACCTCCGTGAGGCGGAGGGTGATCGGACCGTCGGGGGTCGTGCGTACCAGGAGGCGGCCCAGGAGGTCGGGGGCGACTTCCAGGACGGGTCGGTCGAAGAAGTTCCTGGGGAGGGGCGTACGGTCGGGGGTCACGATCATGCCGTCCGAGGGTAGTGCAGACGGGTGGTCGCAACGGGGTGGTCAGGGGGCGTTCGCCTTGCCAGGGTGGGGCGCGGAACCGGCCACGGCCGGATCGCGTTTGTAGGGATCAAGGATCCACTCTGAAAAGAGGAGAGTCATGGCGTTCAAGAAGCTGCTCGCGAGCCTGGGGGCCGGCGGGGCTTCGGTCGAGACGGTGCTGACGGAAGTCAACGTCGTCCCGGGCGGTGTCGTCCAGGGTGAGGTGCGGATTCAGGGCGGGTCCGTGAAGCAGGACATCGAGGGCCTGTCCGTGGGCCTGCAGGCGCGGGTCGAGGTCGAGGGCCAGGACTCGGAGTACAAGCAGGACATCGAGTTCACGAAGATGCCGCTGGGTGGTGCCTTCGAGCTGCAGGCCCAGGCCGTGCACGCGGTGCCCTTCGGGCTGGAGATCCCGTGGGAGACGCCGATCACCACGATCGACGGTCAGACGCTGCGCGGCATGAACATCGGTGTGACGACGGAGCTGTCGATCGCGCGGGCCGTGGACTCCACCGACCTGGACCCGATCAACGTGCACCCGCTGCCCGCGCAGAAGGCGATTCTCGACGCCTTCATCCAGCTGGGCTTCCGCTTCAAGAACGCGGACATGGAGCGCGGCCACATCCGGGGTACGCGGCAGAAGCTGCCGTTCTACCAGGAGATCGAGTTCTTCCCGCCGCAGCAGTACCGCGGTATCAACCAGGTCGAGTTGAGCTTCGTCGCGGACGAGCACACGATGGACGTCGTCCTCGAGATGGACAAGAAGCCGGGGCTGTTCAGCGCGGGCAGCGACACCTTCCGGTCGTTCCAGGTGGGGCTGAACGACTTCCAGGGGACCGACTGGGCGGCGTATCTCAACCAGTGGCTGTCCGAGGTCGGCAGCAAGCGCAACTGGTCCTAGGCTCGGAACCGCTGATTCCACTGTTTCGTCAGGAGGTACCGAAGTGACCGAGCTCAAGAGGCGGCCGCTGCCCCACGACTTCCATCCGCCCGTGCCGTCCTTCACGGTCACGAGCGAGGACGTCGAGTCCGGCGGGACCCTCAAGGACGCTCAGGTCTACGCGGCCGGCAACACCTCGCCGCAGCTGCGCTGGGAGGGCTTCCCGGCCGAGACCAAGAGCTTCGCCGTGACCTGCTACGACCCCGATGCCCCTACGGGGAGCGGGTTCTGGCACTGGGTCGTCTTCGACATCCCGGCCTCGGTGACCGAGTTGCCGGCGGGGGCGGGCAGCGGCAAGTTCGAGGGGCTGCCGGAGGGTGCCGTACAGGCGCGGAACGACTACGGGTCGAAGGACTTCGGTGGTGCCGCGCCGCCGGCCGGGGACGGGCCGCACCGCTATGTGTTCACGGTGTACGCCGTGGACCAGGAGAAGCTCGGACCGGACGAGGACGCCAGCCCGGCCGTCGTCGGGTTCAACCTGCGGTTCCACGCGATCGCGCGTGCCCATGTGATCGGTGAGTACGAGGTGCCCGCCGAAGCCTGACGTTCATGGAACGTTTGCCCGCCCCTGGTCTTGGAAGTGATCAGGGGCGGGCATTTTTTATTTCGTTGTCCATCTCGGCGTGCCCGGCCAGAGTTGATCCCAGCCCGCCAGGGGGTGGGCAGGTGCGCACGGGAGGTGGGCTGCAATGCGGGACACGCTGGTACTGAACGCGAGCTTCGAGCCGCTGTCTACGGTGACGTTGAACCGAGCCATCGTTCTGGTGCTTCAGGACAAGGCCGTCGTCGAGCAGGCCCATCCCGAACTGCGGATGCGTGGAGCCGCGGTCGACATACCGGCGCCCCGGGTGATCCGGCTCTGCAGGTACGTACGGGTGCCGTTCCGAAGACAAGCGCCGTGGTCGAGGCGGGGTGTTCTGGTGCGGGACAGGCACCGGTGCGCGTACTGCGGGCGCAGGGCCACGACCGTGGACCATGTGGTGCCGCGGTCTCAGGGTGGGCAGGACACGTGGCTGAATACGGTCGCCTCGTGTGCGGAGGACAATCATCGGAAGGCTGATCGGACGCCTGAGCAGGCGGGTATGCCGCTGTTGAGGGAGCCGTTCGAGCCGACGCCGGCTGATGCGATGTTGCTGGCGCTGGGGGCCGAGGACTTTGAGGCGCTGCCGGACTGGCTGGCTCGGGACGCTGCCTGACTCTTCGCCGTGGGCTCCTAGGTTGTTCGTTGGCTGCGGGTTGTTTGTAGCTGGTCGCGCAGTTCCCCGCGCCCCTAAAGGCATTGGGGCCCGCCTTCGTGAAGAAGGCGGGCCCCATTTTCGTGCGACTGTCCCGGTGTCAGTCGATCTGCGGCTTCTCTCGGCGTTCCGTGCCTGTGCCGCTGTTGCCGGAGGCTCCGTTGCCTCCCGAACCGCCGCCGAAGCCGCCCAGGTTGCCCATGGCGCCGGAGAGGCCCTTGAGGGCGTCGCCGATTTCGCTGGGGACGATCCAGAGCTTGTTGGCGTCGCCTTCGGCGATCTTCGGGAGCATCTGGAGGTACTGGTAGGAGAGGAGCTTCTGGTCGGGGTCGCCCGCGTGGATGGCTTCGAAGACCGTGCGGACCGCCTGGGCTTCGCCTTCCGCGCGTAGGGCGGCGGCCTTGGCCTCACCTTCGGCGCGGAGGATCTGGGACTGCTTCTCACCTTCGGCGGTGAGGATGGCGGCCTGGCGCGTACCTTCGGCGGTGAGGATCGCGGCGCGCTTGTCGCGGTCGGCACGCATCTGCTTCTCCATCGAGTCCTGGATGGAGGTGGGGGGTTCGATCGCCTTGAGTTCCACGCGGTTGACTCGGATGCCCCACTTGCCCGTTGCCTCGTCGAGGACGCCGCGCAGGGCCGCGTTGATCTCCTCGCGGGAGGTCAGGGTCCGTTCGAGGTCCATGCCGCCGATGATGTTACGGAGTGTGGTGACCGTCAGCTGCTCGATCGCCTGGATGTAGCTGGCGACTTCGTAGGTGGCGGCGCGGGCGTCGGTCACCTGGTAGTAGATGACCGTGTCGATGTTCACGACCAGGTTGTCCTGGGTGATCACCGGCTGCGGCGGGAACGGTACGACCTGTTCGCGCAGGTCGATGCGGTTGCGGATGGTGTCGATGAACGGGACCACGATGTTGAGGCCCGCGTTGAGTGTCCGCGTGTAACGGCCGAAGCGTTCGACGATGGCCGCACTCGCCTGTGGGATGACCTGAATCGTCTTGATCAGGGCGATGAAGACCAACACCACCAGAATGATCAAGACGATGATGACCGGTTCCATCGTCGTTTCCCCGTACCCCTTCTCCGCTGCGGCAACTTTGGCAGATCTTACGGTTGTTGAAGATCTTGCTGGTCGAGTCTGACAGACCGTCGCGTGGCCCGTGGCGCGTTCGCGCCACTTACGTCGTGCGAGGTCACATGACGATCGCCGTGGCCCCCTCGATGTCCACGACGTCCACTTCCTGGCCTACTTCGTAGGCGCGGTCGGTGTCGAGGGAGCGTGCCGACCAGACCTCTCCGGCGAGCTTGATCCGGCCGCCGGAGGCGTCGACCCGCTCCAGTACGACGGCCTGTTTGCCCTTCAACGCCTCGATGCCGGTGGCGAGTTGGGGTCGCTGTGCGCGATGTCGGTTCGCGATGGGCCGTACGACGGCGATGAGTGCGGTCGAGATGAGGACGAAGGACACGACCTGGACGACGGCGTCACCGCCGAAGACGCCGGCGACCACCGCGGCCGCGACGGCACCCACCGCCAGCATGCCGAGTTCGGGCATCGCCGTGATCACGAGCCCGATGCCGAGCGCTGCCGCGCCGATCAACCACCAAACCCACGCGTCGATTTCCACATGGTCATGGTAGGGCTGCGGGCCCTGTCGCGGACAGGGCGCCGATCAGTTTGAAGGGGCTTCTTACCGGGGTTTCGCGGGGTGAAGGGCCGGGTCAGGACAGGGGGAGGCCCTGTGCCGTCCAGCGGTCGCCAACCTGTTCGACGATGAGGGGGAGGCCGAAGCAGAGGGAGAGGTTGCGGGAGGTGAGTTCGAGTTCCATGGGGCCGGCGGCGAGGACCTTGCCCTGGCGGATCATCAGGACGTGGGTGAAGCCCGGGGGGATCTCCTCGACGTGGTGGGTGACCATCAGCATCGAGGGGGCGATCGGGTCGCGGGCGAGGCGGCCGAGGCGGCGGACGAGGTCCTCGCGGCCGCCGAGGTCGAGGCCGGCGGCGGGCTCGTCGAGGAGGAGCAGCTCGGGGTCGGCCATCAGGGCGCGGCTGATGAGGGTGCGCTTGCGCTCGCCCTCGGAGAGGGTGCCGAACTTCCTGTCGAGGTACTCGCTCATGCCGAGGCGGTCGAGGAACGCGCGGGCGCGCTGCTCGTCGATCTCCTCGTAGTCCTCGTTCCAGGTGGCGGTCATGCCGTACGCGGCGGTCAGCACTGTCTGCAGGACGGTCTGGCGCTTGGGCAGCTTCTCGGTCATGGCGATGCCGGCCATGCCGATGCGCGGGCGCAGCTCGAAGACGTCGGTGCCGGGCCGGCCGAGGGTCTCGCCGAGGATGGAGACCGATCCCTGGGTGGGGTAGAGGTAGCTGGACGCGAGGTTCAGGAGCGTGGTCTTGCCGGCGCCGTTGGGGCCGAGGATGACCCAGCGCTCGCCCTCCTTGACCGACCAGGAGACCTGGTCCACCAGAGCCCGGCCCTCGCGGACCACGGATACGTCCTGAAGCTCCAGAACATCGCTCATGAGCGCGTTGTCTCCCCTTGCAGTGTGACCGGTCTCGGCGTCTCGGTGGTCGCGTGCGCCTGTGGGCGCAGCCCTCAAGGAAATCTACGCCACCGGTCGGGCGCTTCATTCCATCGGTCCTGTCCTTAGGGTGGGGGCATGCTCTCGGAACCACGTTCAGGACGCCTTGCCACTTGGGGAAATGCCCTTTTGTCCGGACTTGTCTCGCCGGATGACGCTGTGCTCGAGATCGTCGGGGACGATGCCGTGCACCGGGTGGAGGGGCTGCCTGGTGAGTCGGCGCCCGTCGGGCTCACGCTGGCGCTGGGGCGGCTGCGGGCGCTCGGGGTGAGCGGGCTGCGGGTCGCGCTGCCCGCGCCGGGGCATCCGCTGGGGCTGAGCGGGCCGCCGGAGTTCAATGCGCGGGCGTTGGATGCCGAGGAGGCGGTGATCTGTCACGGCTCCGCGTGGGGGTTGGTGCCCGAGGTGTACGAGGCCGGGCCCGACGGTGATGTACATGTCGAGGTCGTCTGGCATGTGCTGCCCGTGCGGGAGGCGCCGCCTGCGGATGTGCCGTCGCTGGGTGAGGCCGAGCGGGAGCTGGCCGAGGCCTTGCGGGATGCGACGGAGGTGTTGGCGCGGCTGGACGTGGCCGGGTCGGGGCCGGTGGCCGAGGCGGCGATCGATGCGTATCGGGCTCGGGCCGAGCGGGGGCGAGAGGTGTTGGCGCCGGGGTATCCGCCGCGGGCGGTGCGGGTGCTGGAGCTTGCGCAGCGGGTGGGGTTGTTGGTTTCGCTGGCGTATGAGAACGGGCACGGGGGTGCGGTCAGCTCCGCCGAGATGGGGGCGCGGGCTGAGGCGTTGCGGCCGGTGGAGCGGGTTGCCCGGCGGGCGCAGGTCGCTGCGTACAACTCCGTTGTGGAGGAGCGGGAGCGGGGCGTGAGGTGAGCGTCGGGTGTGCTGGTGGGCGGCGCTGTGATGGGTCGCGCAACTCGGCGCGACGAGGTGCCGCCTGCGCCCACCCGTGCCGCCCCAGCGGCACGACTGCCCGCAGGCTGAGCGAGCCTCGACAAACAGACCGGCCTCCCGGGAAACCCGGGAGGCCGGAGGTCACTGCTCGCTTCGGGGTGGTCGTCAGCGGTTGACGGCCAGGTTGTCGAAGGCGGGGTTCAGCAGGCCGACGACGTTCACGGTGTTGCCCGACACGTTGGCCGGGATGTGGACCGGGGCCTGGACCAGGTTGCCCGAGCCGATGCCCGGGGAGCCCACGGCCTTGCCGTCGGCGTGCGCGCCGCTGGTGGCGGAGGCCATACCGGCCCCGGCGGCCAGCAGGCCACCCGCCACCATCGTCACGGCCGCTGCCTTCTTCAGGTTCTTCACTTCTGAGTCCTCCTTGCGATTGCCGCGGCAGTCGCCGCAGCACGCACTGGAAAACGGCGGAGACGCCCGGAGGATGCGCCATCTGGGGGACATTCCCACGACGGTATGAATCTCAGTCCGGAGCGGAACCCTCCGTATTGCCGTCCGTCACGTCCTGCGGAGAGCGTTTCAGCCGGTCACGCCATGGCGTACGGCCCACAGCGCGGCCTGGGTGCGGTCCGCCAGGTCGAGCTTCATCAGGATGTTCGAGACGTGTGTCTTGACGGTCTTCTCCGACAGGACCAGGGCTCTGGCTATCTCCCGGTTCGAGCGGCCGTCGGCGATCAGGCCGAGGACCTCGCGCTCGCGTTCCGTCAGGGAACCGGCCCTCCCCTGCCCCGAGTTGGCCTCCTCCTGGGACAGCAGGGCGCCCGCGACCTCGGGTTGGAGCAGGATGTGGCCGGCGTGGACCGAGCGGATGGCTCCGGCGAGGGCATCCGGGTCCACGTCCTTGTAGACGTACCCGGCGGCGCCCGCGCGCAGGGCCGGGATCACCGTGCGCTGTTCGGTGAAGCTGGTGACGATCAGCACACGCGCGGGGTTGTCGAGTTCGCGGAGCTTGCGCAGGGCGTCGACGCCGTCCATGCCCGGCATCTTGACGTCCATGAGGACCACGTCCGGCTTCAGTTCCTGCGCGCGGGCCACACCCTCGGCGCCGTCGGCGGCCTCGCCCACGACCTCGATGTCGTCCTGCACTTCGAGGAAGGTGCGCAGGCCCCGGCGGACCACCTGGTGGTCGTCGACGAGCAGCACCTTGATTGCGTCAGCCACCGGGGACCTCCATCTCGATCGTGGTGCCCTTGCCGGGCGCCGATTCCACGGTCAGCGTGCCGCCGACGCCGCTCGTCCGGTCCCGCATGGAGACCAGGCCGAGGTGGCGGCCGGCTCGGCGTATCGCCTTCGGGTCGAAGCCGCTGCCGTTGTCCGTGACCCGCAGGACGGCTCCGCTGCCACGCCGGTCCAGTGTCACGTCGACGTGCTCGGCTCCGGAGTGCCGCAGGGCGTTGTGCAGGGCCTCCTGGGCGACGCGCAGTACGGCCTCCTCCTGGGCGGCGGGCAGGGCCTTCACGCCACGGCCGGCGAAGGTCACGCGCGCGGTGTGGGCGCGGTCGAGGACCTGGATCTGGGTGCGCAGGGTGGCGACGAGGCCGTCCTCGTCGAGGGCGGCGGGGCGCAACTCGACGACCGCGGCGCGCAGTTCGTCGGTGGCCTCGGCGGCGAGCGCGGCCACCTGGTGCAGTTCGCCCTTGGCGCGGCACGGGTCGCGGTCGATCAGGGCTGCGGCGGCCTGGGCCGTCAGGCGCAGGGAGAACAGCTTCTGGCTGACCGCGTCGTGCAGTTCGTGGGCGAGGCGGGAGCGTTCCTCGGCGATGGTCAGCTCGCGGCTGCGTTCGTAGAGGCGGGCGTTGGTGAGGGCGATCGCGGCGTGCTGGGCGAGGATGCCGAGGAGGTCCTCGTCCTCCTCCGTGAAGCCGCACCCTCCCTCCGGCTTCGGACAGTTCTTGTTGGCCAGGAACAGCGCGCCGATGACCTCGTCGCCGTCGCGGATCGGCAGGCCGAGGAAGTCGGACATGTCGGGGTGGGCCGACGGCCAGCCCTCGAAGCGGGAGTCCTTGCGGACGTCGGCGAGGCGCTCGACCTCGGCCTCCCGGAGCATCGCGGCGAGGATGCCGTGCTGGCGCGGGAGGGGCCCGATGGCCTTCCACTGCTCGTCGCTGACGCCGTCGACCACGAACTGGGCGAAGCCGCCATGGTCGTCCGGGACGCCGAGCGCGGCGTACTGCGCGTCGAGCAGCTCGCGGGCCGAGGCGACGATCGTCTTGAGGACGTCGCGCACCTCGAGATGCCTGCTCATGGCCAGCAACGCGGAGCTCACCGCGGCGAGGCCGGACCTGGGGCCTTGACTCATGCCCTCACGGTACCGGCGGGGTATGACAGGCGGATCGGACCTGTGACGGCAGCCGACTGGGGCGGCGGTCCTAGTCCTCTGGTCCCGGGTTCCGGGTCGTAGGGCGAACGGCCCCGGGTGCGCGGCGTAGGACGAAGGGCCCCGCGGCTTTGCGGCCCGCGTCCGAGGCGGGGCGGGTCTGCCGGTTCCTACGTTGAGGACACCGCCGACCGAGGCGGCCTGGGACGAGGGGACGGTTGTCATGCCGGTAGGGATCATCACGGGGGCATCGAAGGGGCTGGGGCGGGCGCTCGCCGAGGGGCTGGCCTCGCGCGGCTGGGATCTGGTGCTCGACGCCAGGACCCCTGAGGTGCTCCATGAGACGGCGGCCGGGCTTCAGGCGTACGGCACGCGCGTGACGGCGGTGCCGGGGGATGTCACGGACGCCGGGCACAGGGCCGAGCTGGTGGCGGCCGCATGGCGGCTGGGCGGCGTCGACCTGCTGGTCAGCAACGCCAGCGCACTGGGCGCCGAGCCACTGGTACGGCTGGACGAGCTGCCCCTGGAGGGGCTGCGGAGGGCGCTGGAGGTGAACGTCGTCGCCGCGCTGGGCCTGGCCCAGGAGGCGCTGCCGCTGCTGCGGGCGTCCGGAACGGGCGCGGTGATCACCGTCAGCTCGGACGCGGCCGTCGAGGCGTACGAGACATGGGGCGGGTACGGGGCCTCGAAGGCCGCCCTGGACCATCTCGCGGCGGTGCTCGGCGAGGAGGAGCCGGGGCTGCGGGTGTGGGCGGTCGATCCCGGGGACATGGCCACGGACCTGTACGCGTCGGCCGTACCGGACGACGACGATCCACGGCCGACGCCGGCCGGTGTGGTGCCGGCCTTCCTGCGGCTGCTGGACGAGCGTCCCGCGAGCGGCCGCTACGCGGCTCCGTCTCTGTTGGAGGGACGGCGATGACGCTGGCGGTGCAGGTGCCGGAGGAGCTGTCGGCCCGGGTGCCGGCCGAGCAGCGTGGGCCGGGGCTGGACCGGGATGCCGTACGGCTGCTGGTGTCGCGTGGGACCGAGGTGTCGCACCACGCGTTCGGCGAGCTGCCGCGGCTGCTGCGGGCCGGGGATCTCCTGGTCGTCAACACGTCGGAGACGCTGGCCGCCGCCGTGGACGGGCGGATCGGGGACGCGCGCGTGGTGGTGCACTTCTCCACGCGCGGGGACGACGGGCGGTGGGCGGTCGAGCTGCGGGATCCCGACGAGCGGGGCACCACGCGCGCGCGTGCGGGCGGGCCCGCGGGGGCTGAGGTGCGGTTGCCGGGTGGGCTGCGGCTGGTGCTGGAGGAGCCGCTGAGCGCGGGGAGCGAGCGGCTGTGGTGGGCGCGGGTCGCCGGGCCCCAGGAGGCCGGCACAGGGAGGACCAGCCCCCAGGACACAGGAGTCCTGGGGCTGATGCGGGAGCACGGGCGGCCGATTCGTTACTCCTATACGGAGCGGGACCAGCCGTTGTCCGTCTACCAGACGGTGTTCGCGCTGCCGTCGGCCGACGGGGCGGGCAGCGCGGAGATGCCGAGCGCGGCGCGGCCCTTCACGCTGCGGATGGTGACGGAGCTGGTGAGCCGGGGTGTGCAGTTCGCGCCGATCACGCTGCACACCGGGGTGGCCTCCGCGGAGGCGCACGAGCCGCCGTATCCGGAGCGGTTCGCGGTACCGGAGGCGTCGGCTCGGCTGATCAACGCGGCGAAGGCGGGAGGCGGGCGGATCGTCGCCATCGGGACCACGGCCGTGCGGGCCGTGGAGTCGGCGGCGGGCGCCGACGGGGTCGTACGCGCGCGTGCAGGGTGGACGGATCTCGTCGTCACCCCGGAGCGCGGGGTGCGGGTGGTGGACGGGCTGCTGACCGGGCTGCACGAGCCGGAGGCCTCGCATCTGCTGATGCTGGAGGCGGTCGCCGGGCGGGCGCCGATCGACCGCAGCTACGAGGAGGCGCTGCGCGGGCTCTACCTGTGGCACGAGTTCGGCGACGTGCACCTCATCCTCCCCGAGGAGAGCCCTCACTCAGAGCATTGCGCCAGCAACTCCTGGTGAGACTGTTACGGGGCCGATGTGAGCCCGCACATAGGGCGCACGTCACGTACGAAAGTCCGTAGTAGGTAACGACATCCCTTTTGAGCGGGGCAGACAGTCCCTTCTGTCCTGATTTGCCCTTCACGGGTCCACTATCGAGGATCGTACGTCACACCTTTGCCAGGCAATTTTGCGGCCGCTAAGAATGGCTGCCGTCGCTCAACGCCGCGGGTTCCGCCCGCGGCGTTTGTGCAGGAAGCACCCGTGTCCCCCGTCGGACAGCGAGCGACCTCCGCGCTATTCGAAGAGGTCCATCTGCCATGCTCAAGAACACCAACAACCGCGGTCTCAGTCGTGCGCTGAACAAGCGGCACAAGATCGCGATCGCCGGTGTCGCCACGCTCGGCGCCGCCGCCCTGGCCTTCTCGGCCGTTCCCGGCAACGCGGGGACGACCACGGCCGAGGCCCCCGCGGGCCAGGTGGCGTACAGCAGTGAGCAGATAAAGGACGTCAAGGGCAGCGTCACCGACCAGCTCGCCGGCGACAAGGTGAAGGCCGAGGAGATGTCGGCCAAGCACAAGGCCGCCGTGGCCGCCGCCAAGCACCGGGCCGCGGTGGCCCACGACAAGCACATGGCCGCCGAAGCCGCCGCCAAGAAGAGGGCCGCCGAGGCTGCCGCCAAGAAGAAGGCCGAGGCCGCGCGCAAGGCGAAGGAGGCCGCCAGCCGGTCCACCGAGCGGGTCCAGGTCAAGCCGGTCGCCGCCAAGACCTACGCCAACAACCTCGACGGCTGGATCCGCGAGGCCCTGGACATCATGAAGAAGCACGACATCCCGGGCACCTACAACGGCCTCTACCGCAACATCATGCGGGAGTCCTTGGGCAACCCGAACGCGATCAACAACTGGGACATCAACGCCCAGAACGGCGTTCCGTCGATCGGTCTGCTGCAGGTCATCAAGCCGACCTTCGACGCGTACCACGTCCCGGGCACGGCCTTCAGCCAGTACGACCCGGTCGCCAACCTCACCGCCGCCGCCAACTACGCGGCCGACCGGTACGGCTCGATCGACAACGTCAACAGCGCGTACTGACCGAGGTAGGCGCGGGCCTCTGCTCCGTACGCCGAAGGGCGGCACCCTCCTGACCGGGTGCCGCCCTTCGGGCCTCGTACGACACGGACCAGTCGTACGACAGCGGCTACTTGCGCATGACCTCGGGCTCGTGCCGGCGCAGGAAGCGGGCCACGAAGATGCCGCAGATCACGCCGAGGACGATCAGGGCGAGCATGTCCATGGTCCAGGCGCCGACGGTGTGCTCCCACAGCGGGTCGTTGCTCTCGCCGTTGTCGGGCGGGCTGATCTTGTTGAAGTCGAGCGTGGCACCCGCGGCACCCACCGCCCAGCGCGACGGCATCAGGTACGAGAACTGGTTGACGCCGATCGAGCCGTTGAGGGCGAACAGGCAGCCCGTGAAGACGACCTGGATGATCGCGAACATGACCAGCAGCGGCATCGTCTTCTCGGCGGTCTTCACCAGCGCCGAGATGATCAGGCCGAACATCATCGAGGTGAAGCCCAGCGCCATGATCGGCAGGGAGAGCTCCAGGAGCGTCAGATTGCCGAGGACCAGGCCCTCCTCGGGGATCTCCCGGCTGGCGAAGCCGATCACGCCCACCATCAGGCCCTGCAGCACGGTGATCATGCCGAGCACGAACACCTTGGACATCAGGTACGCGGAGCGGGACAGGCCGGTGGCGCGCTCCCGCTCGTAGATGACGCGTTCCTTGATCAGCTCACGCACGGAGTTCGCGGCGCCGGCGAAGCAGGCACCGACCGCGAGGATCAGCAGAACGGTGGTGGCCGTGCCGTTCGGGATGATCCGGCCGGTCTGCGGGTTGGCCGGGTTGGGCAGCAGGTCCTTGCCCGAGTCGATGAGCAGGCTCACCGCGCCGAGGACGCCCGGCAGGATCACCATCAGGGCCAGGAACCCCTTGTCGGAGGCGATCACCGAGACATAGCGGCGCACCAGGGTCAGGAACTGGGACAGCCAGCCCTGGGGCTTCGGCGGCTTCATCGCCTGCATCGGCGGCATCTGTACGGACTGTGGTGCGACGGCGTCGATGTCCGCGGCGTACATCTGGTAGTGCTGCGAGCCCTTCCAGCGTCCCGCCCAGTCGTAGTCGCGGTAGTTCTCGAAGGCGGAGAAGACGTCGGCCCAGGTGTCGTAGCCGAAGAAGTTCAGCGCCTCCTCGGGCGGGCCGAAGTAGGCGACCGCGCCGCCCGGGGCCATCACCAGGAGCTTGTCGCACAGCGCCAGCTCGGCCACGGAGTGGGTGACGACGAGGACGGTACGGCCGTCGTCGGCGAGGCCGCGCAGCAGTTGCATGACATCGCGGTCCATGCCCGGGTCGAGGCCCGACGTGGGCTCGTCGAGGAAGATCAGCGACGGCTTGGTGAGCAGCTCCAGGGCCACCGAGACGCGCTTGCGCTGGCCGCCGGAGAGGGAGGTGACCTTCTTCTCCTTGTGGATGTCCAGCTTCAGCTCGCGCAGCACCTCGTCGATGCGCGCCTCGCGCTCCTTGGCCGTGGTGTCGGCGGGGAAGCGGAGCTTGGCCGCGTACTTGAGGGCCTTCTTGACGGTCAGCTCCTTGTGCAGGATGTCGTCCTGCGGGACCAGACCGATGCGCTGGCGCAGCTCAGCGAACTGCTTGTACAGGTTCCGGTTGTCGTAGAGGACGTCGCCCTGGTTGGCGGGGCGGTAGCCGGTGAGCGCCTTGAGCAGGGTGGACTTGCCCGAGCCGGACGGGCCGATGACCGCGATGAGCGACTTCTCGGGGACGCCGAAGGAGACGTCCTTGAGGATCTGCTTGCCGCCGTCGACCGTGACGGTCAGGTGGCGCGCGGAGAAGGAGACCTCACCGGTGTCGACGAACTCCTCGAGGCGGTCGCCGACGATGCGGAACGTGGAGTGACCGACACCGACGATGTCCGCCGGGCCGAGCATCGCCGAGCCGCCCTTGGCGATCGGCTGGCCGTTGACGTACGTGCCGTTGTGGGAGCCGAGGTCGCGGATCTCCATGCGGCCGTCGGGCGTCGAGTGGAACTCGGCGTGGTGGCGGGAGACCTGCAGGTCGGAGACGACCAGCTCGTTCTCCAGGGCACGGCCGATGCGCATGACACGGCCGACGGAGAACTGGTGGAACGTGGTGGGGCTGCGGTCGCCGTAGACCGGCGGCGCCCCCGCGCCACCACCGGGGCCCTGCTGCTGCGGGACCTTCGCGACGGACTGCGGCTGTTGTTGCTGCGGCTGCTGCCAGCCCGCCTGCGGGGCCTGCTGGTACGGAGTCTGCTGGGCCGGTGCCTGCTGGGGAGCCGGTGCCTGCTGGGCCCAGCCCGCCTGCGCGCCCTGCGCGGCGTACGGCTGCTGCTGCGGCTGGGCCTGCGGCGAGGCGACGGCGGCCGCGGTGCCGGAGAGGCTCAGGTGCGGTCCGTCGGTCGCGTTGCCCAGGTGCACGGCCGAGCCGGGGCCGATCTCCAGCTGGTGGATCCGCTGGCCGTGCACGAACGTGCCGTTGGTGCTGCCGTTGTCCTCGATGACCCAACTACGGCCGCTCCAGCTGATGGTGGCGTGCCGCCAGGACACCCTGGCGTCGTCGAACACTATGTCGCCCTGCGGATCGCGTCCGAGGTTGTAGGACCTGGACGGATCGAGCGTCCAGGTCCGTCCGTTGAATTCCAGTACGAGTTCCGGCACTCCATGCCCCACTGAGTAGTCCCCCGAGTTACCCCCAACACAGGGAGTCTAGGGATGTCGAACATCGTCAGGAACTATTTCAGGCTCCGCCCCCTGACCGAAAGTCGGGCCTTGTGAGGAGCACGCCCGCGCGCTTCGACTGGTTCCGTTGACGGGGTTGAAATCAGTCCGGAAAGTGGTAATCCAGGCGAGGGGGACATGCGCGGCGAACAGCCGCCGCGCCGCGGATCGGGGGGTCTGCCATGAGCGCGTCCACGAACGTCGAGTCCGCGAGGCACGGCACACGGCTGCCGTGGGGAGACATCCTGCTGTCCGCGATCGCCTCCGTGAGCTGGGCGTTGATCGGAATGGCGGGCACGGCGGCACTCGGTCTGCGTCTGCTGGAGGCGGACGCGGCGGGCTCTTTGGGCCCGATGACGGCGGCGGCGGTGGCCCTTGGGGCGGGTGGTTCCGTCACGCCGTCCGGTGATGTGTCCGCTTTCGGGCTGACGGGCGCGGAGGCGGCGACCGCCATCGAGATCACGCCACTGGGAGTGAGCCTGGTCGGCGCGGTGCTGCTGTCGTGGTTCTTCCTACGGTCCTTGCGGGGCGCGGGAGTTGTGATCGCGCCGGCCGAACTCCTCGCGCGCGCGGGCGCGGTGGTGGCGCTGTTCGTGGCGATGCTGGGCGGGCTGGCCTGGGCGGGACACGACGTCATCACGATCGACGGGAGCTCGCTGGGGCTCGACGACCTGCCCGGTGGTGGCGGGGGCGGGGACGGGGGCGGAATCGAGATCCCTGGGGTGGGTGGCATCGGGGACATCGGCGGCATCGGGGGGCTGCTGCCCGACCAGATCGGTGACCTCATCGACGCGAAGGCGGCGGTCGGCTTCACGGTGGACACCGCACCGACACTCCTCGGCGGCATGGGCTGGTCCGCCGGCATCCTGCTGATCGCCCTGCTGGCCTCGCGCCGCACCCCGCTGCCGCGCGGCTGGGAGGCCGTGCACCGCGTCGTACGCCCCGCCGCGTCCGCCCTCGTCACGGTCCTGCTGGTGGGGGTCGCCGCCGGGGTCGCGGCCGCGGCGTACGCGGCGATCGGCGACGACCGTCCCCAGCGGATCGCGGGCGCCGCCCTGCTCGGCGCCCCGAACGGCGTGTGGCTCGGCATCCCGATCGGCCTGTTCGTGCCGTTCGACGGCAGGGCGACAGGGGTGCTGGCAGGGCTGCTGCCCGCTCCCCTGGACGACCTCCTGAACGGCGGCGCCGACCAGTCCGTGACGCTGAGCAGGCTGGCGGAGCTGGACGGCCGGGTGTGGCTGCTGGGGGTCGCGGCGGCGCTGATGATGCTGCTCGCGGGGGTGCTTACGGCGGTGCGGACGCCGCTGGGGGTGGGGGGCGGGGGCGGCCAGCACGGGGGCAGGGGCGGGGGCGGCGGGTCCGGCGAGGCTCCGGGCTTGCGAGGCGGGGTGACTTCGGATGCCGTACGGCCATCAGGAGCCGGCGCCGCAGGAGGTCCGGCTTCCGGGGGCGTACGGGATCCAGGGCCCCTCGGTTTCGCGGGGCAGTGTGCGCTGCGGCTGGGCATCGCCACGGCGTTGACGCTGCCGTTGCTCGCGTGGCTGACGGAGTTGTCCGTGGACGCCTCACTGTCGGTGCTGGGCTTCGACGCGTTCGGCGCCGGGGTGCAGTTGCGAGGGAACCTCGGTATGGCGCTGCTCCTGGGGGCAGCCTGGGGCGCGGGGGCGGGTGCCGTGGGGGCGCTGCTGGCCTGGGCGACGGGGGCCGCGGGGCAGCGGGCGGCGCCGCCGGCTCGGGGTGAGGTGGCGGGCGGTGCGTGGGCGGGTGGCTCGGGACCGGCGGGACCGGCGGGACCGGCGGCCGAGGGTGCCGGCGCTTCGTCGTATGGGAGCCGGTCCGGGCCGTACACGCCCGGCACGCCGTACCGGCCACCGAACCCGGCGACGAACCCGTATCTGCGTGCGCCGGACCACCCGCGCGAGCCGGAGGACGCGCGGCCGCCGGGCACGGCCCCGCCACCGGGGAGCGCGCGGTCGTCCGAGGCGCCGGAGCGTGATGCGGGGTGGGGGCGCGACGATGCGTGGCAGCCCCGTGCCCCTCAGCCCCGTGACCCTGAGTACGGCGAGCCGCCCCGCCCCGGTGGCGACGACATGTACGGCGCCCCTACCGTCGCCCGGCCGTTCGCACCGCCCCCGAGGTCGTCCCGCCCGCCTCGGCCGCGTGGGAACCGGTCGTCGTCCGGAGCGGGCGAAGGGCCACCGCCTCCGCCACCGCCTCCGCCACCGCCTCCGCCACCCCCTCCCCCGCCGCCGGGGAGGCCGAAGGGGCACTCCTGATCCCGAGCCGGGGTGGGGCGCGGTCCTCCTACGCCCTCGGTCCAGCCCGCCACATCCGCAGTCACGTCCGGCGCGCGTCAGTGGCCCCGCTCACAGGTACGCCTGGTCGGTTCACAGGTCCGGGCCAGCCGTGGCCCGAATGTAAGGCTCACGCCACCCTGCCGACACCCACTGTTCCGTGTCCGCTAGACGGACCTCAGCGGCGGCAGGCACTGGGTGCCGGATACGGTGGAAGCACCATGAGCGCTTCGCAGACCTCCGACATCCCCACCCTTCTCGTCAAGATCTTCGGGAAGGACAGGCCGGGCATCACGGCCGGCCTCTTCGACACGCTGGCCGCGTACTCCGTCGACGTGGTCGACATCGAGCAGGTCCTCACCCGTGGCCGGATCACGCTGTGCGCGCTCGTGACACAGCCTCCTGCCGGGCTGGAGGGGGACCTCCGGGCGACCGTCCACAGCTGGGCCGAGTCGATGAAGATGCAGGCGGAGATCATCTCCGGCCTCGGCGACAACCGGCCACGCGGCCTCGGGCGCTCTCTGGTGACCGTGCTCGGGCACCCGCTCACCGCGGAGGCGACGGCCGCGATCGCGGCCCGGATCACCAAGTCCGGCGGCAACATCGACCGTATCTTCCGGCTCGCCAAGTACCCCGTGACGGCGGTGGAGTTCGCGGTGTCCGGCGTGGAGACGGAGCCGCTGCGCACCGCCCTGGTGACCGACGCGGCGGCACTGGGTGTCGACATCGCGGTCGTCGCGGCCGGTCTGCACCGGCGTGCGCAGCGCCTGGTCGTCATGGACGTGGACTCGACCCTCATCCAGGACGAGGTGATCGAGCTCTTCGCGGCACACGCCGGCTGCGAGGACAAGGTGGCCGAGGTGACGGCGGCCGCGATGCGCGGGGAGCTGGACTTCGAACAGTCGCTGCACGCGCGCGTGGCGCTGCTGGAGGGGCTGGATGCCTCGGTGGTGGAGAAGGTGCGCAACGAGGTGCGGCTGACGCCGGGCGCGCGCACGCTGATCCGTACGCTGAAGCGGCTCGGCTATCAAGTCGGGGTCGTCTCGGGTGGGTTCACCCAGGTCACGGATGATCTGAAGGAACGGCTCGGGCTCGACTTCGCCCAGGCGAACACGCTGGAGGTCGTCGACGGGAAGCTGACGGGCAGGGTCACCGGCGAGATCGTGGACCGGGCGGGCAAGGCGCGGCTGCTGCGCCGGTTCGCCGCGGAGGCGGGGGTGCCGCTGTCACAGACGGTGGCGATCGGCGACGGCGCCAACGACCTGGACATGCTGAACGCGGCCGGTCTCGGCGTCGCCTTCAATGCCAAGCCGGTGGTGCGGGAGGCGGCGCACACGGCGGTGAACGTGCCGTTCCTGGACACGGTGCTGTATCTGCTGGGCGTCACCCGTGAAGAGGTCGAGGCGGCGGACATGCACGACGAGGCCTGATGGGCCGTATCTGATGCCCTACGTACACAGGGGCCCGGCACCGCGACGGCGCCGGGCCCCTTCGCGTGGTTCGGTCACTCGGACGGTGCCCAGTAGTCCAGCAGTGTGCCCATGCCGGGCTCCAGCGTCTTCCAGGTGCCGCTGAAGGAGAGAACGGCGAAGGCGGCGGCCGGGAAGCCGCGGCGGCTCATCCGCTCGCGCGCGTCGCTGTCGGCCGAGCCGGACAGGATCTCGGCGAGTCCCTGCACGCCCGGGTTGTGGCCGATCAGCAGGACGCTCTGCACGTCGTCGGGTGTTTCGTTGAGCACGGCGATCAGCTCGCCGGGTGAGGCCTCGTAGACCCGCTCCTCGTAGATCGTTTTCGGCCGGTGCGGGAACTCGTGGACGGCGAGCTTCCAGGTTTCCCGGGTCCGGGTCGCGGTGGAGCACAGGGCCAGATCGAAGGGGATCGCGGTGTCGGCCAGCCTGCGCCCGGCCTCTGCCGCGTCCATACGGCCCCGGTCGGCGAGTGGCCGCTCATGGTCGTTCACCTGTGGCCAGTCGGCTTTCGCATGCCGGAAGAGGACAATCCTGCGGGGTTCTGCGACGCTCATGAGATCCAGCTTCGCATGAAACAGGCCACGGGGCGCAGGGAGTTGACGGGCGGCTTCTGTAGTGCTCAGCGCGTGATCAACTGCTGTATGCGCTCGAAGAGCTGGGTGATCGCGGGCTCGGCGGTCGCCGCGTGCGCGTCGGACGGGTTGATGATCAGCATCAGCAGCGTGGCGAAGGCGAGCGTCGGCAGGGCGAGGGCCCACCAGGGCAGCCGGATGTCGGCACGGCCCGTGGACGCGGGGTGGGGCGGAGTGTGCGTGCGGGCCGACATGACGCCTCCGTGGGTCTTCGAGTGGTCCGTGCCCGCCTCTCGCGGTCACACTTCGAAGTTACGGACTCTTCGACCCTCAACCCATCCGGTGATCCACCCAGTTGACCCTGACACTCGCCCCCTAGGGGATGGGGGTGCCAGCCCCACCATCGGCGGGACGACGTGCGTCGGGCCGTGCGCCAAGAGAGGCGAGAGGGAGAGGGTGCAGAAGAGGCGTCAGGGAGAGGCGATCGTCGCGATGACGGCGATGATCACGAAGATGGCGAAGAACGCGCCGAAGACGAGCAGCATCTTCTTCTGGCCGTTCTGGGGGTTCGGGTCGAGCACTGGCGACATGCGGCAAGTCTCGCACCCTCCGCCCCGGCGCGGCCCTCCGGGGTGCGGCTCAGCGGGCCGCCTCGTCCTCCACCGTACGGTCGCGTCCGGCCAGGACGCCCACCGCCATCTGCGGGATCATCAGGCCCGCCATGAGCGCGATCGGCAGCCCCCAGCCGCCGCTGTGCTGGTAGAGCACACCCACCAGAAGCGGGCCGGGAATCGAGATCAGATAGCCGGTGCTCTGCGCGAAGCCCGACAGCTGGGCCACGCCCGCGCTGGTCCGAGCCCGCATGCCGACCATCGTGAGGGCCAGCGGGAACGAGCAGTTGGAGACGCCGAGCAGCAGGGCCCAGGCCCAGGATCCGGCGGCCGGCGCGAGGTACAGGCCGGCGTAACCGACGAGGCCGCAGGCGCCCAGCACGAGCACGATCGGCCCCTGGTGCGGCAGCCTGGTGGCGAGGCGCGGGATGACGAAGGCCAGCGGGACGCCCATCACCATCGTGACGGCGAGCAGCAGCCCCGCCGTGCCGGCGTGCACGCCCGCGTCGCGGAAGATCTGCGCCATCCAGCCCATGGTGATGTAGGCGCCGGTGGCCTGGAGCCCGAAGTAGACGGCGAGGGCCCAGGAGGTGCGGCTCCGGGTGATCCGCAGCGGAGGTGCGTCCACGCGCGCGTGGCTCTCCTGCGCGGAGGCGGCGGGCGCCGCCCCCCGGTTCCGTACGAAGGGCACCCACGGCAGCACGGCCGCCGCCGCGAGCGCCGCCCACACCGCGAGCCCGGTCTGCCAACTCCCGCCCAGCGCCTCGGTCATGGGCACCGTCACGGCCGCCGCGGACGAGGTGCCGAGCGCGAGGGCCATCGAGTACAGGCCGGTCATGGAGCCGACCCGGTCCGGGAACCAGCGCTTGACGATGACCGGCATCAGGACGTTGCTGACGGCGATACCCATGAGGGCGAGCGCGCTGGCGGCCAGGAAGCCGGCCGTGCTGCCCGTGTACGGCCGGATGAGCAGACCCGCGGTGATGGCGACCATGCCCGCGCACACCACCGCTCCCGGACCGAAGCGGCGGGCCAGGCGCGGGGCCGTGACGCCGAAGACGGCGAAGCAGAGCGGGGGCACGGAGGTGAGCAGTCCGGCCGCGCTGCCGCTCATGCCGAGCCCGTCGCGGACCTCTTCGAGGAGGGCGCCGAGGCTGGTGATGGCGGGGCGGAGGTTCAGCGCGGTCAGCACGATGCCGAGCACGAGCAGCCGCATCGTCCACGCGCGCGTGGCGGGCGCTGTGGGAGTGCTTGCCTCAGGGGTGCGTAGGGGCGTGGACGTCGTCGTCCGGGTTTTCTCGCGTGCTGCCATGAGGCCCATCATAGAATCATGGGATGATTGGTTGTCCACCTCGGGGCTACGCGGTCCCGGCCTTGCCGTGCGAAGGTGTGCCATGCCCCTGAGTCACCCCCGCCGCTCGGCGCTGTCCGAGCAGGTCATCGCGGCGTTGCGGAACCAGATCGCCTCGGGCGAATGGCCCGTCGGCTCCCGTATCCCGACCGAGCCCGAGCTGGTCGAGCAGCTCGGCGTGGCCCGCAACACCGTCCGTGAGGCGGTTCGCGCGCTCGCGCACAACGGCCTGCTGGACATCCGCCAGGGCTCCGGCACCTACGTGGTGGCCACCAGCGAGCTGGCCGGCGTCATGCACCGCCGCTTCGCCGACGCCGACCCCCGGCACATCGCCGAACTGCGCTCCACGCTGGAGTCCGCCGCTGCGAAGCTGGCCGCCGAGCGGCGCACGGAGAAGGACCTCAAGCAGCTGGACGCGCTGCTGGTGCGCCGTGAGGAGGCCTGGGAGTCGGGTGACGCGGAGGCGTTCGTGGCGGCCGACGCGACGTTCCATCTGGCCGTGGTGGCGGCCTCCCACAACGACGTGATGACCGCGATGTACGCGGACCTGGGCGAGGTGCTGCGGGACTGGCTGCGCGAGGACGTCGGCGAGGAGCTGACGCCGGAGACGCACATGGACCACGCTCGGCTGGTCGACGCGATCCGCACTGGGGACTCGGCGGCGGCCGCGGCGGAGGCGGCGAGCTATCCGTTCCTGTGCCGTCCGGGGCGCTTCAGCGCTCCCGCCGGTGGCTGATCCACACCGAGCCGACCTCTTTCCAGCAGCGCCCGGTCAGCCGCACGGTCTGCGCGGGCCCGGCCTGAACCGGAGAGCTGTCGCTGTCGAGGTCCCACCAGCGGGCGCACTCGACGTGCAGGGTCACCCGGTCGGTGCCTGGATAGGGGTTGTGGCAGTACGCCGTCACATGGGAGCCGTTGACCCGGATCCGGCAGGCGGCGCCGAACGGCTCCGAGGACTCCACCTCCGCGGCATGCACGCGCGCGTGGGGTATCGACTCGTACGACACGAGCAGCACGAGAGCGACGGCGACGGTCGTTGAGGCCAGGCTGCGGAACAAGCGCACAAGGGGACCTCCTCGGCCGTGCTGGGGAGGGGCTCGCGTAGTGAACGCGTACTCCAGAGTGCGCAGTTGTGGGTCTCCCCCGCCCGGCCGGGTGGGCCGAACGGGTGACGCCCCGCTCCCCGCGCGGGGCGGGAAACGGGGCGTCGACGAGGTACCGGAGGATCAGGCGCCGATGGCGTGCAGGCCGCCGTCCACGTGGATGATCTCGCCGGTGGTCTTCGGGAACCAGTCCGACAGCAGGGCGACGATGCCCTTGCCCGCCGGCTCCGGGTCCTCCAGCTTCCACTCCAGCGGGGAGCGGCTGTCCCACACGGACGCCAGCTCGGCGAAGCCGGGGATGGACTTCGCGGCCATGGAGCCGATCGGCCCCGCCGAGATCAGGTTGCAGCGGATGTCGTGCTTGCCGAGGTCACGCGCCATGTAGCGGTTCGTGGCCTCCAGGGCGGCCTTGGCGGGGCCCATCCAGTCGTACTGCGGCCAGGCGAACTGCGCGTCGAAGGTGAGACCGACGACGGAACCGCCCTCGCTCATCAGCGGCAGCAGCGCCATCGTCAGCGACTTCAGGGAGAAGGCGGAGACGTGCATGGCGGTGGCCACGGACTCGAACGGCGTGTTCAGGAAGTTGCCGCCGAGCGCGTCCTGCGGCGCGAAGCCGATGGAGTGCACGACGCCGTCGAGCCGGTCGCCCAGGTGCTCGCGGACCTGGCTCTCCAGGCGGGCGAGGTGCTCGTCGTTGGAGACGTCGAGCTCCAGGACCGTGACCGGCTTCGGCAGCTTCTTGGCGATGCGCTCGGTCAGCGAGGGCCGGGGCCAAGCGGTCAGGATGATCTCCGCGCCCTGCTCCTGGGCCAGCTTGGCGGCGTGGAACGCGATGGAGGACTCCATCAGCACACCGGTGATCAGGATGCGCTTGCCCTCGAGAATTCCGCTCATGGTGATCAGTGACCCATTCCCAGTCCGCCGTCAACGGGGATGACGGCTCCAGTGATGTACGAGGCGTCGTCCGAGGCGAGGAACCGCACCGTCGCGGCGATCTCCTCCGGCTGCGCGTAACGACCGAGCGGCACCTGCTTCACGATGCCCTCACGCTGCTCGTCGGTGAGCACCTTGGTCATGTCGGTGTCGACGAAGCCGGGCGCGACGACGTTGAAGGTGATGTTGCGCGAGCCCAGCTCACGGGCGAGGGAGCGCGCGAAGCCGACCAGGGCGGCCTTGGAGGCGGCGTAGTTGGCCTGGCCGGGGCCGCCGTACAGGCCGACGACCGACGAGATGAGCACCACGCGGCCCTTCTTGGCGCGCAGCATGCCGCGGTTGGCGCGCTTGACCACACGAAAGGTGCCGGTGAGGTTGGTGTCGACGACCGAGGTGAAGTCCTCCTCGGACATGCGCATCAGGAGCTGGTCCTTGGTGATGCCGGCGTTGGCGATCAGAACCTCGACCGGACCGTGCTCGGCCTCGATCTCCTTGTAGGCCTGCTCCACCTGCTCGGTGTCGGTGATGTCGCACTTGACGGCCAGGAAGCCGGCCGGCGGCTCACCCGAGCGGTACGTGATCGCGACCTTGTCGCCGGCGTCGGCGAAAGCGCGGGCGATGGCGAGGCCGATGCCCCGGTTGCCTCCGGTGACGAGAACCGAGCGGCTCAACGGATCACCCTTTCGATAGGGGTCTGACACACCCGCCCGAACACCTCGATGGCAGGCGGCTTCCCCGAAAACCTATCGGGCCGGTCCCGCCCGGGAACATCCGGGCACCGACAGTGGCGTAGGGGTGTCACTGTCGGGTCTCTACAGAAAGACGCGCACTCCAGCCGGAAACGTGTGGTCCACGGCCCCGCCCGCGCGACATGATCGATACCGACAGGCCACGACAGCAGGGAGACCTCCGTGCCTCATACGATCGACGAAGCCTTTACGGCACTTCCCCTACGCGCCCTGGCCGACGCCGCGCTGGCACGCGCGCGTGCGCTGGGGGCCGAGCACGCGGACTTCCGGTTCGAGCGGGTGCGCAGCGCGTCCTGGCGCCTGCGGGACGCCCGGCTCGCCGGGTCGTCGGACACCACCGACCTGGGGTACGCGGTGCGGGTGGTGCACGGCGGGACCTGGGGGTTCGCCTCCGGAGTGGATCTGACCCTGGACGCCGCCGCCAAGGTCGCCTCGCAGGCGGTGGCGATGGCGAAGCTGTCCGCCCAGGTGATCAAGGCCGCCGGGTCGGACGAGCGGGTGGAACTCGCCGACGAGCCCGTGCACGCCGAGAAGACGTGGATCTCGTCGTACGAGATCGATCCGTTCACCGTGCCCGACGAGGAGAAGTCGGCACTGCTGGCGGAGTGGAGCGCGCGGCTGCTGGCGGCGGACGGGGTCAATCATGTCGACGCCTCGCTGCTCACGGTCCACGAGAACAAGTTCTACGCCGACACCGCCGGGACCGTGACCACGCAGCAGCGCGTGCGGCTGCACCCGCAGCTGACCGCTGTGTCGGTCGACGAGTCGAGCGGCGAGTTCGACTCCATGCGCACCATCGCGCCGCCCGTGGGACGCGGCTGGGAGTACCTGACCGGCACCGGCTGGGACTGGGAGTCCGAGCTGGCGCGGATCCCCGAGCTGCTCGCCGAGAAGATGCGGGCGCCGAGCGTCGAGGCGGGGCCGTACGACCTCGTCGTCGACCCCTCCAACCTGTGGCTGACGATCCACGAGTCCATCGGCCACGCCACCGAGCTGGACCGCGCCCTCGGCTACGAGGCCGCCTACGCCGGCACCTCCTTCGCCACCTTCGACCAGCTCGGCAAGCTCAGGTACGGCTCCGACCTGATGAACGTCACCGGTGACCGCACCGCCGAGCACGGCCTGGCGACCATCGGGTACGACGACGAGGGCGTCGAGGGCCAGTCGTGGGACCTGGTGAAGGACGGCACCCTCGTCGGCTACCAGCTGGACCGGCGGATCGCGAAGCTGACCGGGTTCGAGCGGTCCAACGGGTGCGCCTTCGCCGACTCCCCCGGGCATGTGCCGGTGCAGCGCATGGCCAATGTGTCGCTGCAGCCGGATCCGGCCGGGATGTCGACCGAGGATCTGATCGGGAGCGTCGACCGCGGGATCTACGTCGTCGGCGACCGGTCCTGGTCGATCGACATGCAGCGCTACAACTTCCAGTTTACGGGTCAGAGGGCATACATGATCCGGAACGGCCGCCTTGCGGGGCAGGTCCGGGACTTTGCATATCAGGGGGTAACCCCCCAGTTCTGGGGTGCCATGGAAGCTGTTGGAGGCCCCCAGACTTACGTACTTGGAGGGGCTTTCAACTGCGGAAAGGCCCAACCTGGGCAGGTCGCCGCCGTGTCCCACGGGTGCCCTTCAGCAATGTTCCGGAGTGTGAATATCCTGAACACCACGACCGAGGCTGGCGGCGCCTGAGACGGCGACCAATCCGGTCCGAAGTCTGCACCAGGTCGACACGCGATCACAGCGAACCTCCTACGCCACGTCGTCCCATTCCTCGACGTCGTCCTCCGAGGGCGTCAGCGAGGGCGGGACGATGAGGCCCCTGAAGGGCTCCAGCTTGAGACCCAGGCGGTTGTGCATGGTGCGGGCGCCTCGGTCCATCGCCCGGCGGACGAGGTGGCCGTAGACCAGCTCCGTCGTCCTGGTGGTCCGGTGCCCGACCCACGCCGCGATCTCGAAGAGCGGGATGTCGGCGTGGATCGCTTCGGAGACGAAGAAGTGCCGGAAGCTCTTCGGGGTGTACTGCGGAGTCCCCGCCAGCTTGGCCGCCGCCTTGAACTGGTCCAGGAACCAGTCATAGGACGGGTGGCGGTCGTTCAGCCGAGGTGACTCGAAGAACCAGCCCCGGTCGCCCCAGGTACCGAACGCGTCGATGTGATCGTTGAAGATCTCGTTGATCGATTCGGGCACTGGCGTACGCCGCGCCTGATCGAAGGTCCGGTGTTTCGTACCCCGCTTCACTCCGCGCCGGTAGCCGGAGATCTCCTGACACCCGTAGGCCGAGACCTGGTGATCCACGGCCAGGATGCTGCGCTCCCAGTCCATTGACTCGTCGGCCAGCGCCAAGGACTCCCCCGGACGCGTCCCACAGCCCGCCATGGCCCAGAAGCCGGCGCGGATCAGCTTGGGGGCCTCCGCGATGATCCCCAGCACCTCTTCCATGGTCGGGATGTCGTTGTCGGTGACCGGTGTGAGTTGCTGCCCCGAGCGCCTCCGGGGGTTCGCCTTCTTGCACGGATTACGGCCGATGATCTCGGCTGCCACCGCATAGTTGAAGACGGACGAGAGGACGTTCTTACGTCCGTTGATGCCGGTCTCCTTGTAGCCCCGCTCCTTCTGGTCCGCCTCCCATTCCTGGATGGTCGTCGGGGTGATGCTGGCGATCGGCTTGCTCCCGAAGAACGGGCCGTAGTGGTTGTCGTAGACGCTCTGGTAGTTCCTCTTCGAGGACTCTTCGAGCGTTCCCGCTTCAACCCACTCGTTCCAGATCTCGGCGAACGTCCTCTGTCCCGCCTTGGGGTTGATGTACGTCCCGAGGTCCTTGTCCCGCTCGACCTTGATCGCGAACGCTTCCGCGTCTTCGAGCTTCTTGAAGGACACCTGCCTCGGCTTGCCTGCCCTGCCCCCGGGCTCCCGGTACGACACCCGATACGGCTTGTGAGGGCACGTGGGTTTCTTGCGCCGAGGGCAGGAGCAGTCTTCCTTCTTGATGGTCGCCACGCTTGTTAACCCTCCACATGTTGATTGGTTAGCGGCTGATCGTCAGCCTAGTTGTGCTGCATGCGCACCTCAACCCAGTTGTGCAGATCGCGAGTTCGGAAACGGACGTGCTTGCCGACCTTGAGGTACGGGATGCCCCAGCGTCGGTACGAGTCCATGAGGACCCGCTTGGTGACGCCGAGTTCTGCGGCTGCCTCATCCGGCGTCATGAGTAGGTTGCTGCCACCTCTCACAGCCACTCACCCCACTGCTCTGCGTCCTCCCGTGCCTCCCTGGCCAGTTGGCGATTCATGGCGATGTCTTCGGCGATGGTGAAGGCAGGTCAGCCTCGCCGGGGGTATAGCCGGAGCCGACGTAACGCCAGGCCGATTCCGTGACCATGTCCGGGCCATCCGTGGGCTTGGTGTCGCCCCTTCGGTGGTCGGCTCGTTCCTCACGCAGTGCGCCGTACGTGGTGGAGTAGCGGCGGGATTTGGTGAGGATGTGGCCCCGGTAGCCGAGTGCGTGAGCCCAGGGACGGAGCCGGAGATGTTCCAGCTCGGCGAGGCCGCCCAGCCGCCAACAGGTGCCCATGAGGGCGCGTACGTGGCTGTTGACGACGGCCGCGCGGATGTCCTCCAGGCTGGTGACCCGGTAGTCCAATCCGGCTGCCGTGTCGGCTGCGCCCTTGGTGACGTACTTCGCCACGTACCCGGCGACCGCGTTACCTGATGGCCCGTCACCATCGGGCAGGGAGCGGATCGGTAGGACGTCGAACTGCGTGCCCCAGCCGAGCCGTTCTGTGCCGTAGGCGCCGGAGTCCGGCACGCGCACGAAGCTGGAGGCGGCAGCCCGTTCGACCGCATCCAGCAGCACGCTTTCCGTCGCCCAGTCGGGAGCGGGCGAGCCCGCACCGTCCGGACCGTCCAGACGCACGACGGCATGGAAGTGAACCGCCGCCCGCCGCTGGAACTCGGCGACCTTGGCGAACGACACCACCAGGTGATCGCCGAGCTTCGAGCGTGCTACCCCACCGGCCGAAGCGAGGCAGCGCCGCACGGCAGTCGTGAACCGGTCCCACAACCGCCCGGCATGCGCGTGCCACAGCACATGGCCGACGTAGTCGTAGCAGTCCGGGCACAGCGGCAGACCGACCGCCGGATCACCCTCGGTGTGCACCAGGCCGCAGCCGAGCAGCCGCCCGTGCTCGCAGCGCGGATCATCCCGACGCGGACGGCATCGCTGTCCGTCGAGCACCCGGTGCACCGGCCCGAACGACGGAGCCGTCAGGGTCACGAACAGCCGGGAACGCTCCCGCACCGAATCGGGCACACCCTTGCCGCCGGACAGGCCCGCCCGCACGAGCTGGAAGGTATCCCCGGCATGCAGGTAAGCGCACGGCTCACACACCGAGGCACGCCGGTTACGGCAGCGCACCGCCAGCCGCTCACCTGGCTCCCCGTCCGTCGAATAGGACGAGATCACCTCACCCGTGACCGCATGCCGGGTAACCGTGGAACCGGACAGGTAAATCGGATTGGCGCAGCCGCCAATCGCTTTGATCTGCTCCTGCCAGCGCGCAAAGAGCGGATCATTGACGAGCCGTATAAGGTCACGGTCCGCCTCTGAGAGAGCTTGTAGTCGTAGTTCGCGTGCCAGCCCGTCGGAACGCCCGGCCGGAGCGGACGATGCGTCGGACGGGCGGATTTTGCGTGTGGTGTTGTTGCCGCACTCGGCAGACATGACGCGGCCTCCAGAGCCTCAAGTCAGGAAGTAGGTAACGGGGGTTCATGGCTTCTCTCCTTTGCGCTCACAGGGCGCGTATCCTGCGTACGCCCTGGTCAGGCGCAGCCAACTTGCCTTTGAATTGTATGAGTTACCGCCGACAGCAGTATGAAGATTTTCCCGTGATACATGCCACCGCCCCATCGGGAACTCCGGGAAATCCGTACCGGAATCGACCGAAGTACGGACCATGTCAGCCGAAGGCGGTTCAACCAGGACCTCACATCAACTACGGCCGCAGTCAATCTATTTGACGGAGCGCCAGAAACGAGGAAGCACGCACGACACCGGAATCGGTTGACCCTGCGTGCTTCTGGCCGGTTGCATTGCGTGCCGCGCTCATCAGGAGGGGAAGCGGGCAGCAGCTCGGGGCGTGGCGGAATCTGGCTTTACTTGTTCCAGGGCGCGCCTTCGGCGCGCCGCCGGGACGGCTCACCGCGCCCCGGCCCGGCATGCGGCCTTCGGCCGGTCCGGTCCGGGGCGCCGCCGCCCCGGCGCACACCGGACGAGCCTGGACGCGCAGCCAGACCCAGCACGGCCCACGCCGCCCGGTTCCGTTCCCATGGAGCACGACCGTTGTTCACGGCCTTCAGCAGCTCAGCCACCGCCCCCCGGCCGCGCTGTCCCTCCCTGCCCCGCCTATACGCCCGGCCAGGAGTGAGCGCCGCCATGTCCCGCGAACAGGCTGCACACGACGTTGTCCACCCGATCCTCATCCCCGAACGAATACTCCAGGCACGGATCATGATTCTCCACTCCGGAGCGCCACCACACCCAGGTCATACGCCCGGAAGGATCTTGCGCTTCAACGATCCCCGCCGAATGATCCGATCCCTCATGCGGTTCCAGTTCGCACTCCAAGATCAGCGGATGGTCAATCTCCGACTCCACTCCTGCCAGACGGAACGCCTCCATCTGCATTTCCGGAGAGGGAGCAAACCGATCACCGCAGCTCTTCATAAGCACCTCGCTCAGTAATCCGACATGGTCAAGGCGCCGGTACAGGCACACACCCTCTTGGGCGGGGGCCGACGGCCTACGAGGCTTTTAGGCAGCCACCATGGGGCGAGCCTCTAAGAACAGGGGGCCGATCGGGCTATTGCGGGCAGGTCCCAAAGACTGCCCGATCCGCGAGGCAGCGTAAGGCCCCCTGTTCACTCGCCCCATGGCAGCTCCCGCCCAAAAGCCTCTACGGCCGGCGGCGTGCCCACAGCGCACCACTACCAGGGCAAAGCCCCGCCCCCGTCAGGGCTTCTCAAAGCGGGCGGAGCCCTCGATTGGCTGCTCCCGACGGGGATGTGGGTCTACAAACTTCACAACGCGATGAGCGGTCACGCCCCGGGGCCTACCGAGCCGCCAGATCCGCCCAGTCCTGCGCCTGAATCTCCTTCATGGCCAAGCACGCCAGCTCATGCAGACACTCGCCACAGGCGTACATGCGCCCTTCACCGGCCGGAGTCTTCACAAAGCCGACCGCCAGCACCCGCCCCGCCATGCGGCAGTACAACATGCACTCCCCATCCATCCAGGCATGCCCATCACCCGGATACGGCGGCAGCCAGCTCACGCATGCCGCCACGCATGCCACGGACGGGTGATGATCTCCCGGAACGTGCGGTGCGACGGGTTCCTGCCGCGGTGCTCCAGCGCCCGGCCCTGCGGATCGGCGAAGTCCTCACCAGTGTCCGAGGACTCCGGCATGAGCGTCCACGCCTCCTGACGGATCACCGAACGCACACTCACAGCCGCCTCCGTCCCGACTGCACGTTGGCCGCCTTCACACCCGCGCTCAACCGCTCCGCCGGAGTCGCCGGGCGGATCTCGGCCGGGTCTGCCTGCCACTCACGGCCGCCACCCACCGGACGCAGCATGGCGTACGGACCAGCTGTGTCCAGGTACTCCCCGACCTTGCGGGTCGCCGGGTCGTACATCACCGTTCCGACTTCAGGGATTGCTGTCTCTGGTGCTCTACCTTGAGTCGCCATGCCAATGACGCTACGTAGCGGCAAGAGCACACCTCAATGGCACTTTGCCGGGGTGCCAGTCCGAAGTGCCACACCATGTCACAGCGGTACGCCGATCGCGTCGGCCAGCTCCCGCATCTCCGAGGTGAGAGTGCGCCGACGCGCGATCACTCGACCGAAGATGTCCCGCGCGTACCGCTGATTGGGCAGCCACTGGGGTGCGTCCGCGCGGATGCCCTGCAAGACATCCACCGTCTTCGCGTAGTCACGCGAGCGCGCATGCGCTTCCGCCACGTCCAGGAGGTGACGGTTGCGGTTGTTGGAAGTGGGCCGCATGCCGCCTGTCGGGATGCGCGCCGAGAGCTTGAGCACCAGGTCCGGCTTGTCAACGATCATCGCGTTCTCGGCACGCTTCAGAGCCACCGTGACCGGTCCGAATGCCTGCAAGAAATCATCGCGCGGGGCAAACTCCCGCCCCATCGCGACCGCAGCCGAATTGGCGTAGCGCAAGGCATCCTCGGCCTCCCCAGGCCGGTTGTCCCGGATCGCGGCGGCAGAGGCACGCAGCAGCAGCCAGCCCCACGCGCTGAGCTCTGCCGGAGTCGCGCGCGAGATACGCGGCTCGACCTCATCCGCCCACCGGGTCGCCAGCTCCCGCGCCTCAGCCAGCCGACCGCGCCGCAGCAATAGCCAGCACTGTGTGTTCACCGTCGCCGCTGCCTGAAGCCGGTCTGAGGATTCGTCCAGGGACCGGGAGAGTGCGATGTCAGCCGACTCGAACTGCCGAGTCTGAGTGAGCAGCCATCCCGTCAGCTGCGACAGCCGGACGCGTACAGCACGTCCCTCCGGGCCGTACTCGGCGACGAGATCAGCGTCGCGCAGCAAAGGCGGAAGGATCACGCTCAACTCTGCGAAACGATCACCGGAGAAGAGCGGCAGTGCCGACTCCACGGCGTCTCGCACGCCATCCACGGTCGGTTCTTCGGTCAGCCCCTCCACCCGCACCGGGGCCACGAGCGCCCGGCGGACAGCCTCCCAACGATCATCTGCCCCAGGCGCCGCCTGTCGCTCCTCCTCATGTCCAGCGATGAGGTTCGTCGTCGGTACCCGCAGGGCCAGCGCCAGTCGGCGCGCAGTCTCCAGGCGCGTGTCACCCCGTTCCCCTTGCTCCAGCTTCCGGACCAAGGACAGGGACACGCCGGATTCGCTCGCTAGCTGACGCTGCGTCATACCGCGCCGCTTGCGCACTTCCTGAAGCCGCTTGCCAATGTCGGCACTCATGATTCGAGCGTACGGCGCGCGCGGCCCGTCCGTGCGACCTTCTGCGCCCATCACTCCCCCGAGAGGTGATCTCATACGACCGACGAGAGCTCAGGTCAGGGCAATATTTCGCATCCCGGCCCGGGCGACCGGTGGGTAGTCTCTGATCCGATCTGGGGCCAGCCTCCAGGACCCGCGTCAGCCAGCCCCGCAGCAGGCCCCGGAGGTCGACACCAAGTCATCACCAGACCCCGTACCGTCCGGTTTCAACCCGTATGAACAGGGATTGAGGGTAGACCGTGAATAACCGCCTGACCAGCACAAACGCCGATCAGAGAGGTATGCCCCCTGACCCTACGGACAACTTCCAGTTCACCGGGCAGCGGTTCTTCAAGATCGAGAACGGGCGGATCACCGGGCAGCTGCGGGATGTCGCCTATCAGGCGACGACCACGGACTTCTGGGGGTCGATGGCGGCCGTCGGCGGTCCGCAGACCTATGTACTCGGCGGCGCGTTCAACTGCGGCAAGGCCCAGCCGGGGCAGGTCGCGGCGGTTTCGCACGGCTGCCCTTCGGCCCTCTTCAAGGGAGTCAACATTCTGAACACCACGCAGGAGGCCGGTCGATGAGCGCTCACTCCACCAAGGCGAACAAGCCGCACGAGATCGTCGAGCGGGCCCTGGAGCTGTCCAGGGCCGACGGGTGCGTCGTCATCGCCGACGAGCAGTCGACCGCCAACCTGCGCTGGGCGGGCAACGCGCTGACCACGAACGGCGTCACGCGCGGGCGGACGCTCACCGTCGTCGCGACCGTCGACGGCAAGGAGGGCACGGCCTCCGGGGTCGTGTCGCGCTCGGCCGTGACCGCGGAGGAGCTGGAGCCGCTGGTGCGGGCCGCCGAGGCCGCCGCGCGCGGCGCCGGGCCCGCCGAGGACGCGCAGCCGCTGGTGGCGGACGTACCGGCGTCGCCGGACTTCGCGGACGCCCCGGCCGAGACGTCGTCCACCGTGTTCGCCGACTTCGCCCCGGCGCTCGGTGAGGCGTTCGCACGCGCGCGTGCGGGCGGACGGGAGCTGTACGGCTTCGCCAACCACGAGCTGGTGTCGACCTATGTGGGCACGTCGACCGGGCTGCGGCTGCGGCACGACCAGCCCAACGGGACGCTGGAGCTGAACGCCAAGTCCCCGGACCGCACCCGCTCGGCCTGGGCGGGGCGCTCCACGCGGGACTTCAAGGACGTGGACCCGACGACGCTGGACGCCGAGCTGGCCGTACGCCTCGGCTGGGCCGAGCGGCGCCTTGAGCTGCCGGCGGGCCGGTACGAGACGCTGCTGCCGCCGACCGCCGTGGCCGACCTGCTGATCTACCAGATGTGGTCGGCGTCGGGGCGGGACGCCGTCGAGGGCCGGACGGTGTTCTCCAAGCCCGGCGGCAAGACGCGGGTCGGCGAGAAGCTGAGCGAGCTGCCGCTGACCTTGCGCAGTGACCCGAACGAGCCGGGTCTGGAGGCCGCGCCCTTCGTGATCGCGCACTCCTCCGGCGGTGATCAGTCGGTGTTCGACAACGGGCTGCCGATCGCGGCCACCGAGTGGATGCGCGAGGGCGAGCTGAAGCACCTCACGACCACCCGCCACAGTGCCGGACTGACCGGTCTGCCGGTGGCGCCGGGCGCCGACAACCTGATCCTGGACGGCGGCGATGACCGCTCGCTCGAGGAGATGGTCGCGAACACCGAGCGCGGGCTGCTGCTGACCTGCCTCTGGTACATCCGCGAGGTCGACCCGGCGACGCTGCTGCTCACCGGCCTGACCCGGGACGGGGTGTACCTCGTCGAGAACGGTGAGGTGACCGGCGAGGTCAACAACTTCAGGTTCAACGAATCGCCGGTGGGACTGCTCGGGCGGGCGACGGAGGCGGGCCGTACGGAGAAGACCCTCCCCCGGGAGTGGAGCGACTGGTTCACCAGGGCGGCTATGCCGGCGCTGCGCGTCCCCGATTTCAACATGAGCTCTGTCAGTCAGGGCGTATAACCTCGTAGTCGGCTGTCACCCGACTGCCCGAAGATCATCGAGGAGACACGAGAACCGTGACGGACATCGTCGACGAGCTGAAGTGGCGCGGCGTGATCGCCCTGTCCACTGACGAGGACGCATTGCGCAAGGCGCTCGCGGACGGTCCCGTCACGTTCTATTGCGGTTTCGACCCGACCGCGGCCAGCCTGCACGTCGGCCACCTGGTCCAGGTCCTCACCATGCGCCGCCTCCAGCAGGCGGGCCTGCGCCCACTGGCGCTGGTGGGCGGCGCCACGGGCCAGATCGGCGACCCGCGCCCGACGGCCGAGCGCACGCTGAACGACCCGGAGACGGTCGCGAACTGGGTGAACTGCCTGCGCGCGCAGATCGAGCCGTTCCTGTCCTTCGAGGGCGACAACGCCGCGACGATGGTGAACAACCTGGACTGGACGGCCGGCATGTCGGCCATCGAGTTCCTGCGGGACATCGGCAAGCACTTCCGCGTCAACAAGATGCTGACCAAGGACTCGGTCGCCCGTCGCCTCCAGTCCGAAGAGGGCATCAGCTACACCGAGTTCAGCTACCAGCTGCTCCAGGGCATGGACTTCCTGGAGCTGTACCGGCGGCACGGCTGCACGCTCCAGCAGGGCGGCAGCGACCAGTGGGGCAACCTCACGGCGGGTCTGGACCTGATCCACAGGCTGGAGCCGCACGCGAGCGTGCACGCTCTGGCGACCCCGCTGATGACCAAGGCGGACGGCACCAAGTTCGGCAAGACCGAGGGCGGCGCCATCTGGCTCGACCCGGAGATGACGACGCCGTACGCGTTCTACCAGTTCTGGCTGAACGCGGACGACCGGGACATCTCGACGTACATGCGCATCCTGTCCTTCAAGTCCCGTGAGGAGCTGGAGGAGCTGGAGAAGCAGACCGAGGAGCGGCCGCAGGCCCGTGCCGCGCAGCGTGCGCTGGCCGAGGAGCTGACGACGCTGGTGCACGGTGCCGACCAGACGGCCGCCGTGATCGCCGCGTCCAAGGCCCTCTTCGGCCAGGGCGAGCTGACGGAGCTGGACGACCGGACGCTGGCGGCGGCCCTCTCCGAGGTGCCGCACATCCAGGTCGAGCAGCTCGGCCAGGTCGTCGACCTCTTCGCCGAGGTCGGCCTGGTGGCCAGCAAGTCCGCCGCGCGGCGCACCGTGAAGGAGGGCGGCGCCTACGTGAACAACGTCAAGGTCGCCGGCGAGGACGCGGTGCCCGCGAAGGAGGACCTGCTGCACGGGCGGTGGCTGGTGCTGCGGCGAGGGAAGAAGAACCTGGCGGCGGTCGAGGTGACCGGAGTCTGACGGGCCTACAAGGCCGTAAGGAACATATGCATGCCGAAGGGTCGGCTACCCGGACGGGCGGCCGCCCCTTCGGCATGTACGACCTCTGGTTCTCCGGCCTCAGGCCCGCTCCTTGCGCTTGCCCAGCGTCGCCATGTACAGCATGTCGCCCAGGTACACGATGATCACCGCGGCGACGATCTGGAAGACGTGCCGACTCCAGTCGATGCCGCGGGTCGAGTCGACGCCGAACGCGCGGGCGATGGAGTTCCCGACGACGGCACCGAGGATGCCGAAGATCGTGGTCAGCCAGAGGGGGCTGTGCTGCTTGCCCGGGATGATTGCCTTCGCGAGCAGACCCAGCACGAATCCCACGATGATCGCCCACAACCAGCCCATGGCTGCCTCCTCGTACGGCTCGGGGTGAGCATTACGCCCAGTGTTGGTCCGGGACGTGGTACGTCGCATGCCGGGTACGGCCGTACGTGTTACGGCTGAGGGCGTTCCCCCAGGTGGCAGGGGCCCCGCTCTCGTTGGCGGCGGAGATGGGGCGTACGGTGGGAGGTGTCCTGGCCCGGGTCCCCGACCGGGGGCGGACGGGTACGGGCAGGGGGAGAGTCCGATGCGGGTGGATGGTGGAATGTGATGCGGAAGCTGCATGCGGGCGGCCACACCGAGGTGTTCCGGATCACCGGGGCCCGGGCCGGCCTCCACGACGATGTACGTGCGCGGCAACGTCGGTACATCATCTCGATGTCGGTCCGTACGGTGTCGGTGATCCTCGCGGCCACACTGTGGAACGTCGAACGGCACGTCGCGATCGTGGCGTTGGTGCTCGGCGCGATCCTGCCGTACATCGCGGTGGTGATCGCCAACGCGGGGCGGGAAAATGCGCCGTCCTTGCCGTCGACGTTCGTGGCCGCGCCGATGCGGCCAATGATCACGCCCCCGCGGACGAATGACGGTTTCGCGGAATCCGTCCCGGAAGATGTCGCGGGCGACTCCGCGCCGGGCGCACAAAGGAAACCGCACGACGAGGTGTGAGCCTGCGGACCGTTTCCCTCCGGAAGTCGAGTCCGCGCCAAGCTCAGGAAAAGCTCAGATCAATAGTGTTGTTCCGGTGCCGGGCGACGGGTTACCCGTGACATACTTCGTAGGCGCTCCGCATCCCCCGTCGGAGCGACGGACCGACGCCGGGCAGCTCCCCCCGTGGCTGCTCGGCGTCGCCTTTTTATGCGCGAACTTGTGAGACGAATCTGTGAGTGACGAGACGCCGATCTGTTCTGCCAAGGGGTGCCGTGCCGACGCCGTGTGGGTGCTGGCGTGGAACAACCCGAAGCTTCACACGCCGGAGCGGCGCAAGACATGGCTCGCTTGCGAGGAACATCGCGAGCATTTGTCGCAGTTCCTCGGGGTGCGGGGGTTTCTGAAGGACGTCGTCCTGCTGAACGAGTGGGAAGAGGCCTCTTCAGCCACCGATGGCTGACATGGGACGGTCCGGCTGCACGAACGTCGGGTCGTCCAATCCCGCTCCCGCCTTCTTGCCCCACATCGCCAGCCGCCAGATACGGGCTATCTCCTCGTCCGGGGCGCCCGAGCGCAGGGCCGCGCGCAGGTCCGTCTCCTCCGTGGCGAACAGGCACGTGCGGACCTGGCCGTCGGCCGTCAGGCGGGTGCGGTCGCAGGCCGAGCAGAACGGGCGGGTGACGGAGGCGATGACGCCGACCACGTGCGGGCCGCCGTCGACCAGCCAGCGCTCCGCCGGGGCCGAGCCGCGCTTCTCCTCGCCCTCGGCGGTCAGCTCGAAGCGGGTGCGCAGGGAGGTCAGGATGTCGCCGGCGGTGATCATGCCGTCGCGCTTCCAGCCGTGCTGGGCGTCCAGGGGCATCTGCTCGATGAAGCGCAGTTCGTAGTCGTGCTCCACCGCCCAGGCCAGGAGGTCGGGGGCCTCGTCCCCGTTCAGGCCCGGCATCAGGACCGTGTTGACCTTGACCGGGGTCAGGCCCGCGTCGCGGGCGGCGTGCAGGCCCTCGATGACGTCCTTGTGCCGGTCACGGCGGGTCAGGGCCTTGAAGACGTCCGGGCGCAGCGTGTCCAGGGAGACGTTGACCCGGTCCAGGCCCGCCGCCTTCAGCGCGGCCGCGGTGCGCTTGAGGCCGATGCCGTTCGTCGTCAGCGACATCTGGGGGCGGGGCTCAAGGGCCGCGACCCGCTCGACTATGCCCACCAGGCCGGGACGCAGCAGGGGCTCACCGCCGGTGAAACGAACCTCCTCGATCCCGAGGGAGGTGACGGCGATGTCGATCAGGCGGACGATCTCGTCGTCCGTCAGCAGGTCCGGCTTGGCCAGCCACTGCAGGCCCTCCTCGGGCATGCAGTAGGTGCACCGCAGATTGCAGCGGTCGGTCAGCGAGACTCTCAGGTCGGTGGCCACCCGGCCGTAGGTGTCGATGAGCACGTGGGCCCCCTCCCTCGTCACGAACCACAGTTTTCTTCCGTCACCTGCGAGCCTACGTGACCGCACTGACAGCGACACCGACCCGATCCCACGACGTACGACGCGGCCGCGTCGTAGGGATCTACGACGCGGCCGCTCAGGGGGCGCGCTCAGTGGGCGCCGGTGCCGGTCAGGGACCGGACCTCCAGCTCCGCGTACTTGCCGGCGTCGGGCTCTTCCTTGGACAGGACCGTGCCGAGCCAGCCCATGAAGAAGCCGAACGGGATGGAGATGATGCCCGGGTTCTTCAGCGGGAACCAGGCGAAGTCGACGTCGGGGAACATCGCCTTGGGGTCGCCGGAGACGACGGGCGAGAACAGCACCAGGCCGACGGCGACGATCAGACCGCCGTAGATCGACCACAGCGCGCCCTGGGTGGTGAACTTCTTCCAGAACAGGCTGTAGAGGATCGTCGGCAGGTTGGCGGAGGCCGCGACCGCGAAGGCCAGGGCGACCAGGCCGGCGACGTTCAGGTCGCGGGCGAGGGCGCCGAGGAGGATGGAGACGGCGCCGATGCCGATGGTGGCGAGGCGGGCCGCCCGGACCTCCTCCTTCTCGGTGGCCTCGCCCTTCCTGATGACGTTCGCGTAGATGTCGTGGGCGAACGACGAGGACGAGGCCAGGGTCAGGCCGGCGACGACCGCGAGGATGGTCGCGAAGGCCACCGCCGAGATGGTGGCGAGCAGGATCGCGCCCCACGCCGAGTCGACGCCGCCCAGATGCAGGGCGAGCAGTGGCGCCGCCGTGTTGCCGGCCGGGTTGGAGGCGATGATCTCGTCCTGCGAGATGAGTGCGGCGGCGCCGAAGCCGAGGGCGATGGTCATCAGGTAGAAGCCGCCGATGATGCCGATGGCCCAGTTCACGGACTTCCGGGCGGCCTTGGCGTTGGGCACCGTGTAGAAGCGGATCAGGATGTGCGGCAGACCGGCGGTGCCCAGGACCAGGGCGATGCCGAGGGAGATGAAGTCCAGCTTGGAGGTGCCGGTGGCGCCGTACTGCAGGCCGGGCTCCAGGAAGGCGGCGCCCTTGCCGCTGTTCTCGGCGGCCTTGCCGAGCAGGTCGGAGATGTTGAAGTTGAACTTCAGCAGCACCAGGAAGGTGATCAGGATGGTGCCGCCGATGAGCAGCACGGCCTTGACCATCTGGACCCAGGTGGTGCCCTTCATGCCGCCGATGGAGACGTACACGATCATCAGGACGCCGACGAGGGCGACGATGAGGATCTTGCCCGCGTCGGTGGTGATGCCGAGCAGCAGCGAGACCAGGACGCCCGCGCCCGCCATCTGGGCCAGCAGGTAGAAGATCGACACGACGATCGTGGAGGTGCCGGCCGCCGTACGGACCGGGCGCTGGCGCATGCGGTACGCGAGGACGTCGCCCATCGTGTAGCGGCCGGAGTTCCTGAGCGGCTCGGCCACCAGGAGCAGGGCGACCAGCCAGGCGACCAGGAAGCCGATGGAGTACAGGAAGCCGTCGTAGCCGAAGAGGGCGATGGCGCCCGCGATGCCGAGGAAGGACGCGGCGGACATGTAGTCGCCGGAGACGGCGAGGCCGTTCTGGAAGGCGCTGAACGACCGGCCGCCCGCGTAGAAGTCCGCGGCGTCCTTGGTCTGGCGGCCCGCCCAGACAGTGATGAAGAGGGTCGCGACCACGAAGAGCGCGAACAGGGTGATGATCAGCGGCCGGTGCTCGCTGGCCTCGTTGGCGGCGAGCTGCACATGGGTCATCGCGGGGCTCATGCGCCGCCCTCCATACGGGTCTTGATGGCCTCGGCCTTGGGGTCGAGCTTGGCACCGGCGTGCCGCGCGTACCACCAGGCGATGAGGAACGTGGTGACGAACTGGGCGATACCGAAGACGAACGCGATGTTGATGTTGCCGAACAGCTTGGTGCCCATGAAGTCGCCCGCGTAGTTGGAGAGCAGGACGTACAGCAGGTACCAGACGATGAAGGCGACGGTCAGCGGAAAGGCGAAGGAGCGGTAGGAGCGGCGCAGTTCACCGAACTCCGCGCTCTCCTGCACCTCGGTGAACTCCTCGGTGGAGGGGAGTTTGCGTGTCTCTTTCGAGGGGGGCGGTGCGTCGGTGGCCACGGAGTCTCCTCGCGTTGCGGGCGCTTTTGCGGCAGTGGACGGGGACGGATCGGGGGTGGGGGGCGGATCGGGAGTCGGGGACGAATCGGGTACGGGCATGGACGGCTCTGTTCCTCGCAGTGACATGGATCACTTGAGCCGGGTGGCGATGTTAGGGCCCCGGCGCGTGATCCGACAGGGGGCTCGATCGTGCTCGCGCCTCCTGTTCAACGTCACGGCGCCACGCGAGGACCGGTTCAACTCCCGGGGCTTCTTTCCGAAGTCGTCCCCGGTCAGATTGCTGACCAGTAGGTTCGGGGATAGCTTCGCCTCTGCACCACTGGTCATGTACCTGCCCGAGCGCCCACCCGCGTCTCGGGCGGTCTCGTTCCGGATGATGTGGAGATCCCATGGCTCATCTGCGGTCCAGACGCCGACTCGGCCTCGCCGTACCCCTCGTTCTGTCGCTGACCGCCTCGCTCGGCTTCCTGCCGGCCGGGGCCTCGGCGGCACCGCCCGCGAAGCCGGCCGTGCGGGCCGCGGACACGCCCTCGCTGGCGTATGTCGTCAACACCAGGCCGGACCGCCGCACGATCGAGTCGGTGGCGAAGGCGATCGCCGCGGCCGACGGGACGGTGGTGATCGCGTACGCGCGGATCGGCGTGATCGTCGTCCACTCCGCGAACCCCGACTTCTCCCGGGCGATACGCACGGTGCGCGGGGTCCAGTCGGCGGGGGCGACGCGTACGGCGCCCTTGACCGCCGCCGGGGCGACGGACGAGGGCCCCCTCCAGCTCATGACGCGGGGACAGGCCGCGAGGACGACGAGCGCGGCCGCCGCGGCGGACGACAGCGAGCCCTTCGAGGCCGACCAGTGGAACCTGCGCGCCATCGGCGCCGACCGGGCAGCGAAGATCAACCCGGGCAGCGGCAGGGTGACGGTCGCCGTGATCGACAACGGCGTCGACGACACGCACCCCGACCTCGCGCCGAACTTCTCCGCCGCCCAGTCCGCGAACTGCGCCGGCGGCAAGGCGGACACCCGTGCGGGCGCCTGGCGGCCGTACACGAGCGACGACGCCCACGGCACGCACGTGGCGGGCGAGATAGCCGCGCCCCGCAACGGCATCGGTATCGCCGGCGTCGCTCCCGGCGTCAAGGTCTCCGGGATCAAGGTGAGCGATCCGGTCAACGGGCTCTACTACCCCGAGAGCGTCGTGTGCGCCTTCGTGTTCGCCGCCGACCACGGCGTCGAGATCACGAACAACAGCTACTACGTTGATCCATGGCTGTACAACTGCATGGACGATCCGGACCAGCGGGCGATCGTCGACGCGGTCAACAGGGCCCAGCTGTACGCCCAGAGGAAGGGCACGCTCAACCTCGCGTCGGCCGGCAACTCCGACCACGACCTGGACTCCGACGCGATCGTCGACGAGAGCAGCCCCGACGACTCGACCGCGGTCAAGCGGACGGTCGACCCGCACGAGTGCTTCGACGTACCGACGCAGCTGCCGGGCGTCGTCACGGTCAGCGCCACGGGCGTACAGAACCTCAAGTCCTACTACTCCTCATACGGTTACGGCGTCGTCGACATCGCGGCACCGGGCGGCGACCGGCTCCACCAGATCCCGGACACCCCGTCGAAGAACGGCCGCATCCTGTCCACCGTCCCGGACGGCAAGTACGGCTTCCTGCAGGGCACGTCGATGGCCTCCCCGCACGCCGCGGGCGTCGCCGCGTTGCTGAAGTCCCACTACCCGTACGCGACTCCGGACCAGCTGAAGGCGCTGCTGAGGGCCGAGGCGGACGACCCGGGCTGCCCGGAGTCCTACGACCAGAACGGCGACGGCACGCAGGACGCGGTGTGCGAGGGCGGCAAGCGGTTCAACGGGTTCTACGGGTTCGGCATCGTCAACGCGCTGGACGCGGTCAAGTGACGCGTACGTCCTGAGACTTCCCACATCGGGCCGGGTGGCATCGTGCCGTCCGGCCCTTTCCTGTCGGGTCACGGCAGCGAAAAGATCCGGCCATTGCCAGAAGCTTGACCTTCGTATGGTTTACCGGAATGCAATCACGCTGCATGAAAAGGGCTTTTGAAGCGTCTTCAAGAACTCCGTAAAGCGACTGGCCATCAAGTCCGAAGCACTGCTGCAGTGATGTGTGCTTCATCAGCGGTGACCCACCGTCTTCCGACGCGAGCTCGAACTTTTCCTGCACCGCATGCGCGAGCGCGATCCGCGGGCCGACGCGACCGCCGATTTCCTCTCCCGCACCGATCTCGTCGCGCCGCCAGGTCCCGATTCCAGCCGGGCGGACGCACGCTTCACCCAACTGGGCGTGCCGGGCGGACGCACGGTGCGCGTGCTGTCCCGTATCGATGACGGCGATGCCTGGACCGCTCAGTTCCAGAGGATCTTCCGAGCGGGACTGACCGAACCCGACAGCCGGTACGGGACGGTCCCGGCGACCTCTCGCGAAGCGGAAGTCGTCTCCGAGGCCGTGCGGCTGCTCGGCGCGGTGCTTCCCCGGACGACGCTGTCCGTGCTCTCGCATCTGGCCTTCGTCGGGGTGGTCGAGGGACCTGGCGCCTTCGAGAGCGCCTCCGACCGGAGGGTTCCGCGAGCCGTCTTCATCAATCGCTGCGCCCTCGACGACGTGCCGCGCACCGCGGAGGCGGTCCTGCACGAGTGCGTGCACCAAAAGCTCTACGACATCCAACTCGTGCATCCGATCTACCGCGCCGCATACGACGCGGAGAAGGCGGCGGTGATCCGTCCGCCGTGGCACGAGAACGCCGAGTGGAGCTTCGACCGGGCGCTTGCCGCCGCCCATGTCTATGTCCATCTGGCCGCCTTCTACACGGCGTTGGAGCATCGGCCGCAGCCGCTCGCGCAGGGAGTCGACGCGGCCACCGGCCGGGCCGGCTCGGCCGGTCGTGCCCGTTTTCTGCTGGCGGCCGTGGCCGGCGTTCCCGCCGAGTCGGGGCCTGCCGGGGTCAGGTTCGTCGAGTGGCTGACCGCGCGGCTGCGACAGATCGAGGCATGTCCGGTGGTGAGCGCGAAGCAGCCACAGAAACAGGGAGTGTTATGACCGAGGCGACTGTCGGTGGTGCGGCCGTGCCGAAACTCGAGTTGCACCGCCCGGTGAAATCGTGGCTTCAGGTGACAGCGACCTGCAATCTGAAGTGCAAACAGTGTTACGGCGACTGCACACCGGACCCTCAGCCCGATGAGGTGACGCTGGAGCAGTTCCACGCGGTGCTCGACGACATGGCGGACTCGGGTGTCATCGAACTCCTGGTGGAAGGCGGCGAACCGCTCCAGCGCCCGGACGTGCTGGACATTCTGGCGCACGCCTCGCCGAGAATGCTCGTCCGCCTCCGGACCAACGGCACCCTGCTCGACGAGCCGATGGCGGATCGGATCAAAGCCGCCGGGATCCGCAATCTGTGCGTCGACTTCATGGGCGCGACCGCGCGGACACACGACTGGCACGTCGGTGAGCCCGGGGCGTTCGAGAAGACCCTGAACGGCCTGAAGGTCTCGCTGGCCGCCGGATTCGAAACGCTCGCGCTCATGATCATGACCAAGCGGAATGCCGGCGAGATACAGGAGTTCGTCGATCTCGCGGCGGCGGCCGGTGTGCGACGCGTGGGCATTCTGCGGCTGTATCCCCTGGGCAGGGCCAAGCGGTACTGGGCGGAGATGGCCTTGTCCCTGCCGGAGCAGATGGCCGCCCTCGAGGGGGTCACAGCCCCCGACGGCGTCCATCTCATGCGGTCCTGGCACCCGCGTGACGCGAACTGCTGCTGGCAGGCGTCGGGCGTGGACGCCCGCGGGCGGTCCGTCGGCTGCTCCTATCTCCGTGACTTCGCGGACTTCGGCAACGTACTTGAGACGCCCTTCCTCAAGACCTGGCAGCACCCGCTGTTCGTGCGGCTGCGCTCACGCGAGGTCGAGGACCACTGTCCCGAGTGCGCCTCGACGCAGGGCTCGGCCGGCGGCTGCCGGTCCACGGCGTATGCGTTCACCGGCGACTGGGACGCGCCCGATCCGTACTGCACCACGACCAACAGGGGCATCGATGTCCGGCTTCTCCCTGCACGACTCCTTCCTGAGGACAGCTGACCTGCGGCTGCGCGAGGTGCCCGAGTGGGGCAGCCTCCTCGTCTACACGCCCGCCCACCCCGACATCCACTATCTCGACGCCCGCTCCTGGCTCCTGTTCGAACTGTGCGACGGCCGCTCCGGCACGGGGATTCTCGAGGAGTTCCGGCAGGCGGTACCGGACGGCACACCGCCCGAGCAGAGCGAGGCGGCCGTCGTCGAGGCACTGACCGCGCTGGCGGAGAAGGGCCTCGTCACCAGGGCTGCGGCCGGTTCGCGAACGGCCGCATGACCCGGTCGCGGCCGGGTGCCGTGTCCGGGTCGCCGTTGCAGTACTCCAACCGATGAGGGGAGGTGAATGCGATGGAGAGGGAAGAGCTGCTGGGCCGGCTCAGGAGCAGGCTGCGCGAGACGTCCTTCGACGCCCCGGCGGTTGAGACCGTCCAGCCCGAGATCCGTTCCGCCGCGCAGTACGCGCTGATGCCGTCGATGCGTGCGGGCTTCCGGATCGACGACGAGGCGGACGACCAGGCGATCTGACGACTGCCTCAGCCGCGGTGTGCCCCGGCTCTCATCGGCCGGGGCATGCCGTTCCCCCGCGCACCCAGGGCTACCGACCTCCGGGCCGAACCAGGAGGGGCCGAACCAGGAGGGGCCGACAATGAACCAGCGGTTCACACTCTTGATCAACCCCCCGCTGTGGAACGCCTACGCTCCGCACCTCGCCGTACCGCTCCTCGCCGGAACGCTGCGGGACCAGGGCCTGCCCGTGCGCTGCCACGACGCCAGCGTGGAGGTACTCGACTGGCTGCTCAGCGCGGACGGGCTGCGGGCGCTGGCCGCGCGCGAAGCAGGTTCGCGAGACCGGCATGTGGC